>JAAYAY010000009.1 GCA_012719125.1 Planctomycetaceae bacterium | reverse complement strand
TCGAAAGCACACCGGGGGTCTGTGGGGGCGAGCCTTGCATCGTACGGACCAGGGTTCCCGTCTGGATTCTGGAGCAGATGCGGCGGCAGGGGGTCAACGAGGCGGAGATTCTGCGAAGCTATCCCACTCTTCGGGCGGAAGATCTGGTAGCGGCCTGGGCGTTCGTCCGTGGCCACCGCGAAGATATCGATCGCCAGATTCGCGAGAATGAGGAGGCCTGATCGGTGGCGAGACTGACCCTGAACCGGAAGCATTTCATCCGTCTTCATCAAGTGCAGCCCGGTCATGCGGGGATCATCGTATGCACCGTCGCCCCGGACTTTGCGAGCCAAGCGGCCCGTATTCACGCGGCCATCGAGTCGGCTGCCGACCTTCAGGGTCTGCTCATTCGTGTCAATCGCCCCTCGAAGTAGTGACGCCGTGTCTTCCGTGTCGAGCTGCACTTGATGCTCGGTGAGAATTCGACGCACGTCGGTGCTCGTGTCCGTGGGCTGGGACAAGAAGCGTCCCACCACAGCAAGCTCCAAATCGCCATACTCGGGGTGCGGCTCCGAGTACAGGGAGCGGCCTTCAACTGCGAACCGGCAAGCCTTGCCGATCGTGTAGCCTGGCTGCTTCGACTGGAAGGTAACGGGCTGAATCAGGTTGAATCGCCCGTTCTGATAGCCGTAGGGGACCTTGAGGCTTTCGTTGGAAATCGGAACGTGGATACTCAAATCCCTGGCGATGCCCGCCCCCCACCAGAAACCCGACTTCCCCAAAAACTGTACACCTGTTCAATTTTTGTATTGCATTGTTTCTGTAAATATGTATACTACTGTATCGTAAGTGAAAAGCCCGAGAATGACACCTCGCGGCCCCTCCAGGTATCGATCCAGGCACGCACACCCAATCCGCGAGTACTGGCGCGAGCCCGTCCAGGAACGACCGCCGTTCTTCGACGGGCTTTTTTTGTCCCGTCAGCCTCAGATTAACGTGGAGCCCAACCATGAACGCAGCCGACGCCCCCACCACTGACCCGGCCGTTCCCGGCCTCGTCGCTCAACAACGTTGCGTGATTCTCGAGCGAATTCTTCCGTCAACCGTCATTCCCGCGTCTGCGAGGATCCGGACGACAACCGAAAAGCGGCGACGAGTCGCACGCACTCCAAATACCCTGTCCGTCGCGAGGGGGCAAGGAAGTGGTGCGGTTGCGGTCCTCGCTTGCGCTTCGGGTTGGGTGTGGCAGGCCGCCGGCGGATCGGGGGCTAAACTAGGTTGGCGGTCGCTTCTGGCGAGGCTGAGTGGCGTCAACTTTTCCTCGATTTCATGTTTTCTGACACTACGGCTCGAAAGAGGGGCCTGGCTTCTGTGGGAAACCACGTGATGGCGGACGGAAAGGGTCCGCGGTGGAAGCTGGGGGTACTGGACAAGGGAATGGACGACAAGGGAATTGCCATGGGCGGGCGAGAAGTATGGGTGTAGTCTATTGAATGTACGTTAGTATACATATGTGGCGAGGGAAGTCAATACAGGAATTGAACAGGTGGGGGGAAAAGAGAGAGTGGCGAGGGGTTTGTTCGGCGCGATGGCACGCGACGATGGGGAAGAGAGCGGCGTCCGGACCGGGTGGGTCGAGGTTGGGTTGGTGTGTCGGAGGGAGGCAGTATACGTCACTCAGGACGCGTCCATCTCGCGAGCGTGTACGGAATTTTGTGCTCGTGATCGGCCGGAAGGGGACAGTCCCATTTTTGCGGCATCCTGCCACAAAAATCGGGACAGTCCCCACCTCGCTACGTTGCGCGTGATTTGGAACTCCGTCACCCGACTCACGACCCCCGACACTCATTCTCTACTGCAGCCCCTCCAACGCCTCCACCAACGCCCGTTTCATCCCGTCCGCATCATAACCCTCGGGCGGCTGACGCTGATTCAACGCCACCGAGGCGGTTGCCGATTCGAGAAGCTCTTCGGCCGCCCGAAGCTCCTCGCTGTCGGCGCCGCCGGCACGAAGCGTCTCGATCCGCCGAGCGAGGGTCTGCAGCAGATAGAAATCCTCGGCGCCCTCGCGGCAACGCTCGAAGTGGATGGTCGGATAGATCTGGTTGCGGCCGTAGCAGATCATGGCCGTGTCGGGCTCGCGGCCGTCCAGGTCGAAGAACTGGTAGCCGTGCAGGACGTTCAAGTGCCACTGCCACCGGGCGCGAACTCCCTTCTGATATTCGCTCCACTGGTAGAGACCGAAGCTGTACCGCGTCCGGCCCTGGTTGTAGATGTGGATCTCCTTGCGCAGCTTTTCCGCTTCGGCCATCACGGTTGGGTCGTGGTTGTTGAGGCTGCTCACGTCCAAGGCCTCGAAGAAACGCTGGTGCCAGGTGAGCATGTCCTCGGGATCGTCCGCCCGCCGATCGAAAGAAACGCTGTAGCTGCCGCTCGTGCGAAGCGTTTCGGGAAACGCCCGGCTCACGTCCGCCATCAACTTCATGAACTTCAGTTCCTCCTCCGCCACCTGGCGCACCCGGGTCTCGTCGCACATGGCGTAGTAGATCAGCGGCCAACCGGCCTGCCGGGCATGGGCGTCGACGGCCTGCCAGGCGCGCTTGAGCGCCTCCGGGTAAGCCAACCCGCTCTGCTCCTCGACTTTGCGGCCCGTCGCACCCTGCACGTACCCATCGTGGAGCCCGGCCAGTCGCATTCCGCCATAGCCGTTGATCGCACGGCCGAACCCGTGTTCCTTGAGCCGCTCCATGAACCGATCCATCTGGCCGAAGTCGATCTGCGGGCGGCCGTCGTTCCAGCCCGCCACTGGCAGGCTGGGTCCGCCGGAAACCGCGTTCATGCCGTGGGAGCGGAGCAGACGCAAGGTCTCGTCCAGGATCCGCTCGCGCTCCTCCGCCGGCACAGGGTCCGGAGGCATGAGCCCGAAGAAGCCCATGAGGAAGTCGGTCTGGCGGTCCAGGACCGCCGAAGAGACTGTGAGTTCCAGCGGCACTCGGAGCAGCAGTTCGCCTTTCGGATCGACAATCCGCAACGCCCCACGGTACTCGCCGGCCGGGACCGGAGAATGGACCAGTGCCGTGACCACGACCTCGCGAGTCAGGTCCTTGCGGAGGTCGACGGCGGGCTGCTCCCGCAACGTGTGCGGTCGTACGTGGTAGGCAATCCGGCCGAAATCGCGGCTCGTGTTGTACCACACGACCGAAGTCGTGGCCGTAATCGAGCCGGGACCTTGGAACGGTTCGAGCTGGAGGGAACACGAGCCCAAGTCGCGAAGCGGCCGGATCGCCAGGCAGAAGGGTTCGAACTCACCGCGGAGGGCAAGGCGGGAAAGCTGCAGGTCCTGAGGGTCTGGAATGGCGTGCGAACTGTCCTCGCTTGCACTTCGGGTTGATGTGGTTTTCTCGCTTACGCGTCGGGTCGACGTGGTTTTCTCGCTTACGCTTCGGGTTGGCGTGGCGTGGGGGGCGACATCGCCTTCGATATCGACGGGCCAGGCGACGAAGCCGGCAGATTGCCAGGCGGGACTGGGCTGAAAATCGGCGGCGGGCGGGTCGAGACAGAGGGCCTTTCCGCGAAACTCGGCGGCGACCTTCTGAACTTGTTCCGCCAGCCATTTCGCGGCCTCCGTGTCCTCGGCAGGATGAACGGCGAGGGCCGCGATCTTGCTGCCCCAGGCCACATCGGCCTGAAACTGGAGTTGCAGCCCGTCGCCGGCAACGTCCAGGTCGAACGTGGCCGGCTTGGCCAGTTCCTCCGCCATGTACGCGTCCCAGAGATCGACGCCGATCGGTTCGACCTCCTCAAAACGGTAAAGAGCGTGGGCCTGCCCATCCGGTCGAGTCTCGTTCCACACGACCTTGCCGTTGTGCGAAATGCTCCGCTTGCGGTGTTTTGCCTGTTCGCCGCCCCAGTAGCCGGAGTTCTCGAACCAGACCGTCACGCAGTACCTGCCCGGCGGAACGTCGACGCGGAACCGATATCCGCCCCCCTCGCAGAAGTCCTGCAGGAGCGAGCAACCGAAGGTCGTATCGCGTGCCGCACCGTCCCAGGGCGTGCCACCCTGCGGTCCCCATCCATACCCGCGTTCGGCATTGTATTGCGTCCCATCAGAAACGGGCGTCCACCCGAGCGTTTCGGCCTGGTCCTTCGGCCCGAAGTCGAACGCCCAGACATTCTCGGTCGTAGCCGTCTTCACCAGCCGCAAGTGATCGATCACGACGCGGCCCGTCTTTCCGCGTCCGCCGAAACCGAAGTCGATGCGAACGATCGAGTCGGGATCGATGTTTCTCTTGATATCGTTGTTCCGGCTGCCGGCCTCACCCCGATAGAGACCTCGAAGCGGGATCACCCACTCGGTCCGGCCGGGCGGAAAACTCCGCCCGCTGTTGTGGCGGTTCCAGTAACTGCCGCCCGACTCCTCCCAGGCCCGATCGGCGACCAGCAGGCTTGCATCCATCGGCTCCTGGCTCGGATTGAGAACGTCGAGGACGAGCGCATCGTAGGCCGACCAATCCTTGGGAAGCCGAAACGAGTTGAGATACGCCCCACGGTAACGAGCCTTGGGGTCGAAGGCGATTTCCAGGGATTGCTTCCCTTGGAGAGGCTCCTCGGAGGCGAGACGCGGGGTGCCCGACCCGATTTCCCAGAGTTTCAGTTGGGCTGGGTCCTCAAAATCGCAGAGCACCTGGGTATCCTGCCCGTGCACGGCTCCCAGGAACAGGATCGGACAAATCGCAGCCAGAACGCCGATTCGGAAGGTTGTCACCTTTTTTCTCCTCCCATTTCATCCTTCGGCGGGCTCCAGAATCGCCTTGGCCCAGTGGGGGTAGTAAATCGCGGCCAAGGCCAGCCAGCCAGCGGCCTCGCCGGGGGAATTGGCTCCCTGGTCCCAATAGTGGAAAGCTACGCGGTCGCTTAGGGCCCTCATCAGACGCGAGCGAACCGCGCCGACAAGCGTTTCGGTAAACGGGTTGAACCGCGTGAACGGGCTGACGAGGACGACCCGGTGGGGCCGGACGAAGTTAACGCAATTGGCCAGACCGATCGACAGCAGCTCGATCATCCGGTTCATTTCGGGCTGGCTTCCGTCGAAGCGGCTCACGTGCTCCAGCAGGGGCAGCCGTTGTGCTCCTTGCCGGCAGAGAAACTCGGAGGAGCAGATCCTCTCCATGCAGCCCACGTTGCCGCAGTAGCAGCGATCGGTTTCCACGGGCAACGTGGTATGGCCCAGTTCGTTCCCGCCGACCAGGCACCCCCAGTTTGGTTCGCCTCGAACGAGCAAGGCGGAGCCTAGTTGCCCGTCCTCGAGGTAGACGAGCACAACATCTTCCGTGGGTTGGCGATGATGCTCCTGGAGCCAGCGAGCTGCCAGGGCGTGCATGTCATTCTCGACGGCCAGACGCCGTCCGCCGGCCACGTCGATGAGTGAGTCGAGCGAAGCGACGTTTTCGTCGGGCAGCGCCGACGAGAGAAGTATGCGGCGAGCGGCCGTATCGACAAAACCGGTGGTGCTGAGCCCGACGAGGTAGGTCTGGTCGTTGGCTACCTTGCCGAGAAGGCGTTTCGCGACACACACCGTGTCGGTAGGAGTGGCAACAGGCAGGGAGTGGACCTTTCCCAACATTTGGCCACACAGATTCAGCCGGCAGGCCTCCACCTGCCCCGGCCGGATGGCGACTCCGACGACGTGCAAAGTGCCGGTATCAATGGTGACCGGAACGCGAGGGCGTCCGGGCCCGTTGGCTTCGGCCGGTTGTTCGCGGAGGAGGCCTTGCTGGAGGAGTTCGGCCACATGGGAGCCGACGGTGTTAGGGCGGAGCTTGGCTCGCAGATGGAGTTGCCAGCGGCTCAGCGGTCCCTCGCTACGCAGAATTCGGAGAATCTTGCATTGTTGAAGGGGCAGGACTGGTTGTTTACTACTGAGCATGATAGAAAATGAATTCAGTGGCCCATGGCGATGCATCAGGACCCGGCGGGTGAGCTCATGACTTCAGTTCTGGGCCATCCAGGGTGGATTTTAGTGAATCGAGTGTCAACCAGCAATTGCCCTCGCTCGTGGCATGGCGGCACCGGCCTTCTTTACGCCCCCCAACAGGACTATTGCATCGAGTAACGATCTGACCTACTTTGTATCGCTTGCGATAATAACCACCTCAGAAACGCCTGCTTCTGCCTCCGGTAAGGGGACGTCTGCAGGCAAGGCGTGTTACAACTGACGGGGATAAGAACAATGGAAGTCAAAATCTCGCCCACCTACGAAGCACTCTCCAAGCAGGCCGCCGAGTTCGTGGCCGAGTTGCTCAATGCCAAGCCGAACGCCGTGCTCGGGCTGGCCACCGGTTCGAGCCCCATCGGGCTTTACCGGGAATTGGTGCGAATGCACAAGGACGAGGGGCTCGACTTCTCACAAGTGACGACCTTCAATCTGGACGAATACGTCGGGCTGCCGGCCGAACACCCTCAGTCCTATCACTACTTCATGTACGAGAATCTCTTCAAGCACATCAACGTGCCCAAAGAGCACATTCATATCCCGTCAGGCACAACCAAGAACTACCGGGCCTTCTGCCAGTGGTATGAGAATCGGATCAAGGAGTGCGGCGGGATCGACATGCAAGTCCTGGGGATCGGCTCCGACGGCCATATTGCATTCAACGAGCCGACGAGTTCCTTGGCGTCGCGAACGCGTCTGAAAACGCTGGCGCGGCAGACGATCGAGGACAACGCACGATTCTTCGACCGCGCGGAAGAGGTGCCGATCTACGCGATCACGATGGGGGTCGGCACGATCCTCGAAGCCCGGCATCTGCTGCTGGTGGCAAACGGCGAGAACAAGGCCGACGCCGTGGCGAAGATGATTGAAGGACCGGTGACGAGCATGATCACGGCCAGCGCGCTGCAGCTTCATCCGCATGCCAAGGTGTTCATCGACGATGCGGCCGCCTCGAAGCTGACGATGCGGGAGTACTACGATTGGATCCAGGCGAAGAAACCGGGCGCCCCAAGATTCTAACCGGCAGAAATCTCGGGCCGGAGAGAGCGGCTGGCGGCGTGCCGCTCGAATGCTCTCTGCGGCCGGGCGTTCTCGTTGGTGCCGGAATTCACCCTCTTCGGAGCAGGCAAAACGATGAGCGTGTTATCGAGATTCATGGAGCAGGCAAAACAGCGATCGCTCACGGTGGTGCTCCCCGAGGGGCAAGACGATCGCATCATTGCGGCCGCACGCCGCATGAAGGATGAAGGCATTGCCAGTGCGGTCTTGCTCGGCGATCGCCAGAAGATCGAGGCGCAGGCGTCCGCCTTGGGCGTGGGGCTTGACGGGATTGAGATTGTCGACCCGGCACAGAGCGGCAAACTCGACGAGTACACCGCGGCGTATGTGAAAGGGCGAGACCTGAATCCGAACGTGGCCCGGCGTATGGTCAAACGGCCTCTGTACTTCGGGGGAATGATGGTGGCCCAGGGCGACGCGCATTCGATGGTCGCCGGAGTCGCCGCGCCGACGGCCTTCGTCATCCAGGCGGGCGTGTTGACCGTCGGCCTGGCCGAAGGGATACGCACTCCGTCGAGCTTCTTCCTCATGATCATCCCCGATTTTCAGGGCCAGAAGCAAAAGCCGTTCATCTACGCCGACTGCGCCGTCAACATAGCACCGACTCCCTCGGAATTGGCCGACATCGCCATCGCCTCGGAGAAGAGCGGAAGGAAACTGCTCCCCGAGGAGCCGCGAGTGGCCCTGCTGTCGTTCTCCACGAAGGGAAGCGCTTCCCACGTCAACGTCGACCACGTCAACGAGGCTCTCGTACTGGTCAAACAACGGGCAGCCGACCTGAAGATCGACGGCGAATTCCAGGCCGACGCCGCCATCATCCCGTCGGTGGGTGCGAAGAAAGTCAAACAGCCCAGCGAGGTGGTCGGAAACGCCAACGTGCTGATCTTCCCCGATCTGAATTCGGGGAATATCGCCTACAAACTCACCCAGTACATGGCCGGCGCCAAGGCGATCGGTCCCTTCCTGCAGGGATTCGCCAAGCCGATCAGCGACTTGTCGCGCGGCGCCTCGGTCGACGACATCGTGGCGACGACGGCAATCTGCCTGGCACAGGTGTGATGAATCGTGAAGAGTGAAGAGTGAAGTCGACTTGGCAAGGAACCGCTTCGGCGGTCAAGGGGGAGAGGAGATCGAGCGATGAAAGTGCTGGTGGTGAATTGTGGTAGTTCATCCATCAAGTATCAACTGTACGAGATGCCGGAGAAGCGTGTCATCTCGAAAGGGCTGGTCGAACGCATCGGGGAGGAAGGGAGCGCCCTTCAACATCACTACGCCGACGAAATCCGCCGGTTGGAGGGCCAGATTGCCGACCACGAAGAAGGCATGGCCCTGATCCTCGAGACGTTGACGGGCCCCGACGGAGTGCTCGAAACCGCCGAGGAGATCGGGGCCGTCGGCCACCGCGTGGTGCACGGCGGCGAGGAGTTCACCGGCTCGGTTCTGATCACGCCCGAGGTCATCGCCTCGATCGAACGCTTTGCCGACCTGGCGCCGCTGCACAATCCGCCCAACCTGACGGGGATCCGTGCGGCCATGCACGAACTGCCCGACGTGCCCCAGGTCGCCTGCTTCGATACGGCCTTTCACGCCACGATTCCCGAGGTCGCCTACACCTACGCGCTGCCTTACCAGCTCTACGAGAAGTTCGGCATCCGCCGCTACGGCTTCCACGGCACCAGCCACCGCTACGTGGCACGCCGCGCTGCCGAACTGCTGGGGATCGACAAATACGCCCTCAACTGCATCACCATTCACCTGGGCAACGGCAGTTCGATGACCGCGGTCCGTGGCGGACGATCGGTCGATACCTCCATGGGACTGACGCCCCTGGAGGGCCTGGTGATGGGAACCCGAACCGGCGATTTCGACCCGGCCATCCTCTTCTACCTCGCCGACCGGGGGTACGACGTAACCTCGCTCAATAAGCTCTGCAACAAGCAGTCCGGACTGCTGGGGATCAGCGGCAAGTCGAACGACATGCGGACGCTGCTCCAGCGGAGCGAGCAGGGCGATCGCCGCGCGAAACTGGCCATCGACGTCTTCTGCTATCGCATCAAGAAATACATCGGCATGTACATGGCCGTGTTGGGGCGGGTCGACGCGATCGTGTTCACGGGCGGCATCGGCGAAAACGCCTCCGCGGTCCGGGCAAACGCTTGCAGCAACCTCGAAGGCCTCGGCATCGCGCTCGACGCGGAACGGAACGAGCAAACCGTGGCCCGGCGCGAGGGCGCCGTCAGTACCCCCGAGAGCCCGACCGCCGTCCTTGTTATTCCTACCGATGAAGAAGCGGCCATCGCCGACGATACCTATCGGATCATGAGGAGCAATCCATGCCTGACCACGTGAGTTCTGTGAAGTACCGCCCCCTGACTCCGGAGGAAATCGAGACGCTCGCCGGCCGGGGTTGCACTTCGGCCGACTGGGGACTGGTCGAGGTGGCCGCCGGCTTCCGGCCGGAAAGAGTGCGGAACACTTTGTTCGGGGGCGTTGTGCGGCTCGGGGCCAACGGCGGCACGCTGACCGACGAGGCCGGCATCGAGAAGACCTGCGGGATCGACGGGGCGTCGATCTTCGCCTGTTCGATCGGCAGTGACGTTCGTATTGCGAACATCGGCGTTCACATCGCCCGCTACGACATCGGCGACGGAGCGTGTATCGAGAACGTGGGCACGATCGAGACCCGCCCCGACGCAACCTTCGGCAACGGCGTCGAGATCGAAGTGCTGAACGAAGGCGGGGGACGCGAAGTTGCCCTGTTCGACCGGCTCGACAGCCAGTTCGCCCATCTCCTGTGCCTGCACCGCTATCGGGCCGGGCTCGCCGAAAAGCTTCGCGGCTTTGCCAAGGCGGAATCGGCCAGAGCCAGACATTCCCACGGGCGGATCGGAGCGGGCGCCCGAATCCGCCATACCAAGTGCATCGTCGACGTCAACGTCGGCCCCCATGCCGTGATCGACGGCGCCGCCCTCCTATCCAACGGCTCGGTGCTAAGCAGCCAGCAGGCCCCCACCCGGATCGGCTGCGACGTGCAAGCCGAGAGTTTCATCATCGCCGAAGGCTCCAAGGTCGCCGGTGGCGCAATCATCGGCAAGAGCTTCATCGGCCAGGGCTGCCAGATCGGCAGGCAATTCTCCAGCGAAGGTTCGCTGTTCTTCGCCAACTGCGAAGGATTCCACGGCGAGGCGTGCAGCGTGTTTGCCGGACCCTATACGGTGACCCA
Organism: Planctomycetaceae bacterium; assembly: GCA_012719125.1. Taxonomy (GTDB): domain Bacteria; phylum Planctomycetota; class Planctomycetia; order Pirellulales; family Thermoguttaceae; genus JAAYAY01. Next base: position 110,166 of record JAAYAY010000009.1, on the reverse strand, counting down.
CCACAAATCGACCCTGCTGATCGCCGGCTGGTTCAGCTTCTACAACGCCGGGAGCGGCACGAATCAGTCGAACCACCTCTACAAGCTCGGACCGGTTCACGAAGGCAAGCTGGAGCGAGGCTGCAAGACGGGCTCCTTCAGCTACATGATGTGGCCTTGCCGCGTGGGACCGTTCAGCGTCGTGCTCGGCAAGCACTCGCGGACCTTCGACACCTCGGACTTCCCCTTCAGCTACCTGGAAGCCACCCCGTCGGGCCGCTGCTTGATGACCCCCGGCTTCAACTTCACCACCGTGGGTACCGTCCGCGACGCCGCCAAGTGGCCCGCCCGCGACCGCCGCAAGGGCCCCAAACGCGACCGCATCACCTTCGACGTGTTCAGCCCCTTGACCGTTGGGCGGATGATCCGGGGATCGGAGAAGATGAAGGAACTCCTCGACAACACGGACCGCAATATCGATCTGGTCAACATGAACGGCGCAGACGTGAAGCGGATTCTGCTGCGGACCGGACAGAAGTTCTACCGTTCGGCCATCGGCATGTACCTCCTCGACAAGGTCCTGGCCCGGGCGGAAGTCCTGCTGGAGCGGCCTGAGCTTCCGCTCTCGGAAGCGTTCGCCGTTGCCGAAGGGGCCGTCTACGACGAGCAGTGGGTCGATATCGGCGGGCAGATGATGCCGCGAAAGCGGCTCGACGATCTCTGTGCGGCCGTCGTTGAAGGTCGAATCGCCGACCTGGATGCCATGAATCGGGAACTGGACGCCGTCCTGCAGGCCTACTCCGCCGACGAATGGGCCTGGATCCGCGAGGCATACGCCACCGTGTTCGGCAAGCGGCTCGACGACCTCACCATCGGCGACACGGTGGAACTTGCCGACGAGCTGCTCAAGACCCGGCAGAAGTTCCTCAAGCTCGTGTTGAACGACGCCTCGAAGGAATTCGACAACGTGATCCGCACCGGATTCGGCCAGGACGGCACCGCAGACGACGTTGCCGCCGATTTCGAGGCCGTCCGTGGCAACTACGACGGAAACAAGTTCGTCCGAGAGATGGAGAACGAACTCGTCGCCCTGAACGCCCGCGTGGAGAAGTACAAGCAGGCGGTTGCCGCCCGGTGACATGCAGAAATGGCAAAGGGGCGATGAGCGGTTGTGGAGCGGCGTTGCGAAGTTACGGAATGGCTTATACGCGAAGGAGTTATCGAGATGGCAGGCGATGTGCGAGAACGCGTCATCAAAGTGGTGGCCGAAACGTTGAATCTTGAGGCCGGGCAGATTCACGACGAATCGAAGTTCGTGGAGGACCTCGGGGCGGAGTCGATGCAGAGCGTCGAACTGATCGCCGCGTTCGAGGAAGAGTTCGATATCGAGATGGACGAAGAGGAAGCCCTCGACGTCAAAACGGTCGGCAAGGCCGTCGACTTCATTGCGGCGCATCTCGACTGAACGGCCTTGCGTGATTCGTGGGAACAAGGTCTCCATCGAGACAGCCGCCCTGCGCGTCATTCCTGCGAAGGCGGGGATCCAGCCGTTTGCCGAGCCTCTGGATCCCCGCCTTCGCGGGAATGACGATCAAGGGAATCGTCGGCTCGTTGCGCGGATCTCGGCGTCGGGTTCCAGATTTCTCGTCCACCCCTTTTGCCCCCCAATCGTGCCGATATCGGCAAGCTCGTCTCTGTGGCAAAATGGGCGATAGCGGCCGGTGGAAAACGTAGGTACCGGGCGCCGGAGACTACTGAAAAAGGGTCCATCCGGCGCAAGCGCAGGTTCCATCTTCGCCCGGGTCGAACCAAAACAGAACGCGAACCGATCAAAACCAAGACATCGGGCCCAACTTTTTCAGCAGTCTCCGCCGCACGGGACCTACTGGGCTCACTCGGCTGCCAGGGAGACGCACACGAGCTTTTTGTCGTTGCGGGCGAACACGCACCTGCGGGCGAATGCCGGATGGCTCCAGACGACGGGCCGGCCCATGGTGATGTTAGTCGGTTCGAGAATCGGGCAGCGGCCCAGTTCCTCGTAGTTCCGGGGAGACAGATTGGCGAGGATCAAGTGGCCCGATTCGTTGAACAGGAAGAAGCGGTTCTTGTGCTTGATGAGGAAGGCGGTGGCGTAGCGTTTGCCGCGATCGCCTGAGGTGGGTTGCGACGTTTCCCAGAGACGGGCGCCGTCGCTCAACTGGGCACAGATGAGCGTGCCGGAGCCGTCGCAGCCGTACATCACGTCGCCTTCAAGAAACGGGGTGGCGTTGGCGGAATAGACGCTCGTGTCGGGAGTGCCTCGCCAAAGGATGTCGGCCGTCGACGGGCCGGTCAACTCGATCAGCACGCTCGCGCTGCGGACTCCGCTGGCGAAGAGCTTCGAGCCGAGCAGACGGGGCCCGGCGATCGCCATGCCGAAGTCGGGTTTGAGAGCCACGCTCCAGAGCGTCTTGCCGGTGGCCGGATCGAGGCCGTTGATCGATTCGGCATGCCAGATGACGAGCTGCTTCGTTCCGGCCAGGTCGATCATGGTGGGCGGGCTATAGCCCTGTTCTTTTGCATCGAGGGCCCGCCAGAGTTCCTTGCCCGTGTCCTTGTCGAAAGCCACGGCAACGCTGCCTTTGCCGCCCACGATACAGTAAACAAACCGGCCGTCGACGAGCGGATGGCCCGCAAATCCCCACATGGGCGTCGCGGCGCCGTAGGCTGTCTTGAAATCGACTTCCCAGACGAGTTTTCCGTCGGCCGCGTTGAGGCACACGAGCCGGCCCTCGGCGCCGAGCGAGTAGACCTTGCCGCCCACAACCGCCGGCGTGCAGCGAGGTCCGCCGGGGAACGAGAATTCGTAGGCCTGGCTGTACTCGTGCTTCCAGACGATCGCACCCGAGGCGGCATCGAAGCACAGCACGCGTTCGCTCCCCTCGAGCCGGTCTCGGCGGCCAGGATTGTTGGTCACTTCGCCCGAGGTCTTCACGTAGTCGGCCAGATAGACGCGTCCCTCGGCCACGGCCGGGCCGGCGTAGCCCAGCGACACTTCCGCCTGCCACACGGTCTTCAGGCCGCCTTCGGGAAGACGATCGACGATGCCGTCTTCGCGCCAGACGCTGTCGCGCTCGGGTCCCAGCCATTGCGGCCAGTCGTCGGCGACAGCCGGGGACAACGGGCACGAACAGGCGAAAGCGATAAGGAGCAACGGTGCAGATCGCGACATGACAGATTCCCGGTTCTGGTTGGCTGACCTGGGCAACCAAAGGACAAGGCGGTGCGAGGATCCCGCTGGGATGCTATCGCGTCCATTCTATACAGCGGCGGTTCCGTGCAACAGCCGATTTTCAACGGGCTGCTAGACGGCCTCCAGGGCCTCCTCGGCCTTGTCGCGGCCGATCTGGAAGATGCCCACGATCGTCAAGACCACGCCGATGGTGAGCCAGACGTTGTTCTGCTCCTGGAAGAGGACCATCCCCGCCACGGCGGCCAGGGCAACCTGGGAGGCGTTCAGCACGTTGGCATGAACCAGGGGCGTCAACTGGAGTCCGTTGGTGATCAGCAGGAACCCCAGCAGGTTGAAGACGCCCGAGGCGACCATCCAGGCCAGGCGGTCGCCGGGGGTGGCGGCCATGCCGGCCAACCCGATGTGATGAAGGCTGAGCAACCCGCAGGAGATGACGCCCACTGCCGTGATCACGAACACGATGACCGAAACGGGCGTCTTTCTCGAGCCGGCATAGCGGACGGCGGCGGCCAGGGTGGCGAACATCGTTCCGCCCAAGGCGGCGGCCCCGACTCCCAGCAGGGCGACGCCGAGCGGCACCAGGTTCGCCGCCGCCACATCGCCCGACTGCCGGCTGATCCCGGTTCCCACGGCGAGCAGCGTAATGGCCGAGATCAGCAAGGCGATGGCCAGCATAGACTGGCGGGTGACCCGTTCTCCCAGCCAGACGAAGCCGATGACGGCACTGGCGACCAGCATCACACCCATGGCCGTGGGCGTGGTGACCGTCAGTCCGACGGCACCGAAGGCCCATTGGACGCTTAGGTTTCCGGCCAGTTGCACGCCGATTCCGACCGCCGCCAGTACAGCCAGGACCTTGAAGTCGCGGAATCTGAGACTGCCCCGCAAGATCAGCCAGAGGAGGAAGGGGCCCACGGTCGCGACGGTGATTGTCTCCTTGACGGTGATGACCCAGGCGGGATGGACGTCCCAGCCCGCCAGTTGGCGGAGACAGATATTGGCCACCGTGTAGCACAGGGAAGAGCCAATACAGCAAGCCGTCCCCAGCACGGTGGGATCAAGACGGGAGGGGATCGGCGAGGTGGGCAGTTCGTGGGGAGTGGTCACGAACGTCATTGTAAATCGCCTCGCGGGCCCTCGCGAGGGGGCAGTGCAGTTCAGGCGTCGCACGAGTACGCAGCCGAATTCGCCGGGACTTGGTGCTCGCGTTGAATAGCCAAAGTCTGGCTGAGCGGCCAAAGTCTGGCGACTTCGGCTACGTGCAGGAAGTTGTTTCCTTCGACACTCTACTACGCGAACGGCGAACTGCCCGGAGGTGAAGCTTGTCCGAACGGCGATCCACCCGGCTGCTCCGACGGCATCGCGTAGCGATCGGCCATGGTCGGCTGGCCGGTGACGCTGAGGTAGATGACGATATAGAGAATCGGGGCGTAGATGTAGGAATAGACTGCGAGACCGATCAGGCACGTGAGCAGGCCAACGAAGATCGCAACAAGCAGGGCAACCAGGTGAATTAGGAACAGAGTGAGTTTATTGCCGGCCATCACCTGGCGAGATGTCGACAGGGCATCGATCACTCCCATATTCCGATCGATGATCAGTACAGGTGCCTGCAAGAACATGAACGTGAACGGGATAATGCCAGGAACCAATAGGATTATGAGGAAGGCGGTAAGATTAACCCAAGGAGGCACTCCCCCAAGGTAAAGCAGACCTGCGGCAAGACCCGCAGGGCCGAGTGTCAGAAGTCCCAACAGGATGATGCAGAGGATGATTGACAGCAGGAACGGCCCACCGGCGAATATCAGGCCGAATCGCGGTTCCTCTCCGCGGACTACACCGAGAAGGAACAGGATCATTCCAATGTTCAGCCACACCTGCACAACGTTACCGACCACTTGGCTCAACAGTGTGCAGGCGAAGACAATCGGGCCGTTCTGAACGACTGCTCCCAAACCGATTTGGGCCACCTGGATTACGCCGAAAATGATGAACGTAATTACCATCAACAAGATTTTCGCACCGAAAACATACAGCCAGCGGTCGACGAATACCGTCCAGGTGCGAGAGAACGTCGCACTGAAGTCAAGAGGGGTGGGCCGGATCTCGCCGGGAGACGCGAAGAACTGCGGTTCGGGGCCGAGACCGGTCGGCGACTGGTAGGGATTCAAGGAATCAGGCGGCGCCGGAGCCGGCGCGGCGCCGAAGGGGCTGGCCGCGGCCTGGAAACCTCCCATCGGTTGGCTTGGGGGAACCGGCCCTTGATCGGGCACGGGGATCGACATGACGGCCCCACACTCCGGGCACTTGGCCTGCTTGCCCGCCGTGTCGTCGCCCGTGCGAAGAAGCTTATTGCACTGGGTGCAACGGAACTCGATAGGCATGAGATGTCACCTCTGGGCTTGTCGGCCTGATATTCGACAGCGAGGGGAAAGGGTGGGCGAGGATAGAGAGAATACGGTTTCTGACCTCGCTTACGCGTCGGGTCAGTGTGGAGGGGATGAAGAGAACACGGTTTCAGTCCTCGCTTACGCGTCAGGTTGTACGTGCGAGGATAGCACAACAAACGGAGGTCGACCAGCCATGGAAGGGCTGGCCGGGCACTATCCGGAGGGGTCTTCGGTTCTCGCCACGTTCGGCTATTCGATTCTTCGGACCGATTCTTGGCTCCCTACCATGGCAGTCTGCCCAATGATAGGCTGAGAGGTTCTCCCGGCACCCAACCGGAAAGCCCTGACACTGAAGGCATTATCGCCCGTTGCCCATGCTCACCCCCCAGGATATCCTCGGCCCGGAAGGCCGCATTGCCGCACGGATGAAGCACTACGAGCATCGCCCCGAGCAACTGGCGATGGCCGAGGCGGTCGACGGGGCCATCAAGGCGAAGAGGCACCTGATCGTCGAGGCCGGCACCGGGGTCGGCAAGAGTTTTGCCTACCTGGTGCCCGCGATCCTCGATGCGACCCAGACCGGGCCCGACGACACCAAACGGCGGATCGTCGTCTCGACCCATACAATCAGCCTCCAGGAGCAACTGATCTCCAAGGACATTCCCTTCCTCAACAGCGTCATTCCGCTGGAGTTCACGGCGGTGCTGGTCAAGGGACGCGGCAACTACTTGAGCCTTCGCCGGCTGCACAACGCCCTGGCCCGAGCGTCGGGATTGTTTGCAACCCACGAGGAATTCGAGCAGCTCCGCCAGATCAGCGATTGGGCTCGCGATACGAACGACGGGTCGCGGGCCGACCTGGCTTTTCAGCCGCTGGCGCAGGTTTGGGACGAGGTGGCCAGCGACTCGGGCAACTGCATGGGCCGCAACTGCCCGCAGCACAAAGCCTGCTTTTACTTCAAGGCCCGGCGGCGGGTCCACAACGCCCAGATCCTGGTCGTGAACCATGCCTTGTTGTGCAGCGATCTGGCGTTGCGGCGTCAGAACGCCAGCATTTTGCCCAACTACGACGTACTGATCGTCGACGAGGCCCACACCCTCGAAGCCGTGGCGGGCGACCACCTGGGGATCGGCGTGACCAGCGGCCAGGTCGACTACATCCTGAACAAGCTCTACAACGACCGCACGAACAAGGGCCTGCTCGTGCAGAAGTCGGCGAGGGAAGCCCAGCGGCTCGTGGCCGAGTGCCGGGAGCGGGCGGGCGACTATTTTGATGCGATCGACGCTTGGGTGGAAAATCACCGCGGCAGCAACGGACGGGTTCGCGAGCCGAGGATCGTTCCCAATCCGCTGAGCGAAGGCCTGGCGAACCTGGCCCGAGCGGTCCGCGAGGTGGCCGACGGGATCGACGCACCCGAGGAGCGGCAGGACTTTCTGGCCGCCCGCGATCGGCTTAAGGGGCTGGCGGAGTTGGTCGAGGACTGGCGGAGCCAGCGGGTGCCCGAGGCGGTCTATTGGGTCGAGCGCAGCTACTACCGCCGCCGTTTGCGAGTGAAGTTAGCCGCCGCTCCCATCGACGTTGGGCCCGCCCTGCGTGAGGCTCTGTTTGACGAGGTTCCCACGGTCGTTCTCACCAGTGCCACCTTGGCGACCGGTAAGAACTCCTTCGACTTCTTCAAATCGCGGATCGGGCTGACCCGGGCCGAAACGCTTTATCAGGGGAGCCCGTTCAACTATCGCGAGCAGGCCGAACTGATCCTGGTCGACGGCATGCCCGACCCGGCCTCGCAATCGGAGGCCTACGAGCGGAAGGCTGCCGACATGGTCCGCCGCTATGTGGCCCGCACCGACGGGCACGCCTTCGTGCTGTTCACCAGCTACCAAATGATGCGCCGCATGACGGAGACGCTCGTGCCCTGGCTGGCGGAGAACGACATGGCGCTCTACAGCCAGTCGGAAGGGCTGCCGCGGACCCAGATGCTCGAACGGTTCAAGAGCAATCCCCGGTCGGTCCTGTTCGGAACCGATAGTTTCTGGCAGGGCGTCGATGTGCCGGGCGACGCATTGCGCAACGTGATCATCACCCGGCTCCCCTTCAGCGTGCCCGACCATCCGCTGACCCAGGCGCGGATCGAGGCGATCCAGGCCCGGGGCGGCAACCCGTTCACCGATTTCCAGATCCCCACGGCCATCATCAAGCTCAAGCAGGGCTTCGGCCGGCTGATCCGCTCGCGGACGGACGAGGGGATCGTGGTGATTCTCGATCCGCGGATCCGCACGAAGCCCTACGGCCGGTTGTTTCTCAAGTCGCTGCCGGAGTGCGAGGTAGTCGTGGAACGGGCGGACCGGGGGGATGGCGGCGGGGCTGCTGGCGAGGAGCTGGCGGAGTAGGTAGGCGGAGTTTGCGGTGGAGTGAGCCGGGGATGGCACTGCTGGGACAATTCGGGAGCGTTGTGGCCCGATCCAGGCGAGGCCGTGGTCTTCCGGCAAGCTCAGATCCAACACACGTCCGAGACGCTCACGTCACCCGTGTTTGTCACGGGGCGCGACACCCTACATCCAGTCTTCCAGGGCCTGGCGAATCAGAATCAGGAGCGCGTTGGGATCGTAGGGCTTGTGAACGAAGAAGCGGCAACCGGCGGCCCGGCAGCGGCGGACGATGTCGGGGTCGTCACGCCCGGTCACGATGATGACCGGGATATCCCAGGTGTCGGAGGAATCCACCAATTCCCGGCAGATGCTCAGGCCGTCGGTGTCGGGCAATCGCAGATCGAGCAGGATCAGGCTCGGTCGATCCTCTCGCGCCCGTTGCAGACCGTCGGCGCCGGTGTGGGCGGCGAGCGGTTCGAACCCTTGCGTGGACAGACGGTGCGACAGAACCTCAACAATCGACTTGTCGTCGTCGACGATCAAGATCCGCTCGGGCGGCGGCGCTTCGGCGACCGCCATCGGCTGTTCCAAGGGCTCCGAGAACATGACGCTGTTGATGGGCAACCGGATTGCTCCGGAATTCCATACCCCTTCTGGGAGTCGGCCGGCAAGCAGCCAACTGGGCGCGTGTGGTGGCCCGGCAGCAAACGACGCGGCCGGATGTAGTGTATCGACATCATGTTGCACGCAAGCAACAGGCTGTCTCGCACTCAAACCTACACCACAACCGGGGCATGTCAAACGGAAACGGATAGGCATTGCCCTCGGGTGACGCAGGGGGGAAGGGTTGTGCCGGTTCGAACGGTTGCCGGTCCTGAGCGAGTGGCAGGCTCGGCCGAAAGGCTCTCCGGCAGACTCACATCGCGCGCCGCCGCGTCAGAGCATCGAGAACAGGTCTCGCACCGTGAGACGAGCCGCGGGATCGCAGAGAGGCGCAATCGAGTCGTCGCCGCGCAGGGTCCGGACTTCGCCGTAGATGTCACCCTGCGGATTTCTGTGGACGATCAGGCTCCGACCTTGAACGTCGACGACCCAATAGTCGCGAATGCTCGAGCCGGCATACAGGGCCGCCTTCTCGCCGCAGTCTCCGGCAAGGCTGGTGTCTGCAACCTCAACGAGGAGCAGCACGTCCGCTCCTGATGGATGTTGAGTGTAGCTCTTTCGCGCGACCCACGCGACGTCCGGCTCGGGAGCGCTATCCGAATCGGGCAGGCGAAGCGTGTGCTGAATACGTACCCGCCGATCGGTCGAAGTCCCCGACCGAAAGCTCCACTCCGCAAGGAAGTCGACAACCGCGGTGTGTTCATAGCCGATCGGGTTCATCTGCCGAATCTCCCCTCGAATCAACTCGACGCGCTGGCGATACTCTCCGTCGAACACACCGTGTTCGATCATGATCTCGTATTGAGGAAGGGAAATGTGCGCGATGGAAGTCATGGCACTTGCGGTTGGAGATGCTTGCTTGGTGAAGAGACGGGCGAGCACTTATACGAAGTATACCTGGCCCCCGTTAGGGTGGCAAGCCATTCAGCTTGTCATTCGCTCAACGAACCTCTTCCCGCAAAGCAATCGCCGACTGACTGGGATGCCAATTCACACCGGTTTCCGAAATCTTCGCCGCCGGCAATCGATTCCTGCGTGCAACCCATTCGATCACCCGTTGAAAACGGATAGGATGGAACCGTGGCCATCCTGATCCCTCCATCACGAGTTTTCCCCCCGGTCGAACAGGCCGACGAGGACGGTCTGCTCGCGATCGGCGGCGAATTGGAACCTGCATGGCTGTTGGATGCCTACATGCACGGCGTTTTTCCCTGGCCCTTCGGAAGCGATTCGCAGCCCATGGCCTGGTGGTCGCCGGATCCGCGGGGGGTTTTGGAGCTGGACGGTCTGCACATCTCGCGGCGGTTGCGGCGGACCTTGCGGCAAGGACGCTTCGAGGTTTCTTGCGATCGGGCCTTTCGCGAGGTGATGGCTGCCTGCGCGACCGGGCCGGGACGGCTCGGGGGTACCTGGATCACGCCGCGGATGATCGAAGCCTATACGCGTCTTCACCGGCTCGGCTTCGCCCACAGCGTCGAGGCCCGGCGCGACGGTCGGCTGGTGGGGGGGGTGTACGGCGTCAGCATCCGCGGGCTGTTCGCGGCCGAGTCGAAATTCTACCGGGAACGAGACGCATCCAAAGTCGCGTTGGCATGCCTGGTTGCCCATCTCCGAGCGAGCGGCTTCTTGCTCCTCGACCTGCAGATGGTTACTTCCCACACGAAGCGACTCGGAGCGATTGAGATTTCGCGGGAAGAGTATCTCGATCGGTTGGCAGGGGCGTTGGAACAGGATGTGACGTTCGGCGAACGATTGTTGGTGCAAGCAGAGGATTTCTGAACACTGCGGGCGGTCGTGGACACGGCCCTCAGTCTCCCGCCCGGTGCCGAGCGATGCGGCTAGCCGCACTTGGCACGTGGATGACCACGCGTTTTTGGGCGGTGGGTTTGTCGTACCAAGCGGTTTCCAGAAACGGCCTGCCAGGACTTCGCGAGACGCGCGAGTGGGAGCCGCTCAGCAGGTCTTGCCCCATCCGTCAACTCGCTTGAATCCGGCGATTTTGCCAGTAAGGGCTGTTTGGTCGAATTCTGTTGGGGCGAGACGGTTTGCGCTGCTAAACTGCAGAAAGCTGCTGGAATTTTTCCGACGAACACCATAATTGCTTGGCGCGTCCAATAACGGGACCTAGAATTGCGAGCGCCGACGTCAATTCGGCCTGTTTCGTTCCCGTCTTTCCGTGACCTAGCAGAGGGAGACGGCAGAGTGGTTGCGCAGTGCAGTTCCCGCTCCGGTCGGGATCATCCGGACTGGTCGCTTCACGGCACGTGGGAGTCGTCACGCCCCAACCGCTCCTCTTCTTTTCAGGCACCCGGCTGCAATTTGATCTCGGGCCGTCTCGGCAGCCCGTGTTCTCGTTCTTCTGCTCTTTCTTGTCGCATGTCCGCTCCCGGCCGTGCCGGCGGGACACTGTATTTCATGTGATTCTGCACAAGGGGAATCGGAATGAAGATCAATCGAGTTTCTGCTGGGAGAGGTCATGAGGGGTTCACCCTCGTTGAGCTTCTCGTCGTGATTGCCATCATCGGCATTCTTATTGCGCTTTTGCTTCCCGCGGTTCAGGCAGCCAGGGAAGCGGCACGCCGGTCGCAGTGCTCCAACAACGTGAAGCAGATCGGCCTGGCATTACACAACTACCACGACACGTTCAAGGCATTCCCCTTTTCGTTCATGATCGATCCGCCCAATTATCCCGCCAGCCTGGACGGGGTCAACGCGAATGTCTGGTCGATTCCTATTCTTCCCTTCATGGAGCAGACAGCGCTCTATGACCAGTACAACACGAATCTTCCCCCCTTCATGCCGCCGAATGCCGACCTGATCGACGAGGTACTGCCGGTATTCCTTTGCCCGTCGGCGCCAGGCGGCGGCACCGCCCGCACTTACGATGCCGACTACACGAACATCAATTTCCCCATGATCAAGTTTCGTGCGGCGCCTTCGGATTACTGTCCCAACGAGGGTATCGCCAGTGGCGGCTTCCGGAGCCAAGCCCAAAGAGAAGGGTGGACATACGGCTCCATCGTCGGCGCTCTGGATTTCTACGGCCTCAATCCGACCAGTGGGAAATGGGAGACGGGCGGGAGCAATATGGCAGCCTTCATGGACGGCACGTCCAATACCATTGTCGCCGGCGAACGAACCGGCGGCGCCACGATCTACGAGTTGCGATCTCCGGCAGACAGCGAGGTGAGCGCCCTGCTTGGGCCGATCAACGGAGGGGGCTGGGGAGATATTCTCAACGGCAACAACTGGCACGGCGGTACCCTTTACAGCGGCACCGCTTGGGACGGCTCCAGCACCCCGGCCGGTCCCTGCCTCATCAACTGTTCGAACATCCGGGACCGAGGCTACCATTGCTTCCACCCCGGAGGCGCCCAATTCCTCCTTTGCGACGGTTCCGTGACGTTCATCAGCGAGACCGTTGACGCCCGAACCCTGGCGTCGTTGCTTACCCGCAGGAACGGCGAACCCGTTCAACTCCCTTAGGCGGCCGGAACACCTTGAGATGCGGCGCCCTGCGTGGGGGGCACGTAAGGACGGTCCTTCTGTAATTCTCCCCGAAGCAAATTGGAACCTGGAAATGATGTCAGCGGTGAAACGGCTCTCTTGGCTTCTCCCCGTATGCGTTTTCTTCTGCTCCTGCGGTGACGCTCATCCCGAACGGGAGGAAACCTATCCCGTCGCCGGGGAGGTCTACGTGGACGGGAACCCGGCCGCCGGCCTGCAGGTCACCTGTCACTCGGTCGAAGGCCTCGACACCGAAATGGGATGGGTCTGCCAAGGAATGACCAACGAAGAAGGGAAATTCGAGATCAATACGTACGAGGCGGGTGACGGCGTCCCGGAAGGCGACTATGTGGTCACTTTCCTGTGGGGCAAGACCAACTTCGCGTCGATGCAGTACGGCGGCCCCGACCAACTCAAGGGGAGGTACACCGATCCGAAGAAATCGGAGCACAAGTTCACGGCAAAGAAAGGGGAGCAGACCGATCTGGGGCGCTTCGAGTTGACTACGAAGTGAGGTGATGGTGGCCGCCGGAAGCTACTGCCGCTGGCGAAACTGCTTCCACGTAATCACTTCGATTCCCAGCTTGCGGATCTCGCCGATCACCTCCGGATCGGTGAAGATCCGCCGGTCGCCGTCGCGTCGCGAGGCGCTGTTGGTCACCGCTCGCAGTTCTGCATCGTCGTAGCCGCAGTGGATGATGAGCTGGCTGGTGCCGGGCGGCAGCGTGCGCAGGCACTTCAGGTAGTTCTCCTTCCGCTCCTGGTGGGTGTCGCCGCCGTAGAACTGGGCCAAGTGGTCCAGAACGGGAAGGCCGCGCTGCTTGAACAGGGCCAGCACCATCTCCTGCCGCTGGGCCAGGGCCGGGTATTCCCGGGCCATTTCGGCGTCGATCTCCCGCAGAGCAAGAATCGGCAGGTCGTACTCGAGGGCCAGCTTGACGTATAACTCCACCAGGTCCGGCCGACTGACGATCGCGCCCATGTGCGTGTCGAGATGAGTGACGGGAACGCCGAAGGCCTTGGCGCGATCGATTTGCGCACGCAACTCGATGGCGGCCTCTTCGACCTTCACGTGCTCTCTCACCTGGTCCACGTTGTCCCAGAGATACCCCTGTTCGTCGACCAGGCTGGACACTTGATCTCGCGGCGCCACGGGGCCCCAGCGATAGTGCTCCCACTCGGAATTGAGCGTCAGGTGCACGCCGCAGTCCCGGTCGGGATTCTCCCGAGCCCAGCGGGCGAACTCCGGAAACCAGGGACAAGGCACCATGATGCTCGTCGACGAGACAATTCCGCCTTCCATTGCATCGATGGTCCCGCGGTTCTCCGAGTGGCACATTCCCGCATCGTCGGCGTGGATGATGAGATAACGCTTGGCCTGTGACATCCCATCGTCCCCCGGCAACGATCCCGAGCAAAACACCAGAGCCATTGCGGCAAACACGGTTCGATTCTCCCAACGTGGCATCGGCTTTTTCCCCTTCGATCTGCGGGCGTGATGTCAACGGACGACCAGAGTACCTTGACTTGCCGCCGCGGTCGGCAAGAATAGATCGTTTTGGTCCGGACCACCCTATCTTGGAGAAAGCCATGAGTCTCAGTCAAGCGATTCTGCCCGAATTCGATCAGGAAATGGCCGCCACGCGAAAGGTGCTGGAGCGGATTCCGGAAGACAAGCTGGACTGGAAGATCCACGAGAAATCGAACTCGATCGGGTGGGTAGGAATGCACTTGGCAGAGATCCCGAAATGGGCCGATCTGTCGTTGAACCAGGATTCGCTCGACGTAGCACCTCCCGGCGGCGAGCCCTACCGAACGCCCGTGCCCGCGTCGAAGCAGGAAATTCTCGATCGATTCGACCAGAACGTGGCTTCCGGCCGCAAAGCGATCGCGGCGGCCTCGGACGAGCAGTTCGCGAAACCCTGGGCGCTTCTCAAGGGCGGGCAAACGATTTTCACCACCACCCGCGGCGCCATGCTGCGCAGCTTCGTGCTCAGCCACAGCATTCACCATCGGGCACACCTGTGCGTCTACCTGCGGGTGAACGACGTACCCGTTCCCGCCCTCTACGGCCCCTCTGGAGACGAATCCGGGATGTGACGTTCACCCTGGCCGACCGATCCGGCGGCGAAGTTGGGCAACGGCCGCCTGGAACTCGTCGCGGGCGGCCGCCAGCCCGGCAAGCGTTCTGGTGCCGGGCCCGCGCACGTAGTCGAGGAGGATCTTCTCGGCCGCAATGAACGGCCCTGCCAGATCCGCCACCTCCGAAGCGATCTCGACCGGGATGCTGGTGACGCCGTTCGCATCTCCGTGCAACAAGTCGCCCTGACGAACCGTGAGTCCGCCCACACGAACGGGAAGTCCCAGGTGAAGAATGTGGCAGTAGGCATGGGCGCAGATGGTCGACCCGGTGAACACAGGGTAGTTGAGCGCCTTCACCTGCAGCAGATCGCGTCCTCCGCCCGAGGTGATCAGCCCGACCGAACCGAATCCCTGATAGACAGAACACATGACTTCCCCAAAGGTGGCTCCGACCGGGGGATCGTCCAAGTCTTCGAAGACCATCACCGGCGGCCCGGGCAGACGGCCGAAGGCCTCCACCTGATCGGCGAGGTCGCCGTAAGCGTCGCCACCCAGGGGAGGGGCGTCGCTGCGAAATGAGGCGGTCGATGCGAATCCGACCATGGGGGGCAACTCAGGAAAACCGGCTCGAATGCGGCCGTCCATGAACCCGGTGTTCCTCGGACGGACATCGAAGAGCTCGATCACGTTACAGATCGTCGGCGTATCGTACTGGCCCAGCTTTCGCAGCGTATCAGGGGACAAAGTCATGTTGCTCGGCTCTTGGGGATCAGATCAACGCAGTGTTCTCGTCTGCTTGTCTACGGCGAACGCAGAGTCATCTTAGCTTACAGAGACGAACCGCGGGCGACAATGAAGCGGCGACAACACCCCTCCATTAGGTGGAGTACTCTCGTGTTCTTGAGCCGGTTTCCCAGCTCTCGACCAGCGTTCCGGTCCCGCCCGAAAGACCCGATCAGAAGTGTCCCCGACCGCCAAAATGGAACGAAATTCTTGCTTTGCCCAGGTTGCCAAATTAAGATCAATGGGGTAGCGACTTTCCGCTGATCGTGGGCGGAAACGCATCTCATTGGAGATCTGACTACGCTTATCCCCGCTCCCACCGCGGCCCGTTGCGAGGCCGAATCGGTGGGAGCGTACCGGCCAATTTCTGTCGAATCGGAGAAATGTGGAATGCGTTGGCAAGCACTCGGAATCCGAACGCCCGTCCGCTTGGCAGCCGTCGCCATGGCGTGTTTCGGGCTGCTGGCCGGTGATGTATGGGCCCAGCAGAATCAAGGCAACCAGAACCAGGGCGGTGGCGGTAACCGCCCCAATCAGGGAGGCAACAACCAGGGCGGCAACAACCAGAACAACCAGAACAATCAGAACAACCAAGGGGGTGGCGGCAGCGCGGGTGTGATCGTGGATGCCCAAGGCGTGCTGCACCGAAACATGGTTTCCGACCCGAGCGGCATGCTGCGTCGTCAGCAAGTGGCTGCCGCCCAGGCGACGCTGCCCCGCGAGCTTTCCCGTCCGAGCGACCTCCGCAAGGTCTCGCTGACCCGTCTCGAGAAGGCGATCTCGGACAACGGCGGAGTGCTGACCGACGAGATGCGTTATCTGGCGGGCCTCCAGCGTTTGCGTTATGTGTTCCTCTACCCCGAGTCGCGCGACATCGTCATTGCCGGCCCGGCGGAAGGTTGGGCTCCCGAGGCCGACGGGCGAATGACGGGCCTGCGTTCGGGACGCCCGGTGCTGCAACTCCAGGACATGGTCGTGGCCCTGCGTGCCTTCCCACCGGATCAGACCAAAACGCCCATGGTCGGCTGCTCGATCGATCCGACGCCGGAGGGGCTTGCTTCGATGCAGCGATTCCTCCGATCGACGGGCAGAACGGCAACGCCCGCCCAGACCCAGTATCTTGCCAACGGCCTGCGAACCAGCCTTGGCATGCAGACCGTTCGGGTCGACGGCATACCTGCCGACACGCGATTTGCCCAGGTGCTCGTCGAAGCCGACTACCGCATGAAGCTGATCGGGATCGGCCTGGAACTTCCCCAGGTCCGAGGGCTGACGACCTTCGTCGAGTCAGCCAGTCCGGCCCAGATGTCGCGAAATGCTTTGGCCCGCTGGTTCTTCGTGCCCGACTACGAATGCGTGCGAACCAGCGACGACGGGATGGCCATGGAGTTGGTCGGAGACGGCGTGAAGGTGGTCGACGAGCAGGAAGTGGTCAGTTCGTCGGGCACGCGATCGGTGTCCGGTTCGGGCAACCGGGCCAGCACGATCTTCACGACCAGTTTCACTCGCGTCTATCCGCAGTTGGCCGCCGTGTCGCCGGTCTATGCCGAGTTGCGAAACCTGGTCGACATGCTGGTTGCGGCCGCGTACATCCAGCGCGAAGACATGTACCACAAGACCGGTTGGGAAATGACCGTGCTCGGCAGCGAGGCGGCTTTCCCGGTCCGGCTCTACAATGCCCCGACTCAGGTCGAGTCGGCGGTGAACGCGATCTGGAAGGGGAGCACGCTGATGACCCCGATCGGCGGCGGCGTTCAGATCGAGGCCGAAATGGCCCTGAAACCCGAGAATATACAGGCCGACGACGGCAAAGTGGCCGGACTTCGGGCCAGCACAGAGGTCAACCTGGCTGACGGCCAGT
Organism: Planctomycetaceae bacterium; assembly: GCA_012719125.1. Lineage (GTDB taxonomy): Bacteria > Planctomycetota > Planctomycetia > Pirellulales > Thermoguttaceae > JAAYAY01. The sequence goes on along the minus strand of JAAYAY010000009.1, from coordinate 93,300 downwards.
GGTGGTGGGACTGAACGGAGCGACACCCAAGGGCGTGGCCGCGGACGGCCGGAAGGGCATGGCCGTCTGCTTAGATCCGCCTCGCCGGAGAGCGAGAGACAACTGAAGGCCCATCCCACACGGGGCCGGTTTGCTCCAGCAGCAAGCCGGCCCGGTGATTTCTCGGCCCGGAAGATCTGGCTTGTGCCGAGGCCGAAGTGCTGCCGGGAAAAGCCGGCTGGGTGCAGTCTCCCATCCACGCCGGTCTCGAAGCGGGCCGGCCGCAGCACATCAACGTTGAACAGCACACGCCCATCTCCTGGCACCTCTATCCGGCGCCGATGATCGGTTGCTCGGTCGGGCACTGGGCTTCCTACGGCGACGTGCAGCCGACTCCCTTCTGCTACAAGTTCCGGCTCACGCCCGGCGCCGAGCCGATCAGGATGGAGCAGCCGGTTCCGCGGCCGGAAAATGCGATCGACGGGTGGAACCGTGCGGTCGGGGGCAATCGCAATGCCTGGATTCCCGATCTTGCCGAACCTTCACCCCACTGGATTCAACTTGCTCTGCCCGAGCCGGCCGAGGCGGCCTCGCTCCACGTCAGCTTTCAGACGCGAGAGGACGCGGGCGTCGATTTCGACGTTCAGGCGCTGGTGGACGGCGCCTGGCAAACGGTCGCGCGAGTGCGCGGCAACGAACAGCGTCGCCGGGTGATTCAGTTCGATCCCGTTCGAACGACAGCGGTTCGTTTGGTCATTCAGAAGACAGTCGGCCAGTTCGGCGTTTGCGAGCTGAGACTGTATGAAGGGTGAAGGGTGAAGCCTGGACGGGGGGGGCCGCCGATTGCCGTTGCATTCCGGGTGGGGAATCGCAATACTGGATCGCGGTGGTAGGATCTCTTCTGAAAGGAGTTCGCACATCAACCAACAGATCCGAGGTGGGCTCATGACGAGTAGATGTTATCAGGTTGGATGCCAGGGAATCATCGTTCTGTCTGGTCTATTCTTCATTGTCGGCTGCGGCATTCGGGTAAGACCTGCGATCTCGCCGACGGCGAGCCCGGTACCGGTTGATTCGTTCGTTCGTGCACGTTCCAGTGACGATACGAGTCACCTGTTCGGGCAACTGGGGTTGGAGCAGTTCGCTTTCGACTGCTCTGCTCCGGAGAATGTCACGTGCACGACATGGATGAAGACCTATGTGGGCGGCACTCTCGATCGCCAACTGTGTCGCATCGAGAAACTCACGCCGGCCAAAGGAGAGCGTCTGTCCGGGCGGATCTTCCTCAATCGTTACGATCCCTCCGACGTATCCGAAACGGACTCGTCCAGAACTCGCTGGTACTTCGGGACGTTCGGTTCTGTTACGTCGTGGTGGTTGGATGACCCATTCAAGAAAGCCGATTCTGAGATGCCCCTTTCCTACAACCACGAGAACCTCGGACTCGGAGAGACCTACACCATTGGCTGCCTCTTGGGAGCCGCCAGGGACGAATCCGGCTCGTGCAGGTTTTCCGGCGAGGGGAGTGAGGCCGAGATTGCGGCGAAGCACGCAGTCGCCGTGTTCATCAAGATGCGGTTCGATATTCCGGACGAACTTCGAGATCATCCCACCGGAGAAGGCACTTCCGCCCAGGTTCCTGAGTTTGACGACACGCCTTGACGCGGCATACCCACCCATGCTCGAACTGAAGAAGATCTTGACGCGCCTCGGCGCGTTCTCCTTCGGTTGTAGCGCGGCGGCGGAGCGCTACGCGTCAGCCTTTGATCGATCGGATGTACGGTGCCATGATCCGGGACATCACACGTATAGGACACCGCCCATGGAGATACTGATTGGACTTGCTGTCGTGGCGATTGTGGCGGCTGTGTTCGGGGCCATTTTCCACAAGATGGGGTTCTCACGATTCACGGGAGTTCTGGCAGTCATTCCGATCGTGAATCTTGTCTGGTGGCTGTATCTGGCAACGAGCGAGTGGCCCATCGAACGTGAACTGGCGATGCGCGGGGATCCGGACCAGCGGCGTCAGGAGGATCACATCACCTTGATGTTCCGGCGGGCCGAGAGGTGCGAGCGATACGGTGATTTCGCGGAGGCCGTGGAGCTTTTTGAGACTCTTGCCGAGGAACTCGAGGGCAAGCCCGGAGCGCGTGTGGCGAAGCATTGCGCTGAGCGGCTTCGCGAACGGGGCGGCCCTACGTAGCAAGGAACGGCGACGGTCCGCCGAGATGCACACTACGGTAACCGCAGGAACAGGAGGGACGTATGATATCTGCCCGAGAGAACGAGTTCTCGAATCCGGCCGCTACGGGATAAGACTCGTCACGCGGCCGTCGGCTGCAGCGACGACGACCGAGTCGGGGCAGACCAGGATGTCGCGAACTTCGGAATTCAACTGGCTCACGGCCCGGATGTTTCCCTTGGCGTCGATCGTCGCAAGCCGCCCTTGGGCGGTGCCGGCGATCGCCAGATCGCCTGGTTTTTGGGGGACGATCGCCAGGGCGGAGACGGGGGCTCCCAGATCGAGCCGCCAGCGCCGCTGCTTGTCGGCGCCGAAGCAGTAGACGTTGTAGTTGAGCGAGCCGGCCAGGACTTCGTCGACGCCGTCGCCGTCCAGATCGCCGGCAGCCACGTGCTTGACTTCGTCGCCCGTGTCGTACTCCATCTGCATCTTTCCGGCGGAATCGACCAGGTGGACCTTGCCGTCACCACTTCCGAACACCACGCCCCGGCGCCGGCTCTGGTCGAACCGGCCGGTGGCGATATCGTAGCAGATGGGGCCGAAGCTGCACTTCCATCGTGCCGTACCGTCGGCGTTCAGGGCGGTTGCCCAATAGTAGTGCGTACCGCAAAGGACTTCGGCTTTTCCGTCGCCGTCGAGGTCGACCACGGCGCCGGCTCGCGAGGGGTGGACGCTCTCATAGTTCCAGAGTTCCGTTCCGTCGGCCTCGAAGGCGTAGAAACGCCAGTTCTCACCCCCGGCGATCACCTCGGGGGTGCCGTCTCCGTCGATGTCGCCCGTGCGAACCAGATTCACGTAGGGCGGCCGCCGGTAGTACTCCAGGGTTTTCTTCCAGAGTTCCTGGCCGGAAGCGTCGAGGACCTGCACGAGGTGGTCCTGCCGGGCGAGCACGATTTCGTCCTTTCCGTCGCCGGTAAGATCGGCGGCCGTTACGTCGTTGAGCTGGCTGCCGGCATCGACGGTCCAACGCGTGGAGCCGTCGGGGGCAAGGGCGAAGAGGGTGCCTTCCGCCGTTGCGACAAGGATGGTGTCTGGCTGCCGCGTACCGCCGGATGAGGCGCCGGCCAGGCGAGTGACGTGCAAGGGTTTGGAGCTGTCGGACCCGAGTTGCGCGGACCAACGAACCTGGTGGGCGGGGGCGTCGGCGGCAGCGCTGAGGTTCGCGACCGGTTTGCAGAGGGGGGCACGGGCCAGCCAGCCGGCGGCCTCGGGAATCGGCAGGTCGACGTGACTCACGTCGTCGGCCTTGTAGAGATCCACTCCGGCAATTGCGGCTCGGGTGATGCCCAGGAACGACAGGGCGGCATCGGAAATGACGATACACTCCGCGTCGGTCTTGAAATACCCCTCGACCGTATCGCCGTCGTAGGGCCCAAGGGCGATGCCGAAGGTCTTTTCACCCGCGGCGAGCTTGATGCCCGGCGAGTCGGCGAGGAAATCGATCTTCCAGGGCTGGGTGGTACCGTCGGCCTTTCCGTGGAGCACGCTGGCGAACAGATAGGTTTCGCCCTGCTTGAGCTTGACGGTGGCCACGGCCTGGAGCGACTGCACGACGGGGTCGGCGCGGGGATAGCCCTTCCAGTTCGCGCCCAGGTCGGTGTCGGCCTGCAAGTCGAGTTGCGGGCCCGGGGCGACGTCGATTCGCAGGCTGGGCCCCTTCTGGGTCAACAGCAGTCCGTATTCGTCGAGCGTTGCCTCGCCCACACCGTGCCACAGGGTGCGGAACTGGTACTCCTGGTCGCTGCGGGCGGTGAGCTGGTCGAGGACGACGAAGGCCTGCAGTTCCTTGAGCCAGACGACGGTGCGGACCCAGTCGGCGCCGGCGTAGTCCTCCAGTCGAGTCTTGCTGTAGCCGAAGCGTTCTGACTGGCCTGCGCCGAGGAGTTCGGCGTAGGGCGGAATTGCCTTGGACTGCCCGTCGCGAAACACGGCGACCGAGTTGTGGAACTTGACGGGCGCTTTGAAGTAGTCGTTGTCGGCGAGCCAGATCCGGTCGAAGAGCGTCAATTGGGGCAGGCTGTTGCCGTCGAGATGCTTGTGGCCGCCGTTGCTCAGCCCGTCGAGGAGCAGGTAGGCGGCGGCCCGATCGAGCGACTCGCGGAAAGCGATCTTGTCGAAACAACGTTCCACGGGCGGACGGTTCTCGGCGCCGTGGGTGGCGTAGTACTGCGGCTCGACCGGCCAGACCCGGACGCCGTCGAACGCATCGGGGCGTTCCGCGGGTGCGAGTTGGTAGAAGGCGTGGGTTTCGGCGGTGTTTTTGACGCTACGTTTCAGGTTGGCGACCCAGCGGGCTTCGGCAGAACCGGTGGCGAAGGCGAAGGTGTCGAGGCAGACCATCTCGCTGTTCCAACACTGCCAGGAGCCGGTGTCGCCGTAGGGCACTTGATAGCCCAGGTTGTTCATGGTGCCGATGCAGTAGTCGACGATGCGGGCCCCGTTGCCGTTCTCAAAGAGCGTGAAGTCGGGCCGCGCCACGCAGTATCGCATGAGGTGCCCGTTGGTGAGCCACTGGTAGCCGTTGCAGTCTTCGTAGGGTTTGAAGTAGCCGGTCTGGCGGGTGAACATGCGGTCGGCGATGTCGAGCCAGACCCGGCCTTCGACCGTATCATAATGAGCGGTCAAATAGAGTCCGGCCGCCAGAGCGCCCAGCCCGGGGAACGTCTGGTGGTTATGGGGAACGTGAGTGCTCGTGGCGGCACCGGCACACTTGGGGACGACCGCTTCGGTGAGCCACCGGCCCATGTTCTTGGTGGTCCGCAAGCGGTCGTCGCCGGAGAGCGCGGGGTCGTCTTCAATCAGGTCCCAGCCGGTGACGACCTGAAGGGATGGGAAATCGCTGTCGAATCCCCACGGCCCGCCGTACTTGCGCGGATCGGCCACGGCACTTTCGGCGTAGAGATCCCAAAGCTTGACAAACAACTCGGCCTCGACGCTGTGGCCGGTGAATCGGTAGCGATTGGCGACGGAACTGAGCACGCTGGCGACCGAGCAATGGCGTCCTTCGTCGAGGGCCTTTTGCCCGTCCTGCAGGCCGCGCTCGAGCCGATTGGCGGCCGGTTCGTCGTCGGCCCAGGCGAATCGCTTGAGGAACGACTCGCCGTAGTGCCGTTCAAACAGGCGCGGCAGCGTGAGCAAGGCGGCTTTGTCCTGCCGGCGGATGACGCCCGAGAGCACTTCGGCGGCCCGGTCCAGGCCGGCGTCGTCGGTGGCGCCGGCCACAACGACGTTTGCCCCGCGCCCGAAGGGATCGCAGATCGTGTGCACCAGTGCACCGCCGGCGCCGGGGCAGATGCTGTCGGCGGGGGTCATGTAGCGGGCATAGAGCAGCAACATGGCCGGGTTGTTGTCGACGTTGCCCAGGAGGATCGCCGGCCCGCCGGGCATTCGATCGGCTTCGGCGGCGGCTCGAACGGCCGGGGCCGCGCCGGTGCGATCGGCGATGCTTGCCGCCACGGCCGCGGCTGCCCGGCGTCCGGCCTCGGTATCGGGGTGGAGAATCGTCACGACCGCCTTGCCGTCCGCCACGAGCGGCGTATCGGGGTTGCTGGGGTGAACCGACTGGAGTTCCTGGAGCGAGATCAGTCTGGGGGCGATACGGACGTTGTCGAGCAGCATGTCGACCGGCACGTTGTTTTCGCGAGTGCCGATGATGAACTCGAACCGATCGACGGCCGCCGGCGTGCGATCGGCGACGACGCTTTTCTCCCAGGCCAGACCGGTCATTGAGAGGCCCGGCTGGAGTCGGAACTCGCGCCAGGCTTGGGTGAGTTGTGCATCCCAGGAGTTGTAGCTCAGGGCGGGTTCCTTTTCGCCCCGGTTGTAGGCCCGGACGTAGAGTGCCGCCGTCGTGCCCGGCTGATTGGTGCGGGCGTGAAACAGGACGCTATGCTTCGTCAGGTCGATCGGTGCGGGCAAGGCGAGCCTGACACCGAAGTACTTGCTCCCCTTGCGGGTCGGCGAGGTGCCGCCGAAGTGGAGGGCGCCGTTGCCGTCGACGGTGTCAGCCTTGTCGGACGCGTTTTCGAGAAAACGTTGGGCATCCTTCTGCTCATACGTCGCGGTGACTTGTTCGGTACCGTTCAGAGGGAGAAGTACGCTCGTCTTGGATTCTGCCCCAAAGGCGATCGGCCCAGACAGAACGAAGACGACGGCGAATTGGCGGAGTACGGGTGCAACGCTCGACATGTTCTTCTCCACGGGATAAGGTTGCGTGATTCCAGGAGGAAAAAGGTGACAGTCACCTTTTGCCGGAACGGCCCTTCGGGTGCTTCGCACAAAAGGTGACTGTCACCTTTTTCCTGGAACCACACACGGTCGCACTCGGCGCGTGCGACCGGCCAAGCCTGGAACGCATCACAGGCCTATTTTTTCTTCGGGCATTCCTGGGGAGTGAGCACGCCGTCGTTATTGCGGTCGTAGCGGGCGAAGTCGGCCAGCGCGCTCTTCTCGGAATTGGGGGCATACTCGGCCGCGGTGAGTTGGCCGTCGCCGTTGGCGTCCCGGGCAAGGAACCATTCGGGGAGTCCGGCCAGTCGCGACTTGGGTGTGACGAACCGCTTGGAGTTCGCTGGACTTGTTGCCGGTTGGGGCTGTTCAGAGCCCGTGGTTTCGTCCGCCTCTTTCGCGCCGTCATCGGCCTTCTCGGCCTCCGAATGGGCCGTCGAATCGGCGTTGGCAGGTTCGGCGGCAAGAGCGACGGGCACGGCCTGTGCTTGTTGAGCTGCTTGCTGAGCGGCAGCCTGAGCTGCGGCCATGGCGTCGAGTTCGGCGGTGGGGATGTAGAGGGGAGGCAGTTCGGCAACGGCCTCCTCGACCATCGAGCCGGTCAGACGCATACGCCGATGCCGGCCGTAGTCGGCCATATAGGCGGCCAGTTCTTCGAAGCGGATGTTGCCGTCGGCATTGTAGTCGATCGTGGCGGGGTCGCCCTGGATGTCGCGCCGTTCGGTCGCGTCGATCGCTCCATCACCGTTGGCATCGTAGCGGTCGAATATCCGCTGGGCGTAGCGGCCGACTTTAGGGGGAATCGGTCCCTCGGGCAGCGGTCTGGCGACAGGCTGGGGCGAAGGCTCTTCCTTGTCCGCGACGATCACAGGTTCCGGATTCTCTTGCACCGGGACGGGCGGCGCCGGAGTCCTGGACGCCACCAACTGGGGCGTTTCTGCGGGGGAGGGCGCCGGCGGCGCCGTTTCGGTCACGGCGGGAGCCGCGGGCGTCTCGGTTTCGGCGGCCGCTTTGACCACGGGTTTCGGCTCGGCCGCAGCGGCCTGATTGTCCGACGAAGGCGCTGCTACGGCGACCGTTTCGGCCGGCGCCGGTGTGGGAGAAGCCTGCTCGGGGGGCTTCCCGCCGGCAGGGGTTCCCTCCGGGGCCGGGGCCACGGCCGGGGGTTCGGCCGCCCCGACGAGTGCGGTCTCGACCGGTACGGGCGCATCAGAAGGCGAACTCGAAACCAAGATGGTCTCCGAAGGGCGTTCGTACCTCGGAGGGGTGGCAGGGGGCGGGGTGGGCGACGTTTTCGGCTGCTCACGCTGCTGGGGTGTGGCTGGCTGCTGACCCTGGGGTTGTGCGGGGCTCTGCACGGGGGCCTTGTGCCGCTTCGCAGGGCCCACCACCTTGGTTTCAGCGTCTTCCTCGGGGAGAAAATCGAGGGCGAAAACGGCAATGGCGGCAACCAGGAGCAGAAGCAGGACGACTTTCCGACCGGCTGAACTCTTGGGCTTGTCTGCAGGATCCTTGTCGGATCGCGCCGGATGCTGCTCGCGGTCTTCGCGTTTCTTGGAGGTCGCCATACTCATGCCTCGGCAGGTGGGAGAGACGCGATTGCCGGAATAACGCTATTTTGGGGGGATTATGGATGCGGGGCCGAGACTTGAGCCTAACAGAGAACTACGGTTCTCGGCAGGGCGGATGCCACGGTGGCGGGGCGATCGGTGTTGACGGGAAATGCGTGTAAACTAAAATGAACGCTATACATCTGCATTTTAACATGGCCGAGCGCCCCACCGTCAACCCTCCCGCCCAAACCTTGCCCGCCTCAACGTTCCCACCTCGAATTCGGGAGCGCCGGTTACAGATGTGTTTCGCAGTCGCTCTTAGAGCGACGATCGCGAAACGATCGGTGTTGCGCCGCCTGTGGCGGCGCCGTTCGACGAAACCTGTTCACCCCGCCAATCCATCATGATCCGATCCCAGGCCTCAGGCGAGAAGGGCTTTCTGGATGCTCGCAAGCTGAAGATTGCGAGGGAAGCGCAGGTTCAGGACGGGGGTCTCCAGCAGGTCGCCAGGGAGTTGGGCTTCGACAGCGAAGAGGCTGCGTTGGAGGCGGTTGGGCAGGCCCTTGGCATGGAGATGGTGGACCTGACGAAGGTCAAGACCGATCTCGAGGTGCTGCGTCGGTTTCCGATCAAACTGATCCACCGCCACATGGTCTTCCCGATTGAGCAGGACGGCCAGTCGCTGGTGCTGGCCATCGGCAATCCCTTCGACCTGCACGCGCTCGACGCGGTGGGGGCCGCCACGGGGCTCAGCATCGTGCCGGTGGTGGCGATCCCCTCGGAACTGGCGAAACTGGTCAAGGCCCATCTGGGCGTGGGGGCGGAGACGGTCGACGGGCTGCTGGCCCAGAGCGAGGACCGGGAGGCCGGCGTCGAGGTGCTCGACGATCTGGAATGGGACCATTCCGAAGCCTCCGAGATGGCCCAGGAGGCCTCGGTGGTTCGCCTGGTGAACGAGATTCTGACCGAGGCGATCGAGGCCCGGGCGAGCGATATCCACATCGAGGCCCAGGAAGAGGGGATGAAGGTCCGCTACCGGATCGACGGCGTGCTTCAGAAGCAGCCGATGCCCCCGGAGATCAACCGCTTCCAGTCGGCGATCATCAGCCGGTTGAAGATCATGGCCCGGCTGAATATTGCGGAGAAGCGGGTTCCCCAGGACGGCCGCATCAAGCTCAAGGTGCAAGGGCGCGAGGTCGACATTCGTCTTTCCATCATCCCCATGCTCCACGGCGAAGGCGTGGTCATGCGTATTCTGGACAAGGACCGCATGAATTTCTCGCTCCGCGGGATCGGCATGGACGAGGACATCTATGCCCAATTCGGCAAGTTGATCAGTCTGCCTCACGGGATCATTCTGGTCACGGGGCCGACGGGTTCGGGAAAGACGACGACGCTCTACAGCGCCCTGAACGAGATCAAGAGCGAAGACACCAAGATCATCACCACCGAAGACCCGATCGAGTATCAACTCAACGGGATCAACCAGATTCAGGTTCATACGAAGGTAGGTTTGACGTTTGCGGCCAGCCTGCGGGCAATTTTGCGTCACGATCCGGACGTGGTGCTCGTGGGCGAAATCCGCGACTTGGAGACGGCCGAGAACGCCGTGCAGGCGTCGCTGACGGGCCACTTGGTGTTCAGCACGCTGCACACGAACGACGCCTCCGGCGCGTTTATGCGTCTGGCCGACATGGGCGTCGAGCCGTTCCTGGTGTGCAGCACGGTCGAAGGCGTGATGGCCCAGCGGCTCGTGCGGACCCTGTGCCAGGAATGCCGCGAGCAATACGCTCCGCGGCGCGAAGATTTGCCCGACGACTTCCCCTGGGAGGAGTTCATGGAAACGGCCGGCGGTCAGTTGTATCGGGCCAACGGCTGCCGCAGTTGCCGCGGAACGGGGTATGCGGGCCGACGCGGAATTTATGAACTGCTGATCGCCAACGACGAGATCCGTGCCTTGGCCAGCGAGCGCACCGGCTCGCATATTGTCAAACAGGCCGCCGTCCGCAGCGGCATGCGAACCCTCCGCTCCCACGGCTGGTTGAAGGCGATTCAGGGTGCCACCACGGTGGACGAGGTTTTGCGGGTGACGAAGGCCGATTGATGCCTGAATTCTCCTACACAGCACGAACGCTTTCCGGCGAGAACGTCGCGGGTACGATCAGTGCCGGGACGAAGCGGGAGACCCTTGCGCTGCTGGCGGAGAAGTCGCTCTATCCGATCCACGTGGAGAACGCGGAGGCGGGGCAGTTCCGGCTGGGGTTCAAGAAGCGGGTGGGCGCCTCGGTGCAGGCGGCCACGCTGACCCAGTTGGCCGATCTGCTGCAGAACGGCGTGCCGCTGCTCAGCAGCCTGGAGATTCTTGCCGAACAGGCGACCCATCCCACCATGGGCGAGGTGCTGGCCGATATCCGCGATCAGGTTTCGGAGGGCGAATCGCTCGACGTCGCCTTTGCTTCCCATCCGGACGTGTTCAACGAATTGACCGTCAGCGTGGTGCGTGCCGGTTCGGAAGGCGCGTTCCTGGAAGACGCGCTCAAACGAACGGCGGACTTTCTCGAATTGCAGGAGCAGTTGAAGAACAAGGTGGTGGGGGCGATGACCTATCCGGCCTTTCTGGCCGTGGCGGGAACCATAGTCGTCGTCATTCTGATCGTGTTCTTCGTGCCCAAATTCGCCACGCTGTTCGAACGGGTCGAGCGCGAGGGGGGCGGGCTCCCCTTGCCGACCATCCTGTTGCTTGGAACGAGTCATTTCTTGGGCAGTTACGGGGTATTTGTCGGCGGAGGGATCGCGGCCTTGGGCGTCTGGGTGTGGAACCTGATCAAGACGCCCCGCGGGCGAATGTTCGTGGACAAGTGGAAACTGAGGATCCCGCTGTTCGGTCAGATCTTTCTCAGTTCGGCCTTGTCGCGGTTCTGCCGGATCCTGGGAACGCTGCTGCAGAACGGCGTGCCGATCCTGCGGGCGCTGGAGATCAGTTCCGAATCGACGGGGAACAAGGTGCTGGCCGAGGCGATCACCGCATCGGCGGAGAATATTTCTTCGGGCGACACGCTGTCGAAGCCGCTGGCCGAGTGCGGGCTGATCCCGCGGCCGATTATGGCCATGATCAGCGTTGCCGAAGAATCGAATAACCTGGATAATGTGCTCGTCAACGTGGCCGACACGATCGACCGCAAGACGGCGCAACAGCTCGACGTGATGGTCCGCCTGATCGAACCGATCATGCTGCTCGTCATGGGGAGCGTGATTTTGTTCGTGATGGTAGCCCTGTTGCTGCCCGTCTTCGAGATGAGCACCACGATGGGATAGAAAGCCGTTTTCATGGGAGGAAGAGAAATGCAACGTTCTGTTGAATCCATCAAGAGACGCGGTTTCACGCTGATGGAACTGCTGGTCGTCTTGGCGATTCTCGTGCTGCTGATGGCGATGGTCGCCCCGCGCGTCCTGAAGTTCCTGGGCAAATCCGACATTTCGGTCGCCAAGAGCCAGATCGGCAGCCTGAAGAAATCGCTGGACCTTTACAACGCCGATTGCCGCCGCTACCCGGCCACGGAGCAGGGCTTGCAGGCCCTGATCGCTCCGCCGGCGATGGGTGAAACGGGCGGTACCCAGCGGGGCTGGGACGGTCCGTACCTGGACAGCGATTCGGTTCCCCTCGATCCTTGGGGAATCCCCTACGGCTATGCGTTTCCGCCGAGTCGCGGACGCGGCCCCGGACCGGACATCTGGTCCTACGGCCCCGACAACATGGACGGCACGGAGGACGACATCGTGAGTTGGACCGTGGCCGGAACGGGGACGGGCGAGATGGGCCAAGACCCGCTCAGCCAGGACCCCATGGCGCAAGATCCGCTGGGGCAGAATCCCATGGGTCAGGATCCGCTCGGCCAGCCCCCCATGGGGCAGGACCCGATGGGAATGGACCCCATGGGAACCGGTCCGATGGGCGGTCAGCCGGGACCGGGCGGCATGCCGCCGCTGGGCGGAGGCGCCGATCCGATGGGCGGACCTATGGGAGGCGTCCCCGGGCCGGCGCCGATGGGGACCGGTCCCATGGGCGGGACTCCCGGTCCCGCCCCGATGGGCGGTCCGGCGCCGATGGGTGGGCAACAACCGCCGTCCAACTTCTAGAATACATGCGTTCACATCAGGGCCTCACGGAGGATCGGTTCCTCGGTGGGGCCCTGCGCCGTTTGGAGACGTGAGATTCGGGAATTGACCTGCCGCTTCCAAGCGAGACGCGCGTGCAATCAAGTTGCGTTCTCACGGAATGATGGAATGATGGAACCATGGAATGATGCAGAGAACCGGAGTTGCCGGTCTGAAGCAGCATGGCGCCATGCCGCGGTTGCCGTGATCCACCATTCCAATATTCCATCATTCCAATACTCCTCCAAGTATTCGATGGTTCGCCGACTGCCCTGCCTCTCGAGCGTCGCTTCGGTGCGCGGCGGCTTCACGCTCCTGGAGTTGCTTGCGGTCGTGGCGATCCTGGCGCTCATCGCGGGCATGAGCTGGCCCTCCTTCGAGCGGCTTCTGAACCGCAGCCGGGTCCAGGACGCCGCCAAACAGGTGCGAACGGAATTGGGCGAGGCGAGGCTGCGGGCGATCGAATCGGGAAGGCCGCAGGAGTTCCGGTTCCAGCCGGGCACGGGTCTCTTCGAGGTGCGTCCCAAGGAAGAAGAAGCGGCCGGTCCCGCGGTGCTCAAGTCGGCCCTCGAACAGATGAGCGACGAGAGCGGCGAGTCCGAGCCGATCAGCGGAGCAGAGGTCACGGATACCGCGGCCTACGAGAGGTATCTGCCCCAGGGGATGGTGTTTGCCGGGCAGGAGGTCGCCAAGGAGCCGGCCGCGGGGGAGGAGGAAGAAGGGCTTGCCGGACTGAGCACGGCCGAACTGACGGAGCGGCAGACCTGGTCCGAACCCATTCTCTTCTATCCCAACGGACGCTCGTCCAATGCGAGAATTCGGGTGACCGACGGCCGGCGTTATGCCGTCGACGTGAGTCTCCGCGGCTTGACGGGCACCGTACGTGTGGGCCCGGCCAGTCGCATCGAACCGGCGACCGAACAGGGTGAATTCGGCGACGGCGAACTGCTGTCCGAGAACCTGGAGGAAGCCGCTCCGACGTCGACCGGCACCGTCTCCATGGGAGGGCAGCTTGGCCCGATGCCGGTGGAGGCCCAGCCATGAAGCCGTCTCGCCGCCGCGGTTTTTCTCTGCTGGAAGTGATGCTGGCCACGACCGTGCTGCTGGGCAGTGTGATTGTGCTCTCGCACATTTCCTTTGTGGGGACGGCGCACATGGACGCGGCCCGGCAATACGCCGCGGCCCAATTGGCGTGCCAGGCGCGGATGAACGAGATGCTTGCCGGCGCCCGCCCGATCGAGGAAGTGACGGCTCAACGCATCCGCGAGCTGCCCGGCTGGGGCCTGACCGTCAAGGTCCGATCGGCGAGCCGCCCGGGGTTGCTGGCGATCGAAGTGACGGCGGCGGAACGGCAGAGGGAACAATCGACGCAACTTTCGACGGACCTGTCGGCGGAATCGACGTCCGACGAGTTGGCGGAATCGGCGTCGGATGAGTCGGCGGAAGTGCCTGTGGAAGCGTCCGGCGCGCCGGAGCAAGCGGTTGGAGCGGGGAAACGGTTTACGCTCGTTCGCTGGATTGCCGATCCCGAGATCGCGGAATCGCCGGAGAGTTCGTCGGTCGGCGACACGCCGGTTCCCGTTGACGTGCCGGCGGAGCCTTCACTTTTCGACGATCCTGTGATGCCTGTCGAGCCGCCCCTTCCTGAAGAGCCGGCGATGCCGGGCCAACCGCCTCTTCCCCAGGAGCCGATGCCGCCGGATGAATTCATGATGCCGCAAGAGCCTCCTTTGCCCGCGGAACCATCCATGTTCGATGAGCCGATACCGGAGATCTGAGATTCCCGCGCTGGAGCTTGGGGACCGGAGAATGGAACGTATTGAGAACAACCTCATGACGCTGCGAAACTCGTACACCGTACGACCTCATGCTCCTCGGCGGGCGTTTACCCTGCTCGAGATCGTGATTGCCACGCTGCTGGTCGCGGTGTTGATGGGAGCGGTCTACCAGGTGTTGTTCATCTATCGGAAGATGTTTGAGCGGGGCGAGACGCAGACGGAGGAGATCCAACTCATTCGCACCCTGTCGCAGCAGCTCTCCGACGACCTGGTCGGCGCGATCCAGGACCCGGTTTTCGTGGATCCCAAGTCGCGGGGGCCGAGCGGGGCGCGGCGGTTCGGGCTGTTCGGCACGGCCACCGAACTGCGGATCGACGTGCTGCAGATCCCGGCCTTCCAGATCGCGCCCACGCCGACCGCCGAGGAGATGGCCGACACGACGGAGCCTCGCAAGCTGCAAGCTCCCGAACTGCGGACCGTCTATTACAGTTTCTTCAACTCGGCTTCGCTCGACAGCACGTTGCCCGACTCGCGGATCGGTTTGACTCGGCGGGAATTGGACTTCGAGACGCCCGAGCCGCTCGATACGGCTGAAGCGACGGAGCTTGCCGACGTTTCGCTGTCCGATGAAACGCCCACCGAGGAAGTGCCCGCGGTTGCCGCCGCGTCGACGTTCGATCAGCTTCTCGAAGTGGGGGCCGACAGTTCGGTCATGTGGGCTCCGGAGGTCGTGTCGTTGCGATTCCGCTATTTCGACGGTTCGAGGTGGCGCAAATCGTGGGACAGCCTGGCCCGCAAAGGGTTGCCCGTGGCCGTGGAGATGCGATTGGCGGTGGTGTCGCTGGCGGATGCGGACGCATTCCGCGGCACCGCCGGCGCCGCGGATATGGAGGCGGAAGGGCAAACGCTTGTCGTCGTCTCTGAAGGGTCGCCGGACGAGTCGGCGGCGGAATCGGTTGCAGCGGAAGAGGAGGCTCCGGACGGACTGGACGAGCAGGCAGTGGAGCCGGTCGTGGAGCAGGCAGTCGCCGTGAACGCCCCAAAGAAGCAGCCCACGCTTCACATGCACCGCGTGGTCGTTCACTTGCCGAATTCGCCGCTCATGAAGGAGCGCAAGTCCGTTCGGCGGCAGGCGGCGCCGACCTTGGAAACGCCGACGCTGGCAACTCCCGCACCGCTCGCCAAAGTGATTCTGCAACCGGCCAAGCCGAAGCAGCCAGGCCGCCGCGTTGCTCCCGACCAGTGGATGAGAAACGAATGATGGCCGGAACCGATCGCCAACTCAATTCCGGGAAATGCGGCGGCCTGCCTGCCGGGCGCGGCAAGCGACTGCGCGTGAAGCGTATGCGCCGTGGCGGCATGGTGTTGTTCATCGTCGTCATCTTCGTCACGCTACTGAGCCTGGCGGGGTTGAGTTATGTGGCCCTGATGTCGACGGAGCACAAGGCCGTACGGCTCCGGGGAGACGAGTTGCAGGTCGAGATGGCCGTCGGCTCGGGCGCGGAGATGATGTGCGCTCACCTTCAACAGAAGTCCAAGCCGGCGACCTCCACAATTCGGGCGAACCGATCGGCGTCGGACGAAAGCCAGTTCCGCGGTGTGGTCGTGATGGACGACGACACGGGGCGGCGAACGCGGTTCAGCATTGTTGCGCCAAAGATCGAAGACGATCGCGTGACGGGAATTCGTTTCGGCATGTCGAACGAGTCGGCCCGGCTGAATCTGGCCGTGCTGCCCGAGTGGGACGAGCGCGTGCCGGGCTCCGCCAGGGCGGCCTTGATGACCCTGCCCAACATGTCGCAGTCGATCGCCGACGCGATTCTGGACTGGGTCGACCGCGACACGACGGCGCGCCAATTCGGCGCCGAGGCATCGTACTACGCAGGGTTGAACGTACCTTATGGTCCGCGGAACGCCGAGCCGACTTCGCTGGAAGAACTGCTGCTGGTGCGCGACGTGACGCGAGACTTGCTGTTCGGCGCCGACGAGAACTGCAACTACCAGATCGATGCGGGAGAGCAATCGCAGGCGTCGAGCGGCACGCTATCGTCGGCCGGCGCGGCGGAGATCCCTTGGAGCATGTTGCTGACCGTGTTCAGCGCGGAGAAGAACCTGAACCCCGACGGCGGGCCCAAGATCGACTTGAACGAGCGCGACCTGGCGTCGCTCCACGCCAAACTGGCAAAGGTCGTCGATGCCGATCTGGCTAAGTTCATCATCCTCTGCCGGCAGTATCGCCAGGTAAATCCCGAATCGAGTCCGGGGAGGAACGTCTCGCTTTCGCGAGTCGAGTTGGACTTCAGCGTGCGTGGGCGGTATCCGTTTGCCAGTGTGCTCGATCTGCTGGGGGCGGCCGTCGAGATACGGGCCTCCGACGAGGCACGGACCCGGCAGACGATTCGCAGTCCCATGACGGCAAACAGCCAGGTGTTTCGCGAAACGCTGCCCGCGCTGCTGGATCAGGTGAGCATCGGCGGCGATCGGGTGATTCGGGGGCGGATCAACTTGCTGGAGGCTTCGGAAGACGTGCTCGTGGCCGTGCCGGGAGTCACCGAGGAACTCGCGCGGCGGATCACGACGCAGCGGCAGGTGGCCTCGTCGGGCGACGGCGAGAGCCGGCGCCATCCCACGTGGCTGCTCGCCGACGGATTGGTCGACCTTGCGCAGATGAAGAGTCTGCTCCCCTACGTGACCTGCGGGGGCGACGTCTATCGGGCCCAGATCGTCGGTTTCTTCGATGAACAGGGCCCGGTCAGCCGTGCGGAGGTGGTGATCGATGCTACCTCCGTGCCGGCGCGGCAAGTATACTATAAGGACCTGCGGCTCCTGGGCCGCGGTTTTTCCATCGACGCCCTGCGCGGCACGACGGCCGGGGTTCCCGAGCCGTTGGAAGCCCCCAAGCCGCTGGAGGCCGCGGAGTGGGAGTAGGGGTGAGAGAACAAGGTGGTGTGTGCCACTGCTTGCTTGCCAAGCAGTGTTGTCATAGACATCGGGTCGAGCACTGCTTGGCAAGCAAGCAGTGGCACACGAGATAGAGCAGTATAGGGTGCAACCGTAGAGGCAACCCATGGGAAAGATCCTGGCGCTCGATTGGGATCGCCATCAATTGCGTTATGTGCTTGCGGTGACCGGGCGGCGGACGGTGAAGGTCCTGGCCGCCTCGGCCGTGCCCATGGTGATGACGCAGGGCGAAGACGATCCGGAACCGCGGCCCGATCCGGCGGCCACGCTGCGTGCCAAGCTGGGCCGCAAGGCGTCGCGTCTTCCGGCCCTGGTCGGCGTCGATCGTGCCAGCATCGAAACGATGACTCTCACGTTGCCGCCTGCCAGCGACGCCGAACTACCCGAATTGGTCCTCAACCAGGCGATGCGAGAATCGCCGTCGGTTACCGAGGACACGCCCCTCGACTTTCTGCCCCAGACCGACGATCCCGGGCAGCCGCGTGAAGTGCTCGTGGCCACGCTGGCCCCGAACGCCATGCGCGACATCAAGCAGGCCTGCGCCGCGGCGGGTATCAAGCCGGCGAGAATGCTCATGCGGCCGTACGCCTCGGCCTCGCTGTTCTTGCGCAGCGAACCGGCCGCCGACGGGCAGGCGAGTCTGCTGGTCAACCTCGTGGGCGACGAAGTGGATCTGACGGTCGTGGCGGGTGGGAAGATCGTGTTCACGCGGACGGCGCGAATCCCTCACAGCGACGACCAGGACGAGACGGATCGGCGGGTATTGGCCGAGATCGGACGCACCCTGACCGTCGCCATGCAGCAGCAGATCGGCGATCAGGCCGTGGGCCGGATCTGCTTGTGCGGATCGCCAGGGGATCACCCGGGCCTGGTAGCCGGCGCTTCGGAACAGTTCGAGATGCCGGTGGTCGAGTTCGATCCGTTCGACGCCGTCGACATTGCCCGCAAGGCCATGCCCGGCGAGCCGGGATCGTTTGCTTCCCTGCTGGGAATGCTGCTCGACGAGGCTTGCGGCGGGCGGCACGCCATCGATTTCCTCAATCCGCGAGAAGTTCCCAAGCCGCCGAATCGCCGCCGGCTCTATGCCGCCGTGGCCGGATTGCTGATCATTGGCGGGCTGTACATGTGGGACGAGCAGTCGACCGAGTTGGAGAAGCTCGACGCGACGGTGACGGCGCTCACCCAAAAACACAACGAGCGCAGGCAACTCGCCCAGCAAGCGGCGAGCCAGATTCAGATTGCGGGTGCGATCCGGGCCTGGCAGGGCGCGCAGGTCAACTGGCTCGACGAGATGCGCGACATGTCGTTGCGATTCCCCAAGGGCCAGGACATGGTCATCCTGCGGATGAATCTTGCGCCCGGACGAGGCGGGCAAGGCGGGGCCGTGACGTTCAGCGGGTTGGCGCGCGATCTGAAGATCATCGTCGGCATGGAGAAGGAGATGCGAGATTCGTTTCACGACGTTCGCAGTCAGCGGCTTCAGGAGCGCGGCCAGAGCGGCGAGTTGGCCTGGTCGTTCGAAACGTCGATGACCGTTGCCCCGCGCATCGCGGCGGCCTATGCAGCGAGTTTCCAGTCGCGCAGCGCGGCGTCTCCGCAGGTGGCCCTCGGTTCCCAGAATCAAGCGAGCGGGACAACTGCGGCCGTGACACAGGCGAACACCCAGCAAGGAGGCAGGCCGTGAACAAGAATCGCCGCAAACGCCTGCTTCTGGCCGGACTCGGCCTGATCGCCGTGTTCTATGCGGGCGACTGGGTGCTCACCAACTGGATCGAGAAGCCCAAGCAGCAACGCAAGACCCAGATCGTTGCTTTGCAGAATCGGATTAAGGAATACGATCAGAAGTATATCTCCAGGGCCCAGCGCGAGATTCCGTGGCTCCGCTACTGGTATTCCCAGTCGCTGCCGACCAATTCCGAGGTGGCCCAATCGCTCTATCGGGCCTGGCTGCTCGAAGTGGGGGAATACGTGGGGATCGCCGGGCGGCAGGTCAACGCCACGGAACCCGTTCGTCGCGGGGCGTTTTATTCGATGAACTTCTCGATGCGAGGGCGAGGAACGCTCGATCAGTTGACCGAGTTTCTTTACGAGTTCTACAACGCGGGCCATCTTCACAAGATCACGTCGATCAGCATGACGCCGGTGGGGAGAGGCGGAATGCTCGACCTGTCCGTAGTGATCGAAGCGCTGATTCTGCCCGGAGCGAACCGGCCGGACCGGCTCGGCACGGGGCGCGCTTACCGGCTGGCCTCCATGTCGTTGGACGACTACCAGACGATTCCCGACCGCAATCTGTTTTCGGCGGGCGGCGGCGGCTCGGTCGATCCGGTCAGTCACACGTACCTGACGGCGGTGCCCTATGTGGGCGACGAGCCGCAGGCCTGGTTCACGTTGCGGACGACCGGGGCCGTGATGAAATTGCGGCGCGACGATCATCTGGTGCAGACGGGCGACACCCTCCGCAAGCTCTGCCGGGTCGAGGATCTCGAGGCGATCACCTTCGACGGCACGCGGAGCGAGATCGGCTCGATCGGAGAGATCGAGAGCGGCTCGGTCCTCGTCGCCTGGGCCGACCGGATCTGGGAGCCGACCTTGAGCGTTGCCGGCAACGCGCTTGAATTCCGCCCGTTCGATTCCCCCTTCACCGAAATCGGCCGAGTCGTCGACATGGAAGAGACGGAGGTGGTACTCCAGTCGGGCGACGAACGTTGGCTGCTCTCTTTTGGTGACGCACTGAACGACGCCTTCGCGCTACCGCCGGAGATGTTCTGATCCCTTGCCCCCCCTCCTCCGGGACGGGACCGAGGGGCGGATCTTGGCAATGTTCAGGAAAACTGCAGAGTCCTCTTGTGCCAAGAAAAGCAGCAGGCACTCTCCGAGCGCCGTTCGCGGAAAATCGGGATTTCCGGCAGTTCTGCGGACGGCACGGCGGAGCGTGCCTGCTACTTTGCAGTTCTCCTGTGGCGATGTTCGGGCCACTTTACAGTCTTCCTGCTATGCTTCATCATGCAGTATTATGCGTGATTTCGTCCAAAACGCCCTTCGTCTCAAAGTCTGCGACAACCCATGAGCGACGAACCTCAGCCGTCCAGTCCTGGCCGACAGTTCACCATTCCGGTGGCAGACCGGGTGCGGCGGCTCCCCCCCTATCTGTTTGCCCGGATCAACAAGATGATGTACGAAAAGCGCCGGGCGGGCGACGACGTCATCGATTTGGGGATGGGGAACCCCTCCGACCCGCCGGAGCCTTTGGTCATCGAGAAGCTGGCGGAGGCGGCCCGGGACCCCAAGAACCATGGCTACAGCCAGGCCCTCGGACTGGCGAGCCTGCGGCGGGAGGTCGCCAGCAAGTACTTCAAGCACTACGGAGTTCGGGTCGATCCGGAGAGCGAAGCGATTGTCTGCCTGGGTTCGAAGGACGGGTTCAGCCACATGTGCCTGGCGCTGATGGGACCGGGCGACACGGCCATTGTGCCCGCCCCCAGCTATCCGGCCCACGTCTATGCCGTGGCCCTGGCTGCCGGCAACGAGATTCTCCTGGACGTCACCGACCCCGAGAAGTATCTGTCGAACGTCGCCTTCACTTGCGAACACCTTTATCCGAAACCCAAACTTCTGCTCGTCAATTTTCCCCATAATCCCTCGGCGACGACCATCGAGCCGGAGTTCTTTGTGGACGTGGTTAAGCTGGCGAAGAAGAACGGCCTTCTGGTTATCAGCGACTTTGCCTATGCGGATGTGGCTTTTGACGGCTACAAGCCGCCCAGTTTCCTGGCCACCCCCGGAGCGAAGGATCTGGGGGTCGAGTTCTCCACCATGAGCAAGGGCTACAACATGGCCGGCTGGCGGGTGGGGTTCTGCGTGGGGAACTCGGAGATGGTTCGGGCCCTGTCGACGATCAAGACCTACTACGACTACGGCATGTTCACGCCGATCCAGATTGCCGCGATCATGGCCCTGCGGCATACGGATGCGGCCGTGGAACGCCAGGCCGAGATCTACGAGAAACGGCGCAACGTGCTCTGCGACGGGCTCGAACGGCTTGGATGGCCGATCACGCGTCCCCGGGCAACGATGTTCGTGTGGGCGAAAATGCCCGAGGAATGGGCTGCCAAAATGTCGTCCTTCGATTTCGCCATGAAACTCCTGGAAGAAGGCGACGTGGCCGTGAGTCCCGGTGGCGGGTTCGGCCCGGCTGGCGAGGGGTATCTGCGGATGTCGCTGGTCGAGAACGAGGAACGACTCCGGCAAGCAGTCCGGCAAATCGGCCGCTGTTGCGGGCGAGCCTGATTTCCGGCAGTTCTGCGGACGGCACGGCGGAGCGTGCCTGCTACTTTGCAGTTCTCCTGCGGGAACGACGGGGGAACTGTCACTCTGACGCAGATCGCGGTAGAATATGGGGTTACATTCGCCGCGGTCAGGTTCGGTGAGCGAGAGCGGGGGCGAACTTCCCTCGAATGCGCTTCCCCTGGCGATGTCAATGAAAATGAACAAGAAAAAGTGAGGGCTCTCGATCGCCGGCACGAGAGCCCTCGGAATATCGGCTGAATGGATAGGCGAAGTAGGAAGTTCGTCTCGTCCATAGACCCACAGCCGTTAGGAAGCTATCGGGTCTCATTACGCCGAGACTTTAGCGGAGTGCTGGACGACGGTTGCATCGGGTCGAACGGTTCGTACAAACCACAATGCTCACCGCGTTGTCATCGCTTCGCTGCGACGGCAAGACGCAACTACCAGACTGTGAACGAGACCATGAGTCGAACGGCAAAGCTTGCCCTGGAGGATGGCACCGTCTTCACCGGAGAGGCGTTCGGCGCCGACGGCGAAGTCGACGGCGAAGTCTGCTTCAATACCTCGATGACCGGGTACCAGGAGATCCTGACCGACCCGAGCTATCGCGGGCAGATCGTCGCCATGACCTATCCGGAGATCGGCAACTACGGTGTCAACGACGAAGACGTGGAGAACGAGAAACCGCACCTGGCGGGATTCATCGTCAAGGAGAGAAGCCGCCGCTCAAGCAACTTCCGTTCCAATGGCCGGCTCGACGACTTTCTTTCGCGATACGGCATCGTCGGTATCGAGGGAATCGACACCCGGGCGCTGGTCCGCCGACTGCGGATTCAAGGGGCCATGAACGGCGTCCTTTCGACGACCGACCTGGATAATGCCAGCCTGATCGCCAAGGCCAAGGCGAGTCCGGGGCTGGTCGGTCGAGACCTGGTCCGCGAGGTGGTTCCCGAAATTGCCACGGCCTGGGAAAAACCGCTCAATCGTTTGTCCAAGCTGCACGGGGCGCCGGGAGTGGCCGCAGGCAGCGATGCCCCCCACGTGGTTGCCCTCGACTACGGAATGAAGTGGAACATCGCTCGGCATCTGTTCGACATGGGATGCCGAGTGACGATCCTACCCGGGACGGCCACGGCCGACGATGTGTTGGCTCTGAAGCCCGACGGAGTCTTCCTGTCGAACGGCCCGGGCGATCCGGAGCCCATCGTCTACGCCCAGGAGACGATCCGAACCTTGTTGGGCAAGAAGCCGATCTTCGGCATTTGCCTCGGGCACCAGTTGCTCTGTCTGGCTGCCGGAGCCAAGACGTTCAAACTCAAATTTGGGCACCGAGGCGCCAACCAGCCGGTCCAGAATCTCGCGAGCACGCGAGTTGAGATCACCAGCCAGAACCACGGTTTCGCGGTCGACGGCGACACGTTGCCCGACGACCTCGAGGTAACCCACATCAATCTGAACGACAACACCATCGAAGGCGTTCGCCACAAGAGACTGCCCGCGTTCAGCGTTCAGTACCACCCGGAGGCCTCCGCCGGTCCCCATGACAGCAACTACCTGTTCGGCCAGTTCAAGGCGATGTTTGCCTGAAGTCGGCAGGCGGAAAGGCCCGTCAGCTACCCCGCAAATCGGGTAGTCCTGGCCGGAAAAAGCGTTGGAATCTCCGTTTCAGGTCGGGTATTTCGCCGGATGTCCTCTTCCGGACGGATGCGTTTCTATCCGTTTTGACTAGTCTCAGAAGAATGGTCTTCTTTCAGGGCCGCACTGAACGGCTGCGGCACGGGTTCGCCTCTTCTTTTCCTTCTCCCCTCAGTTCTGGAAATGGGAAACCATGGCTCAGATGGAAACGAAACTCCAGCAAGCGATTGACGACAAGTCTGCCAAGATCGGTATTATCGGCCTCGGTTATGTGGGCCTGCCCTTGATTCGGGCGTTCATTGCCGCCGGCTACAAGACGCTCGGTTACGACGTCGATCAGGCCAAGGTCGACGCTCTGTTGGCCGGGAAGAGCTACATCGGGCACATTCCCTCTGAGTGGATCGCCAAGTGCGTGGGCGACGGTTCCCTGGAGCCGACCGCTGACATGACGCGGCTGGGCGAAGCCGACGCCCTGCTGATCTGCGTTCCCACGCCGCTGAGCGACAGTCGGGATCCCGACCTCTTCTACGTCGAGTCGACGGCGCGATCGATCGCAGCGGCCCTGCGGCCCGGCCAACTCGTCGTTCTCGAAAGCACGACCTACCCGGGTACGACTCGGGACGTGCTGCTGCCGATCCTGGCCGAAAGCGGTTTGACCGTAGGTGAGGACTATTTCCTTGCGTTCAGTCCGGAGCGCGAAGATCCGGGGAATCCCGATTTCTCGGCCGAACGAATTCCCAAGGTCGTGGGCGGCATCGAGCCGGCCAGTGGCCGTCTGGCCGAATCGCTCTACGGCAAGGCCGTGGTGCGCGTCGTGGCGGTCAGCAGTTGCGAGGCGGCCGAAGCCTGCAAGATCCTGGAGAACACGTATCGCTGCGTCAACATCGCGATGGTCAACGAACTCAAGGTGTTGTTCGACCGGTTGGGGATCGACGTTTGGGAGGTCATCAACGCGGCCAAGACCAAGCCGTTCGGTTATCAGGCCTTCTACCCGGGTCCCGGATTGGGCGGACACTGCATTCCGATCGATCCCTTCTACTTGAGTTGGGTTGCGCGGCGGAACGGGATGAACACGCGGTTCATCGAACTGGCCGGCGAGATCAACACGAGCATGCCGCAGTATGTCGTCCACAAGGTCGCCGAGGCGTTGAACCAGGTTTCCAAGCCGCTTCGCGGCAGCAAGATCTGCCTTTTGGGCGTAGCCTACAAGAAGGACGTGGACGATCCTCGCGAAAGCCCTTCGTTCGAGTTGATGAAGTTGTTGCTGGCCGCCGGGGCAAAACTGAGCTACAACGATCCGCACGTTCCCACGCTTCCCTCGATGCGGCATTACGATCTGCCGGCGATGGCCAGTTCGGAGTTGACGCCCGACTTTCTGGCCGCACAAGACTGCGTGCTGATTGCGACGGACCATTCGGCCTACGACTACCAGTTCATCGTCAATCACTCCCCGCTGGTTGTCGACTCGCGCAATGCCACGGTTGGCGTGGCGGAAGGTCGCGAAAAGATCCGCAAGGCGTGAGAATGCCTGTGTAGGTGGAGTGCCGACCGATCACTTGTCCTCCCGGGCAGTCACGTCCCAGGCAAATGGGATGCGCGGACGACGCTCGTGTTCCGGTGGTTCGATGTGCTAGAATGTGTGTTTCGATCGTCGTCTGATCGCTGTAGTCTGCTGCCAAAGTGGAGAGGGACAAGCAATGATTCTGGGTTTCGGCGAGATCATGATGCGTGTGGCCCCCTCGGGGTTTGCGCGATTTCGGCAGTGCCTGCCGGGTTCGGTGGACGTGACCTTCGGCGGAGGCGAGGCGAACGTGTGCGGCTCGCTGGCCTTGTTGGGGCGTCCGGCGCGGTACGTTACGGCGCTGCCCGACCACGCCATGGCCGACGCCCTGATCGGCTGGCAGCGGAGCTTGGGCATCGACACGAGCCACATCCTCCGCCGCGAGGGGCGGCTGGGCGTCTATTATCTCGAAACGGGCGCCAACCAGCGGAGTTCGACGGTGGTCTACGATCGGGCCGGCAGTTCCGTGGCCCTGGCCGGGCCCGAGGAGTACGGCTTCGACGCAGCATTGGAGGGGGTTACCCGGGTCCACGTGACCGGAATCACGCCGGCAATCAGCGAGAACGGCTTTCTCTCCACGCTGGAGCTTGTGAAAAAAGCCTCGCAGCGAGGAGCCAAGGTTTCGTGCGATCTGAACTTTCGCAAGAAACTGTGGCGTTGGCGCGAGGGAACGTCGTCCAAGGACCTTGCCAACCAGTGCATGACGCAGATTCTGCCCATGGTCGATCTCGTCATCGGAAATGAAGCCGACGCTGAGGACGTGCTCGGCATTCGCGCCGAAGGCACGGCGGTGGAGCAGGGCCGGATCCAGGCCGAAGCCTACACGGAGGTGGCAGGCAAGATCTGCGAACGGTTCGGGAACGTCTCGCTCGTGGCGATCACCCTGCGGGAGAGCGTTTCGGCGAGCCACAACAACTGGGGCGGCATGCTTTTCGACGCCAAGGCCAACCGGGCGCACTTTGCGCCGCTCAATGACCGAGGCGAGTATCAGCCTTACCAGATTCGCGATATCGTCGATCGGGTGGGCGGGGGCGACTCCTTTGCGGCGGGGTTGCTCTACGCCTTGGACAGCGACGAGTATGGCCGGCCGGCCGATGCCATCCGGTTCGCCGTGGCCGCCAGTTGCCTGAAGCATTCGTTACCGGGAGATATGAACTACGTAACCTTGTCCGAGATCAAGGCCCTGGCGGGCGGGCAAGCATCGGGGAGGGTGCAACGATAGCCCCCGGTATTGGGGGATACCGATTTCGTTTGCAGCAGATTTGTGGATTGAACTCGGAAAAGTCCGTTCTTTTCGGAAAGATGTGCGGTCAGCACACATAGGTGGATCGGCGGCTGGCAGGCCCTTGGGACGCTCTCTTGTTGTCACAAGAAACTTGTGGCCCGGGTTGGGGTTCTATTGACAGGAGTTAGGAAGGGCATACCCCGGGCGGCTGGTCGCAGATCCTCGCTTGACCTAGACTAAGTGAAGGTGGCGAGATGTTCTTGCTCCAGCCCAACCGATTCATGCTTCACCGACGGGGACGCCGTTGATTGTCAGCGAATCGTCCGCCCGGAGATACGCTCTTCGGGATCCTGATGTGCGCCTGATGCTCGAAGTGCGCGACGATAATGCCGCGACTTTCGAGGAGCTCATGCTGCGCTATCAGAACCGAGTGATCACGTTCCTGGAGCACCATACGGGGAACCACGAGCTGGCGAAGGATCTTGCCCAGGACGTCTTCATGAGGGTCTGGCGTGCCCGCAAGGATTACGTGCCGGGGGCGAAGTTTTCCACTTGGTTGTTCACAATTACCAGCAACGTCGCGAAGAACGCTCAGCGAAGCCGCTCGCGCCGGCACGAGGTCAATCTGGAAGGTCGCGACAGCGGCCCGCTGGGAGTGCGGCCCCTGGAGGCGATGGCTCAGGTTTCCAGCGGCCAGATTCCCGCCAGGGCGCTCGATCGAGCCGAAGTGCGGGACGTCGTCTGGATGGCCGTTCAATCGCTCAACGAGCGCCAGCGAGCGGCGGTTTTGTTGAGCAAGTTCGAAGGAATGAGCTATGCCGAAATCGCCGAGACCATGGGGATGTCGGTCCAGGCGATCAAGTCGTTGCTGAGCCGAGCCCGAACCAACTTGCGCGAAGTGCTCGAACCCTATTTCGATTTTGGAAGTCCTCCCGAAACTTCGGACGACGCCGATTCAAGCTGATTCACACTCGCTGAGGCCATTCGGCCATGGGAAACAATCCGCACGACGCCGGCCTGACCGAGGGGCCGGCACCGATGGACGAGCAGTTGGTTGCCTATCTCGACGGCGAACTGGACGATGAGTCCTCGCGCCGGCTCGAACAGCAACTTGCTTCGGACTCAACGCTGCGCGATCAACTCAGCCGGCTGGAACGCACTTGGGACGCTCTGGACGAACTGGAACGAATCGAGGTGGATCAGGAGTTCACCAGAACCACCATCGAGATGGTGGCCTTGGCCGCAGAGAGAGAGCACCAAGAGGAAGAGCGGAGGCGTCCCGCGCGGCGGCGGCGGCAGTGGTTGCTCGGATTGGCAGCGATCGTGTTGGCATGTTTTGCCGGTTTCGCCGGAACCTGGTACTTTCTGCCGGACCCCAACCGGCAGTTGATCGAGGATTTGCCGGTCCTGCAGCGGCTCGACGAGTACCAACTGATCGACACGATCGAGTTCCTCAAGCTGCTCCGCGACAGGCAACTCTTCCCTGCAAAAACTGAAGATGCCAGCACGGTGCGGGAGGCAAGTCCGGTCGTTGCGGCCGGGCCTTCGGCTGTGAATCGCGAGGTTGGGGCCGGTGTTGCCGGCAAGCGGGAGTATGAAAAGAACCGCGCCCGGATTGAGGCCATGGCACCGGGCGACAAGAGGCAACTCTCCGACAATTGGCGGCGGTTTGACAAGCTGTCCGACGAGAAGCAGGAAGAGCTTCGCAATTTGCATGGAGCACTCCAGCTCGAAGGAGACCGCGAGGAGTTGGAGCGGGTGATGGAAGCCTACTGCGAATGGGCGAGCGATAAGCTTTCAGCGCCCGAGTTATCTCACCTCGACAGGCTCTTGCCGGCGGAACGGATCGAGCAGGTGGCGGCGTACAAGGCCTCTCCTCGCCGGCAATTCGGACGCCGGGACGGGTTCTGGGACATGGCAAGAAATCCCTACGGTACGAGATGGTTCGGAAGAGGCGTGTCTGGTTCGTCTGTCAAGGAATATGCTGACGCACTGAAGACCTGGGCGGGCCGTTACGTGGCGGACCGTGCCGAGGTGCTCGCGGAACTGCTGCCTCGGGAAGAGGGAACGAAGTGGAAGGCGGGCTTGGCGAAGGCTCCCGCGGACGATCCGGAGCAGGTCAAGTCCAGGTGGATCTACCTCGTACGATGGTATCTGGCCGGCCCAAAGCAGGATATGCCGATTGACGGAGAAGACGTGGCAAGTCTGGAGGCACTTCTGTCGCCGAATGCCAGGAAGTTCTTTGAGCAGATTCCGCCGGAGGCGAAGAAACGGGAGATCCCGGTCGGTCTGCGGAGGATGATCGGCTTCCATTTCCAGACCGGGCAACCGGAGTTCGAGAATCTGATTGCCGCGGAGGATCTGGACCGATTCCGCAAGACACTTTCCGTGGACATGGAAGAGAATCTCAGGAAGTTCCCCTCCGCAGAGAAGCAGAACGAGTGGGTGCGGTTTGCCTATTTTCAGTCGAAGCTTCCCAGGGATGCGCGGAGCAGCCGCGACGACCGCCACTCACCTGGAAGCGCCAGGCCGCCCTACGGACCGCCGAGCCACGACGGCCCCTCCGGGCCTAGACGGGGCCCCGGCGGCGAACCGCGAGAACCCGGCGACGGGCCGCGTGGAATGCGACCCGGGCCGGCTGGCATCCCGCCACCGCCAGCCGACCAGCCCGCCGAGAAGCGGTAGACAGCCGGTACGAGGCGGGTTAGCCGGATGGATCGGTTGAAAAAGGGGGACAGGCACCGCAGCCGGCAGTATGTCCGGTATTGCAGGGCTGCAAGACGTTGCGGAGCCAGTCCCCCTTTTTCAACAGCGCAGGATCAGCCGGCGTTCCCCGCTTCCTGCTTCTGAATCTTCGCCCAGGTGTCTCGCAACGTAACCGTGCGATTGAAGACCGGTTTTTTCGGCCGCGAGTCTTTCGAGTCGGCCACGAAGTAGCCAAGCCGCTCGAACTGGTAGGGCAGTTCGGTCTGTGGGTGGGCGAGGCACGGTTCCAGCTTGCAGCCGCTGACGACTTCCAGGGACTGCGGATTGAGGTGCGTGCGGAAGTCGTCGCCTTCGTCCGGGTCCTCGACGCAGAATAGGGTTTCGTAGAGGCGGACCTCCGCGTCCACCGCATGGTCTGCTGAGACCCAGTGGATGGTGGATTTGACCTTGCGCCCGTCGGGGGCGTTGCCTCCTCGCGTCTCGGGATCATAGGTGCAGCGAAGCTCCACGATCTCGCCGCCGGCGTCCTTGACCACGTCGGTACAGGTGATGAAGTAGCCGTAGCGGAGGCGCACCTCGCGGTCGGGCGCCAGGCGGAAGTACTTCTTCGGCGGATCTTCCATGAAGTCGTCGCTCTCGATGTACAGCACCTTCGAGAAGGGGATCTTCCGGGTCCCGGCATTCGGGTCTTCCGGGTTATTGACGGCCTCGAGTTCTTCGACCTGGCCGGCCGGATAGTTCTCGATGACGACCTTGAGCGGCTTCAACACGGCCATCACTCGCGGCGCCCGGCGGTTCAGATCCTCGCGCACGCAGAATTCGAGCAGCCCCAGGTCGACTGTACTGTTGAACTTAGCCACGCCGATCCGTTCGCAGAAGGCCCGGATCGCCTCAGGGGTGTAGCCTCGGCGGCGCAGGCCCGAGATCGTCGGCATGCGAGGGTCGTCCCACCCGTCGACGAGTTTCTCCTGCACGAGCGTGAGCAGCTTGCGTTTGCTCATCACCGTGTACGTCAGGTTGAGGCGGGCGAACTCGATCTGCTGGGGGCGATAGATGCCGAGCGTTTCGAGGTACCAGTCGTAGAGCGGGCGGTGGTTCTCGAATTCGAGGGTGCAGATCGAATGGGTGATCCCTTCGATCGAGTCGGATTGGCCGTGGGTGAAGTCGTACATCGGATAGATGCACCACTTATCGCCGCTGCGGTGGTGGCTGGCGTGCAGGATCCGATACATGACCGGGTCGCGCATGTTGAGGTTGGGGTGGGCCATGTCGATCTTGGCCCGCAGGGTCCGGGCGCCATTGGGAAACTCGCCTGCCCGCATTTTCTCGAACAGTTCGAGATTTTCTTCCACCGACCGATCGCGGTAAGGGCTGTTCTTGCCGGGTTCCTTCAAGGTGCCCCGATACTCGCGAGTCTGCTCGGCATCGAGATCGCACACGTAGGCCTTGCCGCCCTCGATCATCTGCACGGCCCACTTGTAGATCTGATCGAAGTAGTCGGAGGCGTAGTACTCCCGATCGCCCCAATCGAAGCCGAGCCAGCGGACGTCCTGCTTGATCGAATCGACGTATTCCTGCTCCTCCTTGGTCGGATTGGTATCGTCGAAACGCAGGTTGCAGAGTCCCCCTTCGTTCTCCCGGGCGATTCCGAAGTTCAGGCAGATCGACTTGGCGTGGCCGATGTGCAGATACCCGTTCGGCTCGGGCGGAAACCGCGTATGCACGCGGCCGCCGTACTTGCCCGTCTTCAGATCTTCGGCCACTCGGGTGCGGATGAAATCGAGCGGGGCTGCAGATTCGTTATTACTCATATCGCGACTCCAGATGCGATCAGAAAGACTCCGATGTCGTGTCACTCTCGTTCAGTTCGCTCTTCGAGAAGAGCTTCAAGTTCGGCAATTGCCTCTAGATCCTTAGGACGTCCGGCCGCCCGTTTGACCCGAATCAACGGTTCGATCTTCAAGCATAAGCACTCAATCCCGAACGCTTCCAGTGTCATGGTGTGGGGAAGCAATTCCTCATAGCCACCTCCTCCGGCTATCTCACCGAGGAGATCCAGATCGCCGAGGGAGGTCGTGAGCGTGAAGTTGAGCCCACGGTGAATCGTGGTGGAATCCCAAAGAAAGGGAAGCCCCGGGGGCGCTCCTCGCATATATGGGTCGTAGGGCCCCAGCACATCGACCAGTCTCTGTATATTCTCCGCTGAGCGGCAATAGACAATATCAATGTCTTGCGTCAATCGCGATGCCCCGTGAGCCGTCGCCGCAGCACCGCCGACGAGAATGAATTCGATCTTCGCCTCTGTCAAAACCTTCACTATGCGTCTCAAGTCCGTCATCGCTTCTCTCTGGCCTTTCTTCCGGCCTCGCGCAATTCCTCAGCGAACTTCTGGAGGTCCATCAACTTGAGAAAACGTTCTTCGACCGTCAGCTTCAGGTTCTCCCGCAGCAGAGTTCGATCCACATGGGCCTTATAGGCCTCAACCACGGGATCAGGAGTGATTTCCGGCAAGTCGTCGATCACGACACGGTCCTCGACACTCACACCATTGCCAACGCCCGATCGATCCTGGCCAGGCACGATTCCTTGCCGAGGATCGCCAGGGTATCGAACATTCCGAATCCCACGGCCTTGCCCGTCGCGGCCACCCGGATTGCGTGGATGATCTGGCCGATGTTGATTCCCTCGGCCTCGACAAAGCCGTGCACCAATCGATCCAGACTTGCCGCGTCGAAGGCCTCGGCCCCGGCCAACACCTCGCGGAGCTTCTTCAGCAAGTCGGCGGCATCCTCGGCCTTCCGGATGCGTTTTTCGAAGGCCTTCTCATCGTAGCTCAGTTCGTTGTCGGGTTTGAAGAAGTCGGCGTAGTCGAGGATGTCGCCGGCCACTTTGATCCGGTCGCCGGCCGCTTCCACGATTCTGCGGACCTTGATTGTCGCCGTCTCATCGCCGCGGGGCACCAGGCCGGCCTTCTCCAGGTAGGGCAGCACCAGGCCGACCTTCTCCTCTGCCGGCACTTCCAGCATGTGCCGCTCCTGAAAGGCCATGAGTTTTTTCGGATCGAAGCTGGCCGGGGCCTTATTGACCCTTTCCAGCGAAAAAGCTTCCACCAACTGAGGAATACCAAAATGCTCCGTCTTGTCGTCCAGGGACCAGCCGAGCAGGGCCAGGTAGTTGACGATCGCGCCGGGCAGGTATCCAACCTGCTCGTAAAAATCGACGATCACCGGGTTGAAGGTGTCCATGTCGACCGTCAGCCCGACGGCTTCGGCGATCTTCTGCCCGTGCTGAACCAGTTGGGCGAAGTCCTTGTTCTTCAGGTACTTGTCGAGCTTCCGCTTGCTCAGCTTGACCTTGCTCCCCGGTTCGGCAACAAAAGGCAGGTGGGCGTATTGGGGCAGTTCGTAGCCCAGGCCCTGGGCAATGAAGATCTGTCGCGGCGTGTTCGACAGGTGCTCTTCGGCCCGAATCACGTGAGAGATCTCCATGTCGTGATCGTCGACCACGCTCGCCAGGTGGTACAGGCAGCTTCCGTCGGCCCGCTGGACCACGTGGTCCTGCTCCCGGGCCCAATCAAACTCGACGTCGCCGCGAATCAGGTCGGGGATCACCAGCTTGCCTTCGCGGGGCATCTTCAGTCGCACGACCGCCTGACGACCCTCGGATTCAAATCGGGCACAATCCTCGGGCGTTTCCGCCATCCAGCGGCGGCTGTAAACGAACTGCTGCTTGGCCTTCTCGGCGGCCTCACGCTCGGCCTGAACTTCTTCCGTCTTGGCATAGTCGCGATAGGCCTGCCCGGCGGCGACCAGTCTCGCCGCGGCCGCCCGATGCCGGTCGGCTCGCTGAGACTGATAATAGGGCTCAAACTTGCCCCCCACTTCGGGGCCCTCATCCCAATCGATCCCGAGCCATCGCAGCCCCTCGAGAATCGGCTTCAGGGCGGCTTCCACATTGCGCTGCTGGTCCGTGTCGTCGATGCGGAGCACGAATTGCCCTCCATTTCGCCGGGCGAAGAGCCAGCAAAACAGGGCAGTGCGCACCCCGCCGATATGGAGGTAGCCGGTCGGGCTTGGCGCGAAGCGAGTGCGAACGATCATGAAACAAGCCTGCTCGTCGGACTGGAGAGGGTTGGCTGACTCTACCGAAACCGTTAAATAGAGCGACAAGGCCGGGCTAGCGGAAGTTCATGTCGCAACTCACGCCGCCTGCCGCGGGCAGATAGGTGGAACGCACGTAATCCGCCACCATTCGGTCGGAACTGAATCGCCAAGCGAGGGTGCTGATGGAGTTCATCATCCGCTTGATCCAACTGCGGGGCAGGCCGTCGATGTCGCGATCGTAATAGAGAGGAATGACCTCCTCTTCCAGCGTCTCCATGAGGTACTGGCCGTCGCGCCCGTCCGTAAGGCCTACGTCGACGTGGCTGCGTCCCTTGCCGATGGCGAAGCCGTTGTAGCCGTCGTATCCTTCCGCCCACCAGCCGTCGAGAACCGAGAGGTTCAGGGCTCCATTGAGGACGGCCTTCTGGCCGCTGGTTCCGGAGGCCTCCAAGGGCCGGCGCGGATTGTTGAGCCACACGTCGACTCCCTGGATCATGTGGCGGCACACGTTGATGTCGTAATCTTCGATGAACGCGATCCGGTCGGCGAACCGGGGATCGTGGCGCAGATTGGCGATTCGCTTGATCAACTCCTTGCCCGGCTGGTCGGCGGGATGGGCCTTGCCCGCAAAGATGAGTTGCAGCGGCCGTTGCGGATCGTTCACGATCTTGTCGAGCCAGTCCAGGTTGCCGAGAATCAGGTCGGCTCGCTTGTACGTGGCGAAGCGGCGGGCGAACCCGATCGTCAGAACGTTCGGATCGAGCATGTTCCGTGCACGTTCGACGGCCTCTTCGCTCTCTCCGCGGCGGCGGCATTGGCGGCTCACGCGGCGGCGAACAAACGACAGAAGAAGATTCTTCAACGTATGATGTGTTTCCCACAACTCGCCCGGATCGACCTCGTGGATCGCCTGCCAGACCTCCGGTTGGCCCATTCGGCTGAACCAGTCGGGGGCGAACTGCCGATCGTAGAGTTGCCGCATCTGCCAGGCCAGCCAACTGGGAATATGGACGCCGTTGGTGATATGGCCGATGGGAATCTCTTCTTCGACCCGCCACGGCCAGAGGTGGGCCCACATCCGCCTCGTCACATGCCCGTGAAGACAGCTCACGGCGTTTGCCTTTCGCGAAAGCTTCAGTCCCAGGACGGTCATGCAGAACGGCTCGTGGTCGTTCTTGGGTTCCACGCGTCCCAGGCCCATCAACTGTTCGAAGGAGATACCCAGTTCATCCCGGAGGGGACCCAGGTGTTCTTCGATCAGTCCGCCGTCAAAGCGATCGTGGCCTGCGGGCACCGGCGTGTGAGTGGTGAAGACGGTGTGCTGGGCCACGTCCCGCAGCGCATCGTCAAAACTCATGCCGTCGTCTTTGATCCGCTCGCGAATCCCTTCCAGCGTGGCGAATGCGCTGTGCCCTTCATTCAGATGGTAGACGCCCGGGGTGATGCCCAGCGCCTTCAGCGCCCGAACTCCCCCCACGCCGGCGACGAGTTCCTGGCGAATCCGAGTGCGGTTATCGCCGCCGTAGAGGCGGCTGGTCAGTTCGCGGTCCTCGGGCTTGTTGCCTTCGACGTCGCAATCCAGCAGATAGAGCCGCACACGGCCCACTCGCATGAGATGGACTTTTGCCAGCAGGCGACCGTTGCGGGTATCGATCCCAATCATGATCGGCTTTCCGTCCGGTCCCACGGCCGGTTCCATGGGAAGGTTCTCGACCTTGGTGTCGAGGTATTCTTCCTGCTGCCAGCCGGTCTCATCCAGACGCTGTTTGAAGTAACCCTGGTCGTAGAACAGGCCGATCGCCACCAGCGGGACCCCAAGACCGCTGGCGCTCTTGATATGGTCGCCGGAGAGCACGCCCAAACCGCCCGAGTACACGGGGATCGATTCGTGCAGTCCAAATTCGAGGGAGAAATAGGCGACCGGCATCGATCCAAGCACGCCGGAATGGGTCTTGGCCCAAATCGGCCGGTGTGCCAGGTACTCCTTGAGGCGGCGATAGGCATGGTTGATGCGGCTGAAGAGGACCAACTCGGCCGCTCGCATTTCCAGGCGTTCCGGAGTGAATTCGCTGAGGAGGGCGATCGGATTGTGATCCAATTGACGCCACCGAATCGGGTCAAGATCTCGGAACAGATTGATGACCTCAGGCTGCCAACTCCACCAGATGTTGTGGGCCAGCACGGTGCACTTCTCATACAGTGTTTCGGCTGTAAGTCCCGTTCCAAGACTGACTTCCGGGGACGTGGTAGTCGCAATATCCGTTCGACTCATGGGTAGAACCTGCTTGCCCTATGGGTTCGTTGAGTGGTGTGACCTCGCGGCCTGGACCTCGGGATTATATCGGTCGACCATGGAAGGGGCGAGCCCAAAGTCTGGTTTTGGAGGTCCCGTAACGGACAAAGAAACAGCTTTGTCCACTCCGGTTTACGTCCGATTTCGTTCGCTCGCAAGCCGGTACCGTGGACTCGACCATTGCCTCTCCGAGGGAGTTCTGCGTATCATGCAGATTTCCGTGCGAAAAGAGCAAGACTTCCTGGAGTACCTGCCCTCGCCAATTTGAAGTATCGCAGACCGACAGTGACTTCCCTCGTCGGAGGGCTGTTCCTCTCTCATCGTCCAGCCAACCGTTCCGTTTGACCAAAGGAAGAAGACGTTCCATGGCTCAGGATCCTGACGTTCAAGTACACTGGCACGAACACGCCGTC
The DNA here is from genome assembly GCA_012719125.1 of Planctomycetaceae bacterium. GTDB lineage: Bacteria > Planctomycetota > Planctomycetia > Pirellulales > Thermoguttaceae > JAAYAY01. Next base: position 58,179 of record JAAYAY010000009.1, on the reverse strand, counting down.
GCTCGCGAGGAACGCGAGCGTCTCAATGGGCAAAAAGGTTGCGTGGTCTGGTTCACCGGCCTTAGTGCTTGCGGGAAAAGCACGGTTGCCAATCTGGTGGACCACAGACTGCACTCCCTCCAGAAGCGGAGTTACGTTCTTGACGGAGACAACATCCGTCACGGACTCAATGCAGGTCCCGGCATGCTCAAGGATCGTCACGGCGAGGAGTTCGCAAAGCGTTTTGGGTTGGGATTCTCAGCGCAAGACCGGGAAGAGAACATTCGTCGAATTGGCGCCGTCGCCAAGTTGTTCTGCGAGTCCGGCGTCATTGCTATCACTGCTTTCATTAGCCCCTATCGGGTGGATCGCGATCACGTGCGTGCAACTTTGAATGAGGGTGATTTCGTCGAGGTCTTTGTCGACGCGCCGCTGGAGGTTTGCGAAGCCCGTGACCCGAAAGGGCTATATAAGAAAGCTCGCGCAGGTGAGATCAAGGGTTTCACCGGCATCGACGATCCCTACGAGCCGCCGCAGAATCCCGAATTGACGCTGGACGCCGGCACGAAGACCGCCGAGGAGTTGGCCGACGAAGTGATTGCCTTTCTGGGATCGGCCGGGAAACTGGGCTGAGCTCCGGTGCGGCAGGGATGTTCTCCAAGCCGCTTGAAACTGCCCCATCGTCTGCCTGTTGCTCTGTCCAAGACCGGCGAACTCGGAATCGAGTGTCCGGAATCCGTTGTCGGTTGCGCTAGTTCTGTGTTTGGGGCTTGACGCATTCGTGGTCTAGGGGGTAGACTTCTGGTCGGCATGTTCTGGTTGTGCTACTGTCACCCATGACCGAGAGGAGGGCGGTACACTGGAGAATGAGCCGCCGTTGGCAACTGCTCGCTGTGCAGCTTCTGTTTTGTCCCGATCCCGATGGTCTTACTGGGATGGGAGTTGCCGGGAAACGGTGGAACTGGGATCGACCGGTTTTGGGGCCGCAATGTGTTTTCAAGGGCCCTAGTGCGCAGCAGTGAACGAGGAGGAAAGCAACGAGCCGGTGTTCCTTGCCAAGGAAGGAATTTGGGAAACATGGCCGATATTTCGGCGAGGGAGATTCAGCCGAGAGCACAGATGGCTCTAGCAGGAAGCCCCATTTGCGAGTTGCGAGACTTGCGAGTGGAACCACTAGGGCATGGGCTGATGATTTCCGGAGTGGTTTCTTCTTTCTACTACAAGCAACTTGCCCAAGAGGCAGTCCGATCCATCTGCAGCGGCATCGAGATTGAGCTGATCAACGCAATTCGAGTTCAGGGATTTCCCGAAACGAGTTGTGATGTGATATTCGAGAGTTGACGAGCGTGTACTTTTCCAGGTCGCTGCGCCGGACGGACGCTGGCAGCGACACATCGACAGGAACTTGCCGGATCCTTGTCGGTGCCGGGCTGCGGACAGGCTTGCCCGAATTATGGAATAGGAGTGTTTTCTGGAGACGCGAAAGTCGAGGGCACTTGTTCGACGCTTGGTAGGAAGGATCGCGGAACACGGAGGTTCCCAGAAGCATAACCCCGCGACGGCCAGGGACGCCGCTTGCACACGCCGGGTGAGGAGGGAACCATGGTAGGTTTCGAGTTCAGTGTGGGGATTCTGGAACCCCTCGACTGCCGCAGGCAGTCAGGCGTCGACGAATCGCAGTTCGACCTGGAACGTCTAGCCGCCAAGATCGAACAGACTGTCTGGCATGCCACCGCGGCCGGGGTGAAGAGCCTCCGCGTGGAGCTTCGCGAAAGTGAAATCATTCTTTCCGGACGATGCCGGACCTACTACACGAAGCAGATCGCTCAGCACGCCGCCATGGAGGCAGCAACCGGCTGGAACGTGGTCAATCGAATCCAGGTGACATAGCACGTTGCGACACGCAGCGAGAACAGCCGACTGGCTGCAAGGCGAATAACTCTCGCCCCCCCAATCGTGGTACCCCGTGCCGCCAGGGGAATTGCGGGGGAATCTTGGCGAAGCAGCCTGCCTGAATGCACGTTCATTCGACGAACAGGAGCCTGGCGGACGCAAATTGGGCGAGGTTTGGTGTATCGCATTCAGAAACCGGCCGATCACTAGGTTAAGGGCGGCTTCATCTGGATACTCTCCGACCCTCCACGGAGACTGACCATGCGACGGATTGCTACGCTTGCGATGTTGGCTGCACTTCTCGGAGCGTCGGGCTGCACCCTACCGGAGGCGGCCTACAACCTAGGCGGAAGGGAGTATTACTCCGCTGGCGGGAACGACTACGGATCTCGTGATGCCCATTTCGACGCCGAGCTGCGCAGGTGGCAGCAGTACGAGTCCGACCGTTGACTCGTGGTGCGCCACTGGTCTTCTCCTATGCGTCGGACAACGCCGCTCTGGCCAATGCCGCTGAACGCAAGTCTTGGCAGAGCGTTCGTTTAACCCCCTGCCGCAGGCGCGGTCGTTCACCGACGACACGCCGCTTCAGGATGGTTGGCAGTCCTCGCCTGCGGCAGCGGGTTCAATGACTCTGCCGCATGGGTTTTGGCTCCCTGCACCACCCCGAATTGGTGCTGTCCAATTATTCTCCCATCGCATTGCCCGTTGGACGAAAACGCCGAGTCGGGGGTCATTGTGCGATTCGGGTGAATCGAGTAACTTGTGCTTTTAGGGAGCATTGACAGACCGATTTGATTGGAGGCGAGGAGGTTATCGCCTGCGATCTATTCGTTGTGCGCCGGTTCTCCGGCGGGTACCGCTCCGCTTTCCCTGATTCATAAGGAACCGATTCCTTCCCCGCGACGGCCTTTGGGGTAGACGCGTCGAGTGAATGAAAGCGAGGTCGCTCTGCGGCCGCATTCTCGACGGCAATTGCCTTCCCGCCCCGAGGCAGACGTTGCGTGCCGTTTCGACGCAGCCATTCTTCGTCGCGGCAGCTTTGTCGGGGTCGTTTCCCCTCGGCATCCCCGTTTCTTCGTTTTCGCTGTCGGCGAAGCGACATCATTTGTTGACACGAACGCGATTGTCGGCACTTGTTGACACGAACACGATTGTTGGCACTCTGAACGAGAAAGTCTGCTCCGCTATGCTTGAGAAACTGCTCAGCCCGGATACCATTGCCGTCATCGGCGCCTCGCGCACTCCGGGCAAAGTGGGCCACGAGATTCTGGCCAACCTTGTCAACCAGGGTTTTGGAGGAACGATCGTTCCCATCAACCCGACCACTGACGAAATTCTCGGTTTGAAGTGCTACCCGACGCTCAAGGAGAGCGGCATCAAGATCGATCTGGCGGTCATTGCCGTGGCGACAGCGCGGGTTCCGGACGCGATCGCCGATTCACTGGCGGCCGGGGCCGGGGCAATCTGCGTGATCACCGCGGGGTTCAAGGAAGTGGGTCACGAAGGGGCCGAGCGGGAGAAGAAGATCGCCGCCCAGGTGCGGAGCGGCGGAGCCCGGTTGCTCGGGCCGAATTGTCTCGGGCTCTTGAATACGCACCGCCGCATGAACGCATCGTTTGCCAAGGAGATGCCGCCTCCGGGGGCGATCTCCGTGATGTCGCAATCGGGGGCCCTGTGCACGGCGATTCTCGATCTGGCCGTCGCGCGGAACATGGGGCTCTCGAAGCTCATCAGCATCGGCAACAAGGCCGACTTGGACGAGACGGCGTTTGTGGAGGCCCTGGCGGAGGATCCGGAGACGCGGGTGATCGTGGCTTACCTGGAGAGCATCGAGTCGGGCAAGGATTTTGTGCGAACGGCCGCCGAAGCGGCGCGGACGAAGCCGGTGGTCGTGTTCAAGTCGGGCACGAGTTCCGCCGGCGCCAAGGCGGCCTCGTCGCATACGGGGAGTCTTGCGGGCGCCGACATCGCTTACGGCGCCGCGTTCAAACGGTCGGGGATCCTGCGTGCTCCGACGTTCGAATCGATGTTTGACTACGCCACGGCCCTGGCCATGCAGCCGCTTCCCAAAGGAAAGCGGGTCGCCATTATCACCAACGCGGGCGGGCCGGGCATCATGGCCGCCGACGCCGTGGAGCACTCGGGGCTTCGGGTTGCGACGCTCGACAAGAGCCTCATGGACGAACTGGCCAAGTCGCTGCCCGACGCGGCGAGCGTGGCCAACCCAATCGACGTGCTGGGCGACGCCCAGGCGGATCGTTATGCGGCGGCGGTTGCCGCAGCCCAGCAGGACCCCAACGTCGACGCGATTGTCGTGCTCCTGACGCCGCAGGCGATGACGCAATTTGTGGAGACGGCCCGGGCCATTTCGGACAACCGGGGTACGAAGCCGATCCTGGTGTCGTTCATGGGCGGCAAGGACGTGCTGCCGGGCCGGAAGGAGTTGCTCGAGTTGGGCATTCCCGAGTATCCGTCGCCGGAGCGAGCCGTGGCGGCTTTGAGGGCGATGGTCGAGTATGCCGAGTGGAAGGAAATGCCGCCCCGCGTGGTGGCTCGCTTCCCCGTCAACCGGCGCCGAGCCGAACGGGTATTGCATCGCTGCATTCGGACGGGGCAGTTCCAGGTGGGCGAAGCGGCCGCCAAGGACGTGATGCGGGCCTACAACTTCAACGTGCCGCCGGGACGAATTGCCGCGACGGCCGACGACGCGGTCGACGTGGCCATCAAGATCGGGTTGCCGGTCGCCATGAAAATCGTTTCGCCCGACATCGTACACAAATCCGACCTGGGCGGCGTGAAGCTCAACCTGTCCACGCCCGATGAGGTCCGCGACGCCTTCGATCTGATGATGCTGCGGATCGGCAAGAAGATGCCCGAGGCGCGGTTGCTGGGGACCTACATCGAGAAGATGGGAACTCGCGGGCGCGAAGTGATCCTCGGCATGACCCGCGATCCCCAGTTTGGGCCGATGTTAATGTTCGGCCTTGGGGGAATCTTCGTCGAGATCATGAAGGACGTCACCTTCCACCTGGCGCCCGTCACCGCGCAGGAAGCTCTGGAGATGCTTCGCAACACGAAGTCCTACGCGCTGTTGGAAGGCGCCCGGGGCCGGGACCGCGTCGACGTCGACGCCATCGCCAACTGCCTGCAGCGGCTCAGCCAACTGGTCACCGACTTTCCGCAGATCCAGGAAATGGACATCAACCCGCTGATTGTGGGCGGCATCGGCACCGATCCTGTTGTAGCCGACGCCCGCATTACCCTGTCGAAGACAAGCTGAGCACACCTCAGTTCTTCTGCGAACGCAAGATCCCGCACATACCACGAGGAAATATTGATGGCCGCGTCGACGATCGCCTACGATTCCAACTGGCAGACCGAGTACCTGGAAATGGTGATGACTCCGGAGGCTGCCGTTGCTGAAATTCATCCGGGCCAACGGATCTTCATCGGAACCGGCTGTGCCCAGCCCCTGCAACTGGTCAAGGCGCTCACGGCGAGGGCCAAGAAGCTGCCCGATACGGAGATCGTGCACCTGCTCACGCGCGGGGAGGCGCCCTACGCCGAGAAGAGCATTGCCGCGAATTTCCGCATCAACAGTTTCTTCATCGCGGAGAACGTTCGCGACATCATCCAGGAGGGGCTCGGCGACTATACCCCGCTGTTCCTCTCCGACATCCCGAGGCTGTTCTCCAGCGGGCAGTTGCCCCTGGACGTGGCCCTGATCCAGGTGACGCCGCCGGACGAACGGGGCATGTGCAGCCTGGGCGTTTCGGTCGACATCGTCAAGAGCGCCATGGAGAACGCGGGCCTGGTGATCGCCCAGGTCAATCCGCGGATGCCGCGGACGCTGGGCGATTCGTGCGTTCACGTCCACGATATCGACATCCTCGTCCCGGTCGACGAGCCGATCATCGAGTACCAGCCGCCCGAGATCGACGACATCACCCGGCAGATCGGCGAGAATATCGCCGCCCTGATCGATAACGGTTCGACGGTTGAATTCGGCATCGGACGGATTCCCCAGGCCGTCGTCGAGTTTCTCAAAGGAAAGAAGGATCTGGGCATCCACACGGAGATGTTCACCGACTCGATGATCGACCTGCTCGAGTCGGGCGCGGTGACGGGCCGTCGAAAGGCGGTGGATCGCGGCCGGGTGACCGCCAGTTTCTGCATGGGCACCCAGCGGCTCTACGACTACATCGACGGCAACGACAAGTTCTCGTTCTATCCCACCGAGTACGTCAACGATCCGTTCGTGATCAGCAAGCATCCGAAGATGGTCGCGATCAACGTGGCCCTCGAGGTCGATCTGACCGGCCAGGTCTGTTCCGACTCGCTTGGGACGCGGTTCTATTCGGGGATCGGCGGGCAGGTCGACTTCAATCGTGGAGCGTCCCGGGCCCCCGGCGGGCGAGCCATCATTGCTCTGCCCTCGACGACCCACGACGGCAGAACCCGCATCTCGGCACAACTCAGCTCGGGTGCCGGGGTCGTGACCACACGCGGCGACGTGCACTATGTGGTCACCGAGTACGGCGTGGCCTACCTCCACGGCAAGAGCGTCCAGGAGCGAGCCATCGCTTTGATTTCGATTGCTCATCCGGATCATCGCGCGGAATTGCTGCGCAAGGCGATCGAGTACAAGTACGTGCGTTCCGAGATGCAGGAGATCGAAGGCCGCATCGTTGTGGGACCGCCGGAATTGAAGACGAGCATGCTGCTGGACGACGGCACGCAGGTCAACTTCCGCCCGGTCCATCCCACCGACGTGCCGGGTATGAAGGACCTGCTTTATGCCCTGTCGCAGGAAACGCTTTACTACCGCTTCATGGCGCCCATGAAGCAGTTCTCCGAGAAGCAGATCCAGGACTTCGTCTATATCGACCACCGCAGCGAAGTTGCCATCGTCGGCACGCTGCCGGAAGCCTACGGGGAAGAGATCATCGCCGTCGGACGCTACTTCCTCAACCCGAAGACCAATCGGGCGGAAGTGGCTTTCGTCGTCCGCGACGTCTGGCAGAATCGGGGCATCGGCCGCTTCCTGCTGAAATATCTCAGCGGCATCGCCAAACGCCACGGCATCAGCGGCTTCACCGCCGAGGTCCTGCGCGACAACAAGCCGATGCAGGCCGTTTTCAACCGATCCGACGGGCAGGTGACCAGCAAGTTGCGACAGGACGTCTACAGCTACACCATTGACTTTGCCTGATTGAGTCCGCACCGCTTGCCTACCACTGAATCGCCAGCATGAACCGTTCCACCGGCATGTGCCCGACGGAGATGAATCCCTACGTCTGGGCGGCGGTCGGTGGTGCGGATCTCGAACTCTTCGACCGGCAATTGAAGAGCTTCGTGCCGCCGAATGCCTTCGACTCCCATGCGCATCTCTGGCGAGTGGCCGATCTTGGCGTGCCGGCACCCCCTCTGGCTGCGGCAGGCCCCGCCGAGGTCACCCGGACGATCCACAGCGAACGGCTCTCCATGTGGATGCCGGAGCGGTGCCCGAAGGGCGGGCTGTTTTTCCCCCTGCCGACGCATTCACTCAACGTGGATGCGGCGAACCGGTTTCTTGCCGATCAGTTGCAGACCGACCCGCATTCGCGAGGCCTGATGCTCATCACGCCCGATCAGGATCCGGCGGCCGTCGAGCGGCAGATCGCCGCAGACGGCTTCGTGGGCTTCAAGGTCTATCATCTGTTCGCGGCAGGCGGCGATACGCTGTCGGCCTGCTGCGAGGAGTTCGTGCCGGAGTCGTCCTGGGAGATCGCCCACCGCCGGGGGCTGATCATCATGCTGCACCTGGTGCGGCCACGGGCCCTCGCCGATCCGGCCAACCAGGCCTACGTCCGGCTGCACTGCGAGAAGTACCCGGGCGCCAAGCTGATCCTCGCCCACGCCGCCCGCGGCTTCTGCGGGCGGCATACCGTCGAGGGCATCGCCTCGCTCCGCGGGCTGGACAACGTCTTCTTCGACGCCTCGGGCGTTTGCGAACCGTCGGCTTTGGAGGCCGTCCTCAAGACGTTCGGGCCCACGCGGCTGTTCTTCGGCACGGATTTCTGTGTGTCGGAAATGCGCAGCCGGTGCGTCAATCTGGGCGACGGATTCCTGTGGCTCGACGAGGTCCGGCCCGATTATGACCGTTCGCGATTTGCGAGGCCGACGCTGCTGGGGATCGAGTCGCTCTTGGCGTTGAAACAGGCTTGCATCGACCAGCATCTGGTCGACGGCGACGTGGAGGAGATCTTCTGTCTCGGCGCGCGGCGGCTGCTTGGCCTTCCGCCGACCCGGCGTCTGCCGGACGTGCAGGCGGCCTACCGAGAGGCCAAACAGATCATCCCCGGCGGCACGCAACTGCTCAGCAAGCGGCCGGAGATGTTCGCGCCCGATCAATGGCCGGCGTACTATCGCGAGGCGAGGGGTTGCGAGATCATCGACATCGAAGGCCGCCGCTTCATCGACATGAGTCTCGGTGGCATTCTGGCCTGCATCCTGGGTTTCAGCGACCCTGACGTGAACGCCGCCGTGATTCGCCGGGTGAATCTCGGCTCGATGGCGACGCTTCAGACCTACGACGAAGTCGAACTGGCAAGATTGCTCCTCGAAATCCATCCTTGGGCCCAGAACGCACGATTCACTCGTGCCGGCGGCGAAAGCATGGCCGTGGCCGTCCGCATCGCGAGGGCGAGCACGGGCCGCGACAAGGTCGCCCTCTGCGGATATCACGGGTGGCACGACTGGTATCTGGCGGCAAATCTGCCTGCACCCGCCGTCAGCGAAAACGCCGACCGCCTCGCCGGCCATCTGCTCCCTGGCCTGGAACCGCAAGGCGTTCCCTCCGGTTTGGCCGGCACGGTGCTGACCTTCCGCTACAACCGGCTCAATGAGCTTGACGTGATCCTCGCCAGGTGCGGGCGGGAACTGGCCGCGGTGGTCATGGAACCGACGCGGTACGTCGACCCGGAGCCGGGGTTCCTGGAAGGCGTGCGCGAGCGATGCGATCGAATCGGTGCGAGATTGATCTTCGACGAGATTTCGATCGGTTGGCGGCTCTGCTTGGGGGGCGCACACCGCAAGTTCGGCGTCGATCCGGATTTGGCGGTCTACGCCAAGGCATTAGGGAACGGTTTCCCCATCGGCGCGATCATCGGTACGCACGACACCATGCAGGCGGCGCAGAGATCCTTCATCTCCAGCACCTTCTGGACAGAAGGCGTCGGGCCGGCCGCGGCCTTGGCCTGCGTTCGGAAGTTGATGAGTCGCGATGCCCCCGGCCACATTGCGCGGATCGGAACGCTCGTGCTCGAAGGCTGGCAGGAACTGGGACGCAAGCACCGTCTGCCCGTGCGGACTCCCAGCCGCCCGGAACTGGCGCTGCTGCAATTCGACCACCCCGAAGCGGCCGCCCTGACCACGTTGATGACGGTGAGAATGCTGGAGCGAGGTTTTCTCGCGGGAGGCGCCTTCAACGCCACGCTCGCTCATGAGCCGCGGCACGTGGCCGCCTATCTTGCCGCGCTCGATGAAGTCTTGGCGGAGTTGGCGGAAGCGATTTGCCGCAACGACATCGCCCGGCGGATCGGCGGGCCGGTGAAGCACGCCGGTTTTGCGCGACTCACATAGCGGCGCTCGGCATAACTCCTTTTCTCAGAATCAGTTACATGCTGGAACCTGCCTGCAGCCGAGCGGCCAGACTTCCCCCTTGAATTGAACGCCGTTTTCCGCGACACTACGCGGCCCCTCCAACTAGGAGGCCCTGGCAGAACGAGACTGGGTTCCACGGTCACCGGTGGACATCATCGGTGGTTCTGTCAGCGGCACTCAAGCCATCCGCGAGGTTTTGCGCCGTGCTGCGTCCGTGTCTGACTGCAACGATTCTCGCCTCAGTTGGCCTCGCTCTGGCTGCGGGTTGCAGTAGCGAGATTGTATGGAAGGATCCGGTGGCGGCGGGCACGGTTTGGCCCGACCAGGTCGTGACGGTACCCGCCCCTACGGCCGCCTACTATCAGAATCCGGCGTTGGTGCCTTCGGGCGACCACGAGTTCGTCTGGGAAACCATCGTGGATGTGGTGGACGACTACTTCAAGATCGACGAAGAACAGCCGGTCCGGCTGATCGGCCAGGTATCGACCGACGGCCTGCTGACCACATTTCCCGAGGTGGGCTCGACCGTTCTTGAGCCCTGGCGCCGCGATTCGGTGGGACGGCGAGAGAAGATCGAATGCACCCTGCAGTCGATCCGCAGGCAGGCCGAGGTGCGCGTGATTCCCGACCAACACGGTTACCTGGTCGAGGTGATCGTCGACAAGGAACTCGAAGACGTTCGGACCGCCGATCTGGCCTCGGCCGGTGAAGCGACCTTCCGCTACGATTCATCGCTCACCCGAGTGGTCGATTCGCTGGCCGAGCGAGATGCCAACCAGGGCTGGATCCGCAAGGGGCGCGACCCGGCCCTGGAGCAGCGGATTCTCTCCGAAGTTCTGGCACGCACCGGCGCCGCGGCCTACCGATAGCTCAATTCGCTGCGCCCTGGATCAGCGCGGAATCGACCACCACGGCCACGGGACGATCGAGGAAACCCGAAAGTTTGCGGCTGCGGATGGGGTGCTGCAGTTTGCGGACGGCCTTGGCCTCGATTTGCCGAACTCGTTCGCGGGTAACCGAGAAGATCTTGCCGACCTCTTCGAGCGTGTAGGTGTAACCGTCGGCAAGACCGTAGCGGAGGCGAATGATCTCGCGTTCGCGATAGTTCAAGGCGCCGAGCACCTCGGCAATGCGGTCCTTGAGCGACACCTGGTTCATGTCCTGAAGCGGATCGTCGTCCCGGTGGTCTTGCAGGAACTCGCCGAAGTAGCTGTCGTCGTGGTCGCCGACAGGCTGGTCGAGCGAAAGGGGCTGGCGGCTCATCTGGAGAACGCAACTCGTCTCGTCGATGCTCAGGCCGGCCTTGGCCGCCGTTTCCTCGACGCTCGGCTCGCACCCGTTTTCCTGAACCAGGTCGCGGGTCACCGTGCGGACCCTGCTCATGGTCTCGATCATGTGAACCGGCACGCGGATGGTGCGGCTTTGATCGGCAATTGCCCGCGTGATTGCCTGGCGAATCCACCAGGTGGCATAGGTGGAGAACTTGTAGCCCCGGGCATGCTCGAACTTGTCGACAGCCCTCATCAGGCCCGTGTTTCCCTCCTGAATCAGATCGAGGAAGCTGAGGCCCCGGTTGCGATACCGTTTGGCGATCGACACCACCAGTCGCAGGTTGCCTGCCGAGAGTCCGCGTTTGGCCGCTTCATACTCCGCCTGGTAAGAGGACGTCCGCTCCATGCGCCGTCTGAGCGAGGAGGGGCTCTCCAGCGTGATCTTCATCAGGTAGCGGAGTTCCCTGCGAGCGTCGTCGATCCGTCCCGACGCGTCGCGCAATTGATGCAACTCCTTGATTTCCAGGGTCAGCATGTCCATCCGTCGGGAAATCTCGCGGAGGTCGTCCAGCAAGGGCTGAAGTCGCTGGGTGCGCAACCCGAGCTCTTCCACCAAGCGAACGGCCTTGTACCGCCGGCGGACCAGACGCCGCCAGGCATCCCGGCGCTGGCTGCGAGTGTGCGACTTGCTGATGGCAACGGCGAAGTCCCGGCGATTTGCCTTGAGCAAGTGGCGAAGCGTGCGGAGATTGGGCGGGAGGACGCCCATGATGTGCCGCTTCTCGCGAATATTGGTCACCGAGACCTCGATCGTGCGGTCCAGACGCAACCGCCCGTCGTGGACCTTCTCGAGAAGCGATACGGCCGTATGCAGGGCGTAGTCGGTCGCCAGCATGGCCGTACGGAACCGGGTACGCGACTTCTCGATCCACTTGGCCGCGACGATTTCTTCCTTGCGAGTGAGAAGCGGAATCTCGCCCATCTGCATCAGGTAGATGCGAATGGGGTCGTCGATGTGGCTGTCGCCCCCGCTGGCTTCCAGATCGAGTTCCTCGAAATCTTCCTCTTCGACGGCCTCATCTTCGATGATGTCCGGCTCGTCGGTACCGAGGATCTGATCGAGATCGTGCGAGCCGTCGGCACCATCGGCCTTCGCGAAGCCGTTATGGCTTTCCCCATTTTTCCGACCGTTTTTCGCGGGCTCCGATCCGTTGGTCCGCCGTTTCGTCGCGTGCCCGTTCACTGCTTTGGTGCTGACTCGTGCCAAGGTGAAATCCTCTCAAGCCTGGAACATCTCGGGGGCTGGCCCGAGCAGGGCCGGTTCAAGATCCGAGGTGAGCAAGGGGCATTTGGAGTGCCAAAAGCCGATTGAGGCTGAGGGTCTTTTCGTAACCGCTTTGGAGGGAAGATCTTAGGTGAGCCTAAAAGTATGAAACCTAGCCCCCCTTTGGTTCGACGCGTTGCCGGAACGCATCGTTCCGGCGATCTGCTGTCGATTTCGCGATTCGTACAACGATCACTGCGAGGGGAGGAATGCTCGCCAATCTATGCACTCGCGACACAAAGCACAAAGGTCGTATATTGTGCTTAACTCCTATGTGTCCAATATTCTCGCAACGCCAGAGATTACCAAGTCTTCCGAAGTTACGCAATATCTCGAACGGCACTTTTCCCGGATTTTTCTTGTGCCGGACTGGACAGCAGGGCCTCCTGGTACACCTCGCCCTGAAGGACTGAGCCAGTCTTTCGCCCACCCAGGCCGCCGCTGGCCCTCCAAGCACCTTCTTACTCTATCCTTTGGGAGGGATAGGGACGGCAGCCTGCATAGCTCGATAACAACCGCCCGGGAGACTCTCCCCCTCGATTTGGGACCCGCAAGTGACCGCCCCCCCTACCAATCCGTCGCCGTGGTTTTCAAGGGAGCCCACGCATTGGCTTGATTGCACTCGCGTCGTCTACAATGGCGGTTATCGGCATATTCTGGATTCACTGAGGCATCTTCGCTCATGAGAGACTTCCATCCCACCTCGGCTGTCATCCTCTCGTTCCTCCTATTCACAGGTTTTGTGCATGGGGGGGAGAAGAACACAACGGTTGCCCTGATCGGGGACTCGACCGTGACCGATCGTGCCGGCTGGGGCAGAGCCTTCGCCGGCCGGTTCAACGACGAGGTCGTCGTCCGCAACTTTTCGATGGGGGGCCGAAGCTCCAAGAGCTGGTACGACGAGAAACGCCTTCCCGCAGTTCTTGAGGCAAAACCCGACTACGTCCTGATCCAGTTCGGACACAACGACCAACCAGGCAAAGGGCCCGAGCGGGAGACCGACCCGGCCACCACCTATCGCGACTATCTCAAGATCTACGTGAAGGCTTTCCGGGAGATCGGCGCCACACCGATCCTCGTCAGCTCGGTGACGCGTCGCCGCTTCGATGAACAGGGCAAGATCCAGTCCACATTGACTTCCTGGGCTGAGGCCGCCAAGGCCGTCGCGGCTGAAATGGACGTCCCCTTCATCGATCTCCACTCGGCCAGTGTCAGCTTCCACAACAAGATCGGTGCGAAAGAGAGCATGACCTTCAACCCTCGGGAAGGGGACATCACCCATTTCAACGAGAAAGGGGCGGAGGCAACCGCCGATCTGATAGTGAAGGGACTTCAGGGAGCATGCGACGATCTCGCGCGGCACCTGAAGACTATGGCTGCCGCTTCCCAATAAGAAGTGGCTTCTTCGCAGGATACGCGAGCGAGTTGTGGCCAACGACACGCGAAGGCAGGTCTTCTCTGGTCTCTGTCCGGTTGGTTTGCGACGGCAGGAAATGCAGCAGGGGACCGGCCGCTTAGGGCCTGTCCCCTGTGGTGAGGTTGTCGTCGGCGATCTCTTTCAGATCAGTTGCAGCAGGGCTGGCCGAACTTCCAGGTGACGCCGCCGCCGATGTACCAAGTCTTGAGATCCACGGTTGTGTGGGTGCCGAACTGGTGCGATTCGGGGAGCATTCCCCCGGCAAACAGGTCGAGGGTCACCCCCGGCAGGACGTCCTCGATCCCGATACCGCCCGCCAGGCGATGCTGGGAAATAACGCCGGCCTGGGTGGCCTGGAAGTATTCGACCATATCCGGTCCGAGAAGCACGCCGTTGATGGTCGCGCCGGGATTCCGATCGATGGGATTGTCGGAGAAGGCATAGCCCAGGCGATATTTGACGCGTCCGCGGGTCAGTTGTGTTCCTAGAGAGAACACCCACTGATCCTCGTACAGGTCCCGCCAGTAGTCACAGTTATCCCAGTTCTTGTACATGACATCGGCTGCCAGCAGAAGATCGCCCCCCATAAGGCTCGTGTTGGCGATTCCAAGCCCGATGTTGTCGGGCTCATCAATATCAACGTCCAGGAAGGCACCGCCCAGATAGAACAAGTCGTCGTAGCGGAAGGGCATCTTCGTCTGATAGAACGTGGCAAGGGTCGTGTTTGAGGTGAGGTCGAAGTCGAGTCCAAAGGAGGCACGCAGACCGTAGTCGTGGGTGACAATGGAGGTTCCAATGAGTCCGCCGCCGGCGTATCCGTCGCCCACGGTCAACGAAGCTCCAAAAGCGAGCCGGTCGGTCAGATCCAGACCGGCACCGAGAGTGAACCCGAGGATGAGGTATTCGACATGGGTACCGAGACTGGCGGGCTGGTCTGTGAGCTGCTCAGAGACGCCGCTCAACGTAGTGAGTCCCAGACCAATCGCTCCCGGGATGCCCAGGCTCGACAGATCCTGAGTTGCGCCAATGGTCGGCAGCAGGTACCCTTGGCCTGAGGATTTGCCCGCATAGGGTCCCCCGCCGAGTGCGCCGGTGACGGTCCCGTCATGGGTGACGTCAAAGGTAGGTTCAGACCAGGCTCCTGCCAGCGAGAACTGGGTGCCGTGGAACTGGGCCAGCGTCGACGGATTGCCGAAGATGGCCGACTGCGGGTCCTGGGGCCGAGCCAGACTTGTCCCAGCCATGCCGCCCGAAGCCGGGTTGATCAGGTTCTGAATGTCCACCCCGACACACTGGGCGTACACACGTTGGTGATCGACTGCGAGAAATGCGAACGCAACGGCTAGAGCAACCGCAAGTGCCCGTCTCATTGGTATCCCCCCCGAGTTATGGCAGCGACAGCGCAAAGGAGTTGGGTAGTTCCCCTTCCAAGAGCTATCGGCTCATGCGGCTGACTCTCTCGATAGGATGGGACGACGACCGGTGCTTTTCTTGGGAGATCGTGATGCAACGAGATGCGGCATGAGAATTGGGACACTGTCCGGATAATACATCGATCTGGAGACCGGTACCATCTGTGCCGTGTAGGGAGAGATTGCGGGTTCCGGAACCGCTGCCGCTTGACCAAGAGAGATAATATCGTCCGACAAGGAAGACTTTACGGATTCTCCGTGGACACCGCCGACTTGCTGCAAGCAAGCCGGTCATACAGGTCTGCGTCATACTCCGTCAGGCCGAAGATGCCGTTGAGTTGGCTGGCGGCACCCCTGGACAGCCACAATTGATGCCGGCGAGTCTTTCGCCGAAGCCTGGCGCGGAATGCTATTCCTGCTTCCCGGTCAGCTTCCTGATCTGCTCGATTTCGTTCGGATCGAAGGGGCTTCCGTCGGCGCGGAAGAGATCGTGCTTCCAATGCTTCGGTTCCGGCAGATCTTCGGGGCCGTAGAAGTGGAAATTGCATTTGCCGTTCACCAGTCCGAAATGGACGGCGCCCACGTTCGCTTCTTTCAAAATCGGGGTCACGTTGAAGAAGTTGCTGGTCGGACGCGCGATATACTCCGTGCAAAGGACCGGGCGGCCAAAACTGGCGGTCATCTCGATCATCTTCTCGACGATCTCAGGCTCCAGGTAGCAGTGGAAGCTCATGACGTCGCAATTCTCTCCGATGAAACAACAGATCGGAAAATCGGTCCGCGGAGACATGGGCAGGTAGAAGATCGGGGCGGTGAACGGTTGAGACGGATCCACCTCGCGGCCCCACTGCCAGATCGTTCGCAGCAGGGGCAGGCAGTGGTTTCCGTTCCGGGTGCTCTCCGGTTCGTTGTACAGGCACCAGCACAGAACCCGCTCGTCTTCGGCGTAGGTGGACAGGATATCTTTGACGTAACCCTCCAGGTACGCCCATTTCTCGGGATGGTTGACGACCTCCGCACCGGGGCTCTGCAACCAGCGGGCATTATGAACGCCTGGAATAGGCTCCGGCTGCTTGCCGATCTTGATCGGCGTTCCGCGCCCGCCGTTGGTGAAGAAGGTAATCAACGCCCGGATGTGATGCTTCTCGCAGATATCCAGGAACGCCGAGAGCCGTTTCTTGAATCCGTCCGGGTCCTGAACCCACGCCTGGTCGTGCAGGAAGATGCGGACCGTATTGAGTCCGATCGCCTCGGCCATGCCGAGTTCGTGGTCGATCGTCTTCGGATCGAACGTGTCCGCCTGCCACATTTCCAGTTGATTGACGGCCGTCGAAGCCACGTAGTTGCAGCCGCAGATCCACGGATACTTCGCGTACCATTGATTCGCGCGTTCCACGGACCATCGCTCGCCCGGCTTCTTGTCCGTCTTGTCATCGGCATAAGCGTTTGCCGTTGACAACCACGCCAACATGATCATTCCCATCAAGGTGGCGATCGAGACTGACTGCAATCGGCGCGTACGTTCAGGATTCGGGGTCGGCTTCCTCAAACTCCGTTCTCTATGGATGTTTTGCATCACTAGTTCCTGTATGAACGACTCAGAGTTGACTGTCGCACTGTAGGACAGGATTGCATCCTGCGCGAGACAGGTTACAAACCTGTCCTACGACACCAATTGTCGCATCAATGCCTACTCGCGTTCTGAAAGCTGCTTGATCAACGCGATTTCTTCCGGGTCGAAGGGCGTGCCGTCAGGTCGGAAGATATCGTGGAACCAGACCTCCGGCTCGGGCGAGCCTTCCTTGCTTCCCCAGGGGAACTGGGTGTTCATTTTGCCGGCCACGAGACCAAAGTTGATGGCACCGATCCGCTCGCGATGGAGAATGGGGAGAATAGCCTGAAACGTGCTGCCGCGGGGGCGGGCCATGTATTCCGTGCAGATCGCGGGGCGTCCGTACGCCTTCAGGCGGTCCAGCCATTCCGCCGAGAGCGTCTTCGGACCGGCATAGCTGTGAAAGGTAATCACGTCGCAATTGTCGGCGAGAAACTCGGCCATGTCCGCTCTGGTTCTCGTTTCGAGGACCGCACTCAACGGTTGCGACGGATTGACGGCCCGGCCCCACTCGAACGTCTTGCGCAACAAGGGCAGGCTCTGGCATCCCTTCTTGGTATTGGAGGGCTCGTTGTACAAGTGCCACAGGAGAATGCGGTCGTCGTCGCGGAACGTCGTCAGAACGTCCTTCACGTACTTCTCGAGTCGTCCCCATTTCGCCGGATCGTTCACGACCGCCACGCCGGGAGTCTGCACCCATCCCGAATTGTGGACGCCCGGCACCGGATCGGGTTGCTTGCCGAGCGCCGGCTCGCCCTCGAAGCCGTAGCAGCCGTTGGTGAAGAAGTTGAAGATCATGCGGATATGATGCTTTTCGCACAAGTCGAGGACCTGTTTCACCCGGTTCTTGAACCCTTCCGGGTCGGCTTCCCACACCAGGTTGTGCGAGAACATCCGCACGGTGTTGAAGCCGATGCTCTCGGCCAGAGCGAGTTCGCGGTCGATCGTTTGCGGATCGAAGCTCTCGGCCTGCCAGGTTTCGATCTGGTTGATTGCGGTGGAGGGAATGTAGTTGCAGCCGACGGGCCAGGGCTGGTTGGCGTACCACTGGTTGGCCTTTTCGGCGGACCAGCGCCCGGGGATCGTGTCGGCGGCAGTTGCGTTCAGGGTGCTGAAGGCGAGTACGAGAACAGGGAAAAGAAGGGAGAGTCGAGGTGGGGAGGTTGTCATTGGAGAGTTTCCTGTTTGAAGGGAATCGTGTGGTTTGGGTTGCGAGGCGGCGGGCGCCTGCGCCTGGGCGATAAACGATTGTTGGGCAAGGAACGCTGGTCAATTGGTTGTTGCGGCGGTGAGCGCGACGAGGACGACGCCGTGAGGGCGGACCTCGGTCGTGAAGGACTCGGAGCGGGTTCCGAGGTCCTTCTGGCGCCACAGGTCGCGGACGTTTTGTTTGCCTTTCAGGCCGAGAGTTTTCCAGTCGATGGTGACCTCGGCGGGTTCGGCGCCGGGGTTGAAGATGCCGACGGCCTTGGAGCCGTCTTCGAGCGGCTTGACCACGGCCTCACCGCCCTCTGCCTCGGCGCGTCGGCCCTGGATGCCCAGCGGGTCCTGGTTGATCTCGAGCACATCGTCGTTGGAGAGGAGCGACAGGGTGAAGGGATCGAGTCTCTCGATGGGCGTGCCGATGATCATGGGCGAACCCCACAGGCACCAGAGGCTGATGTGCGTGTACTGCTCGTCGGGGGTCAGGTGAGTGGGCGTCAACGGTTTGTCTCGCCATCCGCCCAACAGCCCAATGCGGATATTACAGGCGTGGTTCCAGTGGCCGGGGCGCTGAAAAGGGGCCCACTTGTCGTGCGCCAGCCAGACCTCGCGGATTCCCTTCGCCCAGTCACCTATCCCCGACGGCATTTGCGAACGGTCCCAGAAGTCAACCAGGTCGCTGGTCGTTCGCGTGAGGTGCCCCAGGTTCGTGAGTTCTCCCCGCTTGTCCAGCGGCACCCACATGGATGATGATTCCAGCACAATATCGCGGTCGCAGGCGGCCAACGCCTCAGCCATTCGCCGGGCAACTCCTATCCCGTCGATCCTCCCATCGTACTTGGCGTAGTCGAATCCCCAGGCGGCCCATTGTCGGGCGTCGTTGGTGTCGAAGAAGTACTTGCCACACCGCCAGCCGTCACGGTAATTGGCGGATTTCGTCCAAGCGCCGTCAGGGTCGTCGCTCGATCCACCCGCGAACCCGGCGAAGCTGGTCGTCATCGGCGTGGAGTAAATCCCTGCCTTAAGACCCAGACTGTGGATGTAGTCACAAAGCGACTTCATGTCGGGAAATTTCTCGTTCGGTAGGATGGCTTTGTATGGCCCGCCGCGTTGCCCTTGCCAGCCGTCGTCGATATTGATGTACTGCCAGCCGTGATTGATCAGGCCCGTATCAACCATCGCCTTGGCGGCCGCACGGAGGTTCGCGTCGGTGACTGTCGGCCCCCAGCCGCCCCAGGTGTTGCAGCCGAGCAGGGGTGTGAGAAGAAGGTCGTCGCCAACAACGATCCGAAACTCCCGCTCGGCGCTGCCGAGGGAGTTCTCGGCGCGGACTGTCATACGATAGGTGCCTCGTTCGGCCAAAGAGCCCGAAATCCGGCCGGTTGTCTCGTCAATTTGCAGACCTTCCGGCAGATCGGCGATCGAGAACTTCATCGGCCGCTTGCCCGTCGCTGCGATCGTGTAGAGCACGGGATGCCCGGGCCGCACGCCAAAGACCTTCGCACCGTTGATACGTGGTTCGGGGGCCGGCGGCGGCGTGAGGATCTCCGGTTCACTGGGGGTTTGCGCTACAACGATGGGTGCATGGAACCCCAGGGCGAGGAGCAGCACGGCCAGTGTCAGTCTTGGGAGCAGATTCATGGAGCACCTATTCCTGTTGGTCGGGCGAGCAAGTAGGTCCCGTCTTCTGTTCTGCCCTTGACGCTCAGGCCCATGGCACGGAGAAACGGTTGAGTCAAGACATACCTGTCACTCAGGCGCTGTCGCTGTCGGCGTTAGACGCACCAGGATAACGCCGTGGGGGCGAACGTCGGCAGTGAAGGACTCGGAGTGGGTTCCGAGGTCCTTCTGACGCCACAGGTCGCGGACGTTCTGCCTGCCTTTCAGCCCGAGAGTTTTCCAGTCGATGGTGACCTCGGCGGGTTCGGCACCGGGGTTGAAGATGCCGACGGCCTTCGAGCCGTCCTCGAGCGGTTTGACCACGGCCTCGCCGCCGTGGGCTTCCGCCCGCCGGCCCTGGATGCCCAGCGGGTCCTGCTCGATTTCGAGAACTTCGTCGTTGGAGAGCAGTGACAAGGTGAAAGGATCGAGCCGCTCGATCGGCGTGCCGATGATCATCGGTGATCCCCAAAGACACCACAGGCTGATGTGCGTGTATTGTTCGTCGGGGGCGAGATGGGTCGGAGCGAGCGGTTCGTCGCGCCAACCGCCGAGCAGGCCGATGCGGAGATTGCAGGCGTGATTCCAGTGCCCGGGGCGTTGAAAGGGGACCCACTTGTCGTGGGCAAGCCACACCTCGCGGATGCCTTCCGCCCAACCGCGGATTCCTTCGGGCATCTGGGAGCGATCCCAGAAATCGACCAGGTCGCCCGTCGTCCGCGACAGTTGTGCCAAACTGGTATGCTCGGCCGCCTTGTCGAACGGCACGGAATTCGACAACTCCAACACAATGTCGCGGTCGCAGGCGGCCAGCGCGTCGGCCATCCGCTTGGTCAACTCGACGCGATCGACGCCCCAGTCGTACTTGGCGTAGTCGAACCCCCACTCGGCCCACTGGCGGGCGTCGTTGGTCTCAAACAGGTGCTTGCCCGTACGCCACCCGTCCCGGCGTCGCTCGGGTGGTGTCCACGCACCGTCAGGGTCGTCACTCGATCCGCCGATGAAGCCGGCATAACTCGTCGTCCAGGGCGTCGAGTAGATGCCGGCCTTCAGGCCCAGGCTGTGGATGTAGTCGCAAAGGGCCTTCATATCGGGAAATTTCTCATTGGGTTGGATGGCGCCCAAGGGACCGCCACGCTGCCCCTGCCAACCGTCGTCGATGTTGATGTACTGCCAGCCGTGGTTGATCAGTCCGGTGTCGACCATCGCCTTGGCTGCCGCGCGGAGGTTGGCGTCGGTGACTTTCGGTCCCCAACCTCCCCAGGTGTTGCAGCCGAGCAGGGGCGTGAGGAGAAGATCGTCGCCGACGACGATCCGCAACTCTCGCTCGGCGCTGCCCAGGGAGTTCTCGGCCCGAAGAGTCATTCGATAGGTGCCTCGTTCGGGCAGGGAGCCCGAAATCTGGCCGGTCGTTTCGTCAACCCGCAGGCCTTCTGGCAGGTCGGCGATCGAGAACTTCATCGGACGCCGGCCGGTTGCAGCAATCGTGTAGAGCACGGGATGCCCGGGCCGCACGCCGAAGACCTTGGCGCCGTTGATGCGGGGCTCGGGGGCCGGCGGCGGCGTGAGAATCTCCGGTTCATCAGCGGCTTGCACCACAACGATGTGTGCATGGAAACCCAGTGCGAGGATCAGCACGGTCAGTAGCAGCCTGAGAAGCGGATTCATGGAGCACCTTTTTCTGTTGGTTGGGCGAGCAAGTAAGTCCCGTCTTCCGTTCTGCCCTTGATGCTCAGGGCCATCGCCGGAGAGATCCCGTCGGGGTCGACAATCTGGAGGGCCAGCGTGCCGGATTTCGGGACGTTTGAGAACCGGTCGATATGGGTGGTTGCGACGTCCGTGTTCACCACCCCTGGCGGAGTGTTCTCGTCGGGAAAGACGGTTCGCAAGTCGAGGGTCGAATTGCCCGTCCAGATTTCCTTGCCGGCGTCATCCTTGATGACGTAGCGAATTTGCCACCGGTCGTAAGTCGGTGTCAGGCCGATGTTGAGCCAGTCAACGGAGATGGCAAGATCCGTGTCTTGGCGCACGATTCGGGCGGCGGTGAACAGGTATCGAAAGCCGATCAGGGCATACATCCGGTGGAAGTCTGCAATCGCCTGCGGATCCTCGAACACGTTGTATCCCGTCGGATTGATGTAAGACTTCCTGCCGTTCGATACGTTGCAGTTGCGGATCACAACCGGGTGCAAATAAGTCACCTGGTCGAGGAGGTGAGAATAGGGACGGAATCCTTCTTTGGGGAGAGCCTGTAGCGGCTCGCCCGTCAGTGGAGCGGACTTCCAACGATCCCGAATGAGTTCGTACAGATTGACGCCGTCCTTCTCGAACTTGTTCGAGTCATAGAAGAGTGCCTGGACGTAGCCCAGGTTTTCGTCCCAACCCCAGTTGTCGCGGAAAATGCCGAAGAGTCCGACGTTATTGCGCACCGCAAGCAGATGGAAGTGGTAATCCTTGATTGTGCCGTAGGTGGCAGGTATGTAGACCATGCCGTTGGTCGGCGCCAGGAGCCGAATATCGGGGAAATGTCGAGCAAAAGCGTCCGCGAATCGAATCAGGTACTCTGAGTTTGAAGGCACAAGCTGTTTTGGATAGGCGCCCTCGCCCCACCAGCCGAAATGGCGCATCTCGATATGCCGAACGAGTTTCTTGCGTTGGACGGTCTTTTCTTCGATGGTTAGGGAGCCCTCCAGGTATTCTGCAAAGGCGGCCAGGATCGCGTCGTAACGCTCGAAGAAGTAGTCGTTTTCGAAGTTCGGCTCCCAACGGGTGATGCTGCCTCTCGATGACGTGTACTTGACGTCCTTCTGGTCGCTGTTCTGGAGGGCTTCATGGACGTATGCCGGATAGGCGCAGAGTCCATCGTCGATTTTGAGCCCATGGTTGCCGCTTGTAACGAAGCAACCGATATCGAGTTTCTGGCCGTAGCGAATGCAGTGCTCGAAGTGCTCGTCCAGCTTTGCGAACAGGTACTCCCCCTCCTTCGTCTCATGGTCGCACCAGGAGATGCGAATCATGGAATTGACCGAATAATCGCTGACACGCACGGCGTACTTAACCAGACGCGATTCACCGTTGCCCGGTCCACCGCGCCAGATTTCCGTGCCGCTGCCGGCATTCTGGATGGAACCCTCCTCGACGGGGATAATCTCCGGGCGGATGACCGTTTCCGCTGCCGGCAGGCCGCAGGAAAGCAGAAGCAAAAGGATGGGGGAAGCGTGTCTGGGGATCATTGTCATCTTCTCGCCTCGTCGGTGACCATGTCTGCGGTTGCCAGGCATCCACAGCTTCGGCCGGACGCGTCGTCGACGATCAGGCTCACGGTCGTTGCCTCCTTCGGTGGTGCGGCAATTGTTTCGGCCAACACCAGCGGTCGATCCGGCGAGACCTCTTTGGCGAAAACCGCCCGGCCGAGCCGGTTCCCTGCATCGTCGCAGTACGCGAGTCGAGCGGTTCCGCGGTAGAAGACACCAAAGCGCCCCGCAACGGCCGCCTGACCGCCTTTCACGGTGACCGCCAGCGGCTCGCAGACCACGCCCGCCTCCGTGCAATCCAGAATCGGGTAGTCGCCGCCAAGAGCGGCCGCGTACCACTCGTAGCCAAAGGTGTACGACTCGCCCGGTGCCAGTTGGGCGAAGGGGCTTATCAGTTCGGTTTCGAGAAAATAGGGAAAGGTCTTCGGGTCGGTTTGATCCGCCTTAGGTCCGTAAGGCCCGTGATGCCAGACCTCGACCGACGCCTGATCGGGATACTCCTTCTCGGGGTAATACGGGAAACGTTGCACCAGCACGTTGCCGGCGGAACCGTGCACCGTGGCGACCCAGCCCGCGGCACAGTCGACGCCGATTTTGCCCATCTTCCGTTCATAATGGGCGACCACCGTCTTGCCCCGCGGATCGAGTGCAAAGGAGCTGTGATCCTCCGGACCTCGCATGATGTTGTAGCCCTTGGGATAGATGCTGCCCGGCCGGATCGGGCAGTAGACCCGCATATTCTGATCGTAACCGTCGCCCGAACGATCGGCTGCATCGTGCTGCATGACTGACCAGATGCCCCAGTGCCGAGGTTTGGTGTCGACGTTGGTCATGGTCGCGTCCACGCGGACGCGGCTTGTGCCGGGGAAAAGCCGGATCTCGCGTGAGAAGCGGATGCCACTCCGGGGATCGTCCTGGCTGACCAGGCGAATCGCGGCCGGATCGCCGCTTGCCTGAAGAACCGTTCCCGTATGGGGGCTGCCGTCCAAGACGGGATCGGGCGGCCCGTCCCACATTCCGGGAATGCCTCTCCCTTGCGGTGCGGGCCAGAGCTTCTCTCCGCCGTAGTTGAGCCATTCGCCTTCGGGACCGACGCCGGTGGGCGGCGGTGAGCGGCCGGCCAGGTCGTCGTTGACGAACAGGTACTCATAGTCGTCAAGCTTGATCTGGATGACTCGTCCGCCGATTTCGGGAACCACCTGGAGTTCAACCAGGCCGTTCGACATTCTCAGTGAACGCCAGCCCCGGTACTTCGAATGCTGAGCGTCTTGGGCACAAAGCTCCCCGCAGAGGCAGGTTCCCAACAGCAGTGCGATGGTCCATTTCGTTTTGGTCATGGTATGCTTCCAAGACATTAGGGCCACCCCTTTGGGGTTTGCCTATGGAAGAAACTCTTTTGACCCAGGGTTGCGCGGTGTTCGCTGCGCTCACATCGCTCCACCCCGGACTGGCTTAAGTTCGTCCCTTCGGGACTAACACCGCAATCGGTATCCAATCTTGCGTGCCGAAGGCACAGTCCTATGTCAGCCCAGGGTGGAGCAACGTGAGCCGAGCGAACGTTGTGCAACCCTGGGGCTTTGGTCCGCACGAAACCAGCCAGCCCCAACGGGGCGACCCTAATCTGTATTGTGATTCGCGGCACTAGGATGATTCTCAGGGAGTCGCGGGTGTCGGTGAAGTTGACGACTCGGCCAAGTACCTTGCCCAGATCATCCCCGGGCGCTCGTTCAAGGCCTTTTCGAACCAATGCCCGGCTTTGCCAGGGTCTTGCTCCGCCAAGGCAGCCAACCCTCTCAAGTAGGCGGCCTCCGCCGAGCGATGGGCGACTCGCTCGTTGGGCGTGTTTTCGCCGCCGAACTTCGCATAGGCATCGACGACTTCAGGCGCATCGAGGGCAGCGATGGCTGCCGACAGTCTTTGCTTCTGGTACTCGGCGCCCTTCGCGTCGCCCAGTTCGCGGCATGCAAGCAGGCGGTAGTAGTTCATTTCGCCGTCGGCAACGCGGCCCTCCAGTGCTTTGCGAAGAGTTGCCTCGGCTTCCTTGGCCTTGCCTGCGGACCGGTAGGCCATGGCCGTATAGTAGTAGATCTTCGGGCCCTGGCCCGCATCGCCGGGGCGGCCGGCCTGAAGGTTTTCGGGATAAGTGTTCGCCAGTCGCAAATCCTCCAATGCCCGGTCGGCTCTGCCGGCTTTGAGATGTGCCAGGCCGCGTAGCAGACACGCGTCGACGAAGGGCTGGTGCAATGCCGCCGCGCCCTCCCAAACGTGAAATCGCCTGGTCGTCAGAATCTCCAACGCCTTGTCATACTGGCCCGTCTCGTTGTACAGATAGGCCAAGCGCAGCATGGTCGGATCGCTCTTCCGCACCGTCTCCATACGGCCTTCCAGCCGTGCCAGACGCTGGCGGGCGTCCAGGCCCGTCTTTTCGAACAGCTTGTCCAACTCGATCACGCAGGCCACGTTCTGGGGATCGGCTTCGATCGCCGCCTCGTAGCGGGCGATTGCCGTGTCACGTTTCTCGGGGATCCGGCCGTAGGCGAACCCCAGGTTGCGCAGGGCCAGTCCATGGCCGGGTTGAAGCGAGATGGCCTTTTCCCAGGCCGCGATGCCTCGATCTCGCTGTTCGAGATAGTAGCACAGATCTCCCAGATAGTACCACGTGTTCGCCTGGGAGGGACACAACTCATTTGCCGCCGAAAGGACTTGCAGCGTTTCGTGCCGGAACGGGAAGCAGTAGTCGGTCGGCATGGCGGCGGCCCGGTCGAACAGGGCTCGCGCCTTTTCGGTGTCGCCGAGATTCCGATGGAAATATCCGGCATAATAGAGCACGAGCGGACTGGTGTAGGGGCCCGCGGCATCCTCCGCCTGAGCGAGAATCGCCAGGGCCTCTTCCGTCGCACCCAGTTTGCCGTAGTCGGTCACGACCTCCAGCATCTGCTGCAACTTGTCGCCACGATCGTGCTCCATGGCCTTCAATGCCGAGCCCGCCTTGCCCTGCAGGAAACAACGCTCAGCGACCGACCAAACGTCCAGCGGGTCGAATTCCACGGCCCGATCGAGTTCGGCTTCGGCCTCTTGGGGCCGTCCCAGCTTGCGCAGGATGTAGGCCTTGATCGTTCGCGCCTTGCTGGAACGAGTTGCGACGTCCAACGCGCTATCGATCAACTCCAACGCCCGGGCATAGTCCCCGCAAGTGCAACGGATCTGGGCCAGTTCCGTGTAGCCGGCACGCTGGAAGTCGTCGCGCCAGACGGCTTTCCAGAGTTCATCCTCGGCCTCTTTCAGCTTGCCCTGCTCTTTGAGGACGATTCCCAGGTAGTAGTGTGGCTCGGCGTCCTTGGCTCGCATGTGGTTACGGGTCGTGCGTGCCACCGCCCGGCGTAGGTGCTCTTCCGCCTCGGCAAATTTCGCCTCACGAATCAGACGGATTCCCATGACCGTGTTGACGCGGAGGTCATACGGATCGCGCCGCAGGGCCTCCCGGTAGTACGGCAGGGGGTCGACGATCCCGTTATGGAATTGTTCCAGCCGCAAACCGACCAGGTACAGCTCCTCCACCGACTCGTACTCGGCCGGCGGCTTCGGATTCTCCACGATCTCGGGCAGAGGCTCTTCTTCAACGGCCACGGGCGTGTATCGCACCAACTCTCGACCGTCCGGGCCGATCAGCATGCCCGTGATCTGCTCGTCTTTGACTTGGCTGTCGATCGGAATGAGCTTCACATAGGGCGTGTTCGGGTCGATGTCGATCGTCTCGGTGAAGGTCTTCTCGCCATATTTCAGCACCACCTTGGCGCCGTCCACGTCGGCCGTCGTGTTGAATCCCAGGAAGACCTTGTTGGGGTCGCGCCGCTCGAGGTTGATCGCGGCGTCGAGGTTTGCGTTCTTCACGGCGCCGATCTTCTTGATCGGGTACCAGTACTGCTTGCACTGGCGAGTTTCGTAGGGAGAGATCCAACTGTAGTCGGGCTGGTTGTCCGAATAGGCCCCGACCATCAGTTCCAGGTAGGGGCCGTCGTGATCGGTCAACACCTTGTCCCAGACGAATCCGCCCTCGTTGTTGCCCCAGAGGAAGAACTTCTTGCCACACACGATGTGGTGGTTGGCCACGTGCATGGTCCCCATCTGCCGTGCGTGATCGTAGCCCGCCAGAAAGTCGTTGTCCGGATCGATGGCAAAGATGGAGCGGTGGTCCGAGGTGAAGTTCTTCCACCAGCTCAGGTCGGCAATCTCGTCGATGGCGACGTTCGGGCGTCCCATGGGAAAGGGCGTGAAGTAGTTCTTGTGGTGATCGGCGCCCACACGGCAGGACGGCGGGAAGAGGACCTGATAGTCTTCGCCGCAATGGACGGAGACGTTGGCCCAGTAGAGCATCGACTCGATGTAGGATTGCCGGTTCATGAAGCGGCAGTCGGCTTCCAGGTAGGAACGGCCCGGCCGCATGGTCAGCCCGATCGACCATTTCATCCGGTGCCGGATTTCCGTTTCCCCGATCCAAACGGTCTTGCTCCCGTCGGCGTTTTCGCGGATTGTGTAGTCGACGGGCATGAACGTGGTGGCCCGGTGGTGGTGAGGGAAGTTCCACTCGACGCCCCCCGAGGTCCACGCTCCCAGCATGCCGATCAAGGCCGGCTTGATGACCGACTGGCGGTAGAAGATTTCGAAACCGGTGTCTTTGTCGGTGAAGGTAAACAGCCTGCCGCCAATCTCCGGCAGCAGCGACATGCTCAGATACTCGTTCTCCAGCATCAGGGCCTTGTACTGCTTGTCCTCCTTCGTGTCGTGGAGCACGTCCCCAAGCGGATAGGGATAGACCCTGCCCTGGGCCCCTTGGTAGACCCGTCCGGTGTAGAAGATAGGGTTCTTGTCGCAAGGGCCAGGGGCGTAGGTGGGGATCGTGACCGTTTCCTCCCATGCCCGGGCGTGTGATTCCTCACCGGCGGCCGATTTCACACCGGTGGCCGGCAGCCCGAGAAGGGTCAACAAGATCAAGGTGGCTCCAGGGAGTTTAGCATAGGTCGCGTAGGTCATTGGATGGTTCCTGGCGTGAATAGCGAGAAGGATGGCCGTCGAGGCTCCATCCTCAGCAAAGCCCCGAATCCGGTCAAGGGCCGTTTGGGCCAATCGTTGTAGCGATTCGCTCACCCCACCAACCTCGAAAGGTCGGCCACGAGGACCTTTCTCGTGTCGTTGATCCAGCCGTTGAACGTGACGTAGCGGCCCGAACGATCCCAGGCGGGGTGGGCATCCACGCGAAACTCGCCCCGGACGGGAGAAACATTGATGCGGATGATGTCCTGACAGGTCGCCTTCTCCGTATTGATCAGCCGGATCGGCACCAGGCCGTTGCCGAAGGCGACCTGCTCGCCGGGATAGGCGTCGGTGACCATGTACCGTCCGCCTGGATGAAACGAAGGATGACCCGAACCCGGCTCGAAGACTTTGCGCAAATCTGCGCCGTCAAACCGGAAGGTCACGAGTTCCAGCTCACGGTCGTCATCGGTGTTCAGGTTCATGCTCAAACGGACCCCGTCGGGACACCAGTTTATATGGTGTCCGCCTCCGGCCCACTGTTCCGGCGTCACAGCAGTGCGAATCTGACTTCCGTCGGCGTTCATCGTAATAACGGCCCGCCTCCGTTCGCCGCCGGACAGGGGGCTCCACTGCACGGTGGTCAAGATCCGGCTTCCCTGGGGATTCCACTTGGCTTGAAAGCAATAGTATTCGTAGTTCTCGGGATCGCTGATTCGCAACGACGGCTCTGCCTGCTCGTAGATGGTCTTCAGCGAAACCAGCATCCGGCTCCGTCCGGTATCCGTATCCGTGACGAACACGCCGTCGTCCGCCACGGGACCTACGTTTCGGGTTGCCAGGTGATCGGGAACCACAGCGCCATATCCAACCTGTGCCCTTTTTGACTTGACCAGGTTGTGCGAAACCGCCTGCGTTCCGTCGGGCGAGACCATGAAGACCGTCCCGTCCAACCGTTGCCGAGCCCCGGTCGTCGGGTCCATCTTGACCGCAAAAGCCTGCCACGTGGCTGGATCGACGTCGTTGAAGTAGAGCTGTTCATCCGTGGGCCCCCACTGCACGTTGGCACCCACCTGAACCTCCCAGCCCCTGGACCGGCCGATCGTCCGCAGTTCGCCCGACTCGAGATCGACGAGGATTACGTCCCCCGCATCGCCCGGTTGGGGCGAGTGGTCTTCATAGGGCATTCGGAACAGCGCCACATATCTCCCCGACGGACTGATCGGCGACGTGTCGAAGAAGCGGTGCAATGCGCGATTGCCCGGCAAAACATAGACGGGAACCATTGGATCGTGATCGCGATACTCCGGAAACATGGAGAACCGCGGAGCTTCGGCGGCTCGAAGAGGTTGGCCCGCAAGGCCCGCGAGGACGATCCCTGCCCCGGCTGTCAGAAAGTCTCTACGTTTCATCGGAGAACCTCAACAAACGAAGAACGGTTAGCACAAACGGTTCCGTTCCTTACCGATCCGGCGGGGCGGAGCCATAGTCGCGGCGAAATCGGCCCGGCGTCGTGCCGAATTGGGCCTTGAAGACGGCGCCCAGCGACTCCTGGTGCTGGAATCCGGTCCGGCGGGCAATCACCGCAAGAGACAGGTCCGTATCGGCCAGAAGCTCTCTTGCCCGTTCCAGGCGAACGCGGACGATTTCGTCGTGGATCGAGCGTTGGAACACGTCGCGGAACCGCCGCTTGAGCGTGCTGTAAGAAATGCCCACACGGCGCACCACGTCGGCCACTCCGATCCCGTCGCAGGCGCAATCGCGAATGAACCGCACGGCCGCGGCCAGATCGGTGTCGTTGATGGCCAGAATGTCCGTCGATCGCCGAACGATGACCTCTGTTGGTTCCCAAAGCAATTCCCGCTCCGGCGGCGGCTCGCCTTGCATCATGCGGTCGAGCACCGCGGCTGCCTGATAGCCGATTTGAGCGTAAGCGGGATCGACGCTGGAAAGCACTGGGTCGGAGATCTCGCACAGCGATTCGTCGTTGTCGACTCCCAGGACGACCGCGTTTTCCGGCACGGCCACGTCGACCCGGCGACAGGCGTCGAGCACCCGCTGACCGGCCAGATCGTTACAGGCCAGGATCGCACCGGGCTTGGGCAAACGCCGCACGAACTCCGCCAGCCGCTCGCGCTCCGTCTCGGCGTACCAGGGGAGCGTTTCCTGCCTTGGCAAGTGATAGACCTCGCAACCGTATCCGGCGGCACGGACGTATTCAACGAAGGCTTCCTCCCGCAACTGCGACCAGCGGCGTCCCTCGATCCCGCAGTAGGCGAACTCCCGGAAGCCGCGATCGAGAAAATGCTCGACGGCCAGCCGGGCGATCCCCGGGTTGCTGACGCGCACTCCGGCAATCTTGGGGTGAAGAAAGTCGTCCAACACGTCGACCACCGGGAGCGACATCCCGGCCAGGAGGTCGGCCACCTCGGCGCTCCGCACCCGCGTGATCAGGCCGTCGCCTCGCCAACGCCGCAGCCAGTCCGGCAGGCCGGCCTGCATGTGCCCCGGCTCGTGATACAGGGCCCAGGGGCCGCACTCCCGCGAGTAGCGGGCGATTCCCCTCAGAATCTGACGCCCGCTGGCCATCGACGTTTCGATCACCAGGGCCACCCTCCGCCGGGAACCAGCCTCCACGCGTTTCGGTTTGCGAGCCATCGGCGATCCCCTGGGCGAATTCCCAACAAAACAGCGCGCGCCTGCGGTGCGTCAGAACCCAAATTGGACTTGCGATAAGAACATCATAACGCTTGGAGGTGGAAAGCACATCTGTTTCAATGAGGCACGCTTTCTGCGATAATGCTTGTTCACGGATGTTTGCATATGGAATGAACGCTTGGTTGGGCGGTTTTCCGAAGAACTCGGGCCAGAGAAGAGGCACCGGTACTCCCTTTTCAAGTACCGGTGCCTCTTCTCTGATACCGTTCTTTTCTGCGAAGGAACGAGAGGCGTACCGTCTGGCAGCGTTTCCTGCTAATTGGCGGTGCTCGGGCTTGCCCACGCCTTCTTCCGAAGAGTTGTCACAGTGACAATGCGAGTACGAATGGGGGCCGGCAATAGGCAGAAGGTGATGCGTTGAAAAAATGGCGACTCGCGACGCTGCTGTTGTTGGGCGGACTGCTGATCTTCCTGGCCCTGGCCTATCGCTATCTGCAGTACGCTCGCCCGGTCGGCAGCGGACCGGCCGGACCGCCGGTTCCTCTGGAGCCGTTCACCGAGGTTTGGAGCCAGCGGAAAGTGCTGCTCCTGGGAGTGGGCGACAGCGTGACGGCCGGGTTCGGCGCTCGCCGGACGCATGGTTATTTCGCGCTGTTGGCGCAGAATCCGGAAGACGAGTGTCCCGAGATGGAAGGCCGATGTCTGTCGGCCGTGTTCCCGAACCTCGCCACGCAGAACATCGCCGTGTCGGGAAGTACCTCGCTGGAACATGTGAAACACCTTGAAGAGAGACTGCAAACGCAACCTGCCGACGTCTGGGGCATTGTGGTGATGACCAGCGGGGGCAACGACCTGATCCACGACTACGGCCGCTCGCCGCCGCGGGAAGACGCCATGTATGGCGCCACGCTGGAGCAGGCCCGGCCGTGCATCGAGGACTATCGAACTCGGCTCAACCGGATACTCGACCTTCTCAACGAACGATTCCCGGGCGGGTGCGACGTGTTCCTGGCCGACATCTACGATCCGACCGACGGCGCGGGCGATGCGGGGAATGCGGGCCTGCCGCCTTGGCCCGACGGCGTGCGGATTCTGGCCGAATACAATGCCGTCATTCACCAGGCGGCCTCCGATCGAGAGAACGTCCACGTGGTTCCCATGCATGAAACGTTTCTGGGGCACGGAATCCACTGCACCAACTGGTGGCGGAATACGTACTGCGAAGAAGATCCCCACTATTGGTATGCATTCAATCTCGAAGACCCCAACGAACGCGGCTACGACGCCTTGCGCCGGATCTTCCTCATCGAGATGGCCGCCGCGTCGGATCGGTTTCGAGACAATACCAATGACGGATCGACGCCATGACTGCCCGCATTCGTACACAACGCGTTGAAGATGCCATCGAATTCCGCAGACCGGATCGGGTTCCCGTCGTGTTCTGGAACTGCGACCAGGCCGAGGGCGACGTGATGGTCTATCACCTCTCGCTCGGCGTGCCGGGCGACGGTACGGTGAACGCCTGGGACTGGTCCACCAACGAATGGGGCTATCGCCTGGAGAAGCTCGGCGACGGAACCATGGGCCACCCCGTCGAGCCGTGCTATCGGGAACTGCCCCATGCGGACCAGATCTTGGTTCCTGCCCTGCGAGAATCCGAGCGGATGTCGGCCGTGCCGGCGTTCTTCGATCTCTGCGAGGATCGCTACCGGCTGGCCAGCCTCGATTTGAGCGGTTTTACGGTCTACACGCTCCTGCGCGGATTCGAGAACGCCATGCAGGATTTCCTGCTCGAACCCGACGGCTTCGCCGCCCTGTTCGATCGGATCCTCGATTTCGAGTGCGATCTGATGCGCATGGCGGCAAAGCACGGATTCGACGGAATCCACCTGGCCGACGATTGGGGTACCCAGTCGGGCCTGATGATCTCGCCCGGGATGTGGCGGCGGTTGTTCAAACCCCGTTACGCTCGGCAATTCGCGGCGGCCCACGATCTCGGGCTTCACGTCTGGTATCACTGCTGCGGCGAGTTTCTGGAACTCATGGAAGACTTCCACGAGATCGGAGTTGACGTGCTCAACATCTCGCAGCCCAACGTGAACGACATCCCCGAAGTGGGACGGCGTCTCCGCGGCCGGCAGTGTTTCATGATGCCGATCAGCTACCAGACCGTCTCGATCCAGGGCACGCCCGAGGAGATCCACGCCGAGGCGCAGCGGCTCTACGACCTGCTGGCCGTGCCCGAAGGCGGATTCATCGGCTACGTGGAAGAGTACGGCGTGATGGGAATGTCGGCCGCCAACTATCGGGCCTGTGGCGAGGCGTTTCGCAGGCTGGGTTGCTCGTAAACGGCCAGGATATTCTCCGGCGGAATATCGGGCTGGAAAAGGTGGGTGGGACCCAGAATATAGCCGCCGTCGCGTCCCAGTTCGGTACAGTATCGATCCACTTCGTCTCGGATCTCTTCGATTGTGCCGCTCGGCAGAAGCTTCTGCACGTCGATTCCTCCATGAAAGCACAGACGGTCGCCGAATTCGGCCTTCAATGATTCGGGGGCCATCGTCGGCCCGACGGGCTGGATCGGGTCGAGCACGTCGACGCCCAGTTCGATCAGGTCCGCAATGAACGGCCGGATCAGGCCGCAACTGTGGTAGAGAACCTTGCCGCCAAGAGCGTGAATGCAGCCGGTCATCTCCCGGATGTAGGGCGCCACGAACTCGCGAAACATCGAGAGGGAGATGAGCGGCCCGGTCTGGCTGCCCAGATCGCTGATCAGCAGGTAGAGATCGATCCGCCCGCCGGTGGCCTCGGCGGCACGGGTATAGTCTTCCTTGTAGAAGTCGGTGAACTTGCGGCCGAGGAAGTGGACCCACTCGGGCCGATCGACCATGTCGACAAACATGCCCTCCCAGCCGCGGACGAGGGCCGGCCTTTGCCAGACGTCGGCGAAACCGTAGAGCAGAGCGCGGTCGTCCCGTCGCCGACACTGCTCGGCGAGTGAGGCATGGTCGAACTTATCCGGGCTGGGCCAGGCGAACCGTTCCAGGTCGGCAAGCCTGCGAGCGCCGGCCAGGGCCCCGGGCGCATCCTCGCGCATCGGTCCCCACGGGGTTTCGCGGTAGACATAGCGTTCGCCCCAGAAGTTCTCGAACAAGCCTCCGCCGAGCTCTCGTTCCGGCGGTCCGGCAATCTGCAGGTGACGCACATCGATCCCCAGATCGTCCAGCACTCGCTCCCGGTCGTCGTGGCCGAGATAGGCCAGCAGGCGATTCCACGCGGGCGGCTCGGCCCAGAAGTCGCGCGGCGTGCGATCCGGCCGGCAATGCTCAAGAGCAGTCAGCACCCTCTCTCGCGACGTCATCGGCATGGTGAGGTTCCCTATTTCGGGGCTGGATTTTCCAAACGTTAGTGATTCTATTGATGTTCGGCAACGCAACGCAACCTTCAAACGGGGAAAGGGAGACTCATGCGACCGATCACACTGTGTACTGGACAATGGGCCGACCTGCCGCTGGTAGAACTGGTCCCCAAGTGCCAGGCCATCGGTTTCGATGGTTTGGAACTGGCTTGTTGGGGCGACCACTTCGAGGTCCCGCGGGCTTTGGCGGAAGACGAGTATTGCAGCAAAGTCCGCCGACTGTTGGCCGACCACGGTCTTCAAGTTCATTCGATCAGCAACCATCTGGCGGGCCAGGCCGTGCTGGATAACATCGATCTGCGCCACAAGGCTCTGCTGCCCGAACGTATCTGGGGCGACGGCAATCCTCAAGGGGTCAACGCGCGAGCTGCGGAGGAGTTGAAGGACACGGCCCGGGCGGCCCAGCGGCTCGGCGTCGAGATCGTCAACGGGTTCACCGGATCGAGTATCTGGCACCTGGTCTATTCGTTTCCGCCGGTTCCGAAACAATGGATCGACGACGGCTTCAAGCTGCTGGCCGCGCGTTTTCATCCGATTCTTGATGTGTTTGGGGAGTGTGGTGTGCGATTCGCGCTGGAAGTGCATCCGACCGAAATTGCCTTTGACATCTGTTCGGCGCGGCGTGCTCTTGAGGTTCTGGATCACCGGCCCGAGTTCGGGTTCAACTTCGATCCGAGCCACCTGTTATGGCAGGGGATCGATCCGGTGCGGTTCATCCAGGCCTTCCCCGATCGCATCTATCACGTGCACATGAAAGACGTGGTCGTGAGGCGCACCGGCGAGGCCGGCATTCTGGGAAGCCATTTGGAGTTTGGCGATCGCCGGCGCGGCTGGGACTTCCGTTCGCTGGGACGCGGCGACGTCAACTTTGAAGAGATCCTTCGGGCGTTGAACGACATCGGCTATCAGGGTCCCCTGTCCGTCGAATGGGAAGACAGCGGCATGGATCGCGAGCATGGGGCTCGCGAGGCGCTCGAGTTCGTTCGCCGGCTGGAGTTTGCGCCCAGTCAGATGGCCTTCGATGCGGCGTTTGAGAAGCGAGAGTGATACTTCGGGAAGGGAGTCGAGCGATGGGATGTGCCTTGGCTACTGCGGTGTTGACTGTGCTGACTACCTGTGCGTTTGCCGGCGAGAAGCCGAATGTGGTGATCCTGGTGGCCGACGATCTGGGTTGGGCCGACGTGTCGTTCCACGGCACGGAGATCAAGACGCCCAATCTCGATCGCCTCACTGCGGAAGGCGTTGAGCTGAACCGCTTCTACGTTTGCCCCGTCTGTTCGCCCACCCGGGCCGGCCTGATGACGGGCCGCTACCCGATCCGATTCGGGCTGATGCGTGCCGTTCTGCCGCCCTGGCGTGAGGGGGGGCTGGATACGGAAGAGGTCACCTTGCCCGAGGTGCTGGCCCGGGCCGGCTACAAGCACCGCGGCATCTTCGGCAAGTGGCACCTGGGGCACAGCGACGTGAAGTATCATCCTCTGCGGCGCGGTTTCACCGAGTTTGTAGGCCATTACAACGGGGCCATCGACTACTTCACCCACGAGCGCGAAGGCGAACTCGACTGGCACCGCGGCTACGAGTCGAACCACGACGAGGGCTACTCGACCGACCTGATTGCCGAGGCGGCTGCCGACTTCATCGGCCGTCACGCGGAAGACGACTCGCCGTTCCTCTGTTATGTCCCCTTCAACGCTCCGCACAGTCCCTTGCAGGCGAAGGCCGAAGACCTGAAGGCCTACGAGCATCTGGCCGGGCCGGGTCCGGCCGGAAAACGGAAGCCGAGGGCCAAAACGCCCGCCCAGACCGGACGCGGCGATTCCCCGCGTCAGACCCTGGCGGCCATGATCTCGTGCATGGATCGGGGGGTGGGCCGGATTCTTGACGCCCTGGACGACAAGGGGATCGCCGATAGCACGCTCGTCTGGTTCTTCTCGGATAACGGCGGCGTGGGAGTCGGCGACAATCGCCCCCTGCGAGCCGGCAAGGCCACCGTCTTCGAAGGCGGTATCCGTGTCGCCGCGACCCTGCGCTGGCCGGGCAAGGTGCCGGCAGGGGGCAAAATCAACGCCCCGGCCGCCTACATCGATGTGCTGCCCACCTTGATGCAGGTTGCCGGCATCGAAGACCACGGCGGCAAACCGTTCGACGGATTGGGACTCGTCGAACTGCTCACCGGGAAGGCCGCGGCTGCCGAGCGAGACCTCTATTCCTACATCGGCCAGGGCGGCGAGGATACGGAACAGATCACCCTGATCGAGCCGCAGTGGAAGTTGATCGTCGTCGGCCGCAAGTTGACCGATCCGAACCCGGCGGCCCAGCGAGAGGTTCATCTTTTCCGCATCGCCGACGATCCCTACGAGCAGACTAACCTGGCGAACGCAAACCCCGACGTCGTCGAACGGATGCTGGCGAAACTCAAGGCGTTCCGCGCCCTCCAACCGGCCGATGCCGTTCCGCCCTATGGCCGGAAACCCGACGATTTCGCGGCGCCGAAGGAGTGGCGGATTCGGGGAGCAGACTGAATCCTGTTCGATTTCTCTCAGGCATACCGCCCGACGCTATTGATCCTTCCATGGACGTCTTCCACGACCCAATGCATGAAGCAGGCGTGAACGCTTTCGGCCATGCCCATGTCGTCGAGGGCCACGTGGATGCCGTCGTGCTGAAGCTGCTTGAGCTTGCCGCCGCTGTAGCCGGTCAACCCGAAAACCTTCAGGCCGCGCTGGTTGGCCCACTCGACGGCCTTGATGATGTTGGGGCTGTTGCCCGAGCCGCTGATCGCGATGAGCAGATCGCCGGGTGAGGCGAAGTGCCGCAACTGCTGGGCGAAGATCTCGTCGTAGGAGAGATCGTTGGCCAGGGCGGTGATCCAACTGACATGGTCGGTCAGGCTGAGCACTCGGATCCGCTTCTTCCCGTCGTCGTGCATGTCTTCGGGACGAAGGGCGTTCTTGCCCAGATCCTCGCAGAAATGGGAAGCCGTGGCGGCCGATCCGCCGTTGCCGATGACGAACACGAACCGCTCGGCCTGCCAGGCCTCGTAGAGGGCCTCCGACAACCGTTCGATCGCGGCCCGGTCGAGCCGGTCGATCTCTTCACGCAAGCGCCCCAGGTATTCGTCCACTCCGAGAGTCAGACCAAGCATTCGTCTCCGCTCCTCAACAACATGCAGCCCTGTGTAGTTCCAGGAAAAAGGTGACAGCCACCTTTTGTACGAAGTACCGGGCACCGACCGAAAGTTGGTCGGGCCGTTCCGGCAAAAGGTGGCTGTCACCTTTTTCCTTCCCGCTCCTTCCCATTGTCGGCGTTGGGGCCCGAAAGATCAATTGGGCCCTGCCCCGGCTGATGTTGCGGTCATGATGCGGTAGAATGGCTGGACTCCCTTGTTTCCGTTTGTTCCAGAGGCCCAAAGCGGGGCAAGCCCGCAACCCAACCTTCACAAACATGCGCGCACCATGCGCAGAAGTCCCGAATAGAGACTCTAAAAAGGCAAGTTATGTCGTCTGTTTCCAGCAATCAGACCGTCAATGTGGCCCTCGTCCAGATGCGCCATTCCGCCGCGAAGGACGAGAACCTGGCCAGGGCCCTCGACCGGATCGGCCAGGCGGCCGGGGCGGGGGCGAACGTCGTGTGCCTGTCGGAATTGTTCGCCGGACAGTACCCCTGCCAGAGCGAGGACCATCGGCGATTCGACGAGGCCGAGCCGATCCCCGGGCCCACCAGCGAGGCCCTGGCGAAGGCGGCTGCCGAACACGGCGTCGTGATCGTCGGGTCGCTGTTCGAACGCCGGGCTCCAGGGCTCTACCACAACACGGCGGTCGTCTTCGACGCCGACGGCTCCACGGCCGGCGTCTACCGGAAGATGCACATTCCCGACGACCCGCTCTACTACGAGAAGTTCTATTTCACGCCGGGCGACCTGGGCTTCCCGTCGTTTCCCACACGTTTCGGGCGGATTGCCGTGGGGGTTTGTTGGGATCAATGGTACCCCGAGGCGGCCCGGTTGTTCGCGCTTTCCGGGGCCCAGATCCTCTTCTACCCCACGGCCATCGGCTGGCTGCCCGACGAGAAGGACGAGTTCGGCGCCTCGCAGCACGAGGCTTGGCAGACGATGATGCGGAGCCACGCCATCGCCAACGGGCTGTTCGTGGCGGCCGTCAACCGGACCGGCAGGGAAGGCCAACTCGAGTTCTGGGGCGCCTCGTTCGTCGCCGATCCGAACGGCAACCTGCTCGCCCGAGCCGAACATGCCGGCGAAGAGACGCTGATCGTCGAGTGCGACCTGGCCCGGATCGACGCCGTTCGCACCCATTGGCCGTTCCTCCGCGATCGCCGCATCGACGCCTACGAGGGACTCACGCGGCGGTTCCTGGATTGAGTATGAGGGGGCAGGGATCGGGGTTCAGGAACATGAGTACAGGTTTCACACCTCCGGCGGCGCTTGGTTACCGGATGCCGGCCGAATGGGAACGGCACGCTGCTACCTGGCTGTCGTGGCCGCATAACCGCGACACCTGGCCCGGGCGGTTCGACCCGATTCCGGACGTGTGGCGGCGACTGGTGGAGGCACTGGCTCCTCAGGAGACGGTTCACGTGCTCGCGTCGGGTGAGGCACGGGAACAGGCCGTGGCCATGGTGGGGGCGATCGAGAATGTGATCGTTCACGATGTGCCGACCAACGACGCCTGGATTCGCGACCATGGGCCGACCTTTCTGGTTGGGCCGGACGGGTTGGAGCCGGCGCTTGTCGATTGGGAGTACAACGCCTGGGGCGGCAAGTATCCGCCCTTCGACGCCGACAATGCCGTACCGGGCCGCATCGCCGAGATCACGGGCCGCCGCGTGTTCCGCCCGGGGATCGTCATGGAGGGGGGCGCCATCGACACCAACGGCGAGGGGCTCTTCCTGGCCGCCAGGTCGTGCCTGACCGATCCGAACCGCAACCCCGATACCGATACGGCGACCATCGAGCGTTATCTGGCCGATTACCTGGGCGCGAAACGGACCATCTGGATCGACGGGACCATGGCGGGAGACGACACGGACGGGCATGTAGACCAGCTCGCCCGATTCGTCGGCCCGTCGACCGTCGTCGTACCGATCGAGCGGGATCCAGGGGACGCGAACTATGCCTCGCT
Organism: Planctomycetaceae bacterium; assembly: GCA_012719125.1. GTDB lineage: Bacteria > Planctomycetota > Planctomycetia > Pirellulales > Thermoguttaceae > JAAYAY01. Next base: position 19,266 of record JAAYAY010000009.1, on the reverse strand, counting down.
GGCAGCCACCGCGGCTCAACTTCGGGGCGAAACGGACCTGGCCGGCCGACCGCTGCAGGTCGTGGAGCTTCCCATGCCCCGGCCCGTCTATTTCGACGAGACCCGAGCGCCGGCCTGCTACGCCAACTTCTACCTGGCCAACGGCCTGGTTCTCGTTCCCCAGTACGGCGATCCGGCCGATGCGGAGGCGCTGGAGATTCTGGCCGGGCTCTTCCCCGATCGGCAAGCGGTCGGCCTGCCCGCCCGCGACCTGGTCTGGGGTCTGGGGGCGTTTCACTGCGCGACGCAGCAGGAGCCGGGGTGAGACGGGACGTGTCGAGGGCTGGGTCAATCGTTGCCTGGTTGAATCGTGAGTTCCTCCACGAGGATCTTCACGCTAATAAAGTCGCCGTCCTGTCCACCGTGGCCTTCTCGATCAACTCGGCCAGTTTCCCGATTCCCAGCCAGCGTTGCACCCCCTCCGGCAACAATTCCTGCTCCAGGGCCCCGCCTGCGGGCACTAAGGGCGAATACCCGCCTTTGCGCCCTTCACCGCCGCTGCATTTCGCCGAGCTTCCTCAAGAGTTGACCCCGTATCCTGTATCCACGTCCGCATTTGCCTGTCCCCAAGATCCTGATACTGCCTTGTTTGCCTTCTTACTTGTTGAAACCCTTGTGGTTCATGAATTCCCAAATGCGATCCATCCAGGTATAGCTGCCCGTGCCCGGAGCGGCCTTCCTCTGGAAGCAGTGATTACGTCCGACGAGCGTGTGGAGATCGGACTGGATCCCCATCCGGCGAAGCTGCTCCCAGCATTTCACCGAATTCATCGCCGCCCAGCCGTCCGCGTCGCCGTGGATAAACAGGATCGGGCACGTCGCGAGGTCGAACGAGAACTCGGGGACCAGCCGCGCGTCGTCCTCGTTGCCGCCCTTCGCATTCGGAGCTTCCGCGCCGTCGGTGAGCGCATACGCAGGATAGATCGCGACCGCCCACTGCACGTTGCAGGGAAGCTTGTCAAGGTCGTCGATCGGCCAATAGCAGCGGCGCCGCGAGCTGGTCGCGCCCATGAGTGTCAGGTGTCCGCCGGCCGAGGAACCCATGATGCCGATGCGATCGGGATCAAGCCCCTTCGCCGCGGCCTGGCTGCGGACGATTCGGACGGCACGCTGCAGATCCTGCCACGCCGTCGTGTGCTTGGCCAGCCCGCCCAGCGGACGCGGCGTGCGGTATTTCATAGTCACGACCGTCATGCCCTTTTCGTTCAGGTAACGCCGCGCCGGCGCCACTTCGAATCCGTCCGGACCGTTGCCGTTGTAGCCGCCGCCCGAGTAGATGATCTGGATCGCCTTCGTCTTGAGTTCCTTCGGCATGTGCCACTCGAGATAAGGCAGGCACTGGTTCGTTTGCTCATCCGGCATCTTGCCTTCCGGCCAGACCGGCTCCTTGCTGTACTGGCCGCGTGCATCGTCGTTCGGATAGCGGGCCATCAGATCGACTTCCTCGCCGAGACGCCCGTCAAAATTCATCTGGCGCAGGTACTCGGCGATACGGTCGAACCAGTGGTCGTAGGCGGTGCCGTCCTCACCCTTGCTCGCGTCGCCCATGAAACCGTGGGGACGGTCGGCGAAGAGATGGATCTCGGCCGGGATCTTCATCCTGCGAAGCTGGCGGTAGATTTGCGTGGAACCGTTCGGCGAATAGATGTCCGTCCCTCCGTGGAAGAGCGCCATCGGACACGTCTTCGCGTCGAACTTGAACACGTCCGAGAGCTTCACGTCGATCGCGTCGCCCTCACGCGTGTTGGGGCCGGTGAGTCCATCCGTGAGCGCATAGGCGGTGAAGATCGGCACCGCCCAGTTTACGTGGCACGGAAGCTGGTCGAGTTCGTCAACCGGCCCGTAGGCCGGCGTGAGCGAGCTGGTGGCGAGCAGGACCGTCAGGTGCGAGCCCGCGGAGAACCCCAGCGCGCCGATCTTCTCCGGGTCGAATCCTCGTTCCTTCGCGTCGTTGCGGACGAGACGGACGGCGCGTTGCCCATCCTCCCACGCGCTCTGGTAGATCGGCAACCCTTGCGGACGGGGAGTACGGTAGGTGAGGCTCGCGCAAACGAACCCCAGTTCGGTGAACTTCTCCGCGACCCGGTCGATCCACACCCCGTCGCAGCACCTCTGATAACCGCCGCCTGAAATGAGCAACATGCATCCGCCGTTTTTCTCCGCGGGCGCCTCGTACCAGTCGAGATACGGCATCGCATGGTCCGCCGCCTTGAATCCAGGAGCCTCTACCTCCTGGGTGGTCGCCGCGATCTGACTGGCCTGGAAATCCGGGATCTTTCCTTCCGGCCACAGCGCGACCCGCTCCTCGGCGAACGCCTGAACGGCGACCAGCACCCAAACACAAAGAACTAGCATTCTCTTCATCGTATCGCTTCCTTCATTGTTTCTGTGACCGCCATAGCGTTGTGGTAATTCGCCTCGCGGCCGATCTTCATCGGTTTCACGAAGAGTCCTACCATATTAGACTATTCCCTCCCCGACATCCACAAAGGTTGTTTCTGGATTCAGAACAGAATCTCGAAATCGACGGCGCCGCGCGGCGTCACCTCCACGTCCACATAGACGGAATCAGCCACTCTTACGGTCTTGAAAGCGGTCTTTGATCCGTCGATCAGGACCGCAGTACAGGCCTTTCCCTTCGGCAACAGGATATGCGCCTTCACGAGATGGGCGGGGCTGCGCAGATGATAGCGCATACCCGTCTCCGTGAGCACATAGCGGCAGTCCACCGTCTTGTGTGCTGCCTCGTAGCCCGTCACATAACGTAGCTCCGTGTACGGCGTCACCGGCCACCGCGGAGCAAAGCGTATCACCTGATAGCCCATATCGAGATCCTGAATGCCGGCTAGTCCCTCGTCAATCGCACTGATGATCGCCGCCGCACCCCAGGCGCTCGGACCGCGGCCCTGCGGCTCACCCGTGATCGGATGGTAAAGGAAGAAAATCTCGCCGTCGTCACGAGCCACCATCTTCTCGATCCGCGAGAGGATATCCCATCCGTACTCCTCATACCCGTTCTCGAACGCACCTCGGGCGAGTTCACCAGCCGTGAACGGACAGAGCGCGCCATTCACGTAGGTGCCCGCTGCATGCGACTCCTTCGCGCCGAAGCCCGGCTCGTACGGGGGATCGATAGTAAACCACTCGCTGAACCCTTTCGTGGTGGCGCGTCGCGCGATGTACTCCTCGATGATGGATCGGTTCTCCTCCAACGAGAGAATCCCTCGATTGAGAGCGTACGCATCGGACATCGAGAGCCGTTCATTCTCGTACGCGTCGAAATCCTTCGTGCCGTCCACGGGTAGCTGATGCCGGAAAAACTTCCCGTTCCACAGGTGCTTCATCATATTTGCCTTGAGGGCCGCCGCCCGGGTGCGCCATTCCTTCGCCTTCGTAGGGTTGCCGAAGCGGTCGTTGATCCACGCCAGTTGTGTCATTGCCTGCCACACACCGGAGTTGTCGCCGTGCATAATCGCCATCGGCGTCTTCCCTGGTTCGATGCGCCGGTTCTGGCCGGCATCGGGCATGTACGTGAAGTCCCACGTGTCGATCGTGTACGCGCGTTTCACAAGTCCGTGCTCGGAGTCCCACCGCTTCTTGTCGGCGGTCACGTAATCGATGGCCTTCTCCAGCTTCGGCAACGCCTTCGCGAGCCAATCGTCATCGCCGGTCACGCGCCAGCACCGGAGACACCCCTCTACCATCAGGTACTCGACGTCAGCCTCCACCTCCAGACGCACCAGCGATTGATTGTCTTCCGGGTAGAACACGCGGCAGTCCTCGTTCACAAAGGACCAATGCCGGTCGTCCATCTGCTTCACCAGCTCATAGAACATGCCGTCCGCGCGCTGCGTGTCGAGAATGAAGTCGAGGAAGCTCCTGAGGTCGTATTCCCAGTGGCAGTAGCCCTTCATCTGATGGACGTGGTCGCGTATCCAGTTGAGCTGACACATAATCGTACGGTTGTCCACGAAGATCAGCCGCCGGTCCGCCCACACCACCTTGCGGAGGTTCCACAGCAGATTGCCGAGCTTTGGATCTCGTGTCGTCAGCACGCCCGGAAATGCAAGTTCCCAGTTGTTGTAGGTGCCACACTGGTTCTTCCCGCACTGCATCCGCGGCAACGGGTTCTCGAACAAAATGGTCCGTCCAACATTGATTTCGAGTTCCTTCGGCTCAGTGCCAACACAGACATTCAGCCCGGCGGCGAGAGCCACGGCCGTCAGCGATACTCTGCAGACAAGTTTCATAACCCCTCAGTCCTGGGTGCATCTGGATCGTAGCATTCATAACGAGTCGGCTCAAGGAAAGGCCGATACGGCAAATCGTAACCGGGAACTCTCTTGATGCAAACCATTGTCCCTACCAATAATTCCGTCCTCGTTCGCTGTCAAGGACTTGCATCATTTGCGATCGGGGCGATCGGCGATCGCGATCGGGGCCAACTCTTGAGGAAGCTCGGCGAAACCCTGCGTAGTGATGCGGTCGCGCCTTTGGGTTACTGTATCCATCGGTGCCGGCCCATGAGATCACGGGTACGCTCGGGATCGGCCGTCATGCGCCCGGCGTGGATCGCCACTGCTCGCTGGAACCGCGAACGAAAATGGTCGGCTTGCGATTGAGCCGTTTGCCGTTTGGTCCGAATCGGCTGTACCTGAATTCAGAATGTACCGCCACGTCAAGTGTGGTGGTATTACCACGGTGAGCGAGCAGTCCTTCGAGGTCCTCTCAAATCCGATGTCGAGCGTGACACGCACGTGGTGTACGAAATCCCATTCAACTCACATGTTGAATCCACTCCTGAATCATTCTGACGAGGCACTTATGCGATACGCGCTGATTGGCGTTGGGCTGCTTGGGATTATCGTTGGGATCCTCATCGGCGGTGTTCTCTGTCTTCAAATTGGCGCAGGGTGTCTGGCAATTGGATTAGCAACGTGCGACATCGTTGCTGCGATCAGGACAGCGGGAGACCCTATCGGCCATTCCGGACGATGGGAACGGTTCCGTGATGCTATGCGAAGCGGCGATTCGCAGACGATGGTACAATTACTCAAGGACGGCGGCGTCCCGGAAGACATTGCCGAGCGGACCGCCGAAAGCGCATTGCAGAAGCCTGAAAATGTCCGAATGTGACGATGTCCGGCCCTGCGCGGCAGAGCGTAACGCAAGCAACAAGAAGAGATCAGGAACGCAGGCGTATGTACATCCGTGCAGCAACTCCCGAAGATGCCGAAATGCTCGCTGCGGCGGAGCGTCAGACCGCGGCCGCCCAAGAGGGGCTGCTGGCCTCGCGCCCGGAGGAGATTCACGTTGAGTCGTTTCGGCGCAAGATCGAGCAGCTCCAGTCGAACGGCCTCTATGTGGTTCTCGAGAAGGACGGCGACCCCGTCGGGCACCTTCTGCTGGAGCCGCTGGCGCTGGCAGTGACAAGCCATGTCGTCCAACTGACGATCGTCGTCCATCCCGGTCATACCGGCCAAGGGTATGGACGTATTCTTATGAACCATGCGATCGAGTGGGCTTGCCAATCTTCGGCCGTCGAGAGGATCGAGCTTCGAGTTCGATCCAGCAATCCCCGGGCGATTGCGCTCTACCGCTCGCTTGGATTCGAAATCGAAGGCACGCTCAAGCGGCGCATCAAGCTGAGCCAGGGCTATGCGGACGATATCTGCATGGCACTATTCGTCGACCAGCCGGTCGCGTGAGAAGAACGATTCAGACGGAGCCTTTCGACCGACGTTCAACGATTCTCTGTTGCGTGCGACGCCTCCGTTGGGGTATCCTTGCGGCAAGAATCCATGAACCCGGGTTTCCAACGGCAAGACACGTAGTATGACAAGCCGAATGACGCCTTTCGCCAAGTTCATTTGCGGGCTCGCCACACAAGAGCGGATTCGCTTTCTTTCGATCGGCTTCATTCTTGCGGCGGTTGCAGGTTGGTGCTTGTCCTTCGCAACAGTCGAGCGAGGGAAAACCATTTTCGGGTCCAACTTGGGTGCAGACTTTGCGGAATACTACGTTGCCGGAACGATCCTCAACGAGCATGACGCCGAAGGTCTCTACGACTTCTCCCTCCAGGACCGACTCTACCACGAAGTTGTTCCTGCGGCAGGCGCAAAAGAGAGCCTCCCCTTCGTCTACGCACCGTTTTTCGCAGCTTTCGTTCGTCCGCTCGCGCTGCTGCCGTATGCTTGGTCGTATTTCATCTTCTCGTCAGTCAGTATGGCCCTCTTTGTGGCGGGGTTTCGGTTATTGTGGATCTCCGTTCCAGAGACAGAAAGTGAGAACTACGTTCTGGCCAACCTGATCGCTGTTTCCTTTCCACCGTTCATAATGGAGTGCTGGCTGGGTGGACAAGCGTCGGCATTCGCATTTTTCTCCATCGCCCTGGCGTTCTACCTGCAATCCCGAGGTCGGCGGGCCCTCGGCGGAGCCGCGTTGGCGGTGTGCCTTTTCAAGCCGACGTTTCTCGTGTTGTTTGTTCCCATGCTTGTTCTTACGCGGCAGTTCCGCACGCTGGCAGGGTTTTTCTTCTCAGCCCTGGCCCTCGGCGGAATATCGGCGGCAACCGTCGGCTGGAAGGGGTGCTCTGGATACATCCACGCCCTGGCTGCCTATTCCAAGGTGAAAGCGATAGCCCCGGAGGTATTTAACGCGTCGAAGAACGTCGATTTGTATTCATGCCTACAGCTCGCTCTGCCTCGATCTCCCGAAGTACGTCAGTACATCTTCATCTCGGTCGTTCTCGTGTTGTTCTTGTGCTTGTGTCATACTTGGTGGCGAATGGCACGAGGCCATGGGAATCCGGCTTCTCAACGACTCTCGTGGGCGTGCGCATTGGCGTGGACTCCACTGCTCAGCCCGCATTTTGGAATATACGATTCGATCATTGTCGTCGCGGCAATCGTGCTTGCGAGAGGGCTGGAGAAGCAGCCTGCTGCCGGCGTCTGCCGTTTTTCCCAGTTCCCAGTGTACTCGTTGGCAATAGTGCTTTACGTCGCGTCATGGTTTTCGCAAGGACTCGGCCTTCTCATTGGCATCCAAGTGTATAGCGGAGTGTTGCTGGTATTAGGCTCCTATGTACTAGTCCTAGCCGCTTGTTGGCGCCGTGCTCCGCAGGCAACATGCGCCGCCGCAAGATCGAGGTGATATCATGCGAAACTCGGCAAGAGTCGTTCGATTGCTTCTGGGGCTGCTGGTTGCAGGTGTCTTGCTGGCCGCCGATGACCACTCTCGCCCGGCCCAGGCGCTGGGTGCCGACCTGGTGCTTCGAGGCGGCACGATCTATGACGGTTCGGGCGACAAGCCGATGGTGGGCAACGTGGTGATCCGCGGCGAGCGGATCGTGGCGGTCGGCCGCCATGAACCCGAAGCGGGCGACAAGGTCATCGATTGTGAGGGCCTCGCCGTCGCGACCGGCCTGATCGACTTGCACACGCATTCCGATTCGTCGCTGCGCGATCCGCAAGCCCGCCGCTGCCAGAACTACCTTCTCCAGGGCTGCACGACGATGGTCACGGGCAACTGCGGCGATTTCTGAAACGACTTCACGCCCTGCTCGGCGAGCGCTTGTTGCACTCGGGAGATGGAGACGTTGCGCACGGCGACTCCGTCGCGTGCGGCCACGGCGGCCGACACGCCCGCACCTTGGCCGACGATCATCGTAACCGGCTGGATCCGCAGCACTTCGGCCGGAGTGGACGACGTGCTTCGGCCGCTGCCGATGATCAGCCCGTCCGTTGTCCGCGGGAGCATGCACCGCAAGGGCACGTCGAACAGTTCGCTCTCCTTCCGCCATTTCGAAAGGGCTACGCCGCGTCCGACGGCATCCTCGAACGAGGTTCCATACGTTGCCTCCGTAAGAGTGAAGGCGCCGTCCAGCCAGCGGGTATGCCGCAGCCCCAGCATGCTGCTCGTGTGCACGACGAAGCTGTCTTCCAGTCCCGGCAGATGCTTGCGGAGGAACGCGGCGACATGGTGCGCCATGGCCCGCCCCTGACGCAACAAGTCCGAGAGTTCCTTGCCGTCGATGCCCGTCACGGCCACCTGACCGGTGTTGACGTTGAGGGTCTTCTTGGCACGGATGCCCGACATCTTAAAGGCGTGCATGTCGTGAAAAGGCCCCCAGGCCTCGGAGTATTCGCCGCTCTTGATCGCGTCGCCGAGGGTCTTCTCCAGTTTGTCGCCGTAGTGTTCGAGGATGAAGTACCCGGCATCGTAGAAGGCCTGCATGTTCTCGACGCTGCGTGCCGGGCTGCGCCCGTTGCCGTACTCCTGGGGGTTCTCCTGAAAGAACGCGACCAGCTTGTCGAAGTCGACGTTCCCCAGCCGAAACATGAAGCTGTTCGTCATTCGCCCCATTCGCAGCGGTGCGCCTGCGTAGTGGGCCACGTCGGCGTCGCCCGTGGCATCGACCACGCACTTGGCCCGCAGCACCTGGTTGCCCGAGCGGTTGGAGATGACCACGCCAGTCACGCAGTTGTCCGCCATGACGGCGTCGGTCACGATGGTGCCGTAGTAGACGTCGACGCCCGCCTCTTCGAGCATCATGTCCATGGCCAGTTTGGCCAGTTCAATATCGAACGTGATATGGTACGGATGCCGGGGCCAGGTCGGCGTGGTGGCTCCCAGGGCGACCAGCCTTTCGACCAGTTCCAGGGGCCGCCCGCCCACAACCTGTTCGCCCGCGGCATTGTGGAAGCGGTTCGACATCGTGGCTTCCATGGTGGCCGTGGCCACGCCGCCGGCAAAGGCCTGGGCCTCGATCATGGCCGTGCCAGCACCGGCGCGAGCCGCAGCGCAGGCGGCAGCCACGCCGGCCAGCCCGCCGCCGGCCACGACCACGTCGTACTCGCCGGCCACCGGCAGCAACGGGACATAAGACCGGTCGCGTTGCCGGCCGTCCTGTTCCGAAGCCGCCAGGCCGTCGCAAGCCGTGAAACACGCCTGCGCACCCAAGCCGCCCAACAAGGTCTTTCTGAGGAATGCTTTTCGTGAGAGCTGATCCATGTCTGTTCCTTTGCAGTTCGCAGGTTGTTGGGAAGGCGTCCTTTCGGACACACAACGGGTGCAGGATCGACCCGTTCTCATCGGATCTTCCAGGCTGCCGGCAATGCTGGAATGTTGCGAGAAGCCAGCACAGCAGATCCAGTCTGGCATTGTGCCATACCGTCATTCCGTTCTTCCATCATTCCCGTTCAAGCTATTCCACCTGCATGCATTCCGACTCACGCAACCAGGCTTCTGAGTCGTCGGGCAATCGGAGACGGGTCCATCCCTGGCGACTCTCCATCCAAGTGAATTCCGTCGCCTTGTGCAGCGGCTGCTCGAAGGCCGGGTCGTAGGCGTACCCGGGCCCCAGCCGCGCGACGGCGTCTTCGATGACGACTCCCTCCGCATGCCTCAGACTGGTCTGAGCCAACGACGCCAGCGGCACAATGATCGCTGCGATCAGCACGACCCAAACGGCACGGCGGACGCGGCGCCCGGTGAGTTGAGCCGTCAGGAAGACGGCCCACGCCAGCAGGTACGCCAGCACGAAAGATCCCACGCGCAATCGCGGCATCCAGGTGCCATATCGGTTCCAAGCCACTGCCAGCTTGCCGGGAGGGGCGGCGGGCGACGGGAATGCGTCGGCACGGTTGGCCCGCAGGAACTCGATGCTGTCGCGCAACTGGCGGTCGAAAGGCGAGCGGCGCTGGGCAGCCAGGTAGTTGGCCAGGGCCCGGCCGTTCTCGCCGGCGAAGAACCAACTGTTGCCGGCATTCAGGAACCGTTCCGCCGATTCGAACCGCAGGGCCGCGTCGATGAACAGCGGCTGCGCCTCGTCGGGCTTTTCCTCTCGCATTTGCATCGCCTGGACAAACAGCTCGTCGGCACGGTCGGCCGCTCCGGCCGGCGACGGGACGAAAAGGACCCAAACCAGCAGCAGCAGCGGCGCCGTGGCCTTCTGCAGCCGCCGCACCAGGTTTTGAGTGCCGTGGGAAGGTGCCGCAGGGCGTTTGCCGTATTCGGCAGCGTCCTTTTCCTCAAAGCGGCGTCGAGCTTCGGCGATCAGGCCGGCGTCCACGTTTCTCGCACGGAGCGCTTCCGTGACGGTGTCTGCCGTCAATGCCTCGGCACAGAGTGCGAGCCGGTCGGCGAGATAGACCCTCCAAGCCGATTCTTCGTCGCGCCGAACTGTCCGGCGGAATCGCCGCCAGGCGGCCACGGCACGGGCATAGACCGGATCGCGCCGGCAACGCTCCCTGCGGCGCACCAGCGGCAGCAGGACCAGCCAGAGCAGCGGGGCCAACGGCACGAACACCCACCAAAGGCGTCCGAGAAACTCCAGGATGTGTTGAAGTGGAATCATGGTCCGCTCGTCGAGCCGGTTGTGCCGCACTCCATGTAACGGGATTGGCGGTTCGGAGTCAACTCGTGGCGTGAAAGTCGGGGAGCCGTCCTCCTGATCGACGTCGACCGTGATCGAGGTCGACTCGCTCCGCAAGGTTTGATATGAGTTCGAGCCTGGATCAAACGTCTGCATCACGACGGCGGGGATGCGCTTGATCCCCGCATGCAAGGGACGGAGAACGTAGGTGAACGATCGGGTGTTGTCCGTGCCGTCCTCCCGAATCGGCTCCCGCGAGAGCTGGAACTCGCACCGCAGCCCGTCGAATGCCGCCGACGGCAAGGCGGTGATTTGGCGCGCGAAGGTGAGATCTTCCAAGTGAACCGTGAACAGCGCCGGCTGGCCCACGACCATCCGGGTCGGCGCCACCGAGGTACGGAGGGCACAGGGGCCGACGATCTCCGCAAAGCGAGCCGTGCGTCCCGTTTCCGCCAGGTCCCTCACAGTGATCTCGGGCACGGCGGCAGCGAGGTAGACTTCCTCAAAGGCCTCGCTTTCCTCGGCCGCTTCAAAGAAGTGATTATAAAAGTGGCCTTGCGACTGGGCGGCCGGCTTGTCCTCCTGAAACAGAGCGCACAAGAGCTGCGCAGGCGGCGCACGCAGCACGCAGGGCTCGCGCGGGACGAGTTGGTAGCGGAACGAGAGCGACTGTCGCCCGTCGGGCAGAGCGTCCGCCTGGGCGACCATGCGGATATTGTTCACCGGCAGTCCGATCCCCTCCGACTCCGGTACGGGAGGATCCAGAGGAAAGACGCGGCATCGCTCGTCGGCCAGGAGCGGAATCTCGAAACGCAACTGCTTGCATCGCGTGAAGGACACCGCGCTGTTCCACGTGACCGTCACGGTGGCCGGTTGCCCAACCCGCAGCATGGTCGGCTCGACAGCAACGGCCAGGGACATTTCGCTGGCCGGGCGCGGCCTGCTGACTGGCAGACGCAAAGCCGACGTGAAGGCCGCCTCGCCTTTGACACGCACAGCGAAGGGCGGCACGGTCAGGATGCCGTCCCGCTCGGCAATCATCTCGATCTGAAAGGCGTGCTTGCGCCGAGCCGGGTCGGAAGGCAGGCGGCGAACCGTGGTTACCGTGAGGCCGGGCACGACGGGCAGTTCCGGTGTATCCGGAGGCGCATCGCACTGGACGTCCAGACGCAGCGTGAAAGGCTCGTAGACAAAGAGACTCGCAGTCTCCGAGGCGAGATGAACGGAGATCTCCGCGCACGCCGCCCCCGGCATCAACAGGAATAGGCCAACCACGCTCAGCAGCGAAAAAGGGGTCAGGAACCATTTGTGCATAGCACCCGGAGGGCCGGTTCCCGGCAAATGGTTCCTCACCCCTTTTTCGCTGCGGGCACTCACCAGTTCTTCTCCACTTTGGCACCGGCCCGCACGGCCTTTTGCCGGGCTCGCTTCTGCTGGTTGGCGGCCTCCTCGGCCATGATGTCCGCGGAAGTGTAGTCCGGAATCGGCAGCGACCGCAGGGATAGCGCCTCCTGAAAATCGCCGGGAGAGACGGGCTGTGACTTGCTGTCCTGCGACTCGGAGTCCAGACCGTCCATGCTCTCGTCGTAATCACCCGCATTCCGGGAGGCCATGGTCTCGTCCTGCTCGTCGGTCGCGGGAGGCTGCAGGCTCCGCAGGGTGTCCAGTGCCTGCTCCATCCGTCCCGAGGCAGCGTGGAGTGCGGTGTTCGCCCGCGGCCAGGCAATCGCTCCGGGGGCCAGGCCGGCCAGCGCCTCGTCTTGTGCGGCCACGGCGCCGGCAAGCAGGTCCACGATCGGATCGACCTCCGTCGGCGGCAGGTTGTCGACGTTCCCGTAAGCTTGCGTGAGAATCTGCCGGAGCTTGTCTCGCTGGACGGTGATGCGATCGAGCACGCTCGCGGTTCCCTCGCGCACCGCCTGCTGTTCGGCGGCAATCGGGGGCGCCAACTGATTCAGCTTCTGTTGACCGGGGAGTTGCCCGGCGGCCATGGAGGGGTCCGGCAGGTTCGCATCTTCTCCGGACGCGACGGGAACACGGCGTAGAACGCGCTGGCTGCGCTGGGCGAGGCCCTTCTGCCGCACGCTGAGCTTCTGGAGCCGCCCGATGGTCTCCGCCAGTTTCTCGCCTCGCTGTTTTTCTTCCGCCCGCTGCTGCTCGATCGTCGATTCCAGTTCGCGCAGGCGCCGGGTAATCGTGGTGATCCGGCGGGCCGTTTCGATATGGCCGGGCTGCAACAGTGCGGCGCGAAGGAATTCCTCTCGCGCATCGACCAGGAGCGAGCGTTCTGCCAGAGCATCCGCGCCCGATTGCTCCTCCGCAGACTTCTGCAATTCGCTCCCCTGATTGAATCTTGCCCGAAACGCCGCCTCACCATCCTCCTGAGCTGGCGGTACACAACCCGGCACCAGGACCGCCAGCAGGATCAGGCTCCGCATCTTCGGCAGTCTCGAGGGGGACGAAGCCAGCCACAGGACCACGGCCAAGGCGAGCAGGTAGGGATATCCTTCCGAGTAGCGCACTTGCCGAATTCCACCCACGACGGCGTCGTCGGCGGCGCCGGCGATCCATTGCTGGTAGACCGACACAAGATCAAAGGGACGTGTACGGGCCGGAAAGTACGTCACGTTCGAGTCGGCGGCGGCGAGTTCCGTAAGCGTATTCTCTTCAAGCCGCGAGATGACCTCGACGTTATTGTGGCGCAGCCATTGAGTCTCATCGCGAGCGTCCGGCACGCGTGCCCCGAGGACCGGATCGCCCAGCCCGATGATCAGGACCCGGGCGCCGTATTGGCGCAACAACTCCGCAGTCTTTCCGAGGTCGCTCAGGTGATCTTCGCCGTCGGTGAACACCACCAGGTCCCGGCCGCCGGCGGTCGCGTCGGTCAACACGGCGCTGGCCACTTTGTCGAATGCCGCCTGCAACGAGGTGCTCCCCAGGTTCTCGTCGGCCGGACCGGCCCGGTCGAGCACGTAACGCACGAATCCGTGGTCCAGCGTCAGTGGGACCCGCACCGACGCCGACCCGGCGAAAGTAACCAGCGCCACCCGCTGCCCGCTGAGCACCGGAAGCGCTTCCTGGATGGTGATGCGGGCCATCTCCAACCGGCTGGGGAACGTGTCGGCCGCCAACATGCTCCGCGAGACGTCCAGGGCGATGACGAGGTCGCGTCCGCGGCGTTCGATGTCGTAGGGACGCGGACTCCATTGCGGCCGGGCCAGTGCCACGACGACGCAGACCAGCGCGGCCAGAGTCAGCCGGTCCTCGCGAGTCAGGCCGACCCGTTCGATTTCCTCGGCAACACCCTTCAGCCGGCACGCCGCCTCGCGCTGCAAGCGGCGGCAGCGCCTCATCAGCCAGCCTGCCAGTACGACCAGCGGCAACAAGAGCAGCATCCAGGGCGCGCCGAAACTCATCCGCCCACCTCCTCGGCCACCCGCAACCACGTGGCTCGCAGGATTCGCTCCGCCAGCAGCAATACGAACGCCGCACACGCAAGATACTGGTATAAGGGGCTGATCTCGGCGTGATACAGAATCGTGGTCTTGATCTCGCTCGTTTCCAGTTGATCGATCCGCTCGTACACCTCCTGCAATTGCGTCGCGTTGCCGATCTTCCAATAGGCGCCCCCGGTTTCGTCGGCCAGACGCCGCAGCAGCTTTTCGGCGTCGGTCAGGCCCTCGTCGTTGCTGCGTTGTTCCAGGGAGCTTTCGCTCTCGTCGTCTTTCATGCTGATCGTGTAGACGCGGATCCCCCACTTCTTCGCCAGCCCGGCAGCTTCCTCGGGCAGATGGAGGCCGCAGTTGTTCTCACCGTCGGTGAGCAGCACGACGACCTTGCTCCGTACCGCGGCGGACGGGTCGGAGCTGTGTTTCTTGGCGTCCGGCTGCCATTGGCCCATTTGATCGAGCCGGGCGCACGCCAGGGCAAGCGCGTCGCCGTAGCCCGTGCCGTCCTCAGCGGGGTTCTCCTGGATGTCGAGCTGGCGAACGATCTCGCCCAGCGCTTCGTGCCCGTAGGTCAAAGGGCTGAGCGTGTCGGCGTACCGGGCGAACGTAATCAGGCCGATCAGGTCGTCCCTGCGGTGTCCGATGAACTGCTCGACGACCCGCTTGGCGGCCTCCAGCCGCGAGATTCTCTCTCCCTGGTCGGCCGCCAGGCTCTGCTCCATGCTGCTCGAGATATCGACGAGCAACTGGATGGCAACGCCCTCTCGGGTCTCTTCGCCCACCTGGCGTTCCTTCTGCGGCCCCGCGCAAGCAGTGATCAACAACCCGACAGCAACTGCCGGCACGTAACGAACTCGGCGAAGCCACCGCAGCCTGCCGGACGGCGGGACATTCCGCCACACGGCCAATCCCGAGACGCCGATCGCCGTCAGGGGCCGCCGGCGCAGGGCGACAAATGCCAGCGGCAGCAGCAGCAGAATCGAGGGATAGGCGAACGTCATGGGCCGGGATCGCGGACGGTGATGGTTACTTCGGGAAACAGCAGCGTCTGCGCCCCGGTCTCGACCGAAAGATCTTCCACTCTGACCGTCCCCGGTTCGAGACCCTGCCAAACGACGATGCGTTTCTGAACGATCTCGCCCTCACGAGTACGCTGCACCGGCAGTTTCTCGATCGCCCGCAGCTTCAGCAGCGGATCGCCGGGGACATGCAAGCGGATCGGCGCCGCCGAATCGGACCGCACGGTCAACTCCAACCGCATCGGCTCACCCGGTACGACTTGAAACGTGCGGGGCATGCACTCGAGACGGACCTTCTCCTCCGACGTTGACTCCGCGACAAGCACGGCCGTCAGCACACACAGGGCGATCAGTGCGCCCGTTGCCGCAACGCGCGAGCCAAGCCTAACCTCCGGTTTCATCGGCGGTCCTCCGGAGGCGGTGGCGGAAGAACCGGGCCAGTTCTTCCGCGCAAGAGGCACGAGTATCGAGTTCCAGCAGATCGGCCCGCACCGCCGAGAATTCGTCACGCAGACGGCGGCGCCGCTGGTCGAACACATCCTTGCAGACGTCGCGGCCTGTGTGGCCGAAGTCCGCCACGAATGCCTCCCCCGTCTCCGAGTCGCGGACGGCCGCCAACCCGCACGGCGGGGGCTCGATCTCGCTGGGATGATTCACGGCGATGCCCACCAGGTCGTGGCGGAACGCGACCGGCCCCAGTTGCTCGCGATCCAAGTCGAACAGAAAATCGGACAGCATCAAGACCAGGACCCTGCGCCGAGCCATGTGCAACAGCGCGTCGAGCGCCGGCGCGGGATCGCTGCCCGGGCTGCGCGGCTCGACGGCCAGGAGATCGTTCAACAGCCGCAGCGCGTGCTGCCGGCCCTTGCGCGGTTGGAGGATCTGCTCCACCCGGTCGGAACACAGAATCATTCCGACCCGGTCATGGTTATGGATCGCGGAGATGGCCACGAGCGCGGCCAACTCGTGCATCGCATCCCACTTGGTGCGCCCCGGAGCCGCGATCCGGCAGGAAGCCGAGACGTCCACGACCAGCCAGACGGCCAGTTCCCGCTCTTCGATATAGCGCTTGATGTAGGGCCGCCCGGTGCGGGCGGTCACGTTCCAGTCGATGGACCGGACCTCGTCGCCCGGATGGTACGCGCAGATTTCGTCGAAATCCATCCCGCGGCCCTTGAAGACGCTCCGGTATTCGCCGGCCAGAAGGTGTTCCACCGGGTATCGGGTGCGCAGTTGGAGCTGCCGCAGGCGCTGGTCAATGGAGTGCAACGTCATTTGTGGGTCTAACTGGTAGTTTTTTTTCGTCCGACTGCCCAACGTCACTAATCGGTACTCGCTCCACGATGCGGTCCAATAGCGAATCGGAGTTCAATCCTTCCGCCTCTGCTCGATAACTGATCGCAATCCGGTGCCGCACCACGTCGTGCAACATGGCTTTCACGTCGTCGGGCACCACGTAGTCGCGCCGGCGCATCAGCGCGTGGCCGCGGGCTGCCAGCGCCAGATAGATGCTGGCGCGAGGCGAGGCCCCGAATCGGATAAACGGATCCAACTCATCGAGTCCGCAGGCGGCCGGATTCCTGGTCGCCGCAACCAGGCGCAGGACGTACAGCTCGATCTTCTCGTCGAGATGCACCGCGTCCAGCGTCCGGCGCATGGTCAACACGTCGTCGAGCGTGGCCACCGGGTCGACCGTGGTGACGGGCTCGGTGCGTGCCACCCGCCGCATGATCTCATGCTCCTCCTCGTGCGTCGGATATTCGATCAGCAGCTTGAACATGAACCGGTCGATCTGCGCTTCGGGCAGCGAGTAGGTCCCTTCCTGCTCGATCGGGTTCTGCGTGGCCAGCACCATGAACGGCTTGGGCAGCTTGTGCGTATGGCCGCCCAGCGTGACCTGCCGCTCCTGCATCGCCTCCAACAGCGCGCTCTGCACCTTGGCCGGCGAACGGTTGATTTCGTCGGCGAGCACGACGTTGGCAAAGATCGGGCCTCGATGCGTCTCGAAAGCACCCGTCTCGTGCCGGTAAATCTGCGTGCCGACGAGGTCGCCCGGCAGCAGGTCCGGCGTGAACTGAATGCGGCTGAACTGGGCACTCAGGGCCTGGGCCAGCGTGTTGACCATCATCGTCTTGGCGATGCCGGGAACGCCCTCCAACAGCACGTGGCCGTTGCAGAGCATGGCGATCAGCATCTTCTCCAGCGGGTCGCGCTGGCCGACGATCACCTGTCCAATCGCTTTGAGAACAACGTCGAGCTTGTCGGAAACGCTATCTTGCATAACCACATTCATTGAGCGGCGGAAACGTCGATCGGGCTGAAATCGGTAACGGTACCCTTGAGGCAGTACCCCACATGGGTAATGCTCTTCATGGGCCGCTCCAGCTTCGCCTTCACTGTCGCTCCGCCGCCCTGGAAGGTTACACTTCCGGAAGCAAGGTCGACCGTCACGATCAGCTCGTACGGCGTTTCATACTTCGTTTCACATGGCGTCGTCGCGCCTGCGTTCGTAGCGAGCGAGGCCAACCACGTGTTCTGCATCGAGATGGCCCGGACCGGTCGTCTCGGCAAGATCCACACGGCCTATGCCCACATCGCTCCATGGGATGCGGCCGAGATGCGTCACGATTGGCTGCCGGCCGTCCCTGAACCGCCCAAGGAGGAGGTGGACTGGAACGCCTGGCTGGGAGCATGCCCCTGGCGCCCCTACAACCCCAGCTACGTTGCCGGCGGGTGGCGCGGCTTCTACGACTTCCACACCAGTTGCATCGGCGAGTGGGGAGCGCACACGTTCGCCCAGGCCCAGGCCGGCCTGGATTGCGGCGAGTCGTCGCCTATCGAGTACGAATATGTGAATAACGACAGCGGCGACGGGATGGTCACCCATTTCGCCAGCGGCGTGCGAATGATCCTCTCTCGCGGGAACAAGTACTGGCACGGCTCCTGCGGCGAGCGGTTCGACGGCAGCGAGGGCTGGGCGGCGGCCGCGGACGGCTATACCAAGCCCGACGTGTCGTCGCCGGCGCTGCTCGGCGAGTTCAACCGGGTCGTCAGCCAGTATGTCGCCCGCACCGGCCGATCCCTCGATCACATGACGAACTTCCTCGACTGTGTTAGGAGCCGCGAGAGAACCGTTGCCAAGCCCGAGGTCATGCACTATTCGATGACTACAGTCCACGCGGCCAATATCTGCATGTGGCTCAAGCGGAGCCTCAAGTTCGACCCCGTCAAGGAAGAGTTCATCGGCGACGACGAGGCGAACGGTCTGCGCTCGCGGGCCATGCGGGAACCGTACGTTTACTAGTCGCCTGGAACCGCTCGAAGAATGAGCATTCCATCATTCCTGAACAAACCGGGGCGCTATTCATCGGCCGCCCCTAAGTCGCACGCGTTCGCTGCCCCCTCCCCCCGCCCTCTCACCGTCAATGGGAATTCGCCACCATGTGGAAAAGCCATAAGAACCTGATTTTGATTGCCGCCGTTCTGGCGGCCACTGCTACTGACTGTTTTGCCCAGGAAGAAGCCGAACTGCTTGCCGTGCTTCGCTCGGATGCGACGCTCGAGGCGAAGTCGGCTGCCTGCCGGCAACTAGCCCGAGTCGCCACCAAGGAAGCGGTCCCCGCGCTGGCCGCGCTCCTGGGCGACGAAAAACTGTCGCACATGGCACGCTATGCCCTGGAGCCCATCCGTGATCCTTCGGTGGACGACGCCCTGCGGGAGGCCCTCGGCAAGGTCCAGGGTCCGCCTCGGCTGGGCGTGATCGGCAGTCTCGGCGTGCGGCGCGACGCCAAGGCCGTGGACGCCCTGGCCGGACTGCTCAAGGAGAGTGGAACCGCGGAATCTGCCGCCCGTGCGCTGGGGAATATCGGCACGCCCGCTGCCGCGAAGGCCCTGGAGGATGCCCTTCCGGAGGCGTCAGGCCGCAAACAAACAGCCGTCTGCGAAGGCCTTTTCCGCTGCGCCGAAGCCTTGGCCAAGGACGACCAGAATGCCGTTTCGCAAGCCATCTACGATCGCGTACGCGGCCTGGCCGATGCGCCGACGCAGGTTCGCGTGGCGGCCCTGCGGGGTGCGATCCTTTCGCGCGGCAAAGATGGCGTGTCGCTCCTGGTGGAAGCCCTCGGCGGTCCGGACTACGCCCTGGCCGCCGTAGCCGTACGGGCTGCCATGGAATCACCCGGCCCGGAGATCACCGACGCCCTGCTGACCGAACTGCCCAAGGTGCCGGCAGAGCGGAAGGGGCTGTTGATCGTGGCCCTGGCCGACCGTGGTGAATCCCGGGTCCTGCCGGCCGTGCTCGAGGCGGCACAGGGCAGCGACGAACAGCTTCGGATTCTCGCCTTCCGTGCCTTGAAGCAAGTGGGCAACGCCTCGTGTGTGCCCG
>JAAYAY010000106.1 GCA_012719125.1 Planctomycetaceae bacterium | reverse complement strand
AGATGCCGCCGCCGTCGCCGCCAGCCGAGTTGCCGCTGAAGGTGACGTTGGTCAGGCTCGCAGAACATTCAGAGAAGCTGTGCATACCGCCGCCGCTCCCGGCGGAGTTGCCGCTGAAGGTGACGTTGGTCAGCCTCGGAGAGCTTCCGGCGAAATTGTCCATACCGCCGCCACTGTAGGTGGCCGAGTTGCCACTGAAGATAACGTTGGTCAATGTCGGAGAACTGTCATAATGGTTGTACATGCCGCCGCCGTGGTCGGCCGAGTTGCCGCTGAAGATCACGTTGGTTAGTGTCGGAGAACTGGCGTTCTCGTTACACATACCGCCGCCGTAGTTGGCCGAGTTGCCGCTGAAGACAACGTTGGTTACGGTCGGGGAACTGGCGCTCTGGTTGTACATGCCGCCGCCGAAGTGGTCGGGATTCGCACCATTGGCATTGCCCGCCGTGATCGTGAAGCCGTCCAGGATGGCGTCGGTCACACTGGAAGCGTAGACCACGTGGTAGCTGTTGTCGCTCATCTCGTCGGTTGTACCGATGTCGCCGCTGAGCGTGGTCACGTGGCCCGCCGAGTCACGTTCTTCGAGACTGCTTTCACAGCCGTCGAATCCTCCGTAAACGTCGACACCGGTCTTGAGATTGAAGGAGAGCGATCGGTCACCACTGCCACAGGGTGTGTACGTCCCCTCGGCTACCCAGACCTCGTCGCGCGAGTTCGCCTGGGTCAACGCGACCCGAAGATCGGTGTACGCATCGAGCCAACTCGTGCCGTTGCCGGCGCCGCCGGCATCATGGTCCACATAGACTACCGACAACAACCGCCGATCTTCCAGCGGTTCCAGAACCACCCGGCGCCGGGCGGGAACACGGCAACCGCGGGAAAGTCTCTCTTGGGAAGAACCGGCCAGCGAGGCCAAGACAGAACGCAGCAGGTGCCAGTAGGACATGATAGAGCACCCCCTATGAAAGAAACGCTATGCCCTATACGTCGAACTGGCCGCCAGACCTGCCTGGGATGAAGAATAGAGGAGTAAGTCCCAATAACAGGCTGCGCCCGCATACTACCCTGGGCGGAATCCGCCGTCAAGCCCGTGCCGCCGGAGAACGCCAAAAAGAACCACGTGGTTTTTACGGGCAGGCTGGCTGGAGGAATGGAATGGTGGAATGGTGGAAGAATGGAATGTTGGAATGGTGGGGAGACGCTGCGGGTTGAGCGTTTCGAGCCGGTACCTATCCCTCCAATACTCTGCTAACCTTTGGCACGATCAGGGGGCCGTGGATCATCCCCTTTCCTCCGGAATTCCCCTGCCGTCAATGCCTCTGCCTTCTCCTTTCCAAAAAAGCTGAAGTCAGATTACCCCATCCCCGTTTGCATTCGTGTTGATGACAAGAAAGAAACTCCCGTCCCCCCCCACTCCCACTCACCTCGCCCGCCGCTTCTCCTCGGCGGCACTGGGACGTGAATAGACGGGTGTGAGTTGCCAGAGATCGTTGCGGCGACCGGCGGCGTATTGACGATGGGCCAGAAGGGCCACGTTGCCGGCGGTCGGGCGCCACAACTCGGGAGGCAGCGGCCTGCAATCCGGCGGAAGGCGATCGGCGATGCGGGCGAGGATGGGACCGGTGACGCGCGCCCCGGGGACCAGCGATTCGATCCAGCGGCCGATATCGAGCAACTCGGAATCGCAGCGGGGCACGAGATCGCCGGACCCGTTTCGCTCGAAGGTCCTCGCCACAATCTGGCCGCGTTGGGCGTCGATGGCGGTCGCCAGGAGAGAAGCCTCCTCGGGGCATGCGAGGGCAAGGGTCTCGTGCGTATCGACACCGAGAACCTCCGCACCTACGGCATAGGCAAAGGCCTTGGCCGTGGCAATGCCGATCCGCAAGCCGGTGAACGAACCGGGCCCTGCCGTCACGGCCACAAGCTCGATGTCCTGGGGTGTCCAGCCGACTCGGTCGAGCGATTGCCGGATGGCCGGCGCAAGCGACTGGGCGGTTCGCAGGTTGGCTGGGAGTTGAACCTCGTCCAAGACCTCTTCCGAGTCTGCCAGGGCGATGCTGCCGATTCGTTCGGTCGTTTCCAGAGCGAGGATCTTCATGCACCCCCCTACAAGGGCTGGATTTCGATGATTTTACCCCAGGAAAGACCAGTCGTCGGCGCCCACGGACACCCGGCTCTGAGATCCGTAAACAGGCCGCGAGACGCTCTTCCGGCTTCGGCCCGCCCAAGCTGTTCGAGGTGGTCTGCCAGGCAGCTAGTCCTTCAAATTGGCCGGTTTGAGGGCTGCGGACAAGGGGGACCTCGACTTGACCCCCGTTTTTCGGAACAATAGACTGTCGGTCGGTTTTCACAACAGGATCGGACCATGCGAGGCTGAGCCCTTGAAACGAGCGCTGATCAGCGACATTCACAGCAACATCGAAGCCTTGCAGGCCGTCCTCGCCGATATCCGCAAGCAGGGAGCTACCGAGGTCTTCTGTCTGGGCGACGTGGTGGGCTACGGGCCAAACCCGCGCGAGTGTATCGACGAAGTGATGAAAGCCAACGTCTGCCTTCTCGGGAATCACGATCAGGGGGCACTGTTCGATCCCGAAGGCTTCAATACCGGGGCGGAACGGGCGATCTTCTGGACTCGCTCTCAGTTGGAGAACTACGCGCCCGGGGCGCCGGACGGCGTCAGCCGGTGGGAGTTCCTGGGAGAGCGGCCGCGCAGCCACAAGGACGGAGACTGCATCTATGTCCACGGTTCCGCCCGCAATCCGCTGAACGAGTATGTGTTTCCGGAGGATATCTATAACCGCCGGAAGATGGAGAAGATCTTCGCGCTGATCGACCGCTGCGCATTCCAGGGGCATACCCATGTGCCCGGAGTGTTCACCGAGGATTTTCAGTTCTACAGCCCCGAAGAACTGAACTACGAATTCGTCCTCGGCTCGGAAAAGGTGATGATCAACGTGGGCTCCGTGGGCCAACCTCGCGACGGCGATCCCCGCGCCTGTTATGCCATCCTGCACGACGGCAGAGTGACATTCCATCGCGTCGAGTATCCGTTTGAGGAGACGATCGCGAAGATCTACCCTATTCCTGAGCTGGACAACTTCCTGGGCGACCGCCTCCGAGACGGCCGCTAGCCTCGCGACTGCTTGAAGTTCCACGATGCGGCTGCTAAGCCCTTTTTCAGCAACATCTTGCGAGATTCGATTGGGGTGGATTCCAGCCTCGCCGCGTGCCTGCGGTTTTGCCATCCCAAACGGGCGACTCCCCCCCCGGAACTCAAGAACCCGCCTACCAGGGCGAAGAAACAAACGGTAGAGTTATTAGATTGCGCTCGGTGCGTTGCCGCTCGGATGGGAATCATTGCGGCCGTGGCGACTCAGGGGTCGCCTTACGCCCTGAGGGGGGCTGCCGGGAGGATCGACACGATTCCGGGGGCCCGAGGGGCGGTTTCCGATGGCTGAGAAGATACAAGAACTCCGGTTTGGCCGGATCAGGAACACGTGATGCAAGAGCGGCCCAACGACAGAATGTTCGAGCGGACACTCCTTTTTGTGACCCTGTCCATCGGCATTCTGTGGTTCCAGAGCTACTTGATGAGAAGGAACCGTCCGAAACCGGACCAACCCGTCCAAGTGGCCCAAGAGCAGCAGGAGAAGGGTGAGGAAGAGCCCAAGGTCGACGACAAAGACGCCGCGGTTGCCAAGCCCGGCGAAGACACGGCGACCGCCAAGCCCGGCGAAGAACCGATCGCGGCCGAAGCGGAACCCGACGAACAGGTTGAGTATCCCGCCCGCTACGTGACCCTCGGTTCCGCCGATCCGGCGAGTCCCTATCGGATGTTGGTCACCCTGACCGCGCGAGGGGCGGCCGTCGTGCGAACCGAGTTGAACAGCCCCAGATATCCCGATATCGAGGATCGGTCGGGCTACCTGGGCCACTTGATCGTCGATTCCGACGTGGCACAGAGTGAATGCGTGGTTCAGGTGGTGGGGCCGGGAACGCCGGCGGAAAAGGCCGGCATCGAACCCGGTGACGTCATCACCTCGCTGGGCGGCGAACCGGTCACGAACCCCCGATTGCTCCACGCCGCCCTCGCTTTCACCAAGCCCGGACAGACGGTCCCCATCGAGGTGCAGCGTGCCGGAAAGACGCTGACGTTGCAGGCGGTTCTCGGACGCCGGCCAATCGAGGTCATTCAACCCGAGGGCGATGATCCGCTCTCGTTCCTGGTCACGCTCCATCAAATCGACGATACCATGCTTCCCGACCTCGATCCGGAGAAGTATGCGGACGTCCGCAAGGACAAGAACGAGGAGATCGTGCCTCGCGATCCCTTGGTCAATGCCGAGTTGGACGGGGTGACGTTACGCGAAGCGAACTGGGAACTTGTTTCGGCTACGGATGAAGAGGCCGTATTTCGCCGCAAATCCCAGGGCTTTGAGATCACCAAGACCTTTCGCCTCGCCAAGGCATCCAACGAAGGGGCGGCTGACCCCGACTTTCCGGCCTATCATCTGAGACTCATCGTCTCCGTGCGCAACGCCGGCCAGCAGGCCCGCAAGGTAGCATACCAGTTGGATGGGCCGACGGGCCTGCCGACCGAAGGCGATTGGTACGCCAACAAGGTGGGACCCGGTTGGGGACTGTACGGCCTTCGCGACGTGCTCATCTCCCTCAATGAGATACCGCCGGGGAAGTCCGGCACCAAGCGCTGCGCGGATATTTCCGCCGACCGGCTGGGAACGCTGCTTCAATCGGAGCAGGACCGACTTACCTACATCGGCGTCGACGCTCAGTACTTTTCCTCGATCTTGATCCCCCAAAGAGAAGCCGACCAGGGCGTCTGGTTCTCTCGATCACATCCGATTCGCGTCGGCCCCTATGAAAAGAAGAACCAGGTGCTGACGAACACGTCGTGCCGGTTGGTCTCGGTCCCCACGAATTTGGCGCCGGGCGAGGAAATCATCCACGCCTACGACGTCTTCACGGGTCCCAAGCGCCCGCCGCTCCTCCAGCAGTACGGACTGCGCGATTCGGTCAGCTACGGCTGGTTCTGGTGGGTAGCCATTCCGATGCAGCACGTGCTCCACTTTTTCGAGGCGTACGTCGTCTTCAACTATGGTTTGGCCATCGTCATGCTGACCGTGCTGGTCCGCTCCTGCATGTTTCCCATAAGTCGCAAGCAGGCTCTCGGGGCCCAGAAGATGCAGGAACTGCAGCCCGAGTTGAAGGCGATCTCGGAGAAGTACAAGAAGGACCCCGAGGCGCTCCGCCACGCCCAGCAGGAACTGTTTCGCAAACACAACTACAACCCGCTCAGCGGTTGCCTCCCTGTGTTCCTCCAGTTGCCCATATTCATCGGCCTCTATCGAGCCTTGATGGTCGACGTGGAGCTCCGCGGGGCCTCGTTGCTCGGGGCTGGGGTGCGCTGGTGCTCAAATCTGGCCGCACCGGACATGCTCTTCTATTGGGGTAGCTTCTGGGACCGCATCGGCTGGGAGACGTTCAATAGCGGCCGGGGGATGTTCGCCCTGGGACCCTATTTCAACGTCCTGCCCCTGGTGACGATTGCCCTGTTCATCGTGCAGCAGAAGATGTTCATGCCGCCGCCGGCCGATGAGCAGGCCAGGATGCAGCAGAAGATGATGACCTTCATGATGGTGTTCATGGGGCTGATCTTCTTCAAGGTCGCCAGCGGGCTGTGCATCTACTTCATCGCCTCGAGTCTGTGGGGCGTGGCGGAGAGACAATTGCTGCCGAAGAAGAAGGAAGCCGAGGGTACGGCCGCTGCACCTGCGACGCCGAAACCCGACCCGCGCCGCAGCAGTTCCGCGCAGAAACCGGGCGGCCGCGCGTCTCAGAAGAAACGCAGGCGCTGATCGAGCCAGTGGTCTATGCTCTACCCGTTGGACGACACGATCGCCGCGATCGCCTCCGCCCCCGGCGGCAGCCCCCGCGGGATCGTACGAATCAGCGGCCCGGCAACAGCAGCGTGCCTTCAATCGCTGCTGTTGCCAAGCGAACTTCCCCTCTCCGGCCGTACCTCGGCGATCGCCGCCTCGATTCGTCTGGCTCCCCTGGCACCGCTGCCTGCCGAGGTGTACTGCTGGCCGGCGGGCCGAAGCTATACCGGGCAGAACGTGGCGGAACTGCACACGTTCGGCAGCCCGCCGCTGCTCGAACACCTGCTCGAAGCAGTCTGCAGGGCGGGTGCACGACTGGCGGAGCCGGGCGAGTTCACGCTCCGGGCCTTCCTTGCGGGGCGCATCGACTTGACCCAGGCCGAAGGCGTGCTGGGGACGATCGACGCCGTCGGTCCGCACCAGTTGGATGCCGCCCTCGTGCAACTGGCCGGAGGACTGGCCGAACCGCTGCGGAATCTCCGCGAAAGCCTGTTCGAATTGCTGGCCCACCTCGAAGCCGGTTTCGACTTTGCCGACGAGGACCTCCCCTTCCTCGATGCCGGCGAGTTGCAGCGGCAACTGGATCAGGCACGCCGTCAGATCGAACGGATCGTCGAACGGATGACGGCCCGGCGAGAATCGAGCTCGGTGGTTCGCGTCGTGCTGGCAGGGCCGCCCAATGCCGGCAAGAGCAGCCTGTTCAACGCCTTGGCCGCCGACGCGGGCGCGCTGGTCTCCGATCTGCCGGGTACCACACGCGACTACCTTTGTGCCGATCTGAACCTGAACGGCGCCGCCTGCCGGCTGATCGATACGGCCGGGATTGATCCCGGCGTTGTTTCCGGCAGCAGTCCTCCCGATCGGACGGCCCAGGAGATCGCCCGGCAACTTGCGGAACAGGCCGACGTGCTGCTCCTCTGCCGGGAAAGTGGCGGGGAGGCAATCAGCGAGGAGCCTCCTGTCGTTCGCCTGGCCGGAGGCCCCGTGACGATTCACGTCTGCACCAAGGCCGACCTTGCCGCTTGCCGCGATTCGGCGCCGGCGACCGTCGTCACCAGCGCACAAACGGGCGAAGGCATCGGGGAACTCGAGCACCGCATTCGCGAGGCTGTCGTCGAACTCAGCATGGGCGAGGGCGACGTCGTGGTGGGCACGGCCGTCCGCTGCCGCGAGTCGCTCCGCGGGGCGGCGGCGAGTCTGCATCGAGCCTGCGACCTGGCCGTCCGGGAAGAAGGCGAGGAACTCATTGCTGCCGAAATCCGCACGGCCCTCGACGAACTGGGCCACGTCGTCGGGGCCGTCTACACCGACGACCTGCTCGATCGAATCTTCAGCCGGTTCTGTGTTGGGAAATAGAGGTGAACGGGGGCTGGTGGCGCACTGTTCGCTTGTGTGGTAGAATTCGTGGCAGCGGCCACCGCTTCGTGTCTGAGGCCGGTCGTCCTTGCCGAAAGACGACAGTGAGCGTAGGCGCAAGTCGTTACGACATAAGGCTGCGAGAGTGGCGGAATTGGCAGACGCGCTGGACTTAGGATCCAGTCCCGCAAGGGGTGCAGGTTCAAATCCTGTCTCTCGCATTTCGTGATGCAGCTCGATGCATCCCGATGCAAATCGACGCCGCAAGCTCCAACAACTTTAGAGCTTGCGGCGTTTTGCATTGCCTCTTCCGCCTCGCCCGAATCGGCCGTTTCGGTGCAATCTGATGCGGCTTGTGACGTGCCCGATGCGAGCTGTACGGCACCATTTTGGGCACCTCTCGGCACCATAGTGGGCACCTTTCTTGGGCGTGGTTTGGGCGGGATCGGGCCGTCGGTTCCCGTCGCCTTTGCCTCCACCACCTGGATCTTCTTGCCCGTTGGGAGCGGCGGGAGCAACTCGACTGCGGCCGCCTGGTCCACGACGCCGATCCGGGTGTAGGTGTTCATCGTCAGATTGATATCCGAGTGGCGGGCCAGGGTCTGGGCCATCTTGGGAACCACGCCGGAACGGGAGAGGTTCGTGATGAACGTGGTACGCAGCGCATGAAAGTCGACGACGCAGCCCGTTTCGTCCTGGTGAGCCAGAAAGCTGCTCTTTGGCCTCTCTGAAGAAGGAGCGGCAATGCCAGCTCCAACAGCTTTCGGAGCTTCAGGATCGCCGTCTCACCGCTGGGCGGGCAGATGTTATTGACCACGATGAGCAGGGCTATTTCCTGCGAGACTGGATCGTGGTTCGTGACGGGGACAACTCGGAATGTCCCTGCGATGTCCCCGCTGATGACCCTGCGAATGTCCCTGCAGGGTCATCGGATGTCCCCGCGGGGACAGATCTGAACCCACGTCAACTGTGGATTCTCAATCAGCTAAGGCAGGGAGTTGCGATCCAGCGGGTGACGGTAGAAAAGGAGTTCGACATCGGCGAGAAGACGGCGAAACGGGACCTGTCGGAATTGGTGCAACGAGAGATGATCGAGTACCTGCGGAAGGGGCGCGAGGGTTCATACCGCTTGACATGAGCCCGTGGCAGGAGGCCGTTGCCTCCCAGTGGACCATAGGGCAGGTGGCTGGGCATGATAGTCGTAAGTAATTTATCAGACAGGCATTACGCAGGTTCCGTTTGGTGCGATCAGCGAGAACTGGGCCATGTCTTTCGGTGCTGTTCTGTCAGAAATACGTATCGTATATCTGACAACACAGTGGTCCAATGGAGCTTGACTCTGTCAGAAAATCGTATATGCTTTTCTGACAGAGGGACTGACTAAGCATGAGTATCGTCCAAGCCAATATAATCGACCATATCCGCCGCCGGGGCCGGGGGAAGGTCTACACGAGCAAAGACCTCCTCCGCTTTGGCAGTCGGGCGGCAATCGATCAGGCCCTGCCCCGCCTGGTCAAGGCAGGCCAACTTCAGCGATTGGGTCGCGGCCTCTACTACTATCCGAAGAACAACCGCCGGCTTGGAATGACCGTGGGGCCAGATGCCGACGAGATCGGACCACTGGCCGGCAGAAGCTGCAACCGTTATTCCGTACGCTGCCGAGCAGTTCCCTGCCCAATTCCATGACCCGCGTTGCGCCGTCCGCGTTCTGGCGGCCGAACGAACCTTCTGGGAGAAGGCAACAATACTCCATGCATGCTACCACCGTAGATCCGACAAACCGCTTCGAGGACGCCAGT
This sequence comes from Planctomycetaceae bacterium, assembly GCA_012719125.1. Lineage (GTDB taxonomy): Bacteria > Planctomycetota > Planctomycetia > Pirellulales > Thermoguttaceae > JAAYAY01. The sequence continues at coordinate 754 of JAAYAY010000106.1, read as the reverse complement.
CTCGGCACTACTACGATCTTGTCAAACTCTTTGAGGTTGGAATCGGTGGTCGCGCTTTGGACCGCCTGGATCTTCTGGCCGCGGTAGCTCTGCACAAGAGTATCTTTTTCGCAGATTCGGCTGCGAAATACGATGAAGCCAAGCCCGGCAGGTTACGCCTTGTCCCACCGGAATCCCGCCAGCGTGAGTTGCGAGAGGACTACGGGAAAATGCGTGAAATGATCTTCGGGGAGCCGCCTTCCTTCGAGCACCTTCTGGAGGTGTTGTCGCCGCAATCCAGCGACAACTCGATCCTCCCGATGGTACGCGGGATTGGCGCCGGGCCGATGGCGGATCTCGGCGCCCGGCGCGGCCGACCGGGAATCACGGGCGTTCCGGTGGCCGAACAGCCGCTGACCGAAAATCGATGGGGCCGCGGTGGGGTGACAAGAAGCGGCCCGGTCAATGATGCGCCGGCCGCAAGAAAGCTTCATATTGGGAAAAAATAGCTCGCGTCGAGCCGCGCGTGGTGACGTCTTCCAGCTTCGCCTCGGCCGGCACTTGCGGGGGAAATACGTCCCACAGTCGAATGCCGTCGTCCAACCGTTTCCCGGTGAGCTGCTCGGCCAGGGCGTCGGCCGTCAGGGCATCGGACGGCCAGGTGGAATAGCATCGGCCGTTGTCGCCCAGGAGCGTTTCGTTGGGATCTTCCTTCGGTGCCGGGCGAGTGAGATGAAGCTGCCGGGCGAGATACAAGCCCAAGGCCCGGCGGCGT
>JAAYAY010000105.1 GCA_012719125.1 Planctomycetaceae bacterium | reverse complement strand
TTTTTTCGGTTGCATCCTCGTGGTTTTAGATATATTATAGTGTCCTCTAATGGAGGACATTACATGACAGATGCAGAAAGACAGAAAAAAGAGGCGCGCATTCGTGCCATTCATGCGGAGATCGAAGACATTCCCGACCTGCTCGACGGAACGCTGTTGGCCAAGCGCAACCGGGTCAAACGCAAGGACGGCAGCATCCACGTCTCGCCAGAGCATTGGACATTCCAATACCGCAGTGCCGACGGAAAGCGGCAATGGAAGCGTATTCCCCGCTCCGCGAAGCCTGCGATCCAACGGCTGGTTCGCGCCGGGGTGAGATACCGGGCCCTGGAGCAGGAATACCGGTCGTTGATGACAGAGCTGGCGCTCGCCGACGGCGGTAAAAAAAACGACTGAACCGATCGCTGCCCCGGCCGACGTTTATGAACGTCGAGGCCGTCCTGCGTGCCATCGAAAACGGCCCCGCCGACGAGGCCGGCTTTCCCTTCGCGCTCAACGATCTCGACAGGGTTCTGGCCGCGGCGGCCCAGCGGGACGTGCGTTCACTGCTTTCCGGGGTTCTTTCGCGCTTCGGGAAGATCAAGACGGCGGGTGCCCACGGGTATCGGGTGCGCCAAATTCTCACGTGCGTCGGCTGGATCCCCGTCCGCTACACCTATGTCAGGAAAGCGGGCGCATCCGCGTTGCTCAAGGCCCTGGGGGTTGTGGCTCGAAGTACCGCCGCCGCGCGCGACCATGCGGTCCGCTGTGCCGCGTTGTGCGGCTCGTTCGCGGAAGGCCGCAACATGCTCGGCCGTCTCACCGGCATGGCCGTCTCGACCACAAAGCTCAGAGCCCTGGCACTCGCGTACGGGGACGCGTGCCTGCGGGAGCAGGCCGCCGCAAGGGCCGACGTGCGCTCCTACCCCGAACGGACACCGAAGGAGGGGGAAACGCCAACCGCGCATACCTTCTTCTGCATGCTGGATGGGACCGGGGCGCCCTGCACCAAGGCCGACACCGCCGGGCGAAAGGGCAAGAACGGCGAGGCGGGAACCCGCCAAATCAGGATCGCGGTCTTTGGCGAATATACCCGGCTTGACTCCAAAGGGCGCCCCGCTCCCTTCCGAGGCTCCTTCTCCTACGCAGTCTCCGGGGAGGATATCGCCGAAGTGGGTATCTTGATTCGCAAACTGGGCCTCGCCAGGGGGTGTGGAAATGCAGCGCGCATCCAATGCCTCGCAGACGGGGAAGAAGCCCTTGAAAAGGCACTGCGCGACGCCTTTCCCAACGCCATCTTCACCAATGATTTCATGCACGCGTGTGAACATCTCCATCTGTGTTGCCAAAACCTCGGGCTGGCTCCCGAAGCCGCAGGCAAAGAGTACCGTTTCCTCAAGGGGCTGCTCTACCGCTGCGGCGCCGCCGCCGTCATCAAGCGCCTCGAAACCCGGTATCTCCAGCCTCTCGCGGCGTCCTCCGTAGCGAACAAGGAGCTCGACTACCTTCGCAAACGCCAGCAGAACATGCGATACGGTCAGCTGCGAAAGAACGGCCTGTTTATTGCCTCCAGCCATGTCGAAGCCGCCGCCCGAATACTCGTCGTCAGACGCTGCAAACAGGCCGGCATGCACTGGCGTCACATAAACGCCATCCGCATCAGCGCCATCCTCGCTCACTTCCGCTCCGCCGCATGATTTTCAA
>JAAYAY010000104.1 GCA_012719125.1 Planctomycetaceae bacterium | reverse complement strand
TTCAAAACCATCGTGTCATCTCCTCGATTGTCCTAACTTCAAGTAAGATGACACCTTAACCGAATACTGCTGCATTACCAACACACACGAATGCACTGCTAGCAGTGCTGCCTATAAATGGCTGCCCTATGACCTCAAACCTCTACTACCGCGAGTTTTCCGGCCGGATCTTCGTGATCCAGGTGGAAAGTGAGGCCGTCGAGAACACTGCCATCGCTTTTGCCATCCTCTGCGAGATCCGCGAACTGATCGCCCACGGGATTCGCGTGGTGCTCGTGTTCGGGAAAGGGAGCCGGTTTGAGGAGGAATTGCAGACCCGTTTCGGCGTCCGGCTGCAGAGCGAGACCAATCGGCTGGTGGTGCCGGAAACGGTCCTGCCGCAGGTCCAACAGGAGCGCAAACGCATCGCCGACGAACTGGCCGAACTGTGCCGCGCCGAGAAGATCCCCTTTCGGATGCTGCCCGAATCGGCCGTCACGGCCGAACGGCGGCTCGGGCACCAGAGCACGGGCATGGTCAGCCGGATCGACCTGGCGGCCATCCGGACCGTGATCGAACAGAACCAGTTGGCGATCGTCGGGTTCGGCGGCCTCGACGACCACGGGCAGTTCCTCCACGTGCCGTCGGTTTCCCTCGCGGCCGACCTGGCGGTCGGGCTCCAGGCCCAGAAGCTCCTGCTGCTGATGCAGCGCGACGGGATCCGGGTCCCGGGCCGCAAAGGAGAGATGCAGCAGCTCAGTTTCGCCGATTTCGACGAACTTCTCTGCCTGCTCCAGAAGAAAGACGCCGACGGTCGCTGCATCCTGTCCGGGTCGATCCTGCCCAAAGTCCATGCGGCCCTGCGAGCGGTGGCCGGGTCGGTCGACCAGGTCCATATCGTGTCTTATGCACGGTTGCTCGATGAGATCCTCACCCGCACGGGCGTGGGGACGATGATCGAGCAGCATCAGCGGCATCACGTCGACTACGCCCAGGCCGACGATCTCGACGCCATCGAGCAACTCTACGGGGAGACCCAACGCTTCGTGACCGAGCGCGGTACGCCGCTGGTCAAACCGCGAACGCGCGAGGAGTTGGCCGGCCTGGTTCCCCACACATTGCTGCTCGAACACCGCCAGTTTGTCATCGGCATGCTCCACGGGACGGAGGTGCCGGACGCCGACGGTTCGCTGCTGATCGGCGGATTCGTGATCGCCGAGAACCATCAGGACTCGCAGCACGGCCAGTTGCTGCTGACCGAGGCGCTGAGCCGGTTTCGCGAACAGGGCCACCGGTTGGCCGTGGCGGTGACGGCGTCGGATCGCGCCAAGCGACTGTTCACCCGCAGCGGCGGGCGCGCCGGGGCCGAGCGGCCCTGGCAACAGCGGATGTTCGACGCCGCCTTGGCTCGCTATCATCCGGACGAGCGCGACAAGGTGCAGTTCTTTCGGTTTGACCTTCAGCGTGAAGAGTCGTAGGCATTGGCGCCGGCGTCAACTGGGCCTCCTGCCGCGAGTGCCATAGCTCACACGCTTGCATCCTCCCTCCCCAAACGCCAAACTGATAGCGCATCCCGTACACCCAACACAAGCGCCAAAGAGCCCCGCCATGAACCCAACAAACCTCGCCCGCTCACTGACAGTTCTCTTCTCGTGCCTCCTCCTCGCTCCAACCACCGCTCCCGCACAACCGGCCGACCCGCCCCGCTTCGACGGCGCAGAGGCCCTCGCCGGCGCCGTTGCCACGTCCGACGCCCGCATCCAGCGCGACGGCTCCGCCGTCCGGGTCCACGTCGGCCGCAGCAGCGATCGCCCCGGTGTCACCTTCCAGCCGCCAGCCGGAAAATGGAACCTGACGGGCTTGGCCCATCTCTCGGCACGGGTGAAAAACACCGGCAGCCGGACGCTCAACGTCCATCTCTGCGTCGACAACCCCAACTCCAACCGCACTGAACGCAACGGCTGCTGCATCCAATCGGAAACGCTCGCTCCCGGTGAAGAAAAGACGTTGCAGGTTGCTCTCCTCGCCCGTCCGCCCAAGAACCTCGAAGGCGTCTTCCGCGGCATGCGCGGTACCCCCGGCGGATTCCAAACCCGAAGTAACCGTGGCATCGATCCGTCCAACGTCGCCGGCGTTTCTGTCTATGTCTACAAGCCTGGCGCCGACTACCAGTACGAAGTCTCAGACCTCGCCGCGGGCGGAGAGCCGGCCTTCCCGCTGCCGAAGAACCTCGACGACCTGCTCCCCATGATCGACCGCTTCGGCCAGTACATCCACAAGGACTGGCCCGGCAAAACCCACTCCGAAGCCGACCTCGCCCAGCAGCGCACTCAGGAAGCCGCCGACCTGGCCGCCCATTCCAGCCCTGAGGGCTGGGATCAATACGGCGGCTGGGCCGACGGTCCGCAACTGGAAGCCACGGGCCGCTTCCGCGTTGCCAAGTGGCAGGACAAGTGGTGGTTCGTCGATCCCGAAGGCCACCTCTTCTGGTCGCACGGGCTGGTCCGCGTCACCTGGTCGAGCGCCTACACGCCCATTACCGGCCGGGAATACCTCTTCGCCGATCTCCCGGCCCACGATTCGCCGTTCGGACCTTTCTACGGCCGCAGCACCTGGGCGATCTCCGGGCTCTACGACCGCGGCGCCGAAACCTACAACTTCACCGGCGCAAACCTGCTCCGCAAGTATGGAGCCGATTGGATGCAGACCTTCGCCGACGTCACCCAGCGGCGATTGCGCAGTTGGGGACTCAACACCATGGCCAACTGCTCGCAACCGGCGATCTATCTGAAACGCAAAACGCCCTACACGGCCACCGTCTATAGCCTCGACTCGCCCCCCGAAGACACCCCCGGCGGCACCGGCTACGTGGCGACCATCCACGACGACAGCCGCGTGATCGAGGCAACCAGCGGCGGCTGGGGCAAGTTTCCCGACCCGTTCGATCCCAGCTTCAGAGCTACCCTGATCAAGGAGGTGGAGCAGCACAAAGGCAAGGCGGTCGGCGACCCCTGGTGCCTGGGCTACTTCCCGGGAAATGAACTCAGTTGGGGGCGGGACGAAACTACCTTACCCGCGGCCGTGCTCATGTCGCCCGCCGATCAACCGGCCAAACACGTGTTGGTCGACGACCTCAAGGCGAAGTACCAAACCATCGAGAAACTCAACGTCGCCTGGCACACCGATCACGCGTCCTGGGACTCGCTGCTCCAGTCAACGACGCCCCCCGGCGCCGACGATGCCCGCGACGATCTGGCTCCCTTCCTCGGCAAGATCGCCGACGCCTACTTCCGCCAGTGCCGCGAAGCCGTCAAGGAAGTCGATCCGGAAGGGCTCTATCTCGGCTGCCGGTTCGCCGGCTGGAGCCATCCCGTGGTGTTCCGCACGGCCGCCCAGTATAGCGACGTGGTCAGCATCAATCGCTATGCCGAAAGCCTGACCGACCTGCAGTTGCCCGAAGGAATCGACAAGCCGGTGGTCATCGGCGAGTTCCACTTCGGCGCCCTCGACCGGGGCAAATTCCACGCCACCCTCCGCCCCGTCGCCGACCAGGCGGCCCGCGGAGCGGCCTACGAAAAATACGTCCGCAGCGCCCTGGAGAATCCCCTCGTCGTCGGCACCCACTGGCACCAGTTCGGCGACCAGTCGACCACCGGCCGCGACGACGGCGAAAACTTCCAGAACGGCTTCCTCGACGTCTGCGACACCCCCTATACCGAAACCATCGACGCCTGCCGCCGCGTCGGTTACGACCTCTACCAGATCCGGGCCGCAAAAGCCGAGGCGACTGAGTCGAATCCGTAGGACAGGTTTGCACTCCGTGCAACCTGTCACCGCATCCGAGAAAGGCGCCCAACATGAACCGCCCACAACTCCATCGAAGAGCTTTCCTCACCACTGCCGCCGCCGGAACCGTGTTCGCCGCCGCATCCCCTCGCGGGCTATCCGCCGAGTCCGGGCGCGCTCCCTTCCCCTGCCTCCCCGCCGACGGCACGGTCCGCGACCGGCTCTGGATCTGGGGAGGAGCCCCCGGGGCAACCAACGACGAGTGGGGCCATGCCCCTTCCAGAATGACCGCGACCGAAGCCGCCTTCTACATGGGAATCCCCAATCTCTTCCTCATCCGCCACAAGGGACGCCCGGCCCTGGAAGAATACGACCAGTATGCCCTCGCCCTCAGCCCCTTGAAGCGGGTCGTTTGGGCCCTTGTCGAGTCGGGTGGAGACACCGACCCCGAGCGGCGCGACTTCGTCCTCAAGATGCCCGCCCGGTTTCCCAACATAGCCGGTTTCATCATGGACGACTACTTCAAGAAAGACGGATCCGCCCACCTCACCATCGACCAACTCCAGGAACTCGAAGGCAAACGCCGGACACCCGACGGCAGAAAGCTCCCGCTCTACGTGGTCGTCTATACCCATCAACTGGACCTGCCGATCCAGCCCCACCTCAAACACTGCGACAAGATCACCTTCTGGACCTGGAAATCCGAGGACCTGGCGAACCTCGAAACCAACTTCGAGAAGCTGGAGAAAATCGCGCCCAACCATCCCAAGCTGCTCGGCTGCTACCTCTGGGACTTCGGCAACAAGAAGCCCATGCCTCTGGACCTCATGAAACGCCAGACCGAGTACGGGTACCGGCTGCTCCAGGCGGGAAGGATCGAAGGCATGATCTTCCTGGAACACGGCGTCTGCGACATTGGACTCGATACCGTGCTCTGGACCAAGGAGTGGATCGCCAAAGTCGGCGAACAGCGCCTCGCAGATCAGTGATGATCGTCCTTCACCAGGCGCCGCGGGCATTTGAAGCACGCATACTCCGACGCGTACCTGCCTCACCCGTCATTCCGCGGCTTCATGATTTGGTTCTGAACGTCTCTGACCGTCTTTCCCATCTTGCGAAGCCATCGCCGAGCCCAGGCAAACTCGAGTCCGAGGATCGCCAGCCCGATCGGAATCACGACAACCGCCGGTCCAGGTGTGACGAACAACACCAGGCCGATCAGCACGACGGTACTTCCCACCACGAGAATCACAACTCGCCGCCCGTGGCGATAAGCCGACCTGGCCAGTGCTTCCATATCGCTAACCAGCGAGTCGCTCGGCTCGCCCGTGTCTTTCTTGGACATCCGCCACGAGAAGAAAGGCACAAACATGTTCGACGCTCCCAAGTCGCAACACGGACTGAAGTATCGTCTTCCGCTATTCTAGACCCGTGAAGACTTGACACCCCTCCCTTTTTACGGCAGCACCAAATCCCAATACCGCATGGTCGCCGGACGGCCATCCTCCAGAATAATCGCGATCTTGTTCACGCCGTCCCGCACCAGCCGTCGCGGGCATTTGAAACACGCGTATTCTGTCCGGTTCCCCAGACCCGACTCATATGGATGACCTAGCGGCTTGTGAACATACTCCGTCGGCTCCAGCGTGGTTCCGTTCACCTTGACCATCCACGAACTCTTGGAGATGTCCTCGGCCGCCATGAGCCGGAAGACGCCGTCGGTCGTCTGGTGTTCATTCGGCGCCATGTCCAACTCAAACGTCCTTGCATCCCCCTTCTCGAATCGCGCCGGCAGTTGTCCCGCGGACTTAGTGAACCAGTTCTCCGCCAGGAAGTACCACTGCGGCTGCCTGGCCAGCCACTCCGGGTCGCCCAAGTGCTCCAGGACGTGGAACGGCGGCTCGTTGAACGGTCCCCGACCGGGTACCCCGTGCTCTCGCGTGTAGACGAAGTTGAACAGGCTCATCCCGTCGGCCCCGCGGCGATAGGCCACGTGGGCCGTCGTGTAATACTGCTCGTCCGTTGTCCGCATGAACAGGAAGTTGTCGCCTCCTGTAGTGGTCAGTCGCTGGCCCGTCATCGTCGTGTGGCACATCTCCAGATAGATCGCCACGTCGGGCACCAGCCGGCGAATCTTCGCCACGTCATGGGCCTGATAGGTGAAATAGGTCGCCGACAGGTCGACCATCTCCAGCCCGGCGTCGACCATCGACGGCAGATCCACGCCGATATCGCCCTGCATGTCGAGCATGCACGGCACCCGGGCACAAAGCCACCGGTGCTCGTTGCCTCGGGCCGTTCGGTCCAACAGAGCCCGAACGTCGGACACGAACTGCGTGATGACCTCCACCCGCCGGTCCACCGGCACGTCGTCCTTGAAGAACGACGGGAATCGCATGAAGTCCAGTTCGAGCCCGGCAATCTCGTAGTTCTCGCAGATTTCCTGGATCAGCGAAAACATCCGCTGCCGCACCTCGGGAACCGACCAGTCGAGCCCGGAACCGACGGGCCCGATCCGCCACTGGGGATGCTCGGCGTAGAATCGGCTGATCGCGTGAATCCCCTGCCGGTTCCCCGGCGTATCGGCATATTGATGAAAGTGGGTGTCGTTCAACCGCATTGAGATAAACGGCGTTTGACGGACCTTTCGGCACTCGTCGAGGAAGTCGAGGAACGGATCGCCGCCGTCGAGAAGATACTGATGGACGCCCGGATAACGCAGCTTGTCCGGTTCGATGCCGTAATGCTCGGCCCACCAGGCGTGGTGCTCGGCGAGCGTGTACAGCTTCGTCGGCCACCACGGCACCCCGCAATGGGCCGGTTGAAGCATGTGAACGTCCACCCCCTTCGTCTCGCGCACCGTAGCCCGCAGATGCTCGGGGCGGAACGGTTCCCCCTTCTTGTGCCAGGGCGAGGTGGTGCCCGTGTTGGTGAAGTCGTTGCTGTAGAGCACCTTCCACGGCGGCTTCACCGGCTTCTTCCCGGCAACTTGCGTTGCCAGTTCGGGGACGAGCGTCCGGGCGTAGCGCACGCTCTCTTCAATCTCGCCGGCACTCAACGCCCGATCGTAAAGCCGCGTCAGGGCGACGGCGCCGATCAACCCGTTGGGGCTGGTCAACGAATTCGTCCCCACGGCAGGCAGATTGATGAGCGCATCGGGCGGCCGGTTCATCCGGCCCTCGTACGTCTCGGTCCGCCCCGAGCGGGTTCGCGCCTGTTCCTCTCCGTCCAGAAAGAACCGCACTTGCTTGCCGTCGAACGTGCCGATCGCGTGATGCCAGCCCTTGGTGATTCGCGTCTCCGACATGAGCGAATGCCACCGGCCGTCTTCGCCAAAAACGCCGAACTCCAGAAAACCCAGGTAACCGTCCTGCTGCGGCGGTTCGCCGCGTATCTGCAGAAACCACTGCCGCGAGTTTCCCGGCGCCATCGCCGCCGTCTTGCGAACCCTCGGCGCGTGCGTGGTCACGATCAGTTGAAGCGGGCCTCGCGTGCGATCGACGCGAAACACCGCTTCGAGAGTGAGCCGCTCCGGACGAATCGGCCGCTCGCCAACCACCGCCCCGTTTCCTCCCAACTCGACGCACGCGAGTTCACCCTTGATGGCCGCGTCTCCGACAAGCGAACCGGCGTTCTTCAAACCGCTGCCGTCCGCCAACTGGCCGCTCTCCGCCGCACCACGCACTTCCCAACTGAGCACGAGACCTTCCCGGTTGGCCATATCGGAGGAACCTGCGCCAACGGCACCGGTTACCGACAACCAGCCCGCAGCCAGAAGACACACCAGAAACCGTGTTGTGCGCATTACTCAGCACTCTCTGTTGAAATCAAAGAGAACATTCCGCACCCAAAACGAATTGTTTCGGAAATGCCATTGTAAGTCATTGCGAACCCAAGAAGCGAGGGCTTAGACTGGGTGGCACGACAAGACTGCTGCAAGCAAGCGGAAGTGCTGCGAATACCCGATTATGCAAATCATACGATTCCCCCATACCTTCGCCCTCGCCACCTGCTGCGTGCTCTCCCTCCTTCCAGCCGGACAGCCGTCCGCCTCCGACGACTGGCGATCCTACGAAGTCTACCAGCCGACCGTCACTCGCCACCCGGTGATCGACGCCCGGACCCACGCGCACAAATACAACCACTGTTCGACCATCGCCTGGTTCCAAGACCGCTGGTTCTGCTTCTGGGGCAGCAACGTGCCCGTGGGCGAACACGTCCCCGGACAGCGATTGGTCTTCAGCACCAGCCGCGACGGACGCAGTTGGACGCCGATCGAATCGGTCTTCTCCAATGCGGAACAGTGTGAGAACCCCGTTCCCTATCCCGAAGGCAAAGGGCACCAGTGGCAGCCCAACCTGGGCGTCGTCAATGGCCAGCTATGGGTGCTATGGAATCAGGGTGGCAGCGCCAACGATTTCCGCCAACCCGGCGGCAAGTCCGGCAACGACCTCCGCGGCCTCTACTTCTCGCGACTCAACCAAGGCGGCGACAAGTGGGTCAATCGCCGGATCGAGTGGGACGGCCAGATCTGGCCCACCGTCGACGGTGCACCCTTCTACCTGAACACAACCCAGAACCTCTACCGCCTCCGCACGGGGCGCGTCCTGGCTCCGGTCACTCTCCGCGCATCGCGTGGAAAGGCCGCCGACGCTCCCGAAGGCGTTTCCGACTGGTGGGCCGTCGAAAAACGCAACGCCGTCATCTACACCGACGACCTGGGCGAGACCTGGCATCTCTCCGCGGGCTGCATCACACCCGGCTTCAGTTGGATCCAGTGGGAACCTACCGTCTGGGAACAGCCCGACGGATCGGTGATGATGTTCGCCCGCAACAACACCAATTGGCAACTCGGACACGGCCGCCCCCCCTCCGGCCAATACCTCCTCTGGTCCGTCAGCCGCGATCGGGGCGAAACCTGGAGCCCCCACCGCTACGTTCCCCTCGAAAGCGTCTGCTCCCGCATGCACGTCGCCCCGCTCGACGGCCGGGGCGTGTGGGAACCCGCCAGGCCCGGCGACGACTTCACCGGCCGCCGCTACGTGATGGTGCACAACGACGCCCCGGGCGGAGAATACTCCTGGGCCGACGCCCGCACGAATCTCGCCCTCTTCTTCACCCGCGGAGCCGGCTTCGATTTCGTGCCCGGCAACAATATCTCGGACCATCAGCCGCGAAGCTGCTACCCGCAGATGTGGCGCCACGGCGACACGCTGGCGATCAGCTACACCACCAGCGATCCCGACGCCCGGTCGATCTACGTTGCCCTGGTCTCACCCCTCCCCGAGCCCGATCGCTACTACCTCTTTCCCCGCATGAACGACGTGCCCCGGCCCACGCGCCCCGAACGCGACGGCAACGCCTGGGCCTTCTACGGCGGGCAGCACGTGGCTATGCGCAACGCTGTCGACCCCGGCAGCGACGGCTTCTCCTTCGGCGCTTGGGTCCGCGACCGCGGCACGGGCATGATCCTCGACACCCGGGGCAGCCGTGGCGGCTTCAACGTCATGATCGAGTCGAGAAGCACTGGAGATGAAGGCGCCGCGAGACAGCGATGTCCGTCCGCCTGCCTCCTCACCAAGCCCCACGTCCTCGATTCGACCTTGCCCCTCACGCCCCAAGGCACGTGGCATTACATCGGCCTCACGGCCGACAACCGCACGGGCAAGGCCGTCTTCTACGTCGACGGCCGCAGCGAAGCCATTTCGTTTGAGATACCCCTGCCGCGACCGCTCAAAGACATGCCCCCTCACCTCGGCGCCAAGAGCCTGGCCGGAAGCCGAGTGCCCGGACTGACGGGCGATATCCGCTTCGCTGCCCTCTATGCCGGTCCGGCACTCCAGCCCGAGCATCACCGCGGACTCTACAACCGCTTTGCCGACGAACTGGCCCGCCCCAAGCTCGCCGCGCCCGTCGAACCCTCGGGTTCGCCGCTCCTCTGGATGGATCCGGCCGACAGCAACGCCTTTGCACAGGATTTCACCGTGCCCGATTCCCGGCCTCGCGGCGGGTCGGAGGTCGTCGCCCTCGACGGCCGGCAGGTCCTGAGGTTCCGCGATCGCGGCTCGGCCGGCGTCGACGTCGACGAAAACCATCGAAATCGCGGCGATCGGGTGTCGCTGCGTTTCCGCTTCCGGATCGAATCGGGCCGGGAACAGACGCTCTGCACCGTGGGCGACGTCAACAGGCCCGCCCGGCTCATCGCCCGCGACGGCCAGGTGTTTCTGTGTGCAGGGAAGCAAGCGGTGCCCTGCGGACGCATCAACCCCGACGGCTGGACGGCGGTCACTCTTGAGACCTACGGCAGCACGACCCGAGCCAGCGCAGGCGCGAGTCCCGCAATCGAGATCAATCACACGCCCGAGGCCACCTGGGTCTTTCTCGGCGACGCCTACCCCAAGTACAATGACTTCCCCGGCACGAGCTTCCTGGTCGACGTCGAGTCGGTCGGAACGCGCGTGCAACAGCCCTAACTTGCCACCGGTACAGACACTCGTTTAACCCGCTGCCGCAGGCGAGGTTCGTGACAGATCCGTTTACCCTACCCTAGGCGAAGCTCACGTACCATCCTAGCCCTGCCACCCACACCCCCGGAGGAACAACTCATGTCCCGCCCCACACTCCTGGCTCTGCTAACGATCTCCCTCCTGACAGCGCCGGTTGCGGCCCAGTCACCCGACAAGAAACCGTTCCAGGTCGGCGCCGCCACCGCCAACATCACGCCATGGCTCGGCGATGGACTGGTGGGCAATTTCGGTACCCCGCCCCCGGCCAAGTACGTCCACGACGAGTTGCGTGCCCGCTGCTTCGTTCTCGACGACGGCAACTCCAAAATCGTGATCGTCGTCAACGACAACATCTACGTCAGCCGTGAAGTTCTCGACGACGCCAAGCGGCAGGTGACCGAGGCCACCGGCATCCCCGCCGATCGCATGCTCATGTCCGGCACGCACACCCATTCCTCGGTCAGCGCCCGGTGGCCGAATCCCCTCAAACCCGGCAAGGAATTCACCGAATATCAGCAGTTCATCGCCCACCGGATTTCCGACGGCGTATGCTGCGCGCTCCACAACCTCCAGCCGGCCCGCGTCGCCTGGGGCACCGTCGACCTGCCCGGCCAGGTCTTCAACCGCCGCTGGCTGATGAAGCCGGACACGAAACTGTTCAACCCCTTCGGCGAACCCGATCGCGCCAAGATGAACCCGGGCAATAGCCCCAATCTGCTCAAACCGGCCGGCCCCACCGATCCCCAGATCGCCTTCCTCGCTTTCGAGACGCCCGACGGACGCCCCCTCGGCCTGCTGGCCAACTACTCGCTCCATTACGTGGGCGGCACCGGCGCCAACAACCTCTCCGCCGACTACTTCGCGGCCTTTGCCGACCGCATCCAGGAACTCCTCTCCGCCGACAGGCTCGATCCCCCCTTCGTGGGCGCCATGAGCAACGGCACGAGCGGAAACATCAACAACAACGATTACTCCAAGCCCCGCGAGAAACGTCAGCCGTACGAGAAGATCCGCATCGTCGCCGACCAATGCGCTCAGGCCGTTTATGGGCAATACAAGAAGCTCACCTGGCACGACTCCGTCTCGCTGGACATGCGCCAGCGTGAACTGGAACTGGGCGTCCGCAAGCCCACCCCGGCCCAACTCGAACACGCCAAGATGGTCCTGGCCGATCCGAACCGCAAGGACCAGTTCCCCCACGAACGCAACTACGCCAGCAAGGCCATCCAGCAACTGGAGTCGCCCGATACGGTCAAGGTCGTCCTCCAGGCCGTCCGCATCGGCGACGTGGGCATTTCCGCCATCCCCTTTGAGGTGTTCTCCGAAATCGGACTGGAACTGAAGGCCCGCAACCCCTTCCAACCCAGCTTCACCATCGAACTGGCCAACGGCGGCTATGGCTATCTGCCCACCCCCGAACAGCACGAACTGGGCGGCTACGAAACCTGGCTGGGAACCAACAAGGTCGAAATCCAGGCCTCCACCAAGATCGTCGACGCCCTGCTGCAAATGTTTGCCGAGATGAAGAAGTAGTTGTCCCGGCTGGAAAGCTCAAGGCGACTTCTGCTGCGAACCCTGCGCCCGGTACCTGTCCAGTTGACGCTGCAGGTCCCGGGCCAGTTCCCGCTCGCCGGCGGCCTGGGCGAGCCTCAGCCCCTTGGCGACGGCGCCGACCGCCTTGTCGAACTGCCCGATGGCCGCGTAGGTCTCACCCAACACCGAGAGTTGCCCGGGTTTCGCCGCCATCGGCAAGGCTCGGTCGGCCAACTGGGCCGCCTTTGCCGGATCGCGCAGCTCCGGATCGGGACACGTTGCCCGCAGAAAGGCCGACTGCGTCCACGGCCGTTCGTAACCCGGGTCCGTCTCGATCGCCTTGGCATAGCATTCCAAGGCCGCCCGGAAGTCGCCCTCCTGACACAAGGTATCTGCTCGGCTGATATAGGCTCCGGCCAGAGTGGAGCGCAGATCGGGGTCCTTCCAGCCGGTCAACTCGCAGCCACGCTCGGCCAGCTCGATGGCCTTCAGATCCTGCCGGTTCACCAGATAGAAAGCGTAATCTCCCAACGCAAAGGTGTAGTCCGGATTCAGCCGCAGGGCGACTTCGAATTCCTCGAAAGCCTGGTCGATCTGCCCCGCCCTCGCCAGGCTGATCGCCAGTCCCCGGTGGGCCACCGGATTGTCGGGCGCCGCCTTCACGGTCTGCTCCCACAGAACGATGCTGTCCCGCCAGAAATGGACCTGGTGGGCGCTGAAGCGAATCAGCAGAAACACGGCGACCAGGCCCGCCACCCCCGCCGCCGCCATCCCCATCCTCGCGTGCCGCTCGCTGGCAAGATATCCCAAGCGCCTCAAACATCCGCCCGCGGCAATCGCCGCGCCGACCAGCGGAAAGTACAGGAACCGGTCCGCCAGGTGAATGTGGTGAACCATGATCTGCGAAGACGGGCCTAGGGCGATCACAAACCACAGCAGCCCGAAAACCGCCACCCTCCGCCGTCGCAACAGCCACAACGCCGCGCACGTCATACCGATCGCAAACGCACCCAGGACGACCTCTCCTTCCAGAAAACTCTCGGGCCTCAGCGGGCTGTAGGAGATGCCCAATTCTCCCGGCAGCACCAGCATCCTAAGATTCACCCAGTAGACGTTCAGAACCAGCATCAGCCGTTCGGCCGAAAACGGGGCGGCCTCCCCGATCAGGCCGGCGTCGTCGCCCGCGCCCATCTTGATCGCGATCGTCACGATCCCCAGCACCAAGAGTGGAAGGCTGTCGCGAACGATCTTCCACGCCTTCGGCCGCTCCGGCATGACCGCGTCGCAGGCCACGACCACAAGCGGAATCACCGCTGCCACGGCGTTGCTCAGGCAGGCCGCCGCGCAGCAGAGAATTGCCGCCAGATAGAGAACCAGAACCCGCCGCGGCTTGCCCCCTTCGCGGCTCCAACGCCGAGCGCTCAGGTGAAAATGAACGCACCCCAACGCCCCCAGGGTCATCAGCAGTTCCTCTCGCCCCGACACCCAGGTCACCGGCTCCACCACCACCGGATACACGGCGAACAGTCCCGCCGCAACCCCTGCCACGGCAACGTCCCACCACGCCTTCGGCGATCCGACCGAAGTGTCCCACTGCCGCAGAAGGCGGAGAATCAGCCAGAAGACCAGATACGTGTTTGCCAGGTGAATCAGCCCGTTGGTCAGCTTGAACCCTCCGGCGGTCGGGCCCCAGAGCTGATAGTCGACGGCCAGCGTCAACGTCCGGACCGGATAGTAGCTGGTCAGGCATCGCGAAGTGAGAATGTGCTTGACGTTCTCCCACGTCAATGCCCGTATGCTGGGATTCTCGGTCACATGAAGAAGCGAGTCGCTCGCGATGAACGGGAAACCGACAATGGGAAAGAAAACCACGCCCACCACGTACGCCAAAGCGCACAAGGCGACGGGTACGGGCCAACGATTTCCCCGCGAACCTCGATCCAACCTTTCCCTCGCAGTTCGATTCAATAATCACCCTCTTCCATCGGCGTTCGGCAGAACGACAACGGGAAGCCGACCGTCAGGCCGAATTCCAACTTAGGGCCCCTCTCGCCGCCGTGTCAACCCCGCACGCAGACGTGGTCGACTTCACTCTCGATGTTCCCATGACGAAACGACGAAGTATCGGTAATCCTTGGGAGGAATCTTCATGACGGGGCGCGCATCCGAAGGTGCAAAGGCGTCCCAGTTCTGAATGCCTTGAAAACGACCGTGCAGAACAAAGCTGCCATCGAGATTCTCCGGTGCCGCTGCGGCTTTCGGAAACACCGCATGAACGAACTCGCCGGATTCTGGATCTCTGAAGGTCATCTCACGCCCCTCAGGAAAATCCTTGCCGGGCAGGCACATAAGAGGCTGCTGGCTCGGGGAGCCGCCGTGGCAATAGACAACGTTTTCCAGAGTGACAGAGGCGGAGTCCTGCTGTTCACGATTGCCATCCTCACTTCTGGGCATCTTCTCTATTAGCATCTCGTCGATCTTTCCGGCAAAACCCATGGCACTCCGGTGACGTTTCTCCGCAGGGCGATCGTTTGTTCGCCCAAGATTGACAATCTGGACGGCAATTCCCGCCCGGAAGAACACGACGCTTGAATCGAGTAGTTCCACGTCCGTCGGATGTTCGAGAGAATCGCTGTTCGGCGCGAACTTCATCAACACCGCAATCAGGCAGGTCTCGCCGACGCCGCCTTGAATTCCTGTCAGGTTCCAGAGATGTTGACCGAGTCCCATCGACGTGTTCGAGAAGTAGTCGAGCAGTTGAATTCGTGCTTGCTGTGGAGATTCGGTGTAGAGAAGCGTGACTCGCAAGGTCTCCCCTGCATCCGACAGGATCTCCAATCGCTGCTGGATCGCGGTCGCCTTCTCTGCGTGCGCGCCGATCAGCACCGGTTCGCGTGCAAGCGAGTAGCCTTCGAGATTCTGGAAATCGGCCCGATCGAGAATCGCGTCTCGCCAGCCCGGCGTTGCCTTGTCGCTTCCCAACTCGATGCCCACCACCGAACAAAGCCGCTTGGCCATCTTCACGGAACCGTCAAATGAATTCTTCTTCCTGAGAATCTGAACCCGCTCCCTGAACGTTGACGCCGTCAATGCCCGGGTTGGAACGTACTTGCTGTGACGCACCCCGGATGGCGTCTCATACGCTGATCGTCTCTCGGCAGAAAGCGTCGTAGTCACTCCCAAGCCGACACACAACAACGCAACAAGATGAAATGGGATGTTCGTCATTCACAGATCCCTTGGTTTACTCAGACCGTTCGTTGCTTCTCGTTTGACACCAAGACCTCAGTCTTTAGGGGCACCGAACGGGTCGGGGCCGACGCATCCCGCCCGCCGCTTAACATGTCTGCACGCAGGTCGGGGCTCAACCGGTACACGTCGTACGCAGCCGCTTCCGTCCACCCCCTCCTACGACACAACGTTGTACCAGCCCCCAGCGTTGCAGGCCACGTTCGATTGTCCATTCAGCCGTCAACTGGTACCCTCCCCCCTGGTCCTCATGTGCCCCTGTTGGTGAATGACGCCGCTTCCGTCTCTTTGCCGCTCCCTTCGGTAATTCTCTTGTATTTGCCCAAGTTATTGCAAACCCCGGCTGCCAGTGCGTAAACTGATTGCCACACGAACCGGACAAGACGCGTTTCGTCCGGGCGCCTTAACAAAACGAAAGGGAGAACCATGAACCCAAGATCGCTGCGAAATCTCCGCGTGTTCTCTGCCCTTGCTGCCTGGTGTCTACTAACCATCGCCGTCTCGGCCAAAGACGTGGTCTACGAGGTGGAGGTCCGCGCCGACGCGAAGATCCCCATGTCCGACGGCGCCAATCTGGCCGCCCACATCTTTCTGCCCAAGGCCGAAGGGCAGTTCCCCACCGTCCTCGTCCGGACCCCCTACGGAAAAGGCGGCACCCAAGGCGGTGCAGGCCACAGCTACGCCTCCCGCGGCTATGTGTACATCAGCCAGGATTGCCGCGGCAAAGGGGCTTCGGAAGGGGAGTGGATCCCCTTCGTCAACGAAATACGCGACGGCCGGGACACCCACCGCTGGATCCTCGATCAGCCCTGGTCCAACGGCGCCATCGGCACCGCCGGCGGCTCCTACGTGGGCTACACCCAATGGACCGCCGCGCCGGGGGCCGGCGAGCACCTCAAAGCCATGTTCCCTGTGGTTCCGCTCATCGAACCCTACCGCGACGTCGCCTACGTGGGCGGCGCCTTCCAGCTCTCCCTGATGATGGGCTGGGGCGCCGGCGTGTCGGGCCGAAGCGAAGTCCGCACCTGGGACCAGGACGCCTGGCTCAAGGCCTTT
Source organism: Planctomycetaceae bacterium (assembly GCA_012719125.1). Lineage (GTDB taxonomy): Bacteria > Planctomycetota > Planctomycetia > Pirellulales > Thermoguttaceae > JAAYAY01. The sequence continues at coordinate 8,833 of JAAYAY010000104.1, read as the reverse complement.
CGCACCCTGCCTCTCTCCACCTGGGACACCTGCGTGGGCGGCGAAATCCAGTACTTGCGCGACTGGGTGGCCCATCCCCATTTCGACGACTACTGGAAACAGGGCGGCCTGCAAGGCCGCGAAGAAGATATCACCACGCCCATCTACGTCACCGGCGGATGGTACGACATCTTTGCAGGCAGCGTCTTCCGCCACATGAACGACGTCCGGAAACGGACGAAATCAGACGACGTCAAGAAACACCTCCACATCCTCATGGGGCCCTGGACCCACGGCATCAGCAAGAACGGAAAGGTCGGCAGCATGGACTTCGGCAAGGAAGCCGTCGTTGATGTCAGTGCCATCCAGGCCAAGTGGCTCGATCACTGGCTGAAGGGAAGGGAAACCGACGTCGACCAGTGGCCTCCCTTCCGGATCTTTGTCATGGGCCGGAATCAATGGCGCGACGAGCAGGAGTGGCCCCTCGCGCGAACCCAGTATAGGCCGTACTACTTCCACAGCGGCGGCTCCGCCAACACCCTCGCCGGCGACGGCAAACTCGATGCGGCGAAGCCGGGCCAAGAGCCCGCCGACCGCTACGTCTACGACCCCAACGAGCCGGTCCCCACCCTCGGCGGCTGCAACCTGGGCCGCTGCCCCACCGGGCCCCACGACCAGACCGCGGCCGAACAGCGAAAGGACGTTCTCGTCTTCACCGGCGAAGAGCTGACGAACGAACTGGAAGTGACCGGGCCGGTCAAGGTCGTCCTCTATGCCGCCAGCAGCGCAACCGACACCGACTGGACGGCCAAGCTGGTCGACGTCCATCCGGACGGCCGTGCCATCAATCTGTGCGACGGAATCGTCCGCGCCCGCTATCGAGAGTCGGCCGACGCCCCCGCGTTGATCGAGCCCGGAAAGGTCTATCGCTACGAAATCGACCTCTGGGTCACCAGCAACGCCTTCCTGCCGGGCCACAGGATCCGCGTCGAGATCTCCAGCAGCAACTTCCCCCGCTTCGACCGCAACCCCAACACCGGCCACACGTTCGGCGCCGATGCCGAAGTACAGGCAGCAACCCAGACTGTCCATCACGAGTCGGAATACGCCTCGCACATCCTCCTGCCGATTATCCCATGAAGGCTCTTCCGCGGAATTCGCGCGTACACTTGAAGCCATCCACGAATAGCCCGTAGGGTGGGCCAAGTGAACCATTACGGTATTCGTTTGCCCTATCGACACGCGTGCCAATTCTGAACCACAACGCACAGCCAGAACGCCAACGCGGCCCACCATGTTGCGCGTTCCATTCGGAAGCGGCCGCATCCTGACGGAATGGATTCGCAGCGGTTGAAGGACAACCGCACGGATCGGATATCCTCTCCGATCCCTTCGCAGTTCATTCTTCCGCGGCCTCGAACAAGAACCCATACCGCCCCCGAAACTCCACCAACTCCCCCTCCTGCTCCGCACTGAACGCCCCTTACGTATGCCCGTACGTGTCCATCCAAGTGTGGAGCCGATCCCGCTCGTCCGCGCCGAGCACGATCTTCCGGTGTAACTCGTCCCCGGCCAGATACTGGAGCAGCTTGCTGCAGAGCGAAGGGCTTTCGCCCGGGATCGACGCGTCCTTCTCGAAGACGAGATTCTGCAGGTCGTTGTCGGCATAGGCCAACAGCGAACCGCGGGCGCTGGGGCCGGTGAGGTCGCAGGCGGGAGCCTTGCCGCCCGGACTGTGGCAACCGGAGCAGCGGCGGTCGAGCACCGGCTGCACATAGGTCAGCGATCGCATCGTCTGCACCGCCCGGCCTTCCCCGTCGATCGCGTGAAAAAATGCGGCAACACCCGACGGAATCTCAAAACTTGCCGAACCGTCTTCCTCCACGGGGACGCTCCCCATCACATACTTGCCCGTCTCTTCCCGGCTCACACCCAACTCCCTCTATTCCTCCGATAACTCTGACAACTCCTGTTCAAAAGACGAACTCCGACGACTCCTGTTCAGAAAGCCCCCCATCCCAAGCGATAGAACATGTAGCCAATTCCCCCCGCCAGAATTCGGGCTTGTTTCATCCTCCAAAACGCCCTATATAGCCTACCCTGAACCGGGTTTTCCAGGCTCTTCTTGGGGAAAGCATCTGCCATGCCGCGCTCCTTCTTCGCTCGCCCGGCGTTTGCCGTTCTCCTCCTCAGCGTTTGCGCAAGTGGTTGTGCATCAACGGCAACCGTCTTCGTCTGGCAGCCCGCCGAGGCGGATATTGCCGGCATCCGCCGCCTGGCCGTGCTCGATTTTCGCGGCCCCGACCAGCGGGGCCAGATTGCCCGGTCGGCGCTCGTTTCTCAATTTGCCGAAAACGGATTCTACGAACTGGTCGACCAGAGCCAACTCGGCCCAATCCACTCCCCCAACGGCGCGCCCGACGTGAATCGGGCTATTCTCGCCGCCCGTGCTCAAGGCGTCGACGCCCTGCTCGTGGGCGACGTGCTCAGCTACGACGTGCTCGACGACGTCCAACGCGACCAGAGCTTCCAACTCGGGGGGGCCTCGGAACGCGGCGAAGCCAACCTCGCCAGAACGCTCATGGGGATGCGGATCGAGAAGAACGAGACGATCAATCGCGAGGTCAGTGTCGCCCTGTCGTTTCAGTTAGTCGACGTTCGCTCGGGCAACATTCGCGCCGCCCGCCGAACGGCCCACACCGACATGGGAACCATGCGAAACGGCGAAGGCTACCTGCCGGCCCAAGAACGCACCCTGACCGAATTGATGGACCTGTGCGCCCGCGATATTGTCCACATGGTGGCCCCGTTCCAATTGCCCGACACCGTCGACCTGGCCTCGGCCACTTGGGGCAAGGCCGCCAAGAAGATCAAGGCCGGCAATCGCTGCGCCAAGGAAGGCGACTGGTCCGGCGCCGCTCAGCACTGGGAGGCCGCCCTCGCCCTCGATCCGGACAGCCATGCCGCCATGCACAACCTGGCCGTCGCACGCGAGGCGAGAATGGACTACCCCGGCGCCGAACGCCTGCTGGCCCAGGCCGCCCAACTCGAGCAGAAAGATCTCTACGCCCAGACCCGCTCCCGAATCGAAAGCCACAAAGCCCGCTACCTGGAAACCATGGCCCAGCACGACGCCCGCGACTGCCGACCCGCCGACCCCCGCGCCTACGCCGGCGCCCCGACAGTCCCCAACGTCCAGCCGACGGTCCATACCGCCTTTGGAGTGCGGTGACTTGTCACCGCTCGTCTATTGCTGCGAAATCGACCTCTGGGTGACCAGCAACGCCTTCCTGCCGGGTCACAGGATCCGCGTCGAGATCTCCAGCAGCAACTTCCCCCGCTCCAGGACCTCCTACGGTGCAGGAGGCTTGGCTTCCGGTGCAACCTCGATCAAGGTCAAGGTGCATTTCTGGGCGTCGACCTCATATTGGAACTTCTCCAGGAAGCTCTTGCCGAGCAGCGGCTGGGCATTGAGGGCATCGATTCCCAGAACCACGCATTTGACCTCCTTGGCGGTGAACCGGCCCACCTGCAACGAGCTGATGGTGACGACCTTGCCCAACACGATCTTGCCGTCGGCATGGGCGAGTCTGGCGTTTTGGTCGGACTCCTTGACCTCGATGCCGCACTGACCGGCAATAGCCAACGGCAGAACGACCAGGCTGGAGCCGGCGTCGACGATCATGTCGTAGTTGTGCTTGTCGTTGATGACGGCCGAAACAACCAGTCGGCCGGCTACCGAGCGGAGCGGGATCGAATCGGAATCGATATGCTCCTGCAGTTTCTCGAGCTCCCGAATCGAGGCCGCGAGGGTCCGAGATTCTCCCAGCACGTAGGTGCCCGGCAGGGCCTCGTTCATAGCGGCCACAGCGGCGGCGACGTCGTCCTCTTTGGCCGATTCTTCGTACTTGGCGATAATGTCGACGACCAGCGTGCGGAGTTTTCCGACGGCTTCCAGGAACGTCGCTCGCGTCTGAGCGGCCTCCCCCCGTGCCGTCTCCACCTGTTTTTCGAGTTTCTTGCCCTGTTCCTGGGTCAAGACGATCTGGGCCTTGTTGGCCTGGATGGCTGCCACCAGCTTGTTGTTGAGCGTAATCTGGGTGGGGCGAATCATTGCGAGCTGGGCGTTGAGTTGCCTGTTGGCTTCGATCAGCTTCTCGACGGCCCCTCGGTTATCGTCGACCTGCTTCCGGGCGGATTCGAGCTTGCGGTCCGCATCGAGAACTGCCTTCTTCAACGGGGGCAGGTCCCGCAACCCGTTCTTGAGTTCGAGTTCCTCCGGCACCTGGAGCCCGTCGCTCGAAATCCGAAACCCTCGCTTCTCCAGCACGGCCTTTGCCGCCGCCTGCCGAGCGACGAGTTCCGCAATCCATTTCTGGTCCGACTCCCCCAGTTGATCGAGCGGAACAACGACGATCTTGCCGTCATCCCTTTTCTTGAGACGCACTCGCTCCGCATCAAACCCCACCAGTTCCGCTTCGATCCGGTGTTCCCCGTTGCTGCTCGTCCAAACGCGAGCCGTCGCGGTACGGCCGGGCAAGAGGATCGCAGCAAGCGCCAGCAGCAGCCAAAATTTCGTCCGCATTCCGGCTTCCCTCCCACTCACAAGACACGTACAACCCTCCGAGGCCCCTGGAGACCGAGGCTTCCCGATTCGAGACCATTTCGTATCTACTCAGCAATCTGAAGCGCACGCCATTTCTTTGCTCAGAATACTGGCCTCAACCACCGACAGCTTCTACTCTAGCAGTCTGTCCGCAACGAGACCAGCCCTGACGGGCCAGCCCCGCCAGATAGGGGGCATTCCTGGCGCGTTTCGTTGCGTTAGAATCGGCGTGCCCACAGTTACAGTCCTATTCGCACACGACGGGAAGGAAATTGAGGTTGGAGCTATGAAGAATTCGCATTGCACGAATGTTCTGCTGAGACTAGCGGCGGTCGCAGCCCTGGTACTCGCGTTTGTCGAATCTGCGGCGGCCGCGGAGAATTCCCCCCCAGATGGATTCACTGCACTGTTCAACGGGGAGAACCTCGATGGTTGGTGGGGTGTGAAATCCGAAGATCCGCGTCTCTACATGGCTCTGTCCGAGGAAGATCTGGCGGCGAAGAAGACGGCCAGCCTGGAAGACATCCGGCAGCACTGGCGGGTCGAGAACGGCGAACTGATCAACGACGGCACGGGACTCTATCTGACGACCGACAGGTTCTACAGTGATTTTGAACTGCTGGTCTCCTACAAGATGGTGCCCGGGTCCGACAGCGGCATCTACCTGAGAGGCACACCGCAGGTTTCGATCTGGGACGCCACCGATGAAACGAAATTCAAGCACGGCGCCGATAAGGGGAGCGGCGGGCTGTGGAACAATCCGCCCGGAACGCCCGGCAAGGACCCGCTGGTCTTTGCCGACCGTCCGATCGGGCAATGGGATGAGATGCGGGTGGTGATGACGGGCGAGCGGGTCAGCGTCTGGCTCAACGGCAAGCTCGTCGTCGATCATGCCCGATTGTACAACTACTACGACCGAGCGAAGCCCGAGGCCGAACGGCTTCCTCTGCCCAAGGTCGGCCCGATCCAGTTGCAGACCCACGGTCGCGAGATGCGCTTCCGGAACGTGTACCTTCGCGAGATCGGCGCCGACGAGTCCAACAAGATTCTCGCCTCGAGGAACGACAAGGGTTTCCAGTCGGTCTTCAACGGAAAGGACCTGAGCGGCTGGGCGGGCGAGACCGAGAACTACACGGTCGAAGACGGGGCGATCATGTGCAAGCCCGAAAAGGGCGGCACCATCTTCACCGACGGGGAGTACGGCGATTTCGCGGTCCGACTGGAGTTTCAACTCCCGCCCGGCGGGAACAACGGGCTGGCCGTCCGCTATCCGGGTGAGGGGCACGGAACCTGGGACAGCTTCTGCGAACTGCAGGTGCTCGACGACGGGCATCCCAAGTACAACGATCCCGACTATCCCAAGTTCTACAATCTCAATCCGCGCCAGGCCCACGGCTCGGTTTACGCCCGCATTCCGGCCCATCGGGGATACCTCCGGCCGACCGGCGAGTGGAACTTCCAGGAATCGACCATTGTGGGCTCGACGGTGAAAGTCGAACTGAACGGCTTCGTGATCCTCGAGGCCGACGTGGCCAAGGCGGATCCGGCGACCTTCATGTATGCGCTGGACCATTTTCCCGGCCGCGACGTGATGAAGGGCCATTTCGGCTTCAACGGACACAACGACCCGGTTCGATTTCGCGATATCCGGATCAAGAAGCTCGACTGACGCTGCCGCTGCCTTGATCCGTCATTCCCGCGCAGGCGGGAATCCAGTGTCGTTTACCGAATGCCTGGATTCCCGGCTGCGCGGGAATGACGGCCAAAGAAGCCCCTGGAATTCCTCCAGAAATCACGAAAAGCCATGGAGCCGATTCACTTCAACTCTTTGATCTTCACGTTCCGATACCATACGCGTTTGGCCTCGTCCTGAAAGCCGATGTAACCCTCCGCAGGCCGATCCTTGACGGCCGACTTGGATAGGTCGAGGTCGTGGATCTGCTCGCCGTTGAAGACGACCTTGAGGCGGTTCCCTTCGCAGGTGATGACGTAGCGGTTCCACTCTCCGGCCGGCCTGGCCATGTTCTTGGAAGGAGCCGCCGTTCCGATCACGCCGCCGCAGTCGTGGTTCCCCGGCTTCTCCAGCCCGTGGGTATCGAGGATCTGAATTTCGAAGCCGGTCTTGACCTGGTCCTTGGGATCGCCGACCCGCAGGAATACGCCCGAGTTGCCGGTCTTCTCGATCTTGAACTCCAGGTCGAGAACGAAGTCCTTGTACTTGCGGTCGGTGGTCAGGTAGGCGTCGTAGCGTTGCCAGCCCTTCTCGCCCGGCCGGGGCTTGAGCGTGACCGAGCCGTCGTCTTCCACCACCCAATTGCCGGTCGTCTGCCAGCCTTTGAGGGTCTTGCCGTCAAACATGGGGACAAATCCGTCGTCGGCCGGCTTCGTATCGGCTCCACGGGCGGCGGCAGCCGCGACACTGATTCCCAGAAGGATCGTGAGTGCACTGCATGTCTTCATGGTCATGGTTCCTTGTCTTCAGAATGGGGGATCACCCGCGGGCGCTGCGGAAGCGGCACCGTCTGCCGCTGTCATTGTAGTTGTCGTGCCACACCGAATTCAAGATTTGGTCGGCTGCCCAGGGCAGCCGGTTGGCCCAGACTTGCGGCTCTCGATTCCGCCTGCTAGCATCACTCGTGAGTATGTGTTCGCGTCTGCTTGAACCGAATTCCAGGAAACCGAGGACTTTGCCATGAAACGCTTCCCCAGCCTTCTGACCCTGTTTGTCGTCCTCACCCCGATCTCCGTGTGGGCCGCCGGCACTGCCGAGAAGGTCGACATGCCCACGCCCGAACAACTCGCGGCCCGAGGCTATACGTCGCTGTTCAACGGCAAGGACCTGGCCGGCTGGAAAGTGCCCGAAGGCGACAACGGCCACTGGAAGGTCGTCGACGGGGTGATCGATTACGATGCCGCGTCGGAGGCCCAGGGCAACAAGAGCCTGTTTACTGAAAAGGAGTACGGCGACTACACCATCTACTTCGACTGGCGATTCAAACGTACCACGGGCCTGTATCCCATGCCGACCATCCTCCCCGACGGTTCGTACAAGACCGACGCCGACGGCAAACAGATCATCACGCCCACCGCCAACGCCGATTCGGGCCTGCTCTTTCGCCCGGGCCATCAGGCCAATCTCTGGTGTTGGCCGATCGGCTCCGGCGAGTTGTGGTCGGTCCGCCTCAACAAGGAAGCCACTCCGGAGCAGCGTGCCGCCGCCGTTCCCAAGGCCTGCGCCGACAAGCCGGTGGGCGAGTGGAACCGCATGATGGCCCACGTGGTCGGCGATCGAGTCACCATCGTGCTCAACGGCCTGAAGGTGATCGACAACGCCCAACTGCCCGGCCTGCAGGAGACGAGCAACCCGATCGGGTTCCAGCACCACGGCGGCCCACTCTCGGCCAGACAGATCGAGAACCTGCGCAAGCGCGGTGAGACTGTTGAAGACGGCGCCATGTCGCCCGCCTCGAGCTTGATACAGATTCGGAACGTCTACATCAAGGCCGAGTGAACCGCCAAGGGCAGGCTGAAAGACCGTTCGATAGCGATTACGACGCGTCGTCCGGGAACTGTTCCGGCAGAAGTCGCACACCGTGAATCACAGCAACAACGGCGACGCGATCGGGTTCGATTCGATACACGATGCGGTAAGGCCCTTCAATCACCTCGCGAATACTCGAGTCTCTGTCGAACCTCATCCACTTCGACGACCTTGCCCGCATCGGCATCTCTGATGCCGGCGTCAATACACTGGCAGACATAGATTCGGTACGTCACGTCGTCCCAGGTGGCTTCGTCAGGGAGACCGTCGATGATCCGATGGGCTTCCGATCGAATGTTACTTGTCGGGGTTTCCGGCATCGTTCGTTCCTCGCGTTCAGACAACATGAACACCAGCGCTTCCGCACGTGCGCAGAAGACTACGTGGTACTGCCATCATACCAGGACGAGCGTCAGTCGGGGATACTTGTCCGCATCCCACACGGGCGTGCAACTTCAGCGGGTGGCACGGCCTCAAGAAGCCGTGCCGCCCGCGCATTGTGGACATAGTCAAGCCAATAGACAAGGCTTTGTTCATCGCGAAGCCGATGAACAAAGCCTGTTGGACGAAGCGTCTGCGCCGCGTGCAGGGGGAGCGTGGGGTGGGGTTGGAGAGAAGAGAGGGGAGAGGCGAATTGTTGGGATAGGACGAGCGTCGGAGAGTCTGTTTTCTTCGGCGAGCGCGCAGTGTTTTAGAGACCGCGTCTT
>JAAYAY010000103.1 GCA_012719125.1 Planctomycetaceae bacterium | reverse complement strand
CCCCTCCCGCACACCGCTGTCTCGCTGACGAGATGAGCGACTCTCGCTCTGCCGCCTCGTGGCCAGCTCTCCCCGCTTCGCCCTCCGCGCCGACGGCACCGCCGCTCGCGCATTCGTGCCGACCGCGCCTGCCCCGAAAAGATTTTGCAGCCCTGCCGAAATGACACCATGAAACGCCAAGCCTACGGCTTCCGCGATCCCGAGTTCCTCAAACTCAAAATCCTCGGAATCCATGAGACAACCTACGCTCTAGTCGGATGAACCAAAAAAGAGATGGGCACCCGCACTATCTGCGTCCGAATGACGGTGATTTGGGAAATGACAAGGACATCGACAACTTCAACACGGTTGGTGACTTTGATGCAGCGATATGATGTGGCAACGGCAGTGGTCCTGGTGATAATCGGCTTGGTAACCGCCGAAGTCAGCCTGTCTCCCGCCTTGGCCGACGAGTCGGCACCGAGAGAAGTCTTCCTGAGCGAGACGCGGCTGGATACTCTGAAGCAGCGAATCGAGCAACGAACCGAGCCAATCTATTCGGCATGGCTCGACCTCAAGTCTCGTGCCGAGACATTGCTCGATCGTCAGCCCCACGCGCCGGAGCATTGGTACGTTCCCGGCTTCTACCGGGACGCCGCCGGCCATTCGCGAGCCAAGCAGGGCTTGCAGGACGACGCCAACGCGGTCTACGAACTGGCCCTGTGCTGGCGGATGACCGGGGATGATCGGTATGCCCGAACGGCCGTCCGCTTGATCGACGGTTGGGTGAACACGGTCAAGTCGACCAGTCAGAAGGACGACTCCGCGCTCTCTTTCAGCTACCACTTCCCGGCGATGATCTTCGGCGCAGACCACTCAGCCCAAGATTCTGTTACCCGAGTTTGAACCAGGTCACAAAATGCGGTGAGAAAAAGAGGCGAGATCCGCTATCCTTCCCGTATTTCCCGCTTCGCGGCGTCGTAGACCTGCCGGCGGCCGGTATCAAAGGCACGCATGGCCATCAGTGCCGGTACACAGTGGTTGTAGCCCGCCTCGATCGGAGCATTTGGCTGGCGGCGGGTTCGCAGGCATTGGAGCCAGTTGAGGAAGTGATCGGGCGTTTCGACCGCGGGAACGGGCGTGTCCTCCTTGGGAAGACTGCTGGGCTTGATCGCGCCGGCGCTGGAGTACGTCGGCCCTTTCCGGTTCGCCAGGTCGATCGATCCCAACTCGCCGCAGATCCTCTCCCCGCTGCCGCTGCCGTTGCCCATGTTGGTCGTGTAGCTCACCATGAATCCCTCCGGGTAGATCCAGGTCGCCTCCGTGTGATCGGGACAGGTGAATCCGTTCTCGTCCTTCCAGGTGAAGGTGCCGCCATGCGCCACGCAGCTCGTCGGCAGCGTGGTGCCGACGATGTAGTTGTTGCGGTCGAGGAAGTGGCAGCCGAGGTTGGCGATGGGGCCGTCGGAGAACTCGCGGTAGCCGTACCAGCCGGTCAGCAGCTTCCCGTCGAAGGGCCGCATCGGCCGGTCCATGAGGAACTCCTTCCAGTCCACATCCTTCTCCAGAATCGGCTCGGCCCTCTGCATCCAGGAGTACCAGTAGGGCTTCGAGCTGTTGCGGCGCTGCTCGATCCGCGAGATCTTGCCGAGTTGGCCCGAGCGAACGAGGTCCCGGCAACCCGTGCTGGTCGGGTAGCTGCGGGTCTGGGTGCCCATTTGTGCGACGATGCCGCTGGCTTTCACCGCGTCGCAGCACCGCTTGAGCGATTTCATGTCCATGGCCAGCGGCTTTTCGCAGTAGGCGTCTTTCTTCGCCCTGGCGGCGGCCTCCAGGTGCGTCGTGTGCTGATGGTCGCAGGAGGCGATCATCACGGCGTCGACATCTTTGAGGTCCATGATGTCGCGGTAGGAGACAAACTGCCGGGCGGCGCGGCCGTACCACTCCTGGCAACGGGCCGCCGCGCGCTCACGCCTGGTGCGCCATGGGTCGGCCACCGCGATGAACTCGACGTTTTCCTGTTTGTCGTATGGATGTATGCCTTTCATGTGCGCCTCGTAGCCCCGGCCTCCACAGCCGATCAGGCCCAACGCGATACGCTCGTTCGCGCCGGCGACTCTGGCGTAGCTGGTCGCCGTGAGGCTCAAGGCCGCTCCGGCTGAAGCCGCAGCGAGGAATTGCCGACGAGTAGGATTCTTAGACATGCTTCATCCTTTGAGATGGGCGGGAAATGGGGCAGGCCGGTCTGCCCGCGCATTTCCGAGCCTGCAGCCGCAGTTGTACGCTCCGCACCGGCACACGTCAATTCCACGCAAGCCGCACGGGTATGTGGCATGCGGTAGCGTCAATACGGGCTGTCGCCGCAATCCAGCGACAACTCGATCCTCCCGATGGTACGCGGGATTGGCGCCGGGCCGATGGCGGATCTCGGCGCCCGGCGCGGCCGACCGGGAATCACGGGCGTTCCGGTGGCCGAACAGTCGCTGACCGAAAATCGATGGGGCCGCGGTGGGGTGACAAGAAGCGGCCCGGTCAATAATGCGCCGGCCGCAAGAAAGCTTCATATTGGGAAAAAATAGCTCGCGTCGAGCCGCGCGTGGTGACGTCTTCCAGCTCTGCCCCGGCAGGGACTTGCGGGGGAAATACGTCCCACAGTCGAACGCCGTCGTCGACCCGTTTCCCGGTGAGCTGCTCGGCCAGGGCGTCGGCCGTCAGGGAATCGGACGGCCAGGTGGAATAGCATCGGCCGTTGTCGCCCAGGAGCGTTTCGTTGGGATCTTCCTTCGGTGCCGGGCGAGTGAGATGAAGCTGCCGGGCGAGATACAAGCCCAAGGCCCGGCGGCGT
>JAAYAY010000102.1 GCA_012719125.1 Planctomycetaceae bacterium | reverse complement strand
TGTCGCGCGGCGCTTGAGAATCGACAGGCGCGCGGCGCTTCAAAATCGACAAGGGTTAGCTGATGGGCGAGTGCGAGTGACCATTATACCAAGGATTCCGATTTGTCCAGCGCGAATCGTGGGCGTTTTTCCGCCGCGAGCCGATAGGCGCTTTTGACGATTTTGGATCAAGCGACCCGGTAGGCGCTTGTGTCGATTTTCACGGCGTGGCCTCGGCAAGAACTTTTTGCCCGGAGCGACGATTCGTGCTACACTGACCTGTGCCTGGCGAAACGGAGTTGGGCTCTGCAGGGGTGCAACCCAACAAGGGATAGCCAGGCCGGGCGGGAGAATGATCCCCGCAACGCCCGAGGCCCAGTCGCGTCGGGCGTTTTTCTTTCCGACAACCATTCTCTTGCCCGCCATGCCTCCCAAAACCCATTCTTGACGCGTGCGTTTCATGCGGCGTCTCCTTCCGTCGTCGCGCGGCCGCGCTGCTTCTTGGCGTCGGGTTGGGGAGACGGCGCGCCGTCCCGGTCGTGCATGCGGTAGCTCTTCCCCGTGATGTTGATCAACTCCGCCCGATGGAGGAAGCGATCCAGGATGGCGGTGGCGGCCGGCACGTCCCCGATGAGCTTGCCCCAGTCCTCCAGCGGTCGATTCGAGGTCATCATGGTGCTCTTGAGTTCGTAGCGCCGCATGATGATCTCGAACAGGAACTCGCCGCTCTTGCTCGGGAGTTGCTTCATTCCCATATCGTCCACGATGAGCAGATCTGGTTTGAGGTACTTGGCCAGCACCTTGTCCTGGCCCCCAAACGCTTCGTCCTGCATGAAGTCGCGAACCACGTCGAAGACCGAACGGTAGTAGACAAGAAAGCCCGATTTGATCGCCTGATAGCCCAAGGCTTGCACCAGAAACGATTTTCCCACGCCCGGCGGCCCCAACCAGAGAACGTCCCGGGCCTCCCGGATGAAGCGGCAGGTGGCCAGTTCGTAGATCCGCTGCTTGTTGATCGACGGATTGAACGAGAAGTTGAACTGGTCCAGGGTTTTCAGTTCCCGGAACGCCGCGGCCTTGGTCCGCCGTTGGGTCTGCCGTTCGTCGCGGACCGCCAGTTCGTCTTGGAGAATCAACTCCAAGAACTCGGCATGCGTCAACCGGTTGGCGGCGGCCTCCTCCAAGCGGATCTGCAAGGATTCGGCGAGGCCCGACAGGCGAAGTTTTCTCAAAGCGCTGTGAAGTCGTTCGTTCATGGTCGGTTCCTGGTCGTGATAAAGAGGGGGTCAGTCGTTGCCATGGGGATATCTCGACGCGTCTTCCGATCGCCAACTCGGCGGCGCTCGGTGCAGGGATTCGCGCACCAACTCCCCGTAGACGTCCATGTTGCGGATAAGGGGGTGTTCCCGCATGAATTCCATCTGTTCCTGCTTGGCGGCCTGACGCGAGATCAACTGCCGGACGTTTTTGAGGCGGTAGGCCCCGTAGCTAATCGCGATCTCACAGGCCTTGTCGATCAACGCGCAAGGCTGGCGGTCCGCCAGACTCAGAAGGCCGATCACGGCCCGGATGCCCTCGATTCCACGCGAGTGGATCACCTCTTGAGCCCAGCGATCGGCGTGCTCGCCGATCGAACCGGCCCGGCACAGCAGCCAGTCGGTCCCCCGTTCGATGCGGCCGATCTTTTCGGGCGCGATATCCGCCGGATGCGTGCTGAAACGCCCCCGCGTCCGCTGCTTGACGTGAACCCGAATCTCCTCCAGTTGATGGTTGAAGATACGCACCAGGCGGCTGTCCCAACGCACCCACACCTTCCGGCGGAAGTACTCGGTGGGAACCGAGTAATACGCCCCGTCCACCTGGACGTGTCCGTCGCGGTGAACCGTGTGCTCGCGTTCCCGGAAGAAGGGAAATCGCTCGATCGGAAGCGGGGACAACACCGCTCGCTCCACGTTTTCGAACACCTTGCATACCTGCTGCTTGATCGTCCCGTGAATCCGGGTGTCGGCGATCGTCGTCTCCCAACGCAGCAAGAAGTCATTCTCCTCTTCCAGCGTCCGAAACGAGCGCGCCTTCAAGGCATTGCGCTTGACATACTTCACGCCCGACTCGACCTTCCCCTTGTGACGCGGCATATAGGGACGGGTGGGAAGGATCACCACGCCGTAGTGCTCGCAGAACGATCGCAGCTTGGGGTGGAGTTCCGGCTCGTACCAGTCCGCCTTGGTGACCGCCGCGCGCAAATTGTCGATCACGAGTGTCTTGACGCCGCCGCCGAAGTGATGAAACGCGTTTTCCAAGCAGCGGATGAAGTTCTCGGTGTTCTGCGCGAAGACCGCCTCGCTGTACCCCTTGCGGCTGTGGCTGAGCACGATGCGAAAGACGTGGGTCTTGCGCCGACGACCGTCGGCGCCGACAACCGGGGCGCCGCTCCCGAAGTCCACCTGGGCCTCTTCCCCGGCCTCGCATTCCATACGGCGAAACGGCAACTCGCGCGTTTGCCCCAGCCGCCGCACGAACCGCATCACGCTCCAATAGCTCCCCGTGAAACCGTGTTCCTCGACGAGGTCTTGATGGATCCGCTTGGCGTGCAGCCCCTGATCGAGCTTCTTCTCGATCACCTCCCGCAGCGGCGCGCAATCGCTACGACCGATGTGATCGAGCGTCGCGCCGAGCGGCGCTTGTGTCGATTCTGAATCGACCGGCCCGGGAGGCGCTTCTGTCGATTCTGGGCCGTTCGGACCGGCGGACGCCTCCGACGGCTTCCCATGGTCCCGGATGCAGCGGGCCACCGTCTGTCGATGGACCCCCAGTTCCCGGGCAATTCGAGTAAACGTCCAGCCTTGTTTACGTAAGGCCAAGATAGATTGGATCTTCGACATCTTGAGTCGATACGGCATCGTAGGCTCCTTTCCGCGACATAGTCGCTAGAAAACCTACGTTCCGTATCTTCGTCTCCTCAAAAATGTCGATTCTCAAGCGCCTCCGGACTGTCGATTTTGAGCGCCGCGCGACA
>JAAYAY010000101.1 GCA_012719125.1 Planctomycetaceae bacterium | reverse complement strand
CTTTTCCGCAACGACTGGTGCCATCGTCGTACATCCTTGTACAACGTGAACAGGACAACGCCTTCAAAGATGCAGTTCATAGCACTTCTGGTCCAATTGGTCAAGTTATTTTGTCACAGTTCCTAAGGTTTCGTACGCGTCAGGCAACGCTGCTCGTCAGCGACCTATTGCGCCCCCGCGCGGGGCGTTTTTTTATGCGCCGGTTGCGAGTATAGCCCCTTCTATCGCGGAAGAAAAGCGTGCGGCGATTCTCTTACCGCCACCCCGCCCCAATCTCGCGTGCCCCTCAGAACCGCCCCAGATTGCCCAGGTGCTTACCGCGCCGCCGCACGGTTCCCCCGTTTTCGAGTGATTTGGCACCTCAAGGAGCCGTGCGGCGCCCGGCACCTGCCGTCTTGGCATCTTGGTCGGGCACGGCGGACGCCCGCGCAAAAAAATAGCCAGTGGATATAGGGTCTCGCCGAACCCAAGTCCGACGACCACACGGCATGAAGCCGAGTTTTGTCCACCGGCTACCGGAATCCTATCGTCAGAACGTCGCTTGTCAACCGAGATGCCGCGCAGAAGCTGACGAGGGTTGATGCGGTGCGGGAGTCGCGAGCCAAATGCTGGCCAATTCGGCTACCTTGCACCAACTGCCCACCCCTCCTTCCAGTCCGCCAGTCCCACTATTCCCCTGCCTTCCTCTTCCCTCATTTTCCTTTCCCCCCATTTTCTTTTCTCTCCCCCTTGACAAATGTGTGCATTTGTATATACTGTACACATAAACAGTATACACCCAGAGAAGCCGCCATGCCCAATCACCCCTCCACCCCCGATATTGCCAAAACCCCTCCCGCGATGCCCAACCCCCACCAGAATCAGCGTCCCTCAGCGTTCATCAGCGGTTCCCATCTTCACATCCCCCCACGTTCACCCCGCGATATTGACAAAACCGCCCCCTTGATGCCCAACTCCGACAACTCCCTCAACCGGGCCGTTTATGCAACGCCCCCCTATCGAACGACCCGACTTTACGCCCCGGCCCGAAATCACAAGTAACTCCAAGACAACAACTTACCCATGACCGCCTCGCCCGTCATTTCGCGTCACACCTCAAAGCCGGCGCGAAACCCGCGCTCATCGCAAAAGCCCTGCGTCGACCGATGCCGCATCGGCCCCGATCGGCCCTCCGTCCGGCCCAAGATTCGCCCCCGGACTGTCCGGCGCAAGCCGATAATCGCCGCCCGCTTCGTCAACGAACTTCGGCCTGGCGAATATGGAGTGCCGATCGAGGCCCGTCTTCTCTTGATACTCGGCGAAGCCGGCGAGCTTCTCGCGGAACCAGTAAGCCATCACGCCCGAATCGCTGTACCAGAGGTTGTAGTCCAGATCCGGCAGGACCTTCCAGCCGCTGCTGTAGCGGCTGCCCCACTCGGTGTGGTTGTAGAAGACGTTGTACCGGATCTCGATCCCCGACGTCTCGGCCGTGTTGCTGTAGAACATCAGGTGGCTCCCGTTCCGGTCGGGACGCTGGGCGTGCGACCAGACCGTGCCGGCATTGATGCACGTGTTGTTCACGAACCGGATGTTCCTGGTGAGGGCCGTCTCGGGATTGTTCCAGTATTCGAAGGAGTATTCGGCGTTGCGGATGAAGTTGTTTCGGTAGGTGATGTTGACCTGTTTCGACGACGGGCCTTTCCCCTGGTTGGTCAGGGCGGCGTCGTAGACCTCCCAGATGCGGCAGCCTTCGACCAGGTTGTCGTGGGCCGCCCCCCAGAACTCGATCGCGTTGCCAAACCGCACCGGCCTGCCGTTGGGGTGGGTGAACTGGTGCGCCCCGCCGATGTAGCCCAGGTCGCAGTTGCGGATGACCAGGTGGTGCGTGCCACCGCCGCCAAACCCGTGCGAGGCGCCGTACATTACGGCCAGCCCGTCGTAGACCACGTGATGCGCGCCGCCCTGGTCGACCACGTGCCCCTTCATGGCAAACTCGATGCTCTTGTGAAGCGAGGCGGGGTTGGCCGGCGAGTTCAGAAACACCCGCAGCGAAGCCCCGTCGTAGAAGTAATCGTACGGGTTCTGGAGTTCTTCTTTCGACCACTTCTTCCAGCCGCACTGCTTGCCGTGATCGAAGATGATGTTTCCCACGTCGACCGACAGCGGATCGGAAAGGTTGGCCGTCACCACATGGATGCTCTCCGGCCGAATCTCCAAGACCGCCTCGGGCGGCAGCAGACCGCCAAGCGAAATGTGCAGCCTGGCGGCCTCCGCCGACTCGGTGACCTTGAAGACGACCTTCAGCGTCTTCCACTCCGGGCCGATCTCGTCGCCGTGCCTGGCTGTGGTTGTGTACGACGACCAAGGGGAGCCGCCCTTGCGGATCGACATCGGCGGCACCGCCAGCGGCCGGCTGCATCGCGCTCGGAACGCGAACTGGAGATGCGTGTCCTTCTCGACCGGCAGCGTGGGTCCCCACACCTGGATGTGGTTTGTGGCGGTTCCGCTTGCCGTGCAGGCAAACCGCACCACGATCCCGTCCGGCGTGTCTTCCTGCGTCAATTGCACGCTGGCTCCCCCCTCCTGATGGCGCGACCAACTGCCCTCGCGCAGATCGGCCACCTGCTCGCCCTGGAGGTACTCCATCGGCAAGGTGGCCCAGAGGTCCTCTCCTGCCTGCGTCCAATCGCCCGGCCGGTGGCGAGGGAGCGAACCGAGCAGCAGCGGCTTGGGACCGTCGCCGTACGTCGTATAAGTGACCGGCGCACCCTCGTCGCCGCTGGCAGGCACGAGCGAACCACGCCACATGCCGCCCCGCTTGAACCGCACCGTATCCCCCGGCTTGAGCTCGGCCCCGTTGACCTGCCGGAGCGACTTCCAGGCCTGCTTGGGGTCGAGCCCGCCGGCGTCGTCGAGGCCCCCCTCCGAGTCGACGTAGAAGGTCCTCGGACCGGAAGCGGCGGCGGGAGCCGGGACGCCGGATTCAGCGTGACTCACGTTTGCCAAGGCGACGGCGGCGAGAGTGGTAACACAACAAAGGACGGTGCGGCCGTATTTCATGGAGTACCTCAAGAATGCCCCGTCTTGGCGGGGGGCGAGAAAGGAGGGGTGGTTGCATGCCCAGTCAATACAGTCTACAGGGGGGGATCACGGGCCGCAACCAAACCGATCCCTCTCAGAATCCGAGCGTGGCTCGACAAGTCCCTGCTCGTCAGAAGATGGGTGGCGCCTTCCTGACGGAATTGCCCGCAACGGTTCGGGGGAGGAAATCCAAGATGTTCCGGAGGGCAGCGAACAACTGGGTGATTGCTTGGGGAAGGAGCCCCCCATACGGTCCTTAGTTGGGCAGCGCCACTTTGGGGTGGTGCAGGGAACCGAAATCGTTGCGGCAGAATCGTTTAACCCGCTGCCGCAGGCGAGGATTGCTGACCATCCCAAAGCGGCCGGTAGTTGATGAACGACCTCGCCTGCGGCAGCGGGTTTAACGAACGCTCTGCCTTCGCGGAGCGAAAGACGACCATACGACGGATACTGATTCGACGTTCCCCACCTGCCAGCCCTGGAACCGTTTGACAAGAGCCCTGCCGGCGATTACGACAGTAGGGAGAACACATTGACCCGCGACGCCAAGACGATCACCACCTGCTCCGGAGAAACCCTCATGAGACTGCTGCGACATCTGCTTCTTTCCACTGCGGTGCTCTTTTTTCTTGCCCAGGCGACCGTCGCCCGGGAGTGGACCGACGCGAGCGGCAAGTTCAAGGTCGAGGCCGAACTAGTCAAGGTGGAAGGCGGCAAGGTGTTCCTGAAGAAGCAGGTAGACGGCGCCACCATCCAGGTGCCTGTAAATCTCCTCAGCGCGGCCGATCAGGCTCACCTGCAATCGCTCCAAAGCCCCACCGCGGAACTCGCGGCAGCCGGCAGCCAACCGGCATTCCGCCTGGGCACCGTGGGTTGCGTCGGCCTGCTGGTGGTCGATCCCAAGCCGCTCCTGCAGCACGAAACGCTCGGCCAGCAACCCCTCAAGGGACTGGTCGATAAGGCCGTCGATCAGGCCGGAATCGACTTCCGCAAGGTTGAGCGAGTGACCGTGTTCCTCCTGAAACCTGAACTTGAGGGCGACTCGCAACAGAGCAATGCCGTTGCCGTGGCCGAGTTCTCCGGAACGGTCGATGCGGCCCCAATGCTCGCCAAAATTCCGACGCTCTATGAAGCGGTGACCGTGGCGGAAAAGCTGTGCCATAAGCCCGCCAAAGCTTCAAGCCCTTGGGTCTCGGTGATCGACGAGAAGACCCTTGCCATTGCCCCGGACGAGAAGTCCCTGACCAGCGTGCTGACCGCCACTGGCGACGACGCCGACCTGACAAAACTGCTCGCCGGGGCCGATGCGAAGAACGAGATTCGCTACGTTCTCAACATGGCGCCGATGAAAGACCTGCTCGTTCAAGTCCGAACTGCGTTGCCTCCCGATGCGGCCGACGGCGCCAAGGCCCTCGAAGTCGTTGAGAAAATCGATTCCATGGTCCTCACCACCGACCTCGACGGACCGCCGTCGATCGAACTCCTGATCCAGGCGGGCGAAGGAGTCTCCGTGGCAGACCTCGAGAAGGAGATCAGAAACGGACTGGCCAAACTGCCGGAACTGGCAAAAGCCGGAATGGAAACGGGAATGCAGGCGGCAGCAAAGCAGGAATCGGCGCCGGCCATGCCCATGAACCCGGCCATGATGGCCCAAATGCTGGCCGGCATGGGCGAGAAGATCGACGAGGCCCTCAACTTCGAGCCGTTGGAACACGCCTTGAAGATCTCAGTCAAATTCCCCCCCAATTCCCCGCCTCTGACCCAAACCATCGCGCAAATAGGTTCGTTCATGGCGATGATGAGCCAGCAATCGCCTCCAGGCGGCCCCGTCGCTACCCCGCCGAAATAGCTCGTGCCTGCCCAACTGCCCACTCCAAGTTGAACTTCGTACAGCGTCCCGGTGTCTCCCCCATCGGGACGCTGTTCTGTTCGCCTTCCCCACTTTTCACACATCGGTATAATGGGGGCGTGCCGGAAACCGCCCCTTTTTCCTGTCCTCGAGCGTCCAACTGGTAGATTATTCGTCCGCCAGCCTCGCACCCCCCCTGGAGAGCTATTTGTGGAACGTGAACTGATCGATCGCGCCGAACTGATTCAGCAGCGCCTGCTCCAGCTACGAGACTCTCTTTGACTACGCTGGCAAGCAGCAAAAGGCGGCCCAGATTGAGGAGCGGATGGCAGCGCCGGGGTTCTGGGACAACCAGGAGAAGGCCAGGGGTGTCGTTGTTGAGTTGAAGTCGCTCAAGGCCTTGCTCAAGCCGCTCGACGAGGCCCTGGCTGCCAGCGAGGACCTCGGCGTCATGATCGAGATGGCGGAGGAGGATGCAAGTTTTGCCTCCGAGGTGCCCCGGCAGCTCGAGAAGCTCGACAAGATGGTCGACGACCTCGAACTGAAGGCCCTTTTGAATGGCCCGATGGACGCGAATTCGGCCTTGCTGTCGATCAATGCGCGCGACGGAGGCACCGACGCCCACGACTGGGCGGAGATGCTGCTGCGAATGTACATCAATTGGGCCCAGAACGAGGATTACGACGTCGAACTGCTCGATCGCCAGGACAATGAGGAGGCGGGGATCAACAGCGCCTGCATCGCCGTTCGCGGACCCATGGCCTACGGATACCTCAAAGGCGAGGAGGGCGTGCATCGCCTCGTCCGCATCAGCCCGTTCAATTCCGAAGGCAAACGCCAGACCAGTTTCGCCTCCGTTGACGTCACCCCGGAGGTCGACGATTCGATCAACATCGAGATCGACTGGGAAAACGACGTTCGCGAAGACACCTTCCGTGCCAGCGGCGCCGGTGGACAGCACGTCAACAAGACGTCGAGCGCGATCCGCCTGACGCACATTCCCACGGGCGAAGTGGTGCAGTGCCAGAACGAGCGAAGCCAGCACAAGAACCGAGCCACGGCCCACAAGATGCTTCTAGCGGCTCTCGCCCGACGAGAGGTCAAAAAGCGAGAAGAGGAACAGGCCGCCAAGTACAACCTGAAGCCGAAGACCGGCTTCGGCGCCCAGATTCGCAACTACTTCCTGCACCCCGATCAACGCGTGAAGGACGCCCGAACAGGCCACCTCATCGGCAGCTTCCACAGCGTGCTCGACGGCAACATACAACCCTTTCTCGACGCCTACCTTCGCTGGCGCGTCGAAAACTAACCATCTGCTGAACCCTGAACCCTGAACCCTGAACCCTGACAACTCCAATGCACCCCGATCGCGTGGAAAGGCTTCGTCTCGAATACACCGACCAGTACGTGGTGGTCGAGGGAGACCGTCCCCAACTGGTGCGCTACCGGGGCAAGGTCGGCCAGGTCCGAACGATCAACGCCAACGGCCGCGCATTGGTGGAGTTCGAGAGCGACCGCGGGCGCTACGATCTGGAACTCGACTATCTGAAGGTCGTCGACAAGCCGAAGCCCAAAGAACCGCCCGCCAAGGAGGCAAAAGCGAAACCGGCCGCTTCCGAGCAGGCGGCCCCAAGCCAACCACCGTCGGAACCTAAAACGAAGCTCTCCGAACTGGAATTGGCTCGCCAGCAAAAGGATGCGGAAAAGCCCAAACCGATCGAACCGTCTTCGGAGCCGCCGCGCGAGCCGGAAAAAAGCGGATAGCGGCCGATCGAAACCAGGAGTTCCTCGTTCGCTTGCCGGACGGCGAGCAGCGCTCCTGCCCAAGGAGGATTCATCATGGACGACGTCGTCACCTCGCCTCAAGGAAAGCACGACAGCCCCGCGTCTCCCAAACGCGGCCGATGGCTGAAACGTTTCCTGGTCGGCGTTCTGCTGCTGGTCGTGATCTGCGTAGGCGTCTTCTTCTGGCTCGTATCCAGGACCCGAGGCAACCCGCCCTACAGCACGGCCTTGGAATTGATCCTGAACGATTCGCAACTGGCCGAGCATCTCGGTGAACCGATTCGCGACCTCCGCTGGCTGCCGACGAGCGGATACCCCAAGCAGTTCCAGATGCAGGTGGAGGGACCCAAGGGGGTGGCCGACGTCGCCGTGAGCGCCGGCCAGTTCGAGGGGAAGTGGGAACTCACGGCCGTCGACGTGTTCATCCGAGAAGGGGGCAAGCGATTCTCTCTCGATACGGGCAGCGGCGCCGGAGACGCCCCCACCTGGTCCGGCGGCGCTGCAACCGAGGACAAGAAACCCGACGACCTCGGGCTGGAACCGCCTGCGGGGATCGATCTCGAAGCGCCGGGCGGCCCGCCGGGTGTCAAGATTGAGCTGCCCCCTATGCCCGAAATGCCCCCGGCACCTCAACCGTAGGGTCCTCGC
This sequence comes from Planctomycetaceae bacterium, assembly GCA_012719125.1. Lineage (GTDB taxonomy): Bacteria > Planctomycetota > Planctomycetia > Pirellulales > Thermoguttaceae > JAAYAY01. Next base: position 27,139 of record JAAYAY010000101.1, on the reverse strand, counting down.
GGCAGCCGCCCGATGAGCCGGTCATCGGGGACACAGACATTCGTGTTCATCGACGGCCGCTACGGAACGGGCGATCGTTCCGCCGGTGGCGTCTGAGGCGTGGGTTCATCGGTCTTCGGCGATTCCGCCGCGGTCCCGGGACCCGGTTCCTGAGGAGGCTCGGACGGGGCGGGCTCCGGCTTGGGTTCGGGCTGCGGTTCCGACGCCAGTTCAAAGGATACGGGCCCCATCTCCTTCTGAACGTCGCACGTCAGTCCCGACGTCGCCGGATTGCCGTACTTCTTCGGTACGAGAAACACGACCTTCTCAGGGTCGGCCGGATCGACGCTCGTCTTGGCCACCGTCACGCGATGCGTTCCGGGCAGGGCGCCGTCGTCCAGTTGGAAGGTGGACAGTTGGAACCGGCCGGAGGCATCCGTCGTGCCCGTTGCCATTTTCCCTTCCTCCGGCGTGAAGACGACTGCCGCTCCTTCAACCGGCTTGCCGTCGAGAGCCACCGAACCGTTTACGGGGATCGTCTCGGGATGCTTCGGCCCGCAACCGGAAACTGCCGCAAGACCCGCGGCGAGCAGCGTCACGCAAAACAGCGTCCTATCGTGCAACATCCGAGCGTCCCTTGAGATGGAGCTTTGAAGAACCGGCCGGTCGCCTGCTACGACCGCCTGCCCTACCTCCAGCCTAACGAACGGGCACCGGCGACGGCAAGGACATGGCTTCCAGGATGACAAGAAACGAGAAGAGCACGAGGCGCCAAGTGGGGGGGCGGCGCCTCGTGCTGTCGGAAGGGGGATTGGGTTCGCGAAGGACCTTGCGATCCCGCGGATTACGAGTGCGCGGCCGTCGCGTGCTTGGCCGTCTCGTTGTCGACTTTGAACCGGCTCACCAGGTCGCGCAGGCTCGCCGACTGGGCGCCGAGCTGCTCGCTGCTGGAAGCCATCTCTTCGCTGCCGGCGGCCGTCTGCTCGGTCACTTCGGCGATTCCTTGAATCGCGACCGTAACCTCTCGGGCGTTGTTGGCCTGCTCGACCGTTGCGGACGCGATCTCGGCGATCATCTTGGCCGTCGCTTCCACGCCGCCGACGATCTGTTCCAGGGCCTTTCCGGTCTCCTCGCTGAGGCGAGCGCCTTCCTCGACCCGCTGCGACGATTCCTTGATGAGGCCCGAGATCTCGCCGGCAGCCCGGTTGGATCGCTCGGCCAACTTGCGCACTTCGTCGGCCACGACGGCGAAGCCCATTCCGTGTTCGCCGGCGCGAGCGGCCTCGATCGCGGCGTTCAGGGCCAGCAGGTTCGTCTGGCTGGCGATTTCCGAAATCACCTGGATGATCTCGCTGATCTGGTTGGAGCTGGTTCGAATGAGCTCCATGGCCTCGATCGACTTGCTCACGGCCGAACCGCCGCTCTTGGCCAGCGTGTTCGTGTCGGCAGCAGCCTTGTTGGCGTTCTCGGCGTTGTTCTTGACGGCCTCGATGCTTCGCGAGAGCTCTTCCACCGAGCCGCTCATTTCCTCGACGCCCGCACTCTGAGACTGCGCCCCGTTGGCAAGCGTCTGGGAACTCTCGGCAATCACGCGGCTGCCTTCGTTGAACTGGGCGGCACTCTCGGTGACCTGGCCGATGATCTCCGACAGATCGCGAAGCATCCGGTCGATGCCCGCTGCCAGTTCGTCGATTGCTTCGTTGCCGTCAACCGGCACGCGGCGGGTCAAGTCGCCCTCGGCCGCAGCCGAGACCACTTCGAGCAGACCGTCGACCTTGCGGCGCAGGACTTCGGCCTTTTGCCGCTCTTCTTCGGCCTGGCGCCGTTCCATCTCGGCCTGCTCCTCCTTGCGCCGCTGTTCCTCTTCCATGCGCTTGCGTTCCATCTCGGCCTGTTCGGCTTCGCGGCGGCGCTCCTCTTCGGCGGCCCGGCGCTCGGCCTCGGCACGCTCCTCTTGCGCCTTCTTCTCCCGTTCGGCCGCCTCACGAATATCGTCGAAGGCCTTCTTGGTGTTGCCGATCGACTGGTTGATGGCGACCGCCATCTGGCCCATCTCGTCCTTGCTCTGCACGTCGGCCGTCTTGCTGAAGTCCTGGTTCGCCAAGGCGACGACGCTCTCCATGCACTTCCGCACCGGGACCACGATCAGGCGAGTGATCCAGGCCGCCAGGAATATGCCGGCGATACCGCTCGCCAGGGAGAGGATCAGCATGGTGGCCTTGCTGGCGGCAAGACGATCGGTCATCACCTGGCGTACGTCGTCCGCCATTCCCTGGATGCTGTTGGCCACGACGGTTGCCGAAGCGACCATCTCCGCCTCCGCTTCCCGGGTCTGCACGACCGACTCGTAGAACGTCTTGCCATTCGCCCCGTAGGCGTCCAGATCGGCATCGATCAGTGCAGCAGCCTCGCGTAGGTCGGCGTGCTCCTTGACACGCTCGCTCCATTGAACGACGCCCTCTTTCGCTTGCGCCAGTTGTTTCTGGCAGGCGTCCCATTGGGCGTCCGCCTTCGTGGCTACCAGGAAGATGCCGGTAATACGCAGCACAAGGAACTGCTCCACGACCTGCTTGGCAAACTGGTGATCGATGTCGGACCAATCGGCGAGGCGCTCCAGGTCGTCCGCCTCTTTCGCCGACTTCTGTTCCGGAAGAATCGTCTCGTTCACAACCTTCCCAATGCGATCGGTGATGGCCCAGCCGATTTTCGCCCAATTTGCAAAGGCCTCGTCCTGCTCGCGCCGGGTCTTGAGCGTCTGTTGATACGCGTTCTCGTAGCCCGTCATGGCGGCCGATGCCTCAGCAATCAGCGAGATCTGCTTCTCGCTCGCGTTCGGATCACCTTGAAGACCCTTCAACTGCTCGCCGAGCAACTGGATTTTCTCCGCCCATTTCTCGGCGTCGTTCTTGGTTTCTCCTTCCGCCGCCTCAAACCCGTGAAGGGCAAAATCCATCCGGTGCTTGCGGAGCTGCGCGACGCTATCGTTCGCGCCCATCGCATGGGTCACCAGGTCCGTTGCCACTCCCACTTGCCGGAAGGCGTTCCAACCGTAGCTTCCCAGCCCGATGGTGATCAAGACCATCACGCCGAAGCCGAACCCCAGTTTCCAACTCACTTTCAGGTTCTTGAACATTCACTCGTCTCCCTTGATTGCCAATCCGAACAAAACGTGATTCCGAGCCAAGAACGAAAAAAAGGCACATTGACCATGCCCCGCCACAACGCGGGTGATCGCCAATGTGCCTTCAACTGACAGGGCTGTGTCCCTGACCGCTAAGGTCGTTCACGCGCAGGCCCTTAGGCCGGCCGTGCCGGCAGACGATGCTGCCAGAAAACGCTAGCTCGGAAGTTCACGGCAGGCAAACGGAAAACCGCAAGAATTTCGTGGAGACCACGTGAGATGCCCAGGATGCCTGCGCACCCGGCCAGGCAATCGGGCCGCCAAAACCGACCTTTTAGCGAGCCAAAACTTCCCTCAGCCGGCGACGCAGACCGCCGAGTTCCTTCGACTTGAAGCTGTTTTTGGTCTGCTCGATGACTGCGATACTATCTCGAACGGCCGCTTCCAAGCACTCCAATCGGGAGCACTTCAGCACGCGACACGGGTCGGTTACCGCCCCACCCCTCGTGAGGGATGCGTGGAGCCCGTGAACCGCCTGATAACACTCGGCAAGTCGCATCATCGCCGCGTCCAGGTTTTCTGCCAGTCGGGCTCGCCCTTCAAGCTTCGACGGACCACCGAGCGCGTGGATCACTTCGCGGAGATCGCGGACGCTTGCCTCCATTGCCTCGAGCGTTTTCGTAGCCAGGTGCTTGGTGTGAGACCGGTCCATCACGGCTTCCACGTTGGCGCAAAGCTCGTCGAAATCGACCGGCTTGGTCATGTAGGCAACCACCGGCAATGGAACCGAACGCGCGGCAGTCTCCACACTTGGATAACCCGTGACCAGGATCACCGGGATCCCCCCCGTCACTTCCTGGGCGCTATGGATGAGTTCCAGGTCGTCGTTCCCCGGCATTCGGATGTCGGCGATGAGCAGATCGTAGCGATTCTCCCGCATCAGGCGAAGAGCCTTCTCGCCGTCCGCCGCACCGTCGCAAGCGAATCCGCGCTGCTGGAGCAGGTAGACCGTCGAATTCCGATAGGTTTCTTCGTCGTCGGCAATCAAGATCGAACCCAGGACTGCCATCTTTCACTCCTTCCCGGCCGTCTGGAGGGGCAGATTGACGATGAACGCGGTCCCCCCGGACGACATCGATTCGAACCGAATAGTTCCACGAAGCGCCGTCACGATTCCTCTCGTGATCGCCAACCCCAATCCCAATCCCCCCGTGGCCTTTCGGGCTTTCGTAGTGCAGAAAGGCTCAAACAGGCGAGTCTCGATCTCTGGCGAAATACCCGGTCCGCGATCGGTCACCACAAGTTCGAGTTGATCGTCCGCCACGGCCGCATCAACCCGGACGAGTTCTCCGGGTGGGGAGGCTTCGATCGCGTTGACGATCAGGTTGTAGAGAATCTGGCGAAACATGCCTTCGGGCAGCATGGGCCGTCTCGGATCGCCGAGAACACGTCTCTTCAACGAGACGCCATGATTCCCTGCCAGACCTGAAACCATCGCGAAGACGTCGTCGATGGCGGTCTTGACGTTCACGGGAACGGGCGCTTCCCTCTCCGAGCGGTTCAACTCGATCATGCGGCGCACGATTCCCGCGATCCGGGCAATCTCCCGCTCGATCGGGCCGACGAACTGCTGGGCGGGATGGTCCGCCGGAACGGCCGCTTTCACGACATGGAATGCGTTCTGGATCCCTGCCAGCGGGTTGTTGATTTCGTGGGCAACGCGAGCGGCCAGATCGCCGGCCAGCGCCAGTTTCTCCGCCTCGGCGCGCCGTTGCTCGCTCCGTTGGAGGGCCTCCTGAGCCAATCGCTCGTCCGTAATGTCGACGATCAGCCCTTCCAAGGCAACCGGGTTGCCGTCAACGTCGTAGGCGCCTTTGCCTCGATCGCAAACCCAACGCAGAGAACCTTCGACATGCTGGATTCGATAGGTCAGGCGGAAAGGCTGCCTGGCTTCAATCGCCTTCTGTACGGCCTCGCACGCCAAGAGGCGGTCTTCCGGGTGAACATGGTCGGCGAACCGCCCGCTCCGATTGCCGATCAGATCCTGGGGGAACTGCCCCAACAGGCTGCGACAACCGGCACTGATATACTCCATCGTCCAATCGTCGTCGTTGCGGCGCCGGTAGACGATGCCGGGAAGATGGTTCATCAGCGTTGCCAGCATCCGCTGGCTTTCCCAGCAGCGATCCTCCGCCCTCCGCCGCACGCGGCATTCCTGCTGCAGTTTCCGATTGACCTGATCGAGTTGCTCCGATTGACTTCGAATGGTGTCGGCCAGCTCCGCCTGGACGCGATTCTGATCTCGCTCGACTTCCTTCTCGGCCGTCACGTCGCGATAGATGGCCAACAGGCAGGGCTCGTCGTCGAGAATGAACGAGTCGACCGACACGACCATCTGGCGGATGCTTCCCGCCTTGGTCCGCAATCGCAACTCGGCATAGCGCGCAGGGCCGTCCGAATGCTCCAGCATGCGAAGCATCTTCTCGCGTTCCGCCGGCTCATACCAGAAATGAAGGTCGGCGACCGAGCGGCCGACTACTTCGTCTCGACAATACCCCGTCAGCTCCAGAAAGCTGGGATTCACATCGAGGAACACGCCATCGGCAAGAGTGCTCAGGCTGATCGGCGCCGGACTGACAAAGAAAGCCTCGCGGAACCGCTGTTCCCAAGTGACGCGCTCTGCACATGCGCGAGTCCTGGAACGTTGCAGCCTCTCGGCGTGTTTCTGCGCAGTACCCACGATCTCAGCCCCTGTACCATTGAGCCAAACAACCAATCCCCCAGCACAAACCACGTCAGTCGCCGCGCTGCTACCAGTTATCGGCAGACCGGCCCCGTAGATATCGTGAGAAGCCGTGTCAGCCGGCGATTCCCGGCAAGGGCGAGTGATTCGTTGGAATGCTCCCCAAAAGGGGGCATTGCGGTCCGTAACGAATCTGAGGATCGGGTGGATTGCTAGGGCAATCCCTGCACGCAACACCCCGTCGGAGCGACCGATTCTCCACCCTCCAAGCGATACGGTTCCTCACCGAAGTTCACCGTCACCGTCACGCCGCCGGCAAACCGGGTCTGCTGAACCGTGTGATCCTCCGTGAGCCACTCGTGCGACAACATCTCGCGGTAGCCCGTGGCGCGAGCGACCGGGGCAATCGCCTTGTAGCTCTTCACAAAGCGATCCCGGTTCCCCTGCCAGATCTTGGCGTCGAACATGAACATGGGCGGCGTTCCATAGAGCGTATTGATCAAGTCGCGCCGGTCCCAAAGCTTGGGAAGCTTGTTGTTGTAGTCGCCCCAATACCACTGGGCGACCACGCAGTCGTGATACACCAGTTCCCACAGCGGCAGACGGTAGTAGGGACCCGTCTGGAACTTGGCCACCCGCTCCGGCGCCTCGTCCCACGGCTCGAGCATTCGACGGCCCGCGTCGGGAACCCGGTAGGGTCCCAGGCTCAGCATCCCCTCGAAGTAATGCACGTACGGCACGGCCGCTTCGTGCCCCGTCTCGCTGCCGGTCACTAGGTCGAGTTCCTCGCTGATCACCCGCAGGAGTTCCATCTTCCAGTGGCGGCTCTCGCTGCGCGTCAGCGGGTGCGCCTCGCTGTAGCACTCGCGCCAGGGCGAGGCCGTGGTCGTGTCAATGAACCGGCACTGATAAGAGTGCGTTTCCAGTTCCGGCGGAATTCGGCGCCGGGCGTAGTCCGGTGCCAGGCGATCGCACAACACCCCGCAAGGATACATCTCACCGTCCTTCCCTTCGACTCGCCATCCGCGAATCCAATCGCCCTTCGCGTCGAGCATGATCCCGTCGGGCCAGGCGTCGCTCGTCCAGTCACCGTGGAGTCCTCGGAGTTTGTCGAAGTTGGCCGGGTTCATGCAGTCCTGAAAGATGTCGTAGCGGCTCGTCAGAACCCCCATGGCGTTCATAGCGTCGATCTCGTCCGGCTTGGACCGGGCGCTCCAGAGAATCCGATCAATGCCCAACCCCTGCATCTCCCGGCACATCTCCGGCCCTCGCGGGCCGAACGACCAGATGTTGGCCGCCCCCACCAGCTTGTCGACGTTGGGATTCTCCTGGCGCTTCTGTGCCAAGGTCTTCAGCAAGCCGATATCCTTGGCGTACTCCCGATAACGCTTGCACATCGCCACGTATCCGCCCGACTCGAACAGCACGTACCGGATGCGGCGGCTCGGTCCGAACTGCCCCTTCTGCGGCTGCCACTGGGGTGCGAGGACGAGCCGGCCGTCGATTCGCGGCAGGCGAACCGCCGCGTCGTCGGGCGTCTCGACGATCGTCAACAGCGCCCGCTTGGTATCGGTCGAACCGTACCATCCCATGCACAGGCCGTGGCCGCCGTACAGGTAGTAGTTCATCTCCGGCAGAGACTCGTCGTCGACCGGATAGCTGATCCCCTCGTTGACCGGCAGAATCAGGAATTCACCGGGCTTGCTTTCAAACGGTGCCGGGAACGCCAGCGTCCCTTCCATCTCGCCCTTCGAGGCAATCTCGACCACGGCCTCCGCCACACCGTCAACCAATTCAACCGACACCTCCAACTCTCGCATCGCACGCGGCTCCAGCAGTCGCAGCGTCAAACGCCCCAGTTCTTCCTTGGCCCGCAGCACGGCCACTCCGTCGGCAGGCGTCTGCTTCCGCACCTCGCCCGTCCGACGATCGGTCAGTGTGAGTGCGGCCGTTGCCGTGTCGAACCGAACCTCGAGCTGTTCGTTCTTGGCCGACACCGATTCCGGCAGATCCGCGCCTCGAAGATCAGCCAGGCTGCCTGCACGCCGCAACGAAAGATCGTCGGCCCAGACCGTTGCCGGTCCCGCGCCAATCACCCGCGCCACGATCATCGCTCCCGCCGGCGGGATGAGGAATCGCGATTTCACCGGCTGCCAGTCGTCCGCTGCGCTCACGGTCTGGTCGCCGAAGGTCCAACTGAGGGCGTTGCGATCCTTGTCGTAAAGAATCACGCACAGGGTCGCTGTGCCCTTGCCCTGCACTCGCAGGAAGCCCGCCAATCCGTAGATCTCGCCCGGAACGACCGGGAGAGTTGCGCCCTGCTGAACGCTCCAGTCGTCGCCGCCCGGATGCTCCACTCGCAGGGCTTGGCGACCCGAATGGGCAACGTCGTTGTCCAAGACAGCCTTGCCTTGCCCGGCACGCGACCAGAAGCCGCGCCAACCCTGCATCCCCTCCTCGAAATCGCCGCCGACCATCAAGTTGTCGCCGGCCATTGCGGTGTAGGTACCGAGCACAACCACCAACAGAAAGCTGAAGATTCTCATTGGTCCGATCTCCCGAGTCGATGTGCGTCCGCTTGCTAAGCCGTTATGATATCCGGCGTCCGTCGCAGCCAAGTTCCCATTCTTGACGCATCCTATCGGCAACGCAACCTCTGGAGAGAATCGCGTGGGCGAATTGACTTCCGCCGACTTGACCGTCTTCTTCCTGGGTCTTTCAACACTCCTGGGGGCCGCTCATCTGTGTGGAGAGATTGCCCGGCGGTTAGGGCAACCGGCGGTCGTCGGGGAGATGGTGGCCGGTTTGGCCTTCGGCCCGAGTTGCCTGGGGTGGCTGCTGCCGGAATTCCAGCAGTGGCTCTTCCCACACCAAGGTGGGGCCGCGGTGGGGCTCGACGCGATCGTCGTCCTGGCCGTGGCCCTGCTCCTGCTGGTAGCCGGCATGGAAGTGGACCTCTCCACGGTCTGGCGTCAGGGCAAGGCGGCCCTTTACGTAGGGCTGGCAGGGCTGCTCGTCCCGCTGGCTGTCGGCGGAGCATTGGCCTGGTTCATGCCCCAATGGTGGGGCATGCCCGCCGAGGCGTCGCCTTGGCAGTTCGCAGTTTTCTTCGGCGTTGCCTTAGCGATCAGCGCTCTGCCAGTGATCGCCAAGATTCTCATGGACCTGGACCTCTTCAAGACCGACTTCGGCATGCTGGCCCTCGTCTCCGCAACGATCAATAACCTGCTGGCCTGGCTCATCTTCTCCGTCTTGATGGGTGCAAGCGAGGAGCGACAGCCGATTCTGCACACCGTCGTTCTGACCTTGGCCCTGGCAGTCGCCTTTCTGACCGTAGGACGCTGGGCGATCAACCGGGCCCTGCCTTGGATCCAGGCCCATCTGGAATGGCCCGGCGGTGTTCTGGGCTTCGTGATCGTGGTCGGATTGGCCTCGGCCGCTGCCGCCGAGGCCATCGGCATCCACGCGATCTTCGGAGCCTTTCTGGCCGGCATCGCTTTGGGAGATTCTCCGCACTTGCGCGAGCACGTGCGCCACGTCGTCTACCGCTTCGTCGAAGGCATCCTGGCTCCCATCTTCGTTGCGGCCATCGGTCTGGAGGTCAACTTCGTCGCGAACTTTCACCCGGGCCTGGTTCTGAGCGTGCTCCTGCTCGGCACGGCGGTGAAGGTCCTGGGCTGCTCGTGGGCCGCCCGACTCGCTGGATTGCGCGGCACCGAGGCCTGGGGCATCGGCTGGGCGATGAACGCGCGCGGCGAACTTGGAATCGTCCTGGGCCTCCTCGCTTGGGAAGCCGGATTCATCCGCGAGCGGCTCTTCGTGGCCCTGGTCGTTCTTGCCCTGGCAACCTCCGGCGCAGCCGGCCCCATGCTGAAACGTCTGCTGCGGCGCGAGCTCACCTGGTCGCTGGGAACCCTGCTCGACGCCCGTGCCTGCAATCCCGGCTTGATCGCAAGGACGACCGCGGACGTCATTCATCAACTCGGCTCCCTCGCGGCCGAACGAGCCGGCCTCGACTCGCGGACGGTGATCGACGCGGTGCTCGACCGCGAGTCGTTGATGGGCACGGGGCTCGGACACGGCGTCGCGGTGCCACATGCCCGACTGGCCGAGTTGCGATCTCCCGTTGTCGTCGTGGGAACCGTCCCGGCGGGCGTGGGCTTTGAAGCCCTCGACGACACGCCGGTCCGTCTGGTGTTTCTCATCCTCACGCCCGAATCGGAGCCCGTGGCACAGATTCAGATCCTTCGCGGCATCGCCCACCTCTGCCAGGACTCCCAACTCCGCGAAGAAGCGACGGCTAGCCAGAACCCAACCGCACTCCTGGCAGCCCTGCGAGTCGCCGGAACTCTGGAAAAATCCGCCGTTGCACAGGCTTAGTTCCGATAGAGTCGCCCGGTAGGATGGGCCACAACGGCCCATTCCACAGGCCCTTCGCAAAAGCGTTGACTACCCAATTCCACCCGGCATGAACTGCCAGTCCGCGAGTGCGGCCCACCTATGAAAAGGGGTTTGTCAATACCAGTGGGGTGAGTCTTTTCGAGACGTTTGAAAGTCGTCGAGTTTCCGGCGTTTGCTCAACCATCTATTCGCTCCTCGCCCGTTCTACGGGTGTCGCCACTACAAAGGAACTCAAAGAGCGCCCCATTCACGCTAGCTTGGGTCGTCAAGGACGCCTGGATACAGGGCCTGTCCCGGAGTCGCTCTGCCGTGAAGGACATCGACGTATTCAACAAACGGTTCGCGGGGACGGGCTGACACGAAGTGGCTCCATCAAATGGTACCTCTCCATTGTGGAGGGAACGCCGCATAGGACACAAGTCTCCGCCGGAGACGATGGCCAACTACGACTCCCTCCACACGGGAAGACCCAAACCTGGTCCTTTTGAACTTTCTTGTCAAGAAATCCAAGATTCAGACGAACGCTCGAATAAGGGAGAGTTCCGTCGACGAAACGCCACGTGAGTCAGCTATGAATACCGATATACCTGCAAAACCTCTCTCCATCGCGGAAGTCGCCAAAACCTATCGCGATCGCAGCGAACGATTTGCCCATCAAGCCGCCGTGTATGCCAACGCTGCCGGTTGGCTCCAACGAGGCTATCTCGCCCTGCTGGTTCTAGCCATCGGCTGCTTCATGCAGGCGACTGGCGTCTACGCCGCGGCACACTGGCTTGTCCTGACCCTGGTTCTGCTGGCAGCCGCCGTCGTCGCTGTGCTCGTGGAGCGGCAACTGCAGTACCGCCGCCGGGCAAACGAACTCTTCCATCTCAGCAACGAACGCGGGCTCGCGGGAATGCGGCGCCGTTGGGAAGACATCCCCGTGCCCAAGATCGAGATTCCCGAGCACCACCAGGCCCAGGCCAAGGACCTCGACCTGTTCGGCCCCGCCTCGCTGTTTCATCTTGTGTGCCGAGCACAGACGTTTCAGGGAGTGCTTACCTTGCGAGATTGGCTCCTGGAACCGGCCGAACCGGCGGTCGTTCACCAGCGCCGGCAAGCGGTGGCCGAACTGAGCACGGGCCTGCCGTTCCGCCAGGAGATCGAAGTCCGCTCGGCCATGCTCGGGACCGCGCCGCAATCGTTTCTGGATTGGGTCGAGGGAGAGCCGATTCTCGCCAAACGAACCTGGACAAGACGGCTGCTGATCGTTCAAAGCACGATTCCCATCTTGGCCCTAATGGCCGCGAGCGTTGGACTCGTCTCAATCGGCGCAGGCGTGGGAACCATGTGCGCCGCGTGCCTGGTCAACCTGATCGTCACGGCCTTTCTCGCCGGGTGCGTGCACGACGTGTTCCGAAAAGCGGCGCCGCGGGACGGGATTGCCAGGGAGTATCTCCGGCTGTTCGAGTTGGCGGCCCGCTTGCCCGGTACCTCGGCCATGGTCGCCGGATTCCGCCATACGGCTACAGATCCAACGAGCGGAGCGATTCGTGGGTTGCGAGGCCTGGTGCCGGTCACGACGTTTGGATATTCCTGTCGAGATCCGTTCAAGACGGCCTTGTATCTGCCACTCCAATTCCTCATGCTGTGGGACCTCTACCTACTTTTGGCCCTGGAAAGATGGCAACGTCGCTGGCGGTCGCACTGCCGCCGCTGGTTCGAGATGCTGGGCGAACTGGAGGCGATCTCGTCGCTGGCCTCGCTGGCGCAAGAGAATCCGCAGTGGTGCTTTCCTGAACTGGACGAGCAATATCCCAAGGGGCTGGACGCTCAGGACCTGGGACATCCACTCCTCGCGGACGACGTTTGCATTCGCAACGACGTGGCCTTGGGCCCGCCGGGCAAGTTCCTGCTGATCAGCGGCTCCAACATGTCGGGCAAATCGACGCTGCTGAGAGCAATCGGGCTGAATGTCGTTCTGGCCCAGGCAGGAGGCCCCGTCTGTGCCTCCCGGTGGACCATGTCGCCCCTGGCGCTGGCAACCGTCATTCGCATCGACGATTCGCTGGTGGACGGCGTCTCGCTATTCCTCGCAGGGCTCTATCGAATCAAGGACGTGACAGCCCGTGCCAGGGAGATGGTCGGCCGGTCGGACAGGACTCTCGTCTACCTGCTCGATGAACCGCTCCAGGGCACGAACGCCCGGGAACGCCGAATCGTCACGCGAAAGGTGCTCGGCCTTCTACTCCAGCACGCGGCCATCGGGGCCGTTTCGAGCCATGACGTCGAGCTGGCAGACGACGCATCCCTGGCAGTTGCCTGCATCGCCGCCCACTTCCAGGAGACAATCGACAGAAACTGCCGGCCAATCCGAATCCTCTTCGACTATAAGCTGCGCTGCGGAACGGCCACCACCACAGACGCCCTGGAACTGGTGGAACTCGTCGGCCTAGAGTGAAAAAAGGTGACAGTCACCAAATTCAGGCCGTTTGTGGCAAATGGGCAATCTACTGGAGGCTGGAAGGCAAGAAACGCCCTTCTCCAGCCCGCCTATCATGACCAAATTTGGTGGCTGTCACCTTTTTCACGAGTCGCCGTAGAACACGTAGTGATCGTACGTTCGGGCGTCGGCTCGCTTCTTTTGATACTCTTCCAACTCGCCGTGGTACTCGCAGTGGAAAAAGCGGCGATCGAAGACTGCGGCAGGAATGTCGGCCCGGCGTCCTGAAAGGGCGGCGGCCAGGTGGAGCAACGCCAGGGGGATGTCGTCGCCCGTTCGGGCGTACTCGCGACCCGAGCGAGGAAACAGCCCGGAACCGGCCTGCGTCCTGAGAAGATTGTCGCCGACCCGGCACGCCGCCTTGAGATAGCGGGCGTCACCGGTCGCTTCGGTCAGGTCGAGCAGGCCGTAGATCAACCGCCAATCGGAACACTCGAACGGTTCCGCCGGGTCTCCGACGGAGTTGGCCGGCCAGAGTCCGAAATGCACTCCGAGCCTGTCGATCATTTGCTTGTGGGCTTCGTCGCCCGTCAGTCGATAGGCCAGGCAGTAACCCCAGAAGAGCTCCCCGTTCGGATCGCGAGGAGCAAACGACTCGGGGACGTAATAGCCCGTCTTCGCTTCCTTCCACTGGATGGCCGTGCCGTCCGTCATCCGGCCGATGAGTTGTCCGGATTCCGGGTCGTAGCACTGTCGGGCGTAGATCTTCAAGTCTTCCGAAGCGGTGTCGATCAGCTCCTGGGCGAACGTCGTTTCGCGTTTGCCACCGTCGCGTCGCAGGGCCTCGGCCGCCTGCATCTGGACGAGCGGCAGGTCATGGTAGCGCGAGGACTGGTGATAGGAGACGACCATTTTCGCCTCATTGATCGTGGGGTGCACGTGTCCCAGGGCGTCCTGGGCCCGGTCGTGCTGGCGGTAGCTCAGTTGGCCGCCGCACAGCCCGGTGTTGGGATCGCGGCCCTGCTGCCAGCGCTGCACCAGGCGCCCGGTCCACAGCAGGGCGTCGACGGAATCGGCGAGGATGGCGAGTTCGATTCCGGCATGGATGAGTGAGGGCGTCACGTTGCAGAAGGAGAGATTCTCGCCGACCGAGGGGAAGGGCACCTCGATATCGTCGGCAAACTCGTGGTCCCATTTCGGGCGCCCCGTGCGGCGGACACTGGCGTGGCGGTTGTAGTCGAGACGCGACCAGTCAAGGATATGCCCCGCCCACACCGCCTCCATCAACCGCCTGGTCGCGTCGGGAGCGACACGATGCATCAGGCGATAGTAAGGCTGATGGCCTTTCATTTCATGGGAATCGTTTCCCTGGCCCACGGGCTTGTCCTGGTCGAGATCCCAGGCGAGATGGCCGCCCCAGTAGAGCAGCCCGCTGGGCGCCTGCAAACGGTGGAGTGCATCGCGGGTAGCGTCCTCGGCCGCCTGCCGGTACTTGGCGTCGCCCGTCAGGGCGGTGAGTCCGTCGAGCGTTCGCATGAGGTTCTGCTGGCTGGCGAAGTTGCAGAGCACCCAGGTCTGGCCGTCTTTCTTCCAGCGAACCGGTTCCAACGTCTTGGCATGCAGCCCGTCGACAAACAGGGGCGTCTTCTCCTCGCCGCAGGTATCGCGGCCGTGCTCCAGGACGGTGTCGGCAAAAGCCTGCACACCATGGAGATACTTCGCGGCGTCGGCCTTGGGTTCTTCGGCATCGCCCGAGTCGATCAGGCCGACCAGCAGCGAGCACACGACAAAGAAGGGAAGGAGCATGGATCGCATGGCGGGCCTCACAAGACGGTTTCGAGGCAGCTACTATTGCCGCGTCAACTTGTGGAACCGCTCGATCAGATCGCGGGTAATCTTGCCCGGCTTGCCGTCGCCGATCGGGCGGCTGTCGACCTTGACCACCGGGATGACCTCGGCGGCCGTGCCGGTGAGGAAGCACTCGTCGGCAACGTAGATATCGTGCCGCGTGAGCGGAGTCTCTTCGGTGGAGATTCCACTGTCGCGGGCCAGTTCCAGCACGGCGTCGCGAGTGACGCCCTCGAGGATTCCCGCGTCGATCGGCGGCGTGAGCAGACGGCCCTTGCGAACCAGGAAGATGTTGTCGCCCGTACACTCGGCCACCTCGCCCTTGTGGTTGAGCATCAGGGCCTCTTTGCACCCGGCCTGTTTGCCTTCGATCTTGGCGAGGATGTTGTTCAGGTAGTTGAGCGACTTGATCCGCGGACTCAACGCCGCCGCGTGATTGCGGATCGTGCTGACCGTGACGATTTCCAACCCCTTCTCGTAGTCTTCCGGAGGATAGAGTTCGATCGTGTCGGTGATGACGATCACTCGCGGGTCGCTGCACCGGGCCGGATCGACCCCCAGCGTGCCGGCTCCCCGAGTGACGACCAGACGGATGTAGCCGTCCTCGATGCCGTTGATCTTGAGGGTGCTCTCGATCGCGGCGGCCAGTTCCGTCTTGGTATAGGGGATCTCCAGCAGGATCGCCTTGGCGGAGTACCAGAGCCGTTCGAGGTGCGATTCAAGGCGGAAAACCTTGCCGCCGTAGCTGCGGATACCCTCGAAAACCCCGTCGCCGTAGAGCAACCCGTGGTCGTAGACGCTGACTGTCGCTTTCTCCCGGGGGAGAAGCTCTCCGTTGATCCAAATCTGATAAGCCATGGCAGCCTGCAGCTACGAGGAAGTGATTCGGCCCTGGACCAACTCGATCGATCGGTCGGCCATCTGGGCGATACTCAAATCGTGGGTAACCATGACTATAGTGAGGTTCTGCTCCGCGTTCAAGCGGCGCAAGAGTTCGAGCACCTCCCGGCCGGATGCCTGGTCGAGATTTCCCGTCGGTTCGTCGGCCAGAAGAACCTGGGGGCCGCCAATGAGCGCCCTGGCGATGGCCGCTCGCTGCATCTCCCCCCCCGAAAGTTCCCGCGGGCGATGCCGCAGGCGGTGGCTGAGGCCGACCAACTGAAGCAGATGCTTGGCTTTCTCATGCAGGGCCCGTCTGTGGCGAATATATCCCCACACGCTGCACCTGATCATCAACGGGGCGAGGACGTTTTCGAGCGTCGTCAGTTCGGGGAGAAGGTGGTAGAACTGAAAGATCATCCCGAGACGATGATTTCGCAGTCCGTCGCGCTCCAATCCGCCCAGATTGTCGATCCGTTGCCCTTCGAAGTAGATCTCCCCTTCGTCGGGGGCGTCGAGCGTGGCCAGCAGATGGAGCAGGGTACTTTTGCCGGAACCGCTCCTCCCGATGATCGACAGAAACTCTCCCTGACGCACGGAAAGATCGACGCCACGGAGAACGGGGATCACGACCGGCCCCTTCTGATAACTCTTCTTCAGACCGCAGGCGCTCAATTGGGCGTCGAGATCGGGGCCAAGGACAGGATTGATCTTGGGCACCGTCTTCTCTTGACTGCGACGGCTGGGACGAGTTTCTCGCGGCACCGCGTGCGGCCCACCGATGCCGTGTTCGGCGTCGGGGCGCAGATCGGTGCCGGGCATCTCCACGAGCGATTCCTCCAGGCGAGGTCCGCCTCGCACGCGCAGTTCCGAACCCGCAAACGGATCCATCGTGGGAACCTGCGAATTTGTCTTCGAACTAGGTTTCTGGCTACTCATAGCGCAACGCCTCCACCGGATGCAGCCGTGCCGCGCGGATCGCCGGCATGACGCTTGCGAGGACCGCGATTCCGACGGCCCCCAGAACCACCCATGACACCGTCCACGGATCGACGATGGCTGGAATCTTGTAGAAATAGTAGATCTCAGGATCGAAGACGGGCTTGCCCGTAATCTGGCCAAGCGTGTCGGCGATCCAGTTGATTTTCGCCACGATCAAGAGCCCGAAGCCCATCCCCACCCCCGAGCCGAGAAGTCCCAGGGCGAGCCCGTAAGAAAGGAAGATGCCCATCACACCCCAGCCCGACGCTCCAAGCGACTTGAGAATCCCGATGTCGCGGGTCTTCTCGACCACGATCATGAAGAAGATGGCCAGGATGCCGAAGCCGGCCACGGCGATGATCAGAAACAGCAGAACGTTGAGAATCGCCGTTTCCATCTGCACGGCAGCCAAGAGCGCGCTCTGTTTGTCCTGCCACGTGCTGACCACGTAGAACTCCTGCGGAAAGCGTTTCTGCAGCAGATCGCGAACCTGATTGCCGTCGGCCCCCGGTTTCAGCTTGATCTGGATCGAGTAGGCCATGCCCACCTTGGTCGTCGGATCGATCATGCCCCGCATTTCCTGGAGCTTGCGGATCGGGACGAAAACGAAACTCGAATCGTACTCGCTCATCTTGCTTTCGTAGAAGTCGACGACGGTGAACACCTCGCTGCTGACCTCGGGAGGCATGCCGGCCGTGGGGTACATGATCTTCACGTCGTCGCCAGGCAGGACCATGAACACGTCTTCGTATTCCGGCAGGCCGTGCCTGGTCTTGCCCGTCTCTCTCGGAAAACTTCCCAGGGCGATCCCCATGACGAGCCCCGTATTCTGAGCGTACGGGTTCCGGTTCTGCTCGGCCCCGGCGGGGCCCCCGACGGACTCGTCGAGACTTGGCGCCGCGGCGAACGGGTCGACCGGCTTCTGCAGGGCGGTCGCGGCCGGGTCGGTCGGTGCTTCGACTTCCGGAGAGGAAGAGGCGTTCCCACTCGCGTGGATCTCGGCCAGCATTCGCTGCGAGTCGATGAACGACATCCGCCGGGAGATTCCGGCAAATTCCATCTGGTCTCGCTTGCGGGCGTTGCGGCTCCCTTGGTCGTCCTTGCTTGCCTGGTGATCCTTGGTGTCGTAGCCGCGCGGCCGCAGATCGAAGCTGAATTTCGTCCGGTTGGCCGGATGCTGCAAGTACCTGCTGAAGTCGCTCACGTCTCCCTGCGTCTCCGGATCGATGCCGATCAGTTCCACCGGCCGGGTGATCGTCTGACCTTCGACCTGGAAACTCAGCATGGCGGGGACGTACACAGTCGGAGTCATGGCCGCGATCTGGTTGCCGGCCACCCGGCGGATCTCCTCCATGTGCCACTCGGCGTTGGGAAAGCCGTCCATCGGGCGAGACTCCAGAACGAGGTCGGACAGAATCCCGTGGATTCGGTTCCGCATCTCCGTTGTGAATCCCGACATGACGCTATTGACCACGATCATCGTGGCGACCCCGAGGGTCACGCTGATGATCGACGCCAGAGCGATATAGCGCGTACGAAGATAGCGCCAGGAGAGCAACAGCTTATACATCGTTCATCGTTCCTTCGATGTTCTGCCGGCGCCCGGCCGAAGCCGAACGCCGACGGTCTCAGCGGCATCCTGCCGCCGTTGTTGTCAGGCAGGCGCACTACCCAAACGTTTCAGGTCGCAGAAGAGGAAACAGAATCACTTCGCGTATCGTCTGAGAGTTGGTCAGCAACATCACAAGCCGGTCGATGCCGATTCCCAGCCCACCGGCCGGCGGCATTCCGTGCCGCAGGGCGCGGACAAAGTCGTGATCCATCTTGGCCATCGAGTCCTCTTCCGCCTGGCCTGCCAGTTGCCTGGTGAAAAGTTCTTCCTGAAGGTCGGGATCGTTCAATTCCGTATAGGCGTTGGCCACCTCCATGCCCTGGATGAACAGTTCGAATCGCTCGGCAATCTCGGGCCGGCCCGCCTTGCGCTTGGTCAGCGGGCAAATGCTGGCCGGATAATCCATCACGAACACCGGCCCCTTCAACTGGTCCTCGACCTTCTCTTCGAAGACTTCATTCCTGATGATGTCGGGGTGCTTGCCGGCCGTGTCGAATCCGATCTTCTCGGCCAGGGCGGCCACAGCCGCCGCGTCGCCCGGGTCGACGCCCGTGTGTTCCCGGAAGAGCTCGTCGTAGGTCTTCCGTTGGAACGGCGGTGTAAAATCGATCTCCCCATCGCCCCACGGCAGCCTGGCTTCCTGGCCGGTCGCCCGGATGGCCTCGACGATGATCTTCTCCGTGAGGTCCATCATGCTGCGATAGTCGCCGTAGGCTTGGTAGACCTCGAGCATGGTGAACTCGGGGTTGTGCCTCGGGTCGATCCCCTCGTTGCGATAGACGCGGCCCAGTTCGTATACCCGTTCGATGCCGCCCACCAGCAGTCGCTTCAGGTGCAGTTCCAGGGCGATCCGCAGATAGAGGGGAATGTCGAGCGCGTTGTGATGCGTGGTGAACGGGCGAGCCGCCGCCCCGCCGGCGATCGAGTGGAGCGTGGGCCCCTCGACCTCAACGAAGCGATCGCCCGACAGGGTATTGCGAATCGACTGGACGATCTGCGTGCGCCGCAAAAACCGCTGAAGTACCCCTTCCGTGTGGATCAGATCGAGGTAACGCATCCGCTGCCGCAACTCGGGATCGCTGAGCCCGTGGTGCTTGGCCGGCGGCGTGGCGAGCGCCTTCGTCAGGAAGTGGAGTTTCTCGACAAAAATGGTCAACTCGCCGGTCTTGGTCCGCTTCAACTCTCCGTCGACGCCGATAAGGTCGCCCAAGTCGAAACACTGAGCCAACTCCCAGTTCTCTTCGCCCACCTGGTTCTTGCCGATGAAGAGCTGGATCTGGCCGGTCCAATCGCGGATGTCGATGAAGATCAATTTGCCCTTATTCCGTTGGAGAACGATCCGGCCGGCGGCACGAATCGCCGGACCGTGTTGCTCGGGCGGCCTGCCCGTGGCACAGTCCCCGGTCGGCTCCACCTCGATCTCGTTTTCGCGGGCGCGAATCTCGCCGATCGGAGCGTGGCCGTCGAACCGGCTCCCCCAGGGATCGTGTCCCAACTCGGCGATTCTGCGCAGCTTCTCTCTTCGAGCAGCTTCCAACGCGTCACCACCTGACGCCCCATCGGTCGGATCATCCTTTGCCATCAACTTGCCGTTCCTGATCGTCCCCGGAGTTTCTCGATTGAAGTGAGTGCTAGTAAACGGAAACACGTTGCCCCCCCTACCACGACTGGGCCAGGCTGTACATGGACGGGGGGAGTCCGCCGTTTTCATCACGTCCAGAATCGCGACATTCTAGTTGAATGGGCGAGAGAATCAATGTCAGCTCAGGGAGCGACGACAAGAAAAGCTGGAGAATCTGGGAAATCAACCAACCACTATTGTGGGTTATGATTCCCGTTGAGCGACAATCGCAACTGGTACCGTGCCTGACGGGTCATTCGCCGCAAGCGCCGGCGCTGGCGGGCGCTCTTCGACTCGTCAATGACGCCGGCGGCCAGCATCGCCTGGAGAGTCCGATCGACGTCTTCCCTAAGCGTTTCAGCAGGGGTGCGCCAGACTGCATTCGATTTGGAGTACGGCCGTTTGCGGTTGATGCGGATCAGGCGGGACCCCTTGGGCCTCTTGCCCATGTCGGCCAGGAAGCTCTCGAATTTCTCCCAGCGTTTGCACCGCCCGTAGCGCCGGGTACCCGTCCAGGCACGGTAGGTCGAGGTGCTTGAATACCCGTGGCTGAGGTTCTTCCTGGTTTGCTGGAGTGCGTCGAGCTGGCACTGGACGCACTTGGACGAACGCCCTGCACGCAGATTCCCCGCGTGATACTCCGCCACATTCCCGCAATCACAGCGGCAGACCCACATGGTCTGGCCGTTGCGCCGCCCCCCAAATCCGATGACGGTCAAATGGCCGAGTCTCTGGTCCAGAAGATTGACGCGAATAGAAGAAGGCACTCTTCGATTGTAGCGCGGCATGACTCCCCAGTCTCACTGTCTTTGGTTCCGTTCCACTGAAGCACGACGAAACGCGCTTCAAGAGTCCCACCGCCCTCAAACAGCAACCGCCGACAAGCGTTGTGCCTCGAACCCCTGTCGCCGGAAACGTCCTAACCCCAAAGGCGCTGGATGTCTGCCGCAATAAAGTGTAATCACTTCTTGTTTCCACGCCAAGACGATTATCCACGGACTCAGGCCACGAGCCAAAAAAGGCAGCCGTCAAGGAACGAAATCCAAACCGCGGCATTTCTCAGTGTGTTCGCGACTGCACCGTACTAATACGGTGCCCGAATGACTGGTTCACAAATGATCAAATCTCACATGAAATGAACATGAACCTCCCCACTCCCTTCAACAAACACCCACTTCCACTAACGGCAAGTTCTGTCACATGTTTGCTGGCCGGTAGTCTTCTCTCGTCCGGTTGTCTTATAATCCCGACATGGATAACGACCCTACCCTACCACAGGACCAAGAGCAGAAGCTTCGCGCCCAGCAGCGCAGCTTGCAGGCCGTGAGGCCCCCAACCGTGGTACCGGGATACGAGTTGGAGCAGCTTCTCGGCTCTGGAGCCTACGGCGAGGTCTGGCATGCCCGGGAGCGAAACACGGGCCGGCGCGTGGCAATCAAATTCTATGCCCACCGAGGGGGACTGGACTGGTCTCTTCTTTCGCGAGAAGTCGAGAAGTTGACATTCCTTTTTGCCGACCGCCACGTGGTCCAGCTCATTGGCGTCGGATGGGACGCCGACCCCCCCTACTACGTAATGGAATATCTCGAACGGGGATCTCTGGCCGACCGGCTTCACCAGGAGCCGCTGACATGTCGCGAGGCGGTCGGCATTTTTCGCGAGGTGGCCGTTGGACTGATTCACGCCCACGGAAGAGGGGTGCTTCACTGTGATTTGAAGCCGGGAAACGTGCTGCTCGACCAGGACAATCGGCCACGTCTGGCGGACTTCGGCCAGTCTCGTCTGTTCCATGAGCAGGCCCCCGCCTTGGGAACCTTGTTCTACATGCCTCCCGAACAGGCAAACCTGGAGGCCGTGCCCGACGTTCGATGGGACGTCTATGCGCTCGGCGCGCTGCTCTACTGCATGCTGACCGGCAAGCCCCCCCATCGAAACGAGGCAACTCTTGCGCAGCTTGAGAATATCGACGATTTCGGCCTTCGCCTGGCGGAGTACCGCAAGATCATTCGTCGCAGCCTCCTTCCGACAGCCCATCGCCAGGTGCGGGGTGTCGACCGTGCTTTGGCCGAGATCATCGAACGTTGCCTGGCGCCGGATCCCAAACAACGATTTGCGAACGTGCAGGCCGTGCTCGACGCCCTCGACGCTCGCGATGCACGGCGAGCACGCCGTCCGGCGATGCTCCTGGGAACGTTTGGGCCGGCTCTGGTCTTGCTGGTTGTCTCGCTGTTTGCCTGGACCGGTTTCAGCCGGACCCTTGCTCGTTCGGAAGCAGAACTGCTCGCCCAAGCCCTCAAGACGAATCGGTTTGCCGCCCGATCGGTGGCGAAGGCCGTGGCAGCAGGCGTGGAACGCCGCTGCCGTGCTGTTGAGAGTATGGTCGCGTCAGAATACCTTCGCCGGGAGTTCATCCAGGCGGTAAACGATCCGGAACTGAGCGAACTGTCCCGCCTTCTCAGCGATCCTGCGATTTCGGAGGACCGGCGGGCGGCGCTCCGCACCGAATTCCGCGAGCATCCCGGGCAGCAAGCCCTCCAGGCCGCTTTGGAAGCCGTGGTTCCCGCCGCCGCGGGCACCAACGGGAAGGTGAACAGTTGGTTTTTGAACGACGCCCGCGGCGTCCAGATTGCCCGAGCGCCTGAGCCCTCGACCGTCGGCTATTGCTACACGTGGCGATCCTATTTCCACGGAGGCCCGACCGATCTGGACGAAGGCGAACGTTTGCCGCCGGACCAGCATATCATGCAAACCGGCCCCTCCGTCGCCTACCAGAGCAAGGCCTCGGGCATTTGGAATGTTGCGGTTTCAACGCCTATCTTCGCAGACGACGAAGACGGCACCTTCCTCGGGGTGGGGGGGCTGACCGTGGGCATCGGCGACCTCATGGAGCCCGTCGACGCCGATGCAACCGCCCAGTTCGCCGTACTCGTGGAACAGCCAAAGCCGGGCATTCCCGGGCATATCCTCGACCATCCCGTGATGACAAGCCCCGCTCGCCAGGTTGCGGATGAATCGGACCCCCTGCGCCGCCTAATCATTGACGACCGCCAGTTCCCGGAATCGCCACGACGCAAGGCGGCTTACCGCGATCCGGTGGGGGCGGTCGACCCGAAATACGACCGGCGCTGGCTGGCCGAGACGGCCGACGTCAAACTCCAGTCGCGGGGCCGCGATTGGGTGGTGATCGTTCAGGAATCGTACGATACCGCCATCGGAGCCACCCTGCGGGAACTCAAGGCCGGCCTGGTCGTCTATGGATGGAGCGCCTTGGCGATGGTTGCCCTCGTCGTGCTCGGGCTTTGGGGCGTGGCTTATCGACTCCTCGAACAAGGCGAATCCGTACAGAAGACGCTCTTCTGGTCGTCCGACACCGAAACCGCGAAGACAACCGCCGGTTCATCCGTGCTCCCCGGCAAATCGCAGAAGCCGACAGGCTGACGTCTGTTCAGCGATCGGCGTGCCACGAGGCGAGCCCGTATCGCTCCGCGACCAGATTGGCGGTCAGCTCGCGGGGCCAGGCTTCGCAAGGCTCGTCGGCCTGCCAGGCCGCAACGATCGCCCGGCGAAGATCGGTTCGCGAAATCGGCAAGTTGACCACGAATTGCCGGTGGGAACGACCGCCACGATAGTCCGGCTCGCGCGGCGGCATAGGCAGGCAGGCCTCGATCAACTCGATGGGAAAGTCGTAGAGCAGCGTGCCGTGATACAAGAGCCAATTCCGCTTCACCCGCACGCTGTTCCCCGAAACCTTGAGGGCCGTCCGTCCGCTCGTATCTCCGCAGCAAGCCCGCTCGGGCGAACACTGCTCGCTGTCGTCCAGAACCAGGTCGCTCGTCCCACGGCAACGGATCCCCGGCACGAAGGGCGAGAGAGCCTCGGCGATCCGACCGAGCACGAAACGATGGGCCTCGTCGATCGCTCTCAGTTCGGGCCGATCGATGAGGCTGAGAACAACGGCATACATCAGGCAGCCCGGCCCGGCCACAATCGACGTCCCGCCGCTCGTTCGCCGAAGAACCGGTATCCCGCGGCGGCGGCATTCGTCCAAGTTCACTTCCTCAGCCAGCTTTGAGGACCGGCCGACGACCACCATCGGCGCGTCCGGCTCCCACAGCCGAAGCACCTCGCCCGCAGACTCGCCGGCCTCGGCCCGATCGAGGAGCGCCTCATCGAGGGCCAGGTTCTCTTCGGGGGTTGGAAGCGTCAGGTCGAGCAGTCTCATACGAGACATTTTTGCAGACGCCCCCCGCCGAGGCGAGGGGCCCGTTTGCAGAAGACGAGCCGTTCCCGGAGAATGGGCATGAAGAAGGTTGTCAGTGTTCGGGGTTCAGGGGTCAGGGGTCAGGAAGAGTTGAGAGGAGTGCGGGGGACAGAAGCTACAGAAGTGTTGCAGGCGGAGTGGTGTCTTGTCGGAAACACGGGAAGAAACTGCCGAGGTTCGCGTGCCTTTGGGGCGGTTCCTGGTCAGTTTCGTTCTTGTGCCCGGTGCGATCATTTTGGTCTGTCTGGCAACCGTGGTTGGACTTCGCTGGATGATGTTTTCCGAAACCGGCCCCGATCAACTGGTCGAAACGATCGAGCGGCGCGAGGGGAATGCCCGCTGGCGAGCGGCCGTTCAGCTTGCCGGTCTGCTGGCCGACCCCAACCATGCCGCGGTGCGCAGGGATCGCCAATTGGCCGGCCGACTGACCGAGATCCTCCGCCGGGAGTTGCAGGCCGCCGGCGCCCGCAACGAGGACGCCGCGCTCCAGATCTACCTTTGCCGCGCCTTGGGAGAGTTCGAGTCCGACGTTTCGCTTCCCGTACTGGTTCAGGCGAGCAGCTCGCGGCACGATGGCGCCGTGCGGCGCTCGGCCATCGAAGCGATCGCCCTGCTGGCCGGCACGCTCGGCTCAGATCGCGTCGGCCCAGAACCCGGACTGGCCGAGTCGCTCCTTGCGGCCTCCCGCGACGGCGATTGGCAGATTCGGCTCAGTGCCGCTTATGCCTTGGGCGTGCTGGGCGGGGATGAGGCCGAAGAGCGGCTCACCGCCATGCTGCTGGACGAACGCACGCTCGTCCGCTACAACGCAGCCACCGGCCTGGCCCGCCGGGGAAACGCGGCCGCGATCGACGTCCTGCTCGAAATGCTCGCGCCCGATCAGCAAACCGTGATCGGGAGCAGCCCAGGCGGAACGCTCGCAAGTGTTCAACAGAATCTGATTCATGTGAATGCACTTGAGGCCGCGAGACAACTTCTGGCGGTCAACCCGGAGGTCTCCAGCGAACAATTTCGAGCGGCTATCGAGCGATTGAGCGAAACAACAGAATCGCAAGCGGTGCGGAAGAAGGTTGAGGAACTGCTGAAGCTCGTTCCAGCCGACCCTTCGTGAAGACCATAGAATCGGAGAGAAACCATGGCATACCGTCGGTCCAATTGCCGTCTCGGCCTCGCGCTCATGGGTTGTTTCTTGCTCGCTGTTGGCCAGTCACGCGCAGATCCGCTCCGTGCGGGTGCCGCCGCAACGGACATCGGCCCGATTGCGAACGACCAGCCCGTCCACGATCCGCCTCAGCTAAAGGCCCTCGTCGTCGACAACGGCCAGACGAGGCTGGCAATCGTGTGCCTGGACGCCATCGGCGTGTCGACCCAATTGACCGCGGCGATCCGCAATCAGATCAAGCAGCAAGTCGGAATCGAGCCGCAGTGTGTGCTCGTCAACGCGTCCCACAACCATCACGGAGGCCCGCTTCCGCCTCCCGAAACAGTCGCTGCCCGTGCCGCAGAGACTGTGAAACGAGCCGGCGACGGGCTGGTGCCCGTCCGTGCGTCCGCCGGCACAGGGCACGAAGAACGGATCACGATGAATCGCCGGCTCCAGTTGGCGGACGGCAAAGCCTGGACGATCCGCCGCGCCATGCCCTCTCCGCCCGACGACGAGATCCGCGGTGTCGGGACCGTCGATTCGGAAATTGGCGTGCTGCGGCTCGATCGCACCGACGGACGCCCGTTGGCCGTGCTCTACAATTTCGCCGTCCATGCCTACGGGGGCGTTCCCTCGGCGGCCGTCACTGCCGATTTGCCCGGGTTCGCCTCGCGCGTCGTTGAGGAAGGTCTGGGGGACGGAAGCGTGGCGCTGTTCCTTCAAGGTTGTGCGGGCGATATCACTCCGGTTCTGTACAAGGACGTCGACGCTCCGCCACCCACCGAGCGGCTGGGCGCCATGCTCGGCCTAAGTACGTTGTCGGCGCTTCGCAAACTCGAACCGACAAATGATGTAACCGTGCGGGCCGTCAGCCGTTCCATCAAGCTGCCCCGCAGGACGGATCTCGAGACGCGAATCCACTCGCTCGAAAGCCAGCAGGAACAGATTCTTCAGTTCTTCTCCGGCACCGGCTGCGGCGCACACGGAGCGGGAACCTTCCTCAACTTCAAGACGTTTCTCCCGCTCTACATGAAACACCTCGCCGATCCGGAGCATCCCAGCTATTCTTCCTATCGTTACTTGCAGGAAGAGCAAACCACTCCCGGCGACCTCGATCGGCTCGACGCCGACAACCGCCAACGTATCGAAAAGTACCTCGCGGCCATCGAGCAGATGGAAAAACTGATCCGCGTCCGCGGCAACCTCGCCGCCCTCGAGGCTCTGCAGAAAGAAGGCACCGAACCGATCGACGCCGAGATCCAAGGCCTCCGCATCGGCCCCTTCGTGCTGGTCACCTTCCCGGGCGAACCCTTTGCCGAAGTCGGGCTGAATATCAAGCGGCGTTCACCCGCCCCCGAAACCTTCGTTGCCGGATACAGCAACGGCCATTTCGGCTACGCCCCCACCGCCGATGCCTATTCGGAGGAAGCCTACGAGGACGTGAACGCACGATTTGGCCCGGAGTGGCAAGCGCTTTTCGAGACCGAAGCCCTGAAGATCATCGAGGAGTTGATCGCGCCTGCTCAATAATCCCACCTGAATCGAGTGAACGGCAATGACCCCTATCACGTTCTCGCAATCATCACGCCCGCGACCGCACCGAATCGTGGCGTTCATCCTAATGGTCGCCGGAGCCGTCAGCTCATGGTACTCCGACAATGCCCTAGCAGCAGAACAACGCCGGCCCAACCTCGTCTTCATCCTGGCCGACGATAGGTATTAGCATTGTGGGTGAGGTAACAGAAGAGGTCGTGTTTTCTCGAAGAATTCGCCAGATTTGCGAGATATCTGAATTCCGTCGAATGAAGCGAAATCGCCTGGGATTCACTGGAATTAGCTACATATTGCTACACCATCGTCCGGTCTGAGCCGTGAGCAGCGCTAACCCGAAGTTCTACCCGTAGGGAAGCGGTAATTATTTGTGTGCGTAGGAGTTAGCGTTGATTGGAATTTACGGCTGCTGACTACTTCGACTGATTGAGTTCGCGGACAGCCACAACTCCAGGAACTGAAATAGGTTGCGTATGCTAGCATTTGTCGCCAAGCAGCAAGGACATTACTGGTTGCAGAAATACGGTGGTCCACTTCAGTCCGCATTTCCCGTTGGATCGCGGTACTTCGGCGGTT
>JAAYAY010000100.1 GCA_012719125.1 Planctomycetaceae bacterium | reverse complement strand
GCAGGGGGTGGCGTATGACCTGGACCATCACAGAGCGACGTGGAGCGGTGACCGTCTGGGAGTCTCGGACCGCCGACGGCGACCTACGCTTCGCTGTCACCATCAACCACAACGGCGAGCCGATCCGTCCCCCGCTGAACTGCGAGGGCAGCCCCTCCGTCAAGGAAGCCTTCCAGGCAGCCGAACGTGCTGACGATCCGGCCGAGACCTGTCAGGCGTGCGGCGGTCCGATCGGCGATTGCGAATGTGAGCAGATCGGAGAAGATGACCTGATGGACGATATGGGGATCGACTGATTCACGATTCACGGATGAGGCACTGGCCCCGTCGGCGATTGTCGGCGGGGTTTTTTCGTTTTCTTGTCGCATCCTAGCACCCGCCTAGCACCGGGCCGATTCTCGCCTGAGGGCAACGAAGAAGCCCTTTCGCAACTCGTTGCTGTGAAAGGGCTTATGTAGTGGAGGATAAGGGGCTCGAACCCATGACCTTCTGGCTGCCAGCCAGACGCTCTCCCAACTGAGCTAATCCCCCAAGTGGGTTGGTGCCGTTTGCCGATGACGGTGCGAGCACCTCGGAAACAATCGAATTTAGCAACGCGACAGGCCTCCGTCAACCGGGACCGCTCCCTAGACTATCGGCACGAACCGGCTTCCAGACCAGCTTTCCTGGCTTACCGGACTGCTATTGTTCACCTGTATCCAATCGGGTAGCATGAGTCGCCCTGGTTCGGTCATCCCGCACATCAGGGGGGATCGGAATAGTCGTCTTGGAAAGGATTCCAAAGGATGGAAACGACGCTTGCGGAATTGGCGGAACTCGTCGGCGGGGAATTGCACGGCGACGGCAATCTGGCAATTCGAGACGCGGCACCGTTGCGTGACGCCGTGGCGGGCTGCATCACGATGCTCGACCGGGCCGATCGAGAAGCCTGCCTCAAAAACTGCCAGGCGTCGGCCGTTCTCGCCCCCACAGATCTCATACCCAACGGGCGGCCGCTGATCCGGGTCGCCGACGTTCACGACGCTTTCGCGACCATCGTGGCTCACTTTCGCCCGCGGCGGTCGGCTTGCGAACGAGGGGTCAGTCCCGACGCCTTCGTCAGCCCCACGGCAACCTTCGGTCAAGGGATCGACATTCACCCCCGTGCGGTCATCGGCGACGACGTCGCGATCGGCGACCGGGTTACCATTCATTCGGGCGTGAAGATCCAGGCGGGCTGCCGGATCGGCGACGACGTGACCATCTTCCCCAACGCGGTTCTCTACGAAGACACGGTGATCGGCCCCCGTTGCGTCATCCATGCGGGCGCCGTGCTCGGCGCCCACGGCTTCGGCTACGACAGTTCGACCGGGGTCCACAAGCTCTCCTCGCAACTCGGCAACGTGATCCTCGAGGCCGACGTTGAAATCGGTGCCAACACAACCGTTGATCGCGGCACCTACGGCCCGACGGTCGTCGGCGAAGGAACCAAGGTCGACAACCTCGTTCAGATCGCCCACAACTGCCGAATCGGGCGCCACAACATGCTGTGCGCCCAGGTCGGAATCGCCGGCAGCACCACCACCGGCGACTACGTGGTGATGGCCGGGCAAGTCGGCGTCAAGGACCACGTTCATATCGGGGACAGGGCGATACTGGGAGCGATGGCCGGAGTGATCAACGATATTCCGGGCGACAGCCAGTATGTCGGCATCCCCGCCACACCGGCCCGCGAGCAGGTCGTCAAGCAGGCTGCCCTGGGAAAACTGCCGGAGATGCGAAAACAACTGAAGCAGCTCGAGAAAACCGTCGCGCAACTGACGCGTCGAATGGCCGAACTGATGGACTCGGAAGAGAGTCTGGCCGAAGCCGTTGCAGAAGATTGAACTCCTCCCATGGCACCCATCGGACGATCCCACGTGACCGCCAGTAACGACCTCTCGAACGGCGCCGCTGCACTCGACGACGAACGAGTGGGCCGGGTCGGGCTGTTTGCCGGCTGGGGACGCTACCCGGTCGTGATTGCCGAGACGTTGCGCGAGCAGGGTTGCGAGGTCTATTGCCTGGGGGTGCCCAATCACGCCGACCCGCGGCTCGCCGAAATCTGTACCGATTTCCGTTGGTGCGGAATGGCCAAGTTCGGCTGGGCGTCGCGCTATATGCGTCGTCACGGAGTCGAACGCGCCACCATGGCCGGCAAGATCTTCAAGCATCTGCTGTTCCAGCCGTTTTTCATTCTGCGGCAGATGCCGGATTTCAAGACGTCGCGGGCCTTTATTCACCACTTCCTCACACGGCGCAAAGACTGCAAAGACGACACGCTGCTCGGCGTGGTCGTCGAACTGTTCGCATCGGAAGGGATTCATTTGTGCCCCGCCACCGATTTTGCGCCGGAGCTGCTGGTCAAGGAAGGCATGCTCACCAGGCGACCCATTACGCCGCCGGAGCATCTCGACATTGAGTTCGGCTGGCAGGTTGCCAAGCAGATGGGCAAGCTCGACATCGGTCAGAGCGTGGCCGTCAAGAACCAGACGGTCCTTGCCGTCGAGGCGGTTGAGGGGACCGACCGCTGCATCCAGAGGGCCGGCGAACTCTGCCGTTCGGGCGGTTTCACGGTCGTCAAGGTCGCCAAGCCCCAGCAGGACATGCGTTTCGACGTGCCGACCGTCGGAGTCCAGACCCTCGAAACCATGGTCGGCGCCGGTGCCAGAGTGCTGGCCGTCGAGGCCGAACGGACGATTATCCTCGACCATCCCGAAGTGATCGACTTTGCCAATCGCCACAAACTCTCCATCATCGCCGTTCACCCCGTGCAGGTCGAATCAGCCCGACCGGCAGCCTGACGGAGAAGCACGAAAAACGAAGCACGAAATCCAAAACAAATTCGAATATCAAAATACCAAGTTCGAAAGTCGCATTATGGAAACGGTTTCCTTTCTGAACGAGTCAACAGAACAGGAGGCTGTTTGACTCATTTGGGTTTCAGACATTGGGTATTGTTTCGTATTTCGGCATTCGGATTTCGGATTTTGCACCATCGAGCGCAGAACCTACTAGCGAATCAGCGTGATACATCTCGGAGCCCCGAAGAGCGAGTGCCGCAGGGAAAGGTAGAAGAACGTGGTCGCCGGCATTCCCGCAAACGTGCCGAGCGTCCTACCCGCAACGTTTCCTGAAACGCGATTCTTCAAATCCCGCCGCAAGAGCGACACAAGCTGGGGCTCCGAGATTCTTTTTTCTGCGGACCGGGGGGGCTTCTCAACGGTCTCCCTGATTGCTCGAAGTTCAGGACATGGTAGACTGATCGCACGGCTACGTTTGCCGCATCGCTCTCGTTTCGCCGTGCAGGTACCCTCTATGCCCCGAGAGGCCCAGCCATGTCCATCACTTTTCTCGCGGCTGAACCTGACCCACAATTGTTCGTTGTCGTTGCTGTGGCTGTGTTCCTGATCGTGGCAATGTTCTTCATGATCATGGTCATGGTAATCAAGTACTACAAACGCTGTCCCTCCAATCGCATCCTGGTGATCCTCGGCAGGACGGGGCCGGGCGAAAGGTGTCAGTGCATTCATGGCGGAGGGAGGCTCGTCATTCCGGTGTTCCAGGACTACCGCTGGCTGAGCCTCGACGCTATTCGCGTGGAAATCTCGGGACCGGCAGCATCCGACGAGCTGGCCGAACGCCTTTTTCTCCCCAACGTCTTCAACGTTGCTATTGGGACAACACCCGACCTGATGCAGCACGCGGCCAAACACTTGCTCGACCGGACTCAGGACGAGATTCGGCAGTTGGCCGAGGACGCCATTGCCGGACGCCTGGACCACGCCCTGGCCGACCAACGAAGCCGGCCGTCGGACGACAGTGCCGCCGTCCTCGATTCACTCAGCAAGGCCATTGAATCCGACCTCAACCAACTCGGACTGACCCTCCTCAATTCACGCCGCACGTAGGTCCCCATGATTTCCTTCTGTACTGGATGATGACAGGAACTCCGGGACACAGCGAGCAAGCAGGAGCAAATGTCTATGTACGTTCCCCTCTTCGCTGAAACACACACCAACGGCCTTTTCCCGCTGATTGTCTTCCTGTTCATGCTGGTATGCCTGCTATTCATGACAGTTGGCCTCTTTCTGATGGTGTCCTTCCGGCAAGCCTGCAAAATCTTGTCGGCCGCTGGGGCCGGCGGGTCGGAAGGGCACGAACTCCACTGATGCGGAGACGCGGCAGCCGCGGCGGGTGGCGATGGCCAGGGGGTGGCCAAGGGGGGCGGACTGGACAATCCTGGGAAACGCGGAGAGAGAAGGCGGTACGCCTTCTCTCTCCGCGTGAATCGGCAGTCGCGTGATACGCGATGGGGAGGAGCAGCTTAACCGGCAGCCGCGCTGGCGGCGAGGGTCTGGCGGTAGTTCCAGGGCATCCAGTCCCGAGGGCTGGCGGCCAGTTCGTCGGCGTGCCGCTGGAGCTCGGTGAGGTAATCGAACGGATTAACCCCATTCAGTTGACAGGTGTGGATCAGGCTCATGTAGAGATCGCCGACGTGGGCGCCGTTCTCCGTCTTGTAGAACATGGCCGCCTTGCGATGGAGGACCGCCTTCTTCAGGGCCTGTTCGCAGATATTATTGTCCAGGGGAGCCCCGGCCTTGCGGAGGAAGAGCGTCAGCTTCTTCCAGTGCTTCAGCAGGTACCGGATCGCCTGGGCCGTGAAGATCTTGCCACACAGGTTACAGCGGAGCTTCTGGAGCCGGTAAACCTTGGCCCCGACGGGCGTCTGGCCCACCAGCCGGATCAGTACCCCAGGCTTGTCCATCTCATAGACGGTGCCCTTCTGGCAGTCCGGGCACGGGTCGCCCGGCTCAAGCGACTGGTGAGGCACCTGGATCTGTTCCGCGCCGGGATAGTCGTCGGCCCCGTTGCGGCCGTGGCCTTTTGGCGGCGGCTTGGAGTCTTCCGTCGCGGCGGTCTCCTCGGACGACTCGGAATCGTCGTCATCCGAAGCCGATGCCGTCGATCCATCCCCCGTATCGCTGAGCACCGTTTCGGTCTTCTCGGTACTCGCTCCGAAGAGCAGCTTCCGCAGACGACGGATCGTCGTATTCTTGTCGCCTACCAACTCGGCGATATAGGCGTAGGACTCAATGACCGCTTTGATCGTCTGGTAGTCTTTCTCATCCAACGCCGATTCGGCGCGGTGGAGAACCTCCTCCAGCTTCTTCGTGTCCAATTCGACGACTTCCGGTTTCGCCCGCTTCATGGCATCCGATGCCTGGAATCGGCCATGCGTC
>JAAYAY010000099.1 GCA_012719125.1 Planctomycetaceae bacterium | reverse complement strand
GACGCAGGCCGAGTGGTCAAGGCGATTCAGAACTACGTCGACGGCAACCCCGCCACTGGCGGCGCCGATGAAGACGTCACGGTCGAAATGGCCTACAACGCCGACGGTCAACTGTCGACGCTCACCGATTCTGGTGTAGCCACCAGCACGCTCAGGCGGGCGGAAATCTATCCCGATTCAGATGATACGTCGGCCCTCGGCGACGGCGCCGACTCGACCTACGACCGGATCGAGTTCAAATACGATCGTCAGCAGCGAGTCATCGAGGTCAAGGACCAGCAGGAAACGGTCCACGCCTTCGCTTTCGACGCTTTGGGCCGTCAAACGCAGGATCGAGTCACCGCGCTCGGCTCCGGCGTGGATGGTGCCGTACGCCGAATCGCCACGGAATACGACGTTCTCGGCCGCAAGGCCAAGATCACCTCGTACGACAACCCCACCGTGGGGTCAGGTTCTATTGTCAACGATTTGGCGTTTGTGTACGATAACTTTGGGCAGCTTGTCACCGAGTACCAGGAACACGGTGGTGCGGTGAATACCGGAACGTCGCTCAAGGTCCAGTACGCCTACGCCGACGGCTCGTCCAACACGATCCGCCTGACGAAGATGACCTACCCCGACGGGCGGGAGCTCAATTACGATTATGGTTCGGCCGGCTCGACGGATGATGCCCTTTCGCGAGTGGCTTCGCTTATCGATGATGATGGGACGACGCACCTCGTCGACTACTCGTACCTGGGCCGCAACACGTTCGTGCAGACGGACTATCCCGAGCCCGATCTCCGCTACGACCTGGCCATGGGCGCCGGCGACGATCCCTACGACGGCTTCGATCGCTTCGGGCGAGTCGTCGATTCTCGTTGGTACGATTACGGTTCGTCAGCAGACGTCGATCGCATCCTCTACGGTTACGACCGTGCAAGCAATCGTACCTACCGCGAGCAGACTTGTGATTCCAACTCGTACCACGACGAAGTCTACGGCTACGACGGAGTCAATCGGCTCACCGACTTTGATCGCGGCACAATCAACGGCAACAAGGACGCGATCTCGACACTGAAGTTCGCTCAAGAGTGGAGCCTTGATCCAACCGGCAACTGGTCGGGCTTCAAGGAAGATGACGACGGCGATTCGTCTTGGGATCTCGATCAGTCGCGTACGTCGAACGTCGTCAACGAGATCACCGACATCGCGGAGACCTCCGGCCCGGCCTGGGCAACGCCCGCATACAACCGCGCCGGCAATATGACCGCCATTCCCAAACCGGCCGATCCGACGAGCAGTTTCGACGCAACGTACGATGCCTGGAACCGACTCGTGAAGTTGGAGGAGGGCGAGGATACCGTCAGTGAGTATGCGTACGATGCGACGAAGCGGCGTGTTGTTCAGAAGACGTACGACTCCGGCGAGCTCGACGAGACGCGTCACTTCTACTACACATCCCGGTGGCAAACGATCGAAGAGCGCCTCGAATCGTCCGGTACGATCTCAGCGAACGCAGATCGCCAGTTCGTTTGGGGATTGCGTTATATCGACGAACTGGTCCTCCGGGATCGTGACACGGATGCCAACGGCAGCCTCGATGAGCGACTTTTCGCCCTGCAGGATGCCAACTGGAATGTGACGGCACTGGCGGACACCAGCGGCGACGTGCAGGAGCGGTATGCGTACTCGGCCTACGGCACGCCGCGCGTGTTGATGCCGACGTTCACAACGCGAGGATCAAGCAGCTACGATGCGGAAGTTCTCTACGCTGGCTACCGATGCGAGCAGGCCACAGCCGTGTATCACATCCGCCACCGGGTGTATCACTCCGACTTGGGTTGCTGGGTGCAACGCGATCCTGCCACGTACGTTGACGGCGTGAACCACGGTCTGTATCGGTTTGTTGCCGACAGCCCGATCGCATTTGTGGATCCCTTTGGCCAGAAGCTATACGGGGTCGATGGCACTTCAGAGACCCCACAGGACAGAACGAACGTCTGGTATGTTATGCAGAAGCACATGGGTGAAAACGCCGGCTGGCGCGGCCCGCAAGATATCATATCTGGGGCCGATTCACCTGAGATCACACGTGCGGTATGGACGACAGTCTGCGTCGACTACTGCAACCGCGCGAGGCGGGGAGAGAAGCATCAAATTGACATGGTGGGGTGGAGCCGAGGTGCAGTGATTGTGGCAACCGTTGCGAAACTGTTGAATGATGTGGGCTGCTGTTGTGGCGTGAAGACCTTCTGGCAGCAGTGTGGCAATGGCTTCGTGCCTTATGTTCAATGTTGCGACCTGCATCGGCCAGTTCCCGTCAATTTCGTAGGGTTGTTCGATGCGGTGAGTCGGATGGATCCATTCAGAGTGCATGCTATCTTCTGCTCACCGATTCGACCGCCCTTTGTGGATTGGGCGAGAAGTCTGACGCCGAACATTCGTTGGGCCGCACATCTGATCAAGACAAAACACGTAGGAGATCGGCAACTGCTGTTTCCCACCGAATTCGGCCTGCAGCCTATTGTCGAAATCTATCGGAATGACGGTGGGTTGACAACTCACTCTGATGTTGGGGCGAATCGGGAGAACAACACGGCGTACTTGCAGATGATGTGGTTCGGACGCAACGCTGGTGTACCGTTCAACATATAGCTCGGGTCAACGTAGGCACGGTCTTCTCTGTCGTGAGTTTGGGGCAGAACGTGTGCACAACGTGAACATGAGACGGGACGCACATGAGGCTTGCGTCCCGTCTCACAAAAGGAGTAGATGGATGAACACAACGACAAAGCGAATGGGAACCCGAAATGGAGAGACTCTGGCACTATTGCACGGCGTGCATGCTGGAGCAGTCATTTGCGTGCTCCTTTGTGTGCCGGCAGCTCAGTCGTTTTCTGACGAGACCAGTAGAAAACAAATGGATGAGCCGCAACTTACTACTGCACGTGCAACGCTTTCGACGTACTGTCGTGCTGCCGAAGCAAAGGACTGGCGAACGTGGCTTCAATGCCAAACGACCTATCGGAAGGGAGTCATGATTCAAAGGTTTCTCTTTGCCTGTGAGCTGAAAGGCGACGTGGGGTTGAAGGCGGTTCTAAGCGAGTACTCTCTCGCGGACGCGGAGGTTCTCGACGAGCTTCTTGAGAAGTCGGTGAAGTGGGAGAATTCAATCCCACGCAGCGATCCAGAGCTTCTCTTCGCACAATTCCGGCGAAGCACTGATGATGTTTCCTTGTTCATGGAATCTTTGTGTCGCTGTGTTGAGAAGAGGAACGAACTGCCTGGACAGAACTTGGGCGATCTGAAGAGCCTGGACGTAGAAGGAGATGTGGCGGTCGCAGAATTCGCGTTCAAGAAGTCGCGAGACCCGGCATCAACGGTGCAACATCCTGGGATCGCCAAGGAGCAACGACGAGACCCAATAATTGCGTCAGAATCGCACTCGCTCGAAATTCGCAGCCTCGTGCACTTGCGACGTATTGACGGGGCGTGGTATGTGGCGGACGCCGAGGAAGTCGGAAAGGAGCGCAGGCGAGTTGTGCAGGACTCGGCCCGGTAGGTGTGGCGAAGGGTGCCTGACGCAAGGTCAGAAGACCCATCGATAGCCAAATGCACGAATGAGAAGCGTTCCGGCGAGTGAAGCTGGCAAGATCTCGGCGTGAGCCATTTCTTGGCACGTTGCGGAGGCAGTAGGATGCGCGCGATGGTTTCGGCTGGTATGTCAGCCGTCCAATCCGAGGAAGGCACGCTCAGCCTGGGCAAGGACAGCATCTCGTCGCTCAATTTCAAACAGCAGTGGTCCCTCGACGCCACAGGCAACTGGTCCGCCTTCAAGGAAGACGACGACGGCGAT
>JAAYAY010000098.1 GCA_012719125.1 Planctomycetaceae bacterium | reverse complement strand
TAGAAACGACGCCCAGAACGACCCTTCCCCCGGCTCGATTTCCTTGTCATGACACACTCCTTTGCTCCCCAGTATAACGGCTGGAATAAGCACTTGGAGTGTCTGTCAAACTGGAGCCACCTCATTGCTCCACTAACTCGCACTCGTCAAACTCCCTAGCAGCGCACGGATTGGGAACATCATCCCCATACCAATGCCAAGGCTCACGGGGCCTCGGATTCTCAAGACCCGAGGCGTCAGTGAGAATCAGCGGCGAGGAGTCTACATACATGTAAAGACTTGATGCACTTGACACGCGCTTCGGATCCCTCTGCACCCAACAGCCCAACTCCGGCTGATAGACGCGGTGGCGGACGAGATACAAGCCGGTGTCCTCATCGCGGCGGTAGCCGGCGAAGTAGTGTTGCCAGGCGTCGAGGTCGCGTTGGGCGGCCGGGCAGGTGGAGCGGATCTGGCCGTAGGGTTGGTAGACGACGCGCGCCAGGGCACTGCTGCTGAGGATGACGTTCCAGTTGGGGTCCTGGTAGGCGTAGTCGTGGACGGAATTGACGGTGCGGCAGACGAGATCGTCGATGTAACGCAGGCCCCAGGTGAACTGGCGGTCGGCGGTCGAGAGGATGGTGCCGCCCGATTCGAGCCGCTCTTCGATCGTTTGCCACCGGGCCGTGTGGTAGAAGTGGCGGGTTTGGCTCATGGAGCCGGAGACGTACTTCTTGCGGACGACGAGCCGCTTGGCGCCGTCGAAGACGTATTCGGCCACGGTGTCTTCGCCCTCTTGCAGCTTGACGAGCCGGTTCCAGGCGTCGTAGGTGGCCGCGTAGGAACCTGTCGGGTCGGCCGGTTGCGGGATCGTCGTCATGTTGCCGGCCCGGTTGTAGACGGGCGTGATCCAGCTTGGGCCGGTGGTTTCGGCCACGTCGGTGATTTCGTTGGCCTCGTTCGACATGCGAGACTGGTCGAGGTCCCACGTGCTGTTGCCGTTGGAGTCTTCCTTGAAGGCGGACCAGTTGCCGGTGGGGTCGAGAGACCACTCTTGCTTGAAGTTGAGCGACGAGATGCTGTCCTTGCCGACGCTGAGCGTGCCTTCCTCGGATTGGGTGAGGCGGTTCATGTCATCGTAGGAGTGGAGTTGGTCCCGGTCGCTCGTGTCGGCCTCTTCGCGGTAGAGCCGGTTGCCAGCACGATCGTAGCCGTGTTTGAAGCGGAGGAGATCGGCGGAAGAGCCGTAGTCGTACCACAGCAGATCCGTCACGCGGCCGAAGCGATCCATGGGGCCGTCGTAGGGGTCGACGCCCGCACCGTGAGCCAGATCGTAGCGGACGTCGGGCTGAGTGAACGGGAACGGCACCTCCGGCGATTGGGGGAGAAGGTCTTCCTGGTTTGCCTGCACCATAGATTTCATTGATTGCAGGATTTCAAGAATATGGGGGTCAATCTGAGGGGGGATGCCTATTGTTGAAAGCGAATGGGCGGGAAGAACGACGTCATGTATTCATGGGTACAGTATAGCGGTTTGGGGTGCCAGATTCAGGGTATTCTGGGCCACTTGGCGTTCTTTCTGGTGGGGGTGGGTGGCGGAGTTTGGGAAGGGGTGGTTTGGCGACCGTTGTGTAGGAGAGAACCGGCAAGTCCGGTTCGCGGTGACCGGGACTTCCCGGTGGTTAGAGTTATGGCTTGTCAGTTTGCGTCGTGCTCAGGCTATCCGATGTCCGGAGTTGCCGCGCGAGTCCCTAGCCCCTTCCTTTCTTCTTCGCATCGTCGGCAGAGCAGTCTTGCTGCGAGAACGTTGACGGAAACGTGCGCAGACAATAGGGAGAATCCAGCGGCGCCCTTCAAGGCGGTGGAGCTGCTTGGCGAACAGGAGACGGCTCCTAGCGCAACGGCCAACACGAGCAGGACGAGAAAGCGGACGCGCGAGACACCCGCCCACCATCCGCAGAGCATCAAACTCGACAAGATTGGTGCAAACATAGCGACTGCGCTGGCATTTCGCACGCGAATTTCCGTGACGGTCAGCTCGACGCCGACCCAACTGAGGCTCGCAATCTCGTATCTGTAATCGACCTCCGACTTCCAAATAATTGCCGCATAGAATGCCGCCATGGCGATCATCAGCCCGGCGATCGACAGTCTGTTCCGGTTTTGCATGCGTTGTTCATCATGAGAACAAAGCGACAGATCCACGAAACCAGCGAAGAGATAGATCAGAATACACGTGGGAACAAGGTACAAGAACAGTTCTGATGCGGTCCTCTGAATCAGCCATAGCTCTGGGAGATGGACGTGTCCACGTTCTGCCAAGACGCTGAACACGACCGATGTCGCGAACAGGCCAGCGATCATCGTTAGCATGCGAACTAACAACTTCTGCAACATAATCATTGCTAGAAAAGAGACTGCGAACAAGGGCGCCGCCTCCAGACAATTCGCAATGGTCGAATGATACCCCCAGCCGATCATCTCTGCGATCGGCCGAGAGAGGCAGAGGACGGTCACATTGAAGGACGCCAGGACACCGATGTAGATCCAACGAGTGCTCGCAGGCATGGTAACACGTTTCCGCAGGTCGCTTGAACGCCCGCACATCATGTTGGCAAATTTCGTCTCATACCTGGGGCTTATGTTCATCTCCTTGAACACCTACGAGCCCTCCTGACGAAGCCGCTTGCTGTGAAACGACCTCTATCAGTGAGGACTCGTCCTATGCCAACACAGGGTCGGTGCGATTGAAAGTGGCCGCGTGCCAACATCCGTACGGACTATTGCTGCCACAATCCCACTGTAATCGGACCATAGGTCCGGTCAATGCCACCCGCGACGGTCGGATTAAGTCTGCCTTTGTCTGGGAACGCAAACCTCAGTGTTCCCGTTTTGATCAGCTTGATGTTGCCCAGCGGATTAATCCGCCATGGGCGCTGGACCGTTGAGTCAACCTTGTCCGCCCAACTCAGTCTGTAAAACTGGTTCGCCCCGGGCGAAGTGATCGCCTCGAACAATTGCGGTCCCTCAGCTCCGTTCACATTGCTCGATTTGCTATCGAGTCCATCGGAATCCCAGTAGTGCAAGTGAACCATTCCTTGCGGGTCGTTGACCGGATTCCCCGGATTATAAGCCCGAGGTCCCGCGGGGCCAACGGGGTCAACCGTTATTGAATCCACTATCCTCATTGTTGCGTTCCGTCGAAATCGAACGTGACAGACCTTCGGATTTGCAGAAACATGGTTCTTCACGAAGGGGCCGAAGTTGCTATCGTTTGACTGAGTATCGGTGAACCCGCCGCCTGCATCTCCGCCCCACATTTGTGCGATATCAACAACGTCTGATTTCGCCCAGTGGAGAACGCGTCTATTGACGTCCAATAAACTCACCTGCGAGTGTATTTTCTGGTAGTAGAACTTTCCATCAGCAGCAGCGTTGAAACCGATCCACCATTGGAATTGGAAGCCCCACGCTTTCATGGCTGCCGCATTCGGATCCGTGGGATAGGCGAAGCTCGTCGCACTTACCGCCTGCAAGCCCGTAGGGTCGAGTCGCGAGGGGGGCATATTCCGCACGTAGCAATACAGATTCAAGCCGACCTCATACTCCAATGGATCCCTCTGCAGCCAGCAGCCCAACTCCGACTGATAGACTCGATGCCGAATGTGGTACAAGGCTGTGGCCTGCTCGTATCGATAGCCGGCGTAGAGAACCTCGATGTCGAAGCTGCTCGACGCTCGGGTGGTGAACGTGGGTGTCAGCACGTTCGGCGTGCCGTAGGTGGAATAGGCATAGCGCTCTTGCACGTCGCCGCTCGTGTCCGCCAGTGCCGTCACATTCCAGTTGGCATCCTGAAGGGCGTAGAGCCGCTCATCAAGGCTCCCGTTCGAATCGGTGTCACGATCGCGGAGGACGAAATCGTCGATGTAACGCAGGCCCCAGGTGAACTGGCGATCGGGATTTGACGAAATTGTGCCACCAGATTCACGCCGCTCTTCGATCACCTGCCACTTC
The DNA here is from genome assembly GCA_012719125.1 of Planctomycetaceae bacterium. Classification (GTDB taxonomy): domain Bacteria; phylum Planctomycetota; class Planctomycetia; order Pirellulales; family Thermoguttaceae; genus JAAYAY01. Next base: position 1,508 of record JAAYAY010000098.1, on the reverse strand, counting down.
CGGGGATCCGTGTGGTAGAAGTGACGGGTCTCGTCGAGCGTGTGGCCAGAATACGTCTTCTTGACGACGCGGCGTTTCGCTCCGTCGTAAACGTACTCGGATACGGTGTCCTCGCCTTCCTCCAACTTCACGAGGCGGTTCCAGGCATCGTACGTCGCGTCAAGGCTGCTCGTCGCATCAGCCGGTTTGGGAATGGTGGTCATGTTGCCGGCGCGGTTGTACACGGGCGTTATCCACGCCGGGCCCGAGGTTTCCGAGATATCCATGATCTCGTTAACCGCGTTCGAGGTGCGAGTCTGTTCGAGACCCCAACTTGAATCGCCGTCGTCATCCTCCTTGAAGCCGGACCAGTTACCGGTGGGGTCGAGACTCCATTCTTGTGCACACTTCAGTGTGGAAATCGCGTCCTTGCCGCCGTTGATCGTGCCGCGGTCGAAGTCGGTGAGGCGATTGACTCCATCGTAGCCGTAAACTTCATCGTGGTACGAGTTGGCATCACAGGTCTGCTCGCGGTAGGTGCGATTGCCGACGCGGTCGTAGCCGTAGAGGATGCGATCGACGTCCGCCGAGGAACCATAGTCGTACCAGCGAGAATCGACGACTCGCCCGAAGCGATCGAAGCCATCGTAGGGATCGTCGCCGGCGCCCATGGCCAGATCGTAGCGGAGATCCGGCTCGGGGTAGTCCGTCTGGACGAAGGTGTTATGGCCGAGATAGGAGTAATCGACCAGATGGGTCGAGCCGTCATCGTCGATCAGGGACGCCACACGCGAAAGGGCATCGTCCGTGGAGCCAGAAGAGCCGTAGTTGTAGTTCAACTCGCGGCCGTCGGGGTAGGTCATCTTCGTCAGGCGGATCGTGTTCGACGAGCCGTCGGCGTAAGCGTACTGGACCTTGAGCGACGTTCCGGTATTCACCGCTCCACCGTGTTCCTGGTACTCGGTGACAAGCTGCCCGAAATCATCATACACGAATGCCAAATCGTTGACAATAGAACCTGATTCCACGGTGGGGTTGTCGTACGAGGTAATTCGTGACTTTCGGCCCAACACGTCGTATTCCGTGGCAATTCGACGGACGGCGCCGTCGACGCCGGAACCGAGCGCTGTCACCCGATCCTGTGTCGGTCGGCCCAGAGCGTCGAAATCGAAGGCATGGACCGTTTCCTGTTGGTCCTTGACTTCGGTGACGCGCTGCTGACGATCGTATTTGAACTCGATGCGATCGTAGGTCGAGTCGGCGCCGTCGCCCAGGGCGGTCGTGTCGTCCGAATCGGGGTAGATCTCCGCCCGCTTGAGCGTGCTGGTGGCGATCTCCGAATCGGTGAGCGTCGTACCGTAGACGTAGGTCGTCGTTTGGTCGCCCGTGGTCGGGTTCTTGGCGGTGAGCGTCGACAGTTGACCGTCGGCGTTGTAGGCCATTTCGACCGTGACGTCTTCATCGGCGCCGCCAGTGGCGGGGTTGCCGTCGACGTAGTTCTGAATCGCCTTGACCACTCGGCCTGCGTC
>JAAYAY010000097.1 GCA_012719125.1 Planctomycetaceae bacterium | reverse complement strand
CCGTCGCCAGTTGCTTGTAGTACTCGATGGAACGCTCGAGCCCTTCGTGGAAGCTGACTTGGGGTTCGTAGTCAAGGTATTTCCGGGCCAGGGCGATGTCGGCCAGGCTCTGACGCACGTCTCCGGGCCGGGGCTTCTCAAAAATCGGCTTGACGTCGGTGCCCAGCAGCCGGTTGAGTGCATCGAGCAGTTCGAGGAGCGTGATGCTCCCTCCGCACGCCACGTTGAAGACACGCCCGGCCACGTCCTGGGCGTCGGCGGCCAGTAGATTCCCGTGAACCACGTTCTCGACGTAGGTGAAGTCTCGCGACTGGAGCCCGTCGCCGTAGATCGTGGGTTGCTTGCCCGCAAGAATCGCCGTAATGAACTTGGGGATCACGGCCGAGTAGGGGCTGTTCGGATCCTGGCGCGGTCCGAAAACGTTGAAGTAACGGACGGCCACGGTCTCGAACTTGTAGGTGGCGGTGAAGGCCCGGCAATAGTGTTCTCCGGCGAGCTTGGCCACCGCGTAGGGGGAAAGCGGTCCCGGCAAGTCGGTCTCGCGTTTGGAACTGAACGGCTGATCGCCGTAGGCGCTGCTCGATGCCGCATAGATCAATCGCCGAACGCCCGCTCGCCGCGCAGCGTCCAGAAGCGTAAGAGTTCCCGTCACGCAGGCGGCGTTGGTGGCCAGCGGGTCCTTGACGCTCCGCGGCACCGAGGCCAGGGCTGCCTGGTGAAAGATGCAGTCCACCCCGTCCACCACCTGCTCCACGATCTTTCCGTCGAGCAGATCTCCTTCCACAAATTCGATCCGGTCGCGAATCGGGTCCAGGTTGGAAAGGTGCCCCGTGCTGAGGTTATCGAGAACTCGAACCTTATTGTGGTGCCGGACGAGTGCTTCAGCGATATGGGAGCCGATAAACCCTGCTCCGCCGGTAACTAGGAATGTGCGCACTGGATGGAACCCCTGCAACTGGATTGATCTTCCGAACGTTTGATTCATCAAGAACTGTAGGCTTTCGTGCCGTTTCTGTCCAGACGCGGGTTCGTTTGTGGGGGTCTTTCCGGCTGCGCTGCCGCCGACGGCGAAGGGATAGAGGAATAGCCGGAAAAGCGTTCAAGAAAGCCGCGGAGTGCCGTTTGACTTCGTCCGGACGTGACCTAGCTTTCATTACAGAGAATCAAATGGTTGCGGCAGCCAAGTTGCCGCGGCACGAGATGCTCCGAGGGCGTCCGAAAGGACGCCGAACCGAGAGTCCTTTTCCGCCGAATTCACGCGAAACCACTCGTCCCTTCGGCGTGACTCTCATGACAACCAGAGGCCTGCCGCCTCTCATCCTCGAAAAAGGCAAACCGGCTGAAAAGCCGGGACGCAAAGCCAAGGGCCGGGAAATACCCGGTAGCCTGGTTGCCGAAAGGATGACGCCGCCGACGAACCGTCGGCGGGAGGGATGGTGCCGGAAGGGCTTGCCTTTCTGCCATCCGACCTCGGGAAACCCCCATGTCACAAAGCGTATCGGCTGCGAGCGAGGAAGAGGCACTTCCGTGTAACGGTACAGGGATTCCGGCGATGCAATTGCAGGCAGCGTCTCCCCACATGGGGACGTGACGTCGGACGGGTCCCGCCTTATCTTTTTCCGGATGGTCCTGGAATAGGCCCTACCATCGGGCCCCCAGGTCCACGAATTTTGGAGGAACTCTATGAGATCGCTCGCCCAGAAAGTGCAACGTTTCCTCGTTTCGGAAGATGGCCCCACTGCAGTCGAGTATGCGGTGATGCTCGCTTTGATCATCATCGTCTGCCTGACGGCGATTAGCTCGCTTGGTAGCGCAACGTCGGACCAGTTCCAGGCGATCACCGACAGACTGAACGACGTTGGTGGCGACAAGGCACCGGCCCCCGACCCCACCTAGTCGTCTGCTGCTGCAGGAACGGTCGTCCAGGCGGTTCAGCCATTTGACTTGAACGAACGGCGAAACCGTACGACCCGGAAAAACCAGCCCCCTCGGCTTTCCAAGAAATTGGCGCCGAGGGGGTTTTTTTTGGCCTAGACTTTCTTGGCAGGCCTCCGGCTTGCCCATACGCGTCATCCCTCCACAACCTCAAGGAACTCGCTGGTGAACCCGTTTACGACCCCGTCGCTCTACCTGACGGCCGCGCAAATTGTTCTGGTGTTTGCCACGATCTCCGCCAGTTGGATGAACCTTCGGATGAACGGCCGGGCATGACGCGAACGCACTGCCCGCTCAATCTTGGCTGACGAAATCTACCGGGAGAACAACACGATGCTGGAAATGGTCTACAATCATCTGGCAGACAATGCCATTCTTGTCTGGTCGGTGTGGGGCCTGGTCAGTGTGATTCTGATCGTGGCCGCCGTTATCGACGGGCGGCAACTCAGAGTGCCCAACTGGATCACCTTTCCCATGATCCTCTCTGGCTGGCTGGCCAGCGGCATCGTCTACGGATCGGAAGGCCTGTGGGCGAGCTTCGTGGGAACCATGTTCGGACTCGGCCTTCTGCTGCCCGCCTACGCCATCGGCGGCATGGGGGCCGGCGACGTGAAACTCCTGGCCGGCGTCGGTGCCTGGATCGGCGCCACCCAGACCGTTTGGGCGTTCGTCGTCTCGGCCCTCATCGGCGCCGTCATCGCGCTCGTCATGGTCGCGGTCAGCCGCACATGGCGGCATCACCAGAAGCAGTTCCTCAGTATCATTACCGAGATTTTGGTGATCCGAAGCCCAACCAAACTCTCCGAGATGGCCGCTGACCGCAAACCCACGATGATGCTCCTCCCTTACGGAATTCCGATCGCCATCGGCACCATCGGCTACTTCGCCTATCTGGGAATCACGCTGTGAGCTTGCTCACCCTTCTCAAATCACCCATACCCCCGCCACGACCGAGCGTTCAGCGGCCATGGATCGCCGTGCGGCAACGGGAAACCACGTGTAGGTTGGAGAAAGTGTGCCGATCCTGCCGAAGAAGAAGACGCGGTGTCGCTGTGCCATCCACCAAGCGCCCCTGCGCACCCATGAATCGGCACAGCACCCCCAAAGGGCCAACCGAGTGCCCTCACAGTGCAAACACACGGGAAATGTCACGGCTCAAGGCCGCCCGCCGGCGGCTGGCAAGCATTTCCACAACTGAATGTCGAGAGACCGTCCCCTAAGGACCTACTCCGGAGGACGGAGTCCCTCTCGACGCTGCGTCTTGAGGGGCGACGGCCGATCCTCCCGAGGCAGCCAACGGAACTTGTCATGCAATCCAAGTCATTGATTCTGCTTATTTTCGCCCTTGCCTGCGGTGTGTTTGCGTCCGTTGGCATCACCCGGCTGATGGCCAATCGCACGACGGTCACCGTGGCCCCGGACATCGAGACCCTGCCCGTCTTCGTCGTCAAGGAGGATATCCCTCTCGGAAACGTGCTCATTGCCGAGAAACTCAAGTTGGAGCAGTGGCCCAAGGACAAGGTGCCCGAAGGCGTGCTCGGCAAGCTCGAAGACATCGAGGGTCGGCGCCCCCGAACCAGGCTCTTCGCAGGCGAACCGGTTCTGGATGTGAAACTCCTCAGCAAGGGCGAGAGCGCCGGCGGGGCGGCCCCCCAAATCCCCGTAGGATACCGTTCGGTCCCTGTGAAGGTCGATGAAGTGAGCGGTGGAGCCGCCATGATCCTCCCCGGTGATCGAGTCGACATCCTGGTCTACGCCAAGGGCGGAGGCAACACCGGAATCCGCAGAACGATGACCAAGACGATTCTGCAGGATATCAAGGTCTTTGCCGTCGATTCCACCTGGACTCTGGAATCGGATGAGAGCGGCAAGTCGATTCGAGCCAAGACGATTTCGCTGCTCCTCACCCCCGAGCAAACCGAAAGAGTCATGCTCGCCCACGAATTGGGCAAGCTTCGCCTGGCGCTGAGAAGCCCCAACGATCACGAAGAAGCGGACGTCCCCGACGAAGGCCATCAGGTGGCCCAGATCTTCGGCGATTCCGAGATCGCAGACACCGAGAAGGACAGCGTGTTGAGTATGCCTGTGGCCGAACAGCCGCAGGCCACGGCAGTCACCGTCTCGGACCCGAAACTGCCGAGCCACACCGTCCGCGTGATCAACGGGTCCCAGGTCCGGGAAGTGCTTATGCAAGGCCCGTCGGAGATGTCTGACCAGGAGGGATCAGGCAGCCAAGCCCCCTTCCAGTGGAAAATCGTTTCCAAGCCCGCATCGTCGACGGGGCAGCAAGCAAATCCGAACCAGACAGCGGCCCCAGCGCCGGTCGGAGGCTCCCCGTCGGATGTGCCCACGGTTCCACAGCCGGGACCTGCGGAACCCGCCGATAGCAGGGCTCCCGTAATTGACGACTAAGGATCACCGAGGAAATGACTGTCGCCTTTCGCTCCGCGAAAGGCGACGATACCGATGGATTGAGGGGGAAGTACGCGGAGCGGACTTCCCGTTATGGATGAACGAGTGTGAATGCCGTTTCGGTCGTCGCGGAACAAAGGGCCACAAACCCAACGGTTCCTCGACGCCAGCGCAGTACCAGCCGGATGCTGGCGGCTCAAAGGCATCCGGCGAAAATCAAGGAAGATACAAGGATGGTTAGGCAAGCGATCGGGGCTCTTCTCCTCTTCTCCATCGCCGGATCGATCTTGGCTCTGCCTGCTCGCGCGGCGGAGACCAACGTGAGTCGTTCCGAGTCGATCATTCATCGCATCAGCTCGGCCAACGAGCGGCAGCAGATGGTGGTCAACACCAGCCGCATCCTCACGCTCGAGCGCCCGATTCCCCAGGCTCAAGTCAACAATCCGGAGATTCTTGATCTCACCCCGCTCTCTCCCACCGAAATCCAACTGGCGGCGAAGAAGGCTGGCGTAACCCAGGTCAATCTCTGGGACGAGAATAAGAGCATCTTCACCGTCGACGTCGTCGTCTACGGCGACACCCGCGAACTGGAAATGCTCCTCTCCGAGCAGTTTCCCAACGCCTCGCTGAAGATCAGGGGCTATGCCGACAGCGTGCTCATTTCAGGCTTCGTGGACCACGCCCATGACGTCAATTCGATCGTCCGCATCGCCGAGACGTTTTATCCCAACAAAGTCGTAACCCGATTGCAGGTCGGCGGCGTCCAGCAGGTCCTGCTTCACGTGAAGGTCATGGAAGTCTCGCGAACCAAGTTTCGCGACATGGGCTTCGACTGGTCTTACATCTCCGGCACCAACGTGATCACGTCGGCGGCCGCCGGGTTGATTGCCAGCGCAACGGCCGCCACCGGCACAGATCCGGCCGCTGTGGAATTGAATTCCGGGAACTTCATGTTCAACGTCATCAACGGCCCGACCACCTTCTTCGGTGTCCTCGAAGCCATGCGGGGCGACAATATGGCCAAGTTGCTCTCGGAACCGACCCTGGTGACCGTCAGCGGGCGACCGGCCAGCTTTCAATGCGGCGGCGAAGTGCCCGTTGTCTCCGGAGGCGGACTCGGCGTCCCCTCCAACACGGTCTACAAGCCCTATGGAACGCAGGTCGACTTCGTCCCCATCGTCCTCGGAAACGGGCGAATCCGCCTGGAGATCCGCCCCGAAGTGAGCGAAATCGACGGGGCACGCAAGGGCCCCAATGGCGAGCCGGCCTTCCGAAATCGCAAGGTCGACACGGGGGTTGAACTGGAAGCCGGACAGACCCTGGCCATCGCCGGCCTTCTCCAGCACCGCATCGAGACCTCGCGCCAGGGGTTGCCCTGGGTCAGCGAACTCCCCTACGTCGGCGCCGCCTTCCGCCGCGACCAAGAAAAAATGAACGAAGTTGAACTGCTCATCTTCGTAACGCCCGAACTCGTCGCCGGCATGGACGCCGATCAGGTGCCCCAGTGCGGGCCGGGCATGGGTACTACCAGCCCCAGCGACTGGGAACTCTACTTGAAGGGGTACATCGAGGTCCCCAACTGCTGCCCACCCTGCAACGGCCAAGGGTGCGAAGCATGCGACCAGGCGATCGACGGCGGCGCCGGCCTGCCCCAGATGATCGATTCAGGTGAAGGACGCACGATCGAGATGAACGAGATTCCCTCGCCTCAACCTCGGCAACTGCCGGTCCCCGAATCGATTCCACCCTCCGTCCCACTTCCGCAGCGTAACGCGGCTCCTCCCCAGACGCCCGCCGCGCCTGCCTCCGTCCGCTATCAGAATGCCAGGCCAATTACGCCGACTGCAACGCCTGCGCCAAAGGCTCTGCCTGTATCGACGGGCGGTTCCACAACCTCGCCCCTTCCGACCCTGATCGGCCCGATTGGTTACGACGTGGCCGGATAAATAAGCCATATTCAGTAGGACGCTGAGTTATCCCACCACAGGTGATCGGCACGATCTCGATCAGCTCCACTGAATATCCACTGCTATGAGTAACGTCCTTCGACTGGCAATCGTCGACCCAAACGACTCGAGTCGTGAACGGCTCAAGTCCATGCTCATGGGCATGGACATGATCTGGCTCGAAGCCGAAGCCTCGCGGTACGAGTTCTTTGCCGACGTCGTCGCTCAGACCAACCCCGACATCGGCGTCGTGGCGATCGACGCCGATCCCGAAAGCGCACTCCGGCTCGTCGGCCGACTCAGCGAACACTCCCCGGACTGCGCGGTCCTTGTCGTCAGCTCCTCGAATGACGGCAACTTGATTCTCAAGTCGATGCGTGCCGGAGCGAAAGAGTTTCTTCCCCTCCCGGTCCGCTTGGAGGACCTCCTGGCCGCCCTCGGACGCATCAGCGAGCGTCGCTTCGGCAAGGGAGACAGCAAGCCTCGCGGCTGCCAGGTGATCGCCGTGGCCGGGTCCACCGGCGGCGTCGGCACCACGACCGTCGCCGTCAACCTGGGCTGCGCCTTGGCTCGGGAAGAACGAAACTCGGTCGTCCTGGTCGATCTCGACCTGAGTCTCGGCGATGCCGACGTGTTTCTCGACACCATCCCCGACTACACCCTCGTCGACGTCGCCCAAAACGTCACCCGCCTCGATTTCTCGCTGCTCAAGCGTTCGCTGACCAAGCACTCTTCCGGACTGTTCCTGCTGCCCCGCCCGGTGCAGTTGGAAGACACCTCGCTCGTCAGCTCTGAAGATCTGCAACGCGTCATCGGACTGCTCAAAGCCACATTTACCCACATGGTGATCGATCTGTCCAAGAGCTACAGCCCGATCGACCAGGTCGCCCTCCGGGCCGCCAACGAGATCCTGCTGATCACCCAGCTCGACCTCCCCTGCCTCCGCAATATCGTCCGCCTCATGGCGTCCTTCAGCCAGATGGACCACATGGCGGAAAAGGTCAAGATCGTGGTCAATCGGGTCGGCCTCGACAGCGGCCACATCACTCTCAAAAAAGCCAAAGATACGATCGGGCGCGACATCTACTGGCAATTACCCAACGACTTCCGCACGGTGATCGAAGCCCGTAACAACGGCGTTCCCCTCATCGAACAGGCTCCGAAGGCCTCGGTCACCCAATCGTTCACCGCCTTGGCCGATGCCCTCACCTCCGGCGGAACTCCCGGCGAACAACAGTCCGGCAAGAAGACCGGCGGGCTCAGCCGGCTCTTCGGGCTGTCGAAGGCATAGGGCATGCGCGCACAAGAACCCCCAGCTCATCGGCTTCTTCCCGATGGCTGGGGGTGGTGTGTCAGGCAAACGGTCCGGCCACAGGCCGGGGAATCGCTATTGCTCAGCCCCCTGGGCCGCTTCCGCCTCGTCCACTGCCGCATCGTGGGCGTCTGACTCCGCCTGCGCTTCGGGGCTCGACGGCGGCGGGCCGGGGTTCGATCCACAACCCAGGGTGAACGAAAACGCCAGGAACAAGAGAGCCCATATGAGCTGTTTCATCGGTAGTCCGTCTCCTTTTGGTGAAAGTGTCTTTCTGTGGCGATCAAGCTGACCGCGCAGCGGTTCACATTCTCTGCGACTTCGATTACGGCAACTCGACGGTTTCGCCGTCGTTGGTCAGGCTGGCGCGGCGGAAGATCTCGTCGTCGACCGTGGTTGAAATCAACCGGACCGACCCGTCAGCCAGACAGAAATTCGTGCCGCCGGGGTGGGATGAGCCGAAGAACGGGTGCCACTGCCCCCATGCATAACCCGATTTGTCGGTCACTGTGGTCCACGTGCCGTTGACGTCCTTCGTCGCCTCTTCGTCGGAAATCGGCGGCAGACCATAGTAGACGCCGCTGTTGACTGCCGCTCCGTAACGAATAACGTCCTCGTCCCAGCCGGCATTGTTCCAGCGTTCGTTGTCGCCCCCCTCGCTCCCGAACGATAGAGAGTTCAGGGCCTTCTCGCCGACCATGATCGTGTTCGACGTGCCGTCCTTGATCAATTCCAGGCGGAGCTTGTCGCGGTCGGTTTGCATCACGGCTCCTCTCAGCCCGCCGCTTGCCGTGGCGCGCAGGTTCCCGCCCACCGACCGCTCGCCCGCATTGCCGGCGTAGTCGCACTTGTAGGAACTGCTGTGGAGCTTGGGAATGCGGCGGCTCGGGCAATAGTAGGTCGTGACCGCCATACCACGAACCGTGTTCTCCTTGGGGTTGTAGTTGTTTTCATCCGGCGGATCGGGATCGTCGGTGTCGTTGGCCAGGTCGTAGACCGTCGACTGTTCGAGGAACGGCAGAATGTGATACGACCAGCTCCAGCCGTGCCGTGTGTTCGACCGGCAACAGAAGGTGAGCGTGCTTGGAATCCGGTGGTCTCCGTCACGTGCCCCGGTGGGCAGCTTGCCATAGGTGTCCTGAAAATTGTGGAACGCCAGACCGATCTGCTTCAGGTTGTTGGTGCACTGCGATCGCCGGGCCGCCTCTCTGGCGGCCTGAACGGCCGGCAGAAGCAGGGCGATCAAGATGCCGATAATGGCAATCACCACTAACAGTTCCACTAGGGTAAACCCATAGTGTGAGCGGGGCGGAATCCCGCCGCCTCGATTCTTCAGACCGCGCATCGTGAATCTCCTCCTCGAAAGACGGAAAGGAAAAAGAACGCATCCGCGCCTTCGAAGGGGGTGTCCGGACGTACGACACTCGCATCAAACAGAGCAAACGTGCGAGCCTCAGAGACCCGATACCATGAAGCAGTCATCCCGGCCCCCGCCGAAAACAACCGATGCAACCCAATTGGAGCTGCTCGTGGATAAATACGCCCCTCGCTGCATGACGCCAAGCCCTGTCGCTGAGCAGCAAGAGTCGCCCAATCGACCACCCCGAAGCTAGTCGTCCCGCGAAAACGTGTCAAGCATCATATGGAAGTCCCTGCCCTGCAACGCGGTTTTGAGCGCGCCAACGCGCGGCGCAATTGCCGACAGGTAAACGATTTCCAGCCCTGACAGTTGGAGTACAATTTCATTGTGAATAATGATGCAGAGCCCGCTTGCAGTGAATAGCTATGCACACTGGCCCGTAGGGGTGAATACGTATCCCGACCAAGCCGCCACGCCGAGCGGCCGACCCTCTCCACGGCGAACGCGGCGCGCCGGTCAACTCGCCCCCATCGTTCGCCGGGCAAACCAGGTCGCTGCCACGGGCAGAATTATCGACAACGCCAACGCCGCCGGCAGGTGAACCCAACTCCCCAGCGCCGAGTAGGCGCCGGCTATTGCCAGATTCGTCGCCGCCACCGGCGGCAGAAACCGCCGCCAACTTAAGCCCGTCGCCCCGAAAAACAACACGGCCGCTTCCGCGAAGACAGGAATCGGCCTCGTCACCATCAGCAGCGCAGGCCCCATTCGCTCGCTGAGTCTATCGATCCGCTCGATGTCGGCGGGCGACGCCAGACGCGTCATCAGCGGGCGGCCCGCCATTCGTGCCAGGCCGAACCCAAAGACCGCGCCCAGCATCAGGCCCGCAAACGAAGCCGCCGTGCCCGCGACGAATCCCAGCACCTCGCCCCCCAGCGTGCTGAGCAAGCTCGACGGAATCGGCAGAAAGACGTCGGCACTCAACAGCCCCACGACCAACAGAGCCGCCGTGGCCGGGTCGGCGACCCCGTCGATCGTCTCTTCCAGCCGCATTTCGAACGGAAACCCGATCACGAGCCATGGAACGATCGGAATGGCGAGCGCCACGACGATGGCACAAATCGGCAACAGGAGTCGTTGCATGGGGCGGAATAATGCCTCAGTCGGCCTTCACGTCGTACACGAACAGAAAGTCTCCGTGGCGAACATAGAGACGCCCCCCGATCACCACCGGATGGGCCCAGGAGTTGCCCTTGCCCCCCTCGGGGATCTGGAACTGGCTGATCAATTCATAGCCGTCGGGCGACGGCTTGATCAAGCCGACCGTGCGGTCGTTCTCTCTCTCGTTGAACCCGTACAACAGCCCGTCTGCGTAAGTCAGCGAGCCCTTGCCGATCCCCTTGTCGGTCCATTTCGCCTCGCCGCTCTTCCAATCGAGGCACATCCACTGGCCGCGGGAGTTGGTGCCGTAAATGTAGCCGTCGACCAGAATCACGCCGCCGTGATGGTTGTCGAACTTCTTGTTCTCCCAAACCTGCTCCGCCGAAACCTTCTTTCCACGAACCGAAAGCTTGATCATCCGCGATCCGGCGCCGTAACCCGAGCTGACGAAGACCTGCCCGTCGTGGAACAGCGGGATCAGGGCGTTGACGTCGTACTTCGTTTCGTGAGGAAAGCGGAACAGGAGCGTTCCCGAATCGGCGTCGACGCCCACCACGGCCTTCTGGTTCATGGTGAGCACCATGCGCAGGCCGCCGTACTCGACCAGAACCGGAGTGCCGTAGCCGGCCTTGTCGCCGGTGCCCTCGGCCGCCCAGACGACCTTGCCCGTCATCTTGTCGAGGGCAACGACGCTCGCCTTCTTCCCGAACGGACAACAGATCAGCCGGTCGCCATCAATAATCGGCGACTCGGCGAGGGCCCAAATGATGTTCTCTCCCTCAAACTCCTTGAGGATGTTCAAGCTCCAGATTTCCTCGCCCGTCTTGGCATTCAAGCATATCACGTTGCCGATCGGGCTCTCGTGGTAGAGGCGGTCCCCGTCAATCGTCGGCGTGCTTCGAGTGCCCGGGTGATCCTTCGTCCAGGCGCCGCCGTTCGCCGCCTGCCAGACCGACCTGCCCGCCATGTCCAAGGCGGTCACGATCGTCTTCTCGTCCTTGTTCCCCGCCGTATACACCATTCTGTTGGCCACGGTCACACTCGAAAAGCCCTCGCCGAGCCCTTCGGCTTGCCAGATCAGTTTCGGACCTCCCTCCGGCCACTCCTTCAGGAGCCCCGTGTCGGGCGACTTGTTGCTCCCGTCGGGGCCGTGAAACACGGGCCAATCGGCCGCGGTGACGGCAGGGGTGACGCTGGCGACAAGAACCAGTGCGAGCGTGGCAAGCAATGGGCGACGTCTCATCGGTATGGCTCCTCTTCCGGACAAGTTGGTGCAAAGCAGGCAGACGGGCAAAGCAAGACAACGCAATCGGGCGGCACACACACACCGAGCCCGGAGGCCTCATCCGCCGCGCAGTACGGGGCGAAAGTGGCTTCGGGTTCTGGGGTCAACTGCCCGCGCGAGATGCGCACGTGGGTCAATTCAGGCTACTCAGCCTAGCACGAAGAATTCGACAGGTCCACAGACGCGGCCTGCCCTACCATTTCAGCCCGAACTTCTGTCCTTCCGAGTCCGTGGTCCGCCCCCCCTTCAGCGGTTTCTTCGCCGACCGCTGCACCTTCGACTTCTGAGCCGGCTCGCTTGGCTCGTCGTCCTTTTTGCCCTTCTGCTCGGCTTCCGGGGCGGGCGTAAGCCCCTTCATCGAGAGACTGATACGTCGCGAGGCCTTGTCGACCGACTGGACCAGCACGGCCACTTCCTCACCTTCCTTGACCGCGTCGCTGACGCGCCAGATCTTCTTGTGAGAAAGCTCGGAGATATGGACCAGGCCTTCGACGCCCGGTTCCAACTCCACAAACGCCCCGAACTCCATCAGCTTGGTCACTCGACCCTTGACCTCGCTGTGGGGCGGATACTTGTCTTCCACCTCTTCCCACGGGTCCGGCAGCATGTCGCGGTAGGCCAGGCTGATCCGGCCCGTCGCAGGGTCGTACTTCTTGATCTTGACCTTCACCGCTTGCCCCTCGCTCACCACCTCGCTCGGATGCTTGATCCGCCCGTAGGCAAGCTCGCTGATGTGGAGCAGGCCGTCCACGCCGCTGCCCAGATCGACGAAAGCGCCGAAATCCATCAACTTGCGGATGGTCCCTTCGTAAACCTGGCCCGGCTCCAGCGATTCGAGCAGCTTCTTGCGGGCCTCTTCCCGTTCCCGTTCAAGGTAGGACCGCCGGCTCAACACCAGATTGCGGCGGCTTTCGTTGGCCTCGGTGACCACACAGCGGAGTTTCTCGCCCACGAACTCCTCGATGTTCTCGACGCGGTACAAGGCAATGTGGCTGATGGGAATGAAACCGCGGATATGGTTGACTTCGCATTCGAGCCCACCCGCGTTGTGGCCGGTAATCATCGTCTCAATGACCATGCCCTCTTCCAGATCGGACCAGTCCTGGACCGACGCGGCCCCGTGGGGCAGGGAAAGTTCGTAGAGACCGTCTTCGCGATTGAAGCGGACGACGCGGACTTCGACCTCGGCGCCGATTTCCGGGAGATTCCCTTCGAACTGCCTGACCGGCACGATCCCCTGCTCGCGTCCGCCCAGTTCGACGAAGGCGTCGTCGCTGCGGATCATGACGACGCGTCCCTTCATTCGCGTGTCCGGCTCGAGCATCGTCTGCTTCGTCACCGCCTCGCCTTCGGCAATCAGCGATTCGAGTTCGACGCCTTCCAGCGCCGCCTCCAACTCTTCCTCCAGATCGGCCGACAACCGCCCGCGAATATTGGGCGGCGGAAACTTCCTGGCCGGGACCGGTTCATCAACCTCCGATTCAACGATCGCGTCATCAACCTCCACCCGAGGTGCAACCGGTCTGGGAACCGAAACTCGCGGCATCGGCATCGCAGCAGGCGCCACCGACGCCCGGATCGGCTCCATAACAGGGGCAACCGGCTCGACTGGCCCCTGGACCGGCTCCACAGCAGGGGCAACCGGCTGGGCCGCCGGAGCCGGCTCCATTCTGGGCGATGCGAGGGGGGCGACCGGCTTGGATTCCTCGACCGCGGGCGGAACGGGAACACCCTCCGGCTTCTCCGCAGTCGGTTCTTCCTCTCTCGACTTCTCGTCTTGCGGCTTCGACACCACCGGTTCCCAGTCCCGCTTGGGCTTGGGAAGATAGGCATCCGGATTGCGTTGCGAGCCGATCAGGATCTTGCGACGCTCCCCACGTTCGGAACCGTTCTCTTGCGGCGGGGTTTTGTCGTCCGACACACCGTTCTCCCCCCCTTGCGGTTCAGCTTGGTCTTCCAGACGATCGTTCGGGTCGCTGGTCATCGAATCGGTCTCTCACTCTGACAGAACACAGCCGGCAAGCCATGTGCCCGATGGCACCCAGTAGGTGGAACCAGCCGGAAACGAACCGGCGGTCTCTCACGCGGATACTCCAGCGCACGACCAACCGTCTCGGTAGCGGCTCCAAACCCACTATTCTACCAAGGGGGGACTCAAGCAACCAAGCCCCCAGGTGCCGGCGTCTGGTGACCAACCAGCCCCTCTGTGTGGGGTGGGGAAGACTGGGCGGTTTGTGCGGCCAGAAGGACGCCGCCGCAAGACCCCGCCTCAATAAATCTCAATGCTCTTCACCATCGCCCCGCCCGACGCTCGGGCGCCGTACAGACAGCGATCGGCCGATTCGAGCATCAGGTTCGGATCGAAGTTGACCGGTGGAAGCGAGACGCTGGCCACACCCACGCAAACGCCCAGAGGCGGACCGTCGGCGGTGGAGTGACTCCGGACTGTCTGGATCAGCGACTGTCCGAGATGAACGGCCGTCTGCCGCTCGCAGTCCGACAAAATCACGAAGAACCCCGTCTCGCCGTAGGGAATGCACGCCCGCTGCTCGTGTTCGAGTTGGCGACAGCACTCGCCGATCCTGGATCGAATCTGCACGAACCCCTCCCGTCCGTAGGCCAGCACCAGCGATTCGGGCTCGTTCATCTCCACCAGCATCAGGCTCAGCGGGCGCCTCGCCTGCCGGCAGGCCGCGGCGGCCGTCGCCAAGTAGGCGGCCAGACGCGTTCGGGTGATTACGGGTGTGATCGTCGAGACATGGGAAGCGGCCACCTGCTCGCCCGAACTGCGGGAAACCGGCGGAGAAACCGCAGAATGCACCGGCCCGGGCTCTCTCTCGGCAGGCGACGCGGGGACGGCGGAAGCCGCACGCGTCAAGGCGGTCAACACGTCGGCCATGGGGCCCCTGTCGGCTTCGGAGTGCGACCTGGCGGCGACCAACTCACCGACCACTTCCTCGGCCACGTCTGCCAGTCGAGAACGAGCCTTCTCCAACAGTTCGCCGTAGTCCGCGCCGCCGGCCACGTCCACATTCAACGTGTCGGCGAGTTGCTCGACCTTCTCCTGCAAGCCGATCACAAGTTCTTCCGCGGCCTTCCGGCTCATTCCGCAGGTCTTGTGCCCCTCCTGAAGCAACAGGGCGAGCGCGTCCTCCCGATCGTCGGCAAGAAGCCGGGCAACCAGTTCCGCCAGCCGCAGGATCTGGCGCACCGCCGTAATCGACGGGTCTTCGCCCGAGCGCGGTCGCTCGGAAAGCGACACTGCCTGAACCAGCGACTCGGGCAGCTTCCAGTGGCGGAGCAATTGGGCGGTGAGTTGCGTATGCTCGAAGCCGAGCGACTGCCGTTCGAGATCGGCCACCTCGCCCCGGTGGTCGCCCACCTCTTCGAGAAAGCGGACGTAGGGCTCGCCCAGTTCCTGGATGAGCAACAGGGCTCCCAAGTCCTGCAGCAAGCCCGCGATGAACGGTTCGTCCCCCGCTCGCTTCCAGAACGTCTCGGCGATCTCCCTGGCCGCCACGGCCTTGACCAGCGTGTGACGCCAGTAACGTAGCAGGACGTCTCCGACGATTCCGTCGAAAAGCCCCGCCGGAAGGCTGAACCCAAGAACCAGCAGTTTGAGCGGCTTGATGCCCAGCAGGGCGAGGGCCTGATTCAAGTCGGAGACCTCGCGGCTCAATCCGTAGACCGAACTGTTGACGACCCGCAGGACTTTGCCGGTCAACGCCGGATCGGTTTCCAGACACTGCTTCAGAGCGAGCGTGTCGACCTTGGTGCTCTCCGTCAGCTCCAGAACTTTCATGGCCACCGCCGGCAAACTGAACAGCCGGCAGGCCTTGGCGGCGACGCGATCAAGCGCGGTGCTCGGGTCGTTCATAGCTTGCGAGTCGGTCATGTTGCGGTGCCAACTGGTTGAAGGCTGTCGCCCTTGCGACGATTGCAGCGTTTGCGCCGGTCAATTGGGATTTCGATAATTCGGGCATGTTTCGTGTTTCGAGCTTCGGATTTCGTGCTTCCCGGCGTTATGGTTGTGCCTGAAACTGGTGGTTGAGCCCGCGTCCGCCGCCGATCTCGTCGGCCTTGAGCCAGAGCGTTTGCCCGATCAACTCGGCGCCGTCCGGAAGGCGAAACCTCTGCACGTCGCGCCCGTGCCCCAGGTCGAGGATATCGAGCTTCTGACGCCGGCGATTGGGGACGTAGAGGTAGCAGCGAAAGCTGATCGTTTCATCGGTGTCGTTGATGAAGTGCTGCTCGACCTCGAGCTCGCCCTCCGCGTTCAGGCGGGTTTGCACTTCGACGCGAATCCCTCCCAGACCGACGTGCATGCGCCGGTAGACGCTGAATCGAAGAGGCTCCTGATCGTGGATCTCGAAGTCGCACCGCACGTCGTGGGCGCCGCTGGTCGCGTCGTAAGGCAGAAAGATACTGAAGCCCTGATGGTAAGGCTGGCCCTTTTCCAGGCGAAAGCTCGACTCGGGCGGAGTTACCTTCCAAACGTCGGGAGTCACCAGCTTCACCGTCACCGAAACCGAGCGATCGAAGGTGTTCTCGACGTGGTATCCGTTGCTGTACTGTCGGCCGAAAATGCTGGGGATCTGCGGCTCATCGAAGGCGAATTTTTGCCGCCACCGCACGATGGCAGGGTTCAGCCCGGTGACGAACTGGGGAGTCTCGTTCACCTGGACTACCTGGCGATGGTGATCGAGTCCCGGCACGGTTTCGACGCCCCACAGGTCGGTACAGCGCACGTTCTCACCCAAATAGATCACTTCTTCGGTCGGGGTGTCGTTCCACACGACCATCACCGCGTCGTTTTCACGCACGAAGATCCGGTTCTCGCTCCCGCTCGGCAAGTCGATGCTGCCCGCATATTCGGCCGAAGCGAGCATCAAGGCCGTCGTCCGCCAGGGCAGGAACAATTCGCCCGGCCCGCCGTCCTCCCGCAGCAATCCTTCGCGATGGTCGATCGGATTGGGAATGAAGATCCCTTCGGCGCCGTGGATCTTCGCTGCCATCATGCGATGGACGAGATCGAGAATCCGCGTTTCCATGGCGTATTCGTCCTTCGCCAGCGGCGTCAGGACGACCCATCGCCGGACCTCGGGACGTTGGGCCGATTCGAGATAGACCGGCAGTTCATCTTGCGTGAGCGGCGCGTCGCTGGATAGTGCCATGAACCTCCATGGGGCTTTCTCCGCCTGCGGCAACTCGTGCAGCCAGCTCCACCCAAACCCTACGTTGACGCCGTAGCCGACCTCGTCCAGCTTGCTCTTCAGCAGAGCCGCCTTCTCCGGCAGGTTCGGGTAGTCGATAAACCCTGTATCCGTGTCGCCGCCAAATTGCCACCAGCGAACCTGAGTCGCCATGCGGATCATGGTCGGCTTGATCGACGGATACCAGATCTGCTCGGCAGCACTGAAGATCACCGCGGCCGAAAGCGGATCGACGTCCGTGAAATGCTTCGCCACCTCCGGCGGCGGCTCGCTCAACAGGCCCACCATCTGAATCCCGTGGACCGAGAGTCGCTCGCCGAAACGTATCAAATCCTGGAGTCTCTCTTCGTCGGCGTCCAGGCCGAACCACAAGGGGAGCTTGACCCAACCGATCCCCGCCTGCGAGACCACCTTGCTCAGGTCGAACAGATCCAGGGGCTTGCCGCCGTCCGGCAACGTCCAACCGAACTCGCCGCCCGCCGACTCCGGCTGGGGAATCACCACCGTGGCCGTGACGTCTTGGAGATGCACGGGTCCCTCATGGTCCTTCAATTCGGCCCGTATCCGGTAGAACCCCGGGCCGGCAATCGGAGGTTGCCAGCGAACCGAACCCATCAGGGCCGGTCGCGTTTCCTTTTCCGAATCGACGGCGACGGAGTAACTCCCCGGCGCCGTCGCCGTTTCCAGCGGCCGCTCGGCTTCGGCCAGACGCGTGCCCAAGGCGTCCTCCAGAATCAGCTTCACGTCCTGGCGTTCCCGAGTAATCCCCGAAACCCGGCAATCGACGGTCATTTCGCTGGGATCGGTGAACATGTGATGCACGTTTCGCATCCCCAGCGTGATCCGTGGAAGCCGCGTCAGCAGAATCTCGTCGAATCGCACGCTCCCTTTCAGATCGGCCTGCTTGCCCGGTTCGACGTGCAAACCAACCACGGCAAGTCGCACCGCTTCATTCTTCGGTTCAATGGGACCGAGAGTGAGCGTATTCCAGCCCGGTTGACGGCCAATCCGCCCCGAATGATACGTTTCCAGCCGCTCGTTCTTCTCGTCCAGCAGCGTGAGAGACAGGCAGGCCTGATCGAATTCGATCCCGCTGGTATCGATCGCGCCTTGCAGAACGAAACTGTGCAGGGGCGTGACGCGGATCGGAGGGCTGTACGCAATCGCCGCGCCCCCGTCGAGGTTGATCTGCAAGCATCTCCCGGCGGATAAAGCGTCTTCCGCCGCGGCGATCTTGATCGAGATATACTCGGGATAGCCCTTCCCACGCCGGCGAGACCAACCGTCGGGCCACTCGTCGTAGTTCTGGTCCCACGACTCGTCGAAGGTGCAGCGGAACACCTGAGACGAGTCCTCGGCGACGTTGGGCGCCGCCGGCACCAGTGTTAGAATGAGCAGGATTGGGAGAATCTTCATTCTCGATTCGTCCGGACGGCTAGGGCAACAGGATTCCCCAGATAGTATCGTCTACGTCTTCGGTAGACTCGACGACCTTCGACCAGATCACTACGACCGGAAGGAGCAGTGCGTGCCGCATCTGAAGATCGGAATCGAACTCGCCGGACTGGGCTTGCCCCCGAAAGAAGCCCTCAAATCAGCCGCCGATCTCGGCGCCGACGCCGTCGAACTCGACGCGCGAGGTCAATTCGCTCCGAAAAGCCTGGCCGAAACGGGATTGCGGCAGCTTCGGAAGATGCTGGCCGATCTGCATCTGCGGGTGGCGGCGGTGAGTTTCCGCACCCGGCGCGGCTACGACTCGCCCGCCGACCTGGAGGCTCGCGTTGAGGCCACCAAGGCCGCCATGCGTCTGGCTGCCCGGCTCGGCGCTGCCGCGGTGGTCAACCACGTGGGCCGCGTGCCCTCCGATCCCAACCCGTCGACCGCCGGCCTCCTCCTTGAGGTGCTTGCCGATCTGGCCCATTACGGCAACCACGTGGGGGCGTTTCTGGCCGCCGAGACCGGCTCGGAGCCCGGAACGCAACTCGCCCGCCTGATGGATTGCCTCCCCGAAGGAACGATCGGCGTCGACTTCAATCCCGGAAACCTGGCCGCCGCCGGGCATTCGCCCACCGAGGCGGTCGCCGCCCTCGGACCACGAATCCTCCACGTTCACGCTACCGACGGCTTCTGCAATCTGGCCACGCAACGCGGCGAAATCACACCTTTGGGCTCCGGGGCAACGGATTTCCCAAGCCTGTTGGCGATGCTCGACGAACACGGTTACCAGGGCCATTTCACAATCTCCCCTCACGGCCCCGATCCCCAAGCCTCTGCCGCCCTCGCAATAGACTACCTTCGCAAGCTGTGACGCGGCCCCCCCATTCTAGTGTGCAAATGACGGCGACCGGCGATTTCAAGTTCCCGGTATCCGTCAAATCCGGTATATTCGCCAAGAGGGAAACGCACACCGATTACCAACTCACTCATCTGTCCGAACGTCGGAACCGGTCCCGGTCTTCGTAAGAAACCTGGGAGGCTGGCGGTTTTTGGGCCAAGCGGCAAAGAACGATAGCGAATACTAATCGGCCCATAGCCCTCCATGACGCCGTGGCAGCCTCCAGGATCCATTTTCATGGCAAAGACGAAGAAACGCTCCAGCGAACGAAAGCAGCCGGCAAAGCGGCCCGCCGACAAACCGGCACGAGACGGCTCGGCTACGAAAGCTCCCTCATCAGCAGGGGGAATGACGTCTCCCGAGTCAATTCGGGAAACGATCGAGTCGGTGGTGATCGCCTTCATCCTCGCCTTTCTGTTTCGCACGTTCGAGGCCGAGGCCTTTGTGATTCCGACCGGCTCCATGGCGCCTACCCTCATGGGACGCCACAAGGACGTGGAGTGCCCCGAATGCGGCTATCACTACCAACTCAGTGCCAGCCAGGAAGTCGATCCGGAGACGAACAAATTGACTGGCAACGTGACCCTGGGCGGGACTTGCCCGATGTGCCGCTATACCATCGACGTCGGCCCCAACAACCCCCAAGAGAGGTCCTACAAGTCGCATAGCGGCGATCGCATCCTGGTGGAGAAGTTCCCCTACCAGTTCCGCGATCCCGAGCGTTTCGAGGTCTCCGTCTTCAAGTTCCCCGGCGGGGCCAGGACGAACTACATCAAGCGTATCTGCGGGCTGCCGCACGAGACCATACGGATTAAACACGGCGATCTGTTCGTCAAACGCGAGGGCGAAGCCGACTTCACCATCGCCCGCAAGGAAGACCCCAAGAAGCTGCTCGCCGTGCTTCAGCCGGTATACGACACCGACTACGTCTCACCCACACTGGAGTCCGCCGGACTGTCGCAGCGCTGGATCAACGGCGATAGCTCTCCTTCGGATACGCCCGGAAAATGGAACACCGACGACGACAAACGTTTTCGCATTGACGGTCAAACGCCCGGCGACGTCTGGCTGAGATATCAGCACGTGGTACCCAGCCAGGAGGACTGGTTCTACCTGAAGGAAGGCACAGCCCTCCCGCAGCCTCCGCCACGGCAGTTGATCTCCGACTTCACGGCCTACAACACGCGACGTACCAAGAGCGATCAATTGACCTATCCCTTGAGCGGTCGAGGCGTCCACTGGGTGGGAGACCTGGCCGTCGAGTGCAGGATGGACGTCGCCGGCGAGTCGGGCGAAATCGTCCTCGAACTGGTCGAAGGCGGCCGGCGATTCCAGTGCGTCATCGACGTCGCCACCGGAATCGCTTCCCTCTCGATCGATGGTTCATCCAGTTTGGGCACCCCCAAAGCGGAAACCTCACTTCGAGGCGCCGGCAAATACAAGGTGCGATTCGCCAACGTGGACGACCAACTGCGCCTGTGGATCGACGGGTGGGAAATCGGTTTCGATTTGCCCACGACCTATGAACCGCTGGAGAACTTCATTCCCACGGAAGCCGACCTGTTGCCCGCCGGAATCGCATCTCGCGCCGTGCCCCTGGAAATCAGTCATTTGCGCCTGCTGCGAGATCTCTACTACATCGCCGACGACAACTCGTTCGGCCAACCGTTGGCCGACTATGAGTTCAACAGGGATTACGCTATCCTCGATGGTGGAATACGTCCGCTTGCCGCGGAGGTCGACGCCCTGTTATCGACGCCCGAGTATTGGTCGTTCTTCGCTGGTTTTCAGGAGAAGGAATACAAACTCGGCGAGGGAGAGTTCCTTGCCTTGGGCGACAACAGCGGCGAAAGCCGCGACAGCCGGCTCTGGGCAAACGAAGGGATTGGGCATTGCGTCCCCCGCAGACTGCTGGTTGGAAAGGCCCTGTTTGTCTACTGGCCCCATCCGACCGATCACATCCCCGGCACCAGGATTCCCTTCCCTTACTTCCCGAATTTCGGCCGCATGTGGGTAATACGGTAACGACAGTTGTCAGTTGTTGGAGTTCAGGTTGAGTTGTCAGGGTTCAGGGTTTGGGGTTCAGGAATGGCCTCCATGAGCATTGGGACTCCGTTGCTTCGCGAGCCAAGAAACAGGACTGCACCCTGAACCCGTCCCTCCCCCCTGAACCCTGAACCCTGAACCCTCCCCCCTGAACCCTCCCCCCTGAACCCTGAACCCTGAACCCTGACAACTCAACCTGAACCCTGCCAACTGATAACTGGAGACGGAGCTCCTTCGATATGAACGTGCCATCAAATCTGGCCTTCAATGAGCACGGCCACGCAGACCAGCGGGGAGGGATGGAGCCGATCCTCGAAGCGAAGGGGCTGGTCAAGATCTATGGCACCCGCCGCGTCGTCGACGGCGTCGATTTCGAGGTCTACCCCGGCGAGATCGTCGGTCTGCTCGGCCCCAACGGCGCCGGCAAGACGACCAGCTTCCGCATGACCTGCGGCATGATCGAGCCGAACGCCGGCGAAGTCCGGCTGGGGGGCGTCGACGTGACCGATTGGCCCATGTATCGCCGCGCCCGGGACGGCGGCATGGGCTACCTCGCCCAGGAGGCCAGCGTCTTTCGCAAGCTGTCCGTCCAGAACAATCTGCTCGGCGTCATGGAGATGCTCAAGATGAGCCGCCGCCAGCGTCTGGCCCGCTGCAAGACGTTGCTCGATCAGTTCAATATCGGCCATCTGCGCAAGAGCAAGGCCATGTCCCTTTCGGGCGGCGAGCGGCGGCGTCTGGAAATCGCTCGGGCCCTGGTCTCCGAACCCAAGATCATCCTCCTCGACGAGCCCTTCACGGGCATCGACCCCGTGACCATCGACAGCATCCAGGAGATCATCCGCCAACTCCGCCGCGACGGCATCTCGATCCTGATCACCGACCACCAGGTCCGCGAGACCCTGCAAATCACCGATCGCAGTTACGTGATCCGCCAAGGAAAGGTCCTCTGCCACGGCACGCCCGACGAAGTCCTCTCCAACGAAGAGGCGCGAAAACACTACTTCGGCGAGGACATGGACCTGGGAATCACGTCGTCATCAACCCCGGCTCCGCCCCCTTCACCCGCTCCGGCAACTTCCACTCCCCCCGCTCCCCATCTCCCCACGCCCGGCCGGGTGGAACGCCCGACGCGAGTTCCTCCGCGACTCGACTGATCCTGACGGCTCGTCGGCAGTTCCGCAAGATTGCTGCCCGGCCGTCTGAGGGATATAATGGAATGCGGGAATAGTGGCTGGAAGTCTCTGGGAAACGTCACGTCTTCATCTCAGTGTCGGGAGTCAATCGATGTCTATTGACGTAGATCACGCAATTCATGAACTGAAGGCGCTTCCGATTCAAGAACGTCTGAAGGTCGTGGAAGCAGTCTGGGACAGTATTGATGAGGACGGTAGCATCTTCTCGCCCTCACCGTCGCAACGTGCGGAACTTGACCGGCGCATGGCCGCCCATGAAGCAGATCCTGAGAGCTCTCTGACCTGGGATCAAGTGCTGGAGCGACTGCGGGGCGAGCTGTGAGTAGCCAGTTTCGTTTCCGGCCAGAGGTTCCCGACGACATTGGGGAGATCTGTCGTTGGTACAACGAAAGACGAGTCGGTCTCGGGCAGGAATTCGTTGAGGAGTTGTATGCGACGTTGTCACGTATTGAGGCAGACCCGGAACTCTACGTGACCACATATCGGGATATCCGATCCGTTCGCCTCCATCGTTTCCCTTGCGTCGTGCACTATCGCTTGTTGAACGATACGATCCTTGTGCTGGCCGTCATGCATGGCAGACGCGATCCTGCGACCTGGCAGGGCCGTGCAGACTTGGAGTGACACCCTCGATATCATCCGAAACGCCGGAGCCGTTCATAGAGTCACCACTGCCGATTCAGAACCAGATCCCCACTCCGCCCACATACATGTTCGTCTGTGTCCGGTCGATGTCAAGATACTCGTAGCCGGCAAACACCTCGAAGCGATTGACTATCAATCCGGCCGTGGTGAACCGGCCGACTCGGTGCTGCGAACGTCTTCGCGGAGATTCGTGAAGAACCCGTCCGCAGATGCTCGTTCCGGCACGCCTGTGAGAAGAGCGGCGATCACCGCGGCGCAGACAGGACGACTCGGCCGACGTCGTGATCTTGTCATTCCCTTGATCCCCCCGTGCATCCTGCACTCGATCCAACGCGGACGCAAAGCATCCTAGGGTAAATGCCCAATTGTCAACTGCAGTTACCTCGCGGTGTCGCTCGCACGGAGACGGTTGGCGAGGCAGGCAAGATGGGCTACTTGCGTAAGTCTTGTTGATTGGATCGGTTTGTCGCAATTTGCGTCCTTGGCGCAGCCGATCACTCCAGAGGGGCCACGCCACATCTCTTCTACGGTTGCATGTCCCCAGGGGATCGTCTCACCCGACGAAACGACTTCGGCCACCACACTTGCCAGGCATCAACACTGCGGGAGTTGCCGACCTATGAAGATTATGCAGATCGCCTCGGGCCTCGACGCAAACGGAGCCACCACCCACTGCCTCCTCCTGGCACGGGAACTGGCCGAGCGAGGCCACGAAATCGTGTTCCTCTGCCGCCCCGAGTCGTGGATCGGCGAGCAAGCCGATGCCGAAGGCTTCGAGGTGATCCTCTCCGATCTCCGTCGCTGGCCCGCCGACGAACTACGCCGCATCTCGCGACTGGCCCAAGGCCGCGGCATCGACGTCCTTCACACCCACATGAGCCGGGCCCACTCCTTCGGCGTCCTGTTGCGCTGGATGGCGGGCATTCCCTGCGTTGCCACGGCCCACAGTTGCCGCGTCCAGTTCCACTGGATGTTCAACGACCTGGTGATCGCCGTCTCCGAAAGAACCCGCCGATTTCACGAAAGCTACAACCTCGTCCAGCCCCACCGCATTCAGACCATCCACAGCTTCGTCGACGATCGCAGCATCGACCGGTTGCCCGACGAAGAAAGGCGGCAGGTCCGTGCGTCGTTCGGTGCGAAGGACGAAGACCTCCTCGTGGGGATCGCCGGGCCCGTGTGCCCCCGGAAAGGGCAGATCCACATGGTCCACGCCATGCCCAGGCTCCTCGACCGTGCTCCCAACGCCAGGCTGGTCCTGGTGGGCGACGTGACCGCGCCCGACTACGCGACCAGAATCAGGACGGACGCGGAGACGTTAGGCGTTGCCGCCCGGATCGTCTGGGCGGGACGTCGCGACGACATTTCCCGCATCATTTCGGCGTTCGACGTGAGCGTGTCCCCGTCGCTGGAAGAGGACTTTCCCCAGGCCGCCCTGGAAGCGATGGCCGCCGCAGTCCCCGTCGTGGCGACCGACGTGGGCGGTGCGGCCGAGTGCGTCGTTCCCGGCGAGACCGGGTTTCTCGTGCCGCCCCATAATCCAAGGGCGCTGGCCCAAGCCGTTGCGTCCCTGGCAACGTCGCCGCAGGCCCGCGAAGAAATGGCAGCAGCCGGAAGACTGCGAATCCTCTGTTCGTTCTCCGCCCGCTCCCAGACGAGCGGAATCGAAAAAGCCCTCTCCTCCGTAATCCGCCCCCGCGCCTACGCCCGCGCCGCCTGACCCACACAAACGGCCTTGCGTGGTTCGCGCAGGAATTCACTGGCTCCTTCAGCCGTCGCTGCATCAAGAGATCGCTGGTTGCCGGATGCCGCTCGAGCGATGCGAACGAATGAACCTCTGCTAACCCCCTCCGAACGGAAAACTCGCCAGCAGCCTCGCCTTCACCTCTTCCAATCCCGGCCGCTCATAGCAACCCATCTTCTCCAGGATGGCGTCCAGTCCCGTCGCATCCGCGGGCGTCACAAACTCGGCATTCTCCAGGCCGAACACCGAGTAGTAGTCGCGATACTTGAATTCCGGCAGGCCCATCCGCTTTTCATGGCCCAGATTCAGCCGCAGCCATGCATTGGGAACGCCGAGCGAGTCGGCCAGGATCAGGCCGTGAAGCGATGACGACAGAATATGCTGGCAGCGGCAGATGTTGTCGAGAACTCCGCGGACCGACCCGCACGGATCGATAAGCAGAATCTCCGGTGACAGGGCCGCGATGGCCGACACCGCGGGCTTCAGAAATTCGGACCAATGGGGGATGATGCCCAGCTTGTAGCGAGCCTTCTTCTTCTCCGCCAGCCGGCAGGCGAGCAGGCCCGGATCGCCCAGGCAGACCGCCTCCTTGTTCCGGCATCCCAGCGCCCGCAAGGTCCACTTGCCCCGCACGGCCGCGACCCGGGCCGCCGGCATCTCCATCGGCTTCTCGCCCGTCATGCGGCCGGCACCCCAAATGAACCCGGCGAATCCGGTCCATGAGCCCGCAGCCCAGAACCCCGGTTCGAGCACACTGCCCACGGCGATAATAT
>JAAYAY010000096.1 GCA_012719125.1 Planctomycetaceae bacterium | reverse complement strand
CGGCCGTCGGTGATGTCTGCATAGAGAAGGATCGAGGGCAACCAGAGGGACGAATCGCGACCGCCTGGATCGTCCACTGGGCGGCAGGTATTCCCAAGTGATCCCCATAGAGGATATCAACCTCCACTGACCCCGGCCGGAAAGGACGTCCCAAACGCTTCGATGTTCCTTTGCGGGACGTCACGGACTCGGCTTTTTCTCCTTCTTTGGGGGTGCCTTCTTCATTTCCATTGAGGCCAGTTCTTCGCGGGTGAAGGTTTGCCACTGGCGGTCGAGCATCTGGGCATCGGGGACGCCGGGGTGGACCCAGAGGCCGTAACGGAGGCGCAGGGGTTTTTCTGGAGTGACGGTAAGGGGGGCGTCGAGGGTCGGGCAGACGCCCATCCAGCCGTTGTCGCGGACGTGGAACGGCGTCGGATGTCCCGGATTGACGGGGTGGTCCATGAGGGTGATTCCGGCCGTCTGCTCGTTGGTGATCGGGCCGCTGTAATCGGCCCAGCGGGCCGGCTTGTGGAACATCTCGGCTTCGTTGCGCTGGCCCTCGCTGTTGAGGATCCGGCCGCCGCCGTCGGTCACGCCGATCGTCTTGGCCATTCGCACGCCGATCGGTCCGAAGGCCGTTTTGCCCAAGGTTACGGGGGCGTCGGGCGGGGCCTCGAATTGCAGGTCGACGATCAGCCACCAGGAGCCGTCCTCGCCCGACATGACGGTTGCGCGGCGGCGGTCGATCATCAAGGTCTTGCCTTGGGGATCGTTCCAGTGGTTGAGCGTGAGGAGGGAGGCTGCCTGCGGGCCGTCTTCATATTGGAGCCCCTCGCGGCGGGTCTGGTGGACGATCTGGCCGGCGATCGGTCCGGCGTCGCGCCAGAAGTCGATGCCGCCCACGTCTTTGTGGGAGATCCATACGGACGTTTGATGGCTGTGCCCGCGGGGGTCTTCCGGCTTGTTCGGGTCCGCCGGCTGGACGGCCTGAGTGATCGACCGGCCCGGATCGCCGGGCATGTTCATGCGGGTGAGCGATCGGCCGCCCGGGCCGGTGATCGGGTACCAGAAGGGGCGGCGCAGCTCGGGGCCGAAATGGTAGCGGGTGAGTTGCTGCCCGAGGTGCTCGAAGGCCGCCTGGTCGTAGGGGAGCGGCAGCACCTGCATATCGGGAACCGGTTTGGCGTCGGGCAGCGGAGACTCGGCGGCGGCTGCGGTTGCCGAGACGACGACGGCAGCCGCGATCGCGGCCAGGAGGATCGGGATTCTGTTACGTGGCATGGTGGTCTCCAACTTGAGGCGGTTCTCCAAACGGAGTTGCGTGATATCAGGAGGAAAAAGGTGACAGCCACCTTTTGCCGGAACGGCCCTTCGGGTGCTTCGCACAAAAGGTGGCTGTCACCTTTTTCCTCCCGTTACGCGACGTCTATACTTGTTCCGGGACGGCGAAGGGGCCGCGGTAGGGCCGGGTGAGCATCTGGTCGGCGTCCGGATCACCGATGAACTTTTCGGTTTCAGCGTCGAAGCGGAGGGTTCGTCCGAGCCGGTAGGCGGTGCCGGCCAGTTTTTGGCCCGCATCGTCGGCCAGGTGTCGCTTCATGTCGTCGAAGGCTTCGGCGGCCAGTTTGTCGCCGCCGAAGGCGGCGGGCGGCTGGTCGAAGGGAACCTCTTTGCCCAGGCGGAACGAGATGTTGCCCAGGTGGGCCAGCATCGCCGACCGGTGGCCTTCGAGGATTTCGCCGTTGAGCTCGTTGCGGTTTCGGCTGCGGACGCAGTCGATGAAGTTGCGGAAGTGGAGTCGTCCCAGGTCGGCAAATCCACCGACGGGAGCACCTTCGATAGGCTCGCCCTCCTCGGCACCCTTGGGGAAGAATTTGCCTTCCTTGACCACGCCCTGGTCGGTATAGAACTCGACAGTCACCTTGACCGCCTTTCTGCCGACCAGGCCGCGCTGCTCGCAGAGGAGCTTGACGTTGCCAAGGTCGTAGGCCGTCAACTGGGTGTTGGGGGTTTGGCCCTGATCCTGGTAGCCGTAGCGGCCGCCCAGACTGACGATGCTGCGGGGCGCGGCATCGGCGGGCATGGCCCAGCGTGCCAGGTCCATCTGGTGCGTGCCGAGATTGCCGATCTCGCCGCTACCGAAGTCCCAGATCCAATGCCACTCGTAATGGACGAGATTGGTGCGGTAGGGATGGGTGGGTGCCGGGCCGATCCAGAGGTTGTAGTCCAACTCCGCCGGCGGTTGTTCCGGAGTGCGGACGCCGATACTCTCGCGCGGCCGGTAGGTGTAAACATAGGCGCGGAGCAGTCTGCCGTACTTTCCGCTGCGGACCGCACTGGTCAGCATGATCCATTTCGGATCGGAGCGTCGCTGGGTGCCGTGTTGCACGATGCGATCGTAGCGGCGGGCCGCCTCGACGATTTTGCGGCCTTCGGCGATGTTGTGGCTGCACGGCTTTTCGACGTGCACGTCCTTACCCGCCTGGCAGGCCCAGACGGCCAGCAGGGCGTGCCAGTGGTCGGGGGTGACGATGGAGACGGCGTCGAGCGTCTTGTCGTCGAGCACACGGCGGAAGTCCTGGACGCACTGGGGGGTGTTTCCGGCCAACTTCTTGACGGCAGCGGTGCGAGAGGCGAACAGGCGGCTGTCGGGATCGACGAGCCAGGCGATCTCGACGTCGGGCATCTCGCCGTAGGCGGTGATGTGTGCCTGGCCGCGACCGTTGATTCCGGCCACGGCGATACGGACCCGATCGTTGGCTCCCAGCACGCGGCCCGAGGCCTTGGTACCCGAGATGGCGAACGCGGCAGCGAGGCCGCCGGCGGCGGCACGTTTCAGGAAAGCGCGGCGAGTGGGGCGAGGCATTGGTCGTCTTTCTGGGTTGTACGCCATGGAAGATGCTTTTTCGTGGATTCCTGCCGGCGCCTGCGGCTGGGCGTTAAACGATTCTGTTATAGCGGTTTCCCAGGGGACGAGGCTGGCCGGCGGATGCAATAGACGCGGGCGGAGGTGCGGATGATCAGGCGGTCTCCTACGATTGCCGGCGTCGCCATGCACATGTCGTCGTCGGCCAGTTGGTTGGTGTGCAGGAGATCGAACTGGTCGCCGGCGCGGAAGACGAAGGCGACTCCGTCTTCGTTAAGGCAGAAGATCTTGCCGTTGTAGGCCCAGGGCGACGCGGTGAAATGGCGTCCCTCGGGTATCCGTTGTTGTTCAAACAGGGGCTCGCCGGACAGGGAGCGATAGCAGCTCAGCAGGCCCCGGTCGTAGAGCACGTACACCCGTCCTTCGTAGACCAGGGTTGTGGGGTTGTAGGGTGCGGCGGTCGGCTGACACCAAGCGATGAATTCATTGCCGGTCTCGTCGGGTTTGAGCGAGATGTCGCCGGAGGCGCCGGGGCGAATCGCGTAGAGGGGGCGCAGGGGATCGCGGACGTAGCCCGAGCTGATGTACAACAGGCCGGCGTCGGCATAAGGCGTGGCGATGGTGATGCTCGACATCCCGGTCAGCCACCAGAGCAGCTTTCCCGCCAGGTCATAGGAGCGGACCTTGTCGGTGCCCAAGGTGACGATTTCCATGCGGAGATCGTTTTGCCAGATCAGCGGCGTCGACCAGTTGCTGCCTTCGTCGCGAAGGACGCGCCACACCTCTTCGCCCGTGTGCTTGTCGAGGCACAGCAGATAGGATTGGTCATCGTTGTCGTTGAGGATATAGAGGCGGTCGCCATGGAGCACGGGCGAGGCGGCGGTGCCCCAGCCGTTGCGGGTGGCGTGCGGCTCGAACGGCTTCGACCACAGGGGGTTTCCATCGAGATCGAGGCAGTATAAGCCCTGGTTGCCGAAGTAGGCATAGACCCGCTCGCCGTCGGTGACGGGGGTTTCGGAGGCGAAGCTGTTCTTCAGGTGGATCGGGCTGGTGGGGGTGCCGCGGTGGACGGCTTGTTCCCAGAGCTTGTCGCCGGAGACGAGGTCGAGACAGATGACGCGGTATTCTTCCTCCACGTCGCGAGGTTCCGGGCGATTGCCGCCCAGGTAGAGGCCCTTCTTGGGGGCTTCCAGTTCGCCGCAATTGACCGCGGTGGTCAGGAATATCCGATTTCCCCAGACGATGGGCGAGGACCAGGCGCGTCCCGGCAGGTCGGTCTTCCAGGCGACGTTCTCGGTGGCGGACCAGCGGTCGGGCAGGTTTGGTCCGCTCGCGACGCCCCGGGCGTCCGGCCCGCGGAACTGGGGCCAGTGCTCCGGAGTTTGGCCGAACAGTGCGTTCTGCGAACACAACAGCAGAACGAGCATGCAAAGCGGAGACGCGATCGTTGCCGAGCGGTTGGTGTGGGTCATAAGTGCTATGTTCGCAGGGCTGTTCGGGAACTTGGGGAGTTTGGGTTGCGGGCTTGCCACTCTTCTGGGTCACTGGCTATCAGAAGTTGTCGTGGAATGGTTGCGGGCGTGGTTGTCTATTGGTGCACTTATCGATCGATTGCTCCATCGAACAGCGCTGGTTATCATGTTGTTGCATAACGGTTTACGGCGTCGTCGGGCGCGCAGAATCAATTTGACTACCATGCAGAATGGGGGTATCGGCGTTTGGCGGCTTTTCCTTTAAGTGCCTGTGGTGATGGGACTTGTGACGACGAATGGTGAGGTGCTCGGTGAGGTGGTGGGAAACGACGGAGAACAGTGATCGAGTCGGCGGTCGTTCCGTTGAGGGAAGGGGGAACGCTGATCGTGTGTCATGGGGAGTTGGTCAACGAGTTTGCTGTTTTGCCAATATCTCTGGTTGGGGCATCTTCTGTAGTGGGGGTGAGTTTAACCAGGTTCGCTGCTCCATAGTTGTCATTGTTGTCATTGATGCGCAAGAATTCTCTTTCAGGTACTTTTAACTCGGAGGTGGGGGCCAGTGATTGGAAGACTGCCTGGCATTGTGTGGTCCTGAGGGGCCGATTCATATAGTATACATAATTACAGTATTATGTCAAGAGGAAAAACGAACAGGGGTGTGTATTGGCAGGGAGCGAGGAGGGTAACATCTTGCCTCGCTTACGCGTCGGGTTACCGACCTCGCTCAGGCGTCTTGCAGACCTCGCTTACGCGTCGGGTTACTGGCCTCGCTCAGGCGTCTTGCAGACCTCGCTTACGCGTCGGGTTACTGGCCTCGCT
>JAAYAY010000095.1 GCA_012719125.1 Planctomycetaceae bacterium | reverse complement strand
CTTGCAGGCTGACGCGTCGTCCCGCTACAAACGGACGGGACGTGCAACGAAAATTCAATTGCCATGTCTCCGCGAAGATCGCCGCGGATCGCTCAAAATGCATCCTCAAAATGTGCGAAACTTGAACTGAGGAGGTACTTTCTGAGGATTGTCTGAGCTTTGGGCCCTATGAAGATGACACGCTCGCGGTCTCGGTACTGTGTCTTATGTAATACGGGCCGGTAGTCCCAGATATTCCTGGAACGGTCCACGTCGCAGGGGCGAATGATGCACGCCTCACTGGGGCGGCATCCCGTCAGCCGCTGAAACTGAACCATGTCCGCGACGACGGCGGAGAGGTAAGGCAGTGTGGCTTCCACGACCATATCGGCTACGGGGTGAACCGGCTCCGGTTCACGAGCCGTTGTTCGACCCTTGCGCAGGCCAGGTACTGCCTGCAACGCATGGTACACGCTTGCGGGTATCAATTCTTCCGCCACGCCCCACTTGAAAACGCGTTTGATGCGGCGGATACGGTTGTTGATGACACCCCTACAGAGGTTGGCCCCAAGCATGGCCTGACGCACCGCCTTGAGGGACCGCGGACCAAACTCCGCTGCCGGTGTATGGCTATAGAGCTGCCGCAGGGGCATCAATGCATCGTGCATGCATCCTAGCTCGCTAGTAGGTTTGCCGTTCCGCTGATAGTAGGTCTCCGCAAACTTCCAGTACTCCAGGATCAGCTTGCCGACCGAGAGTCTCTCGCCGATCTGGTTGTCTTGCAGGGGCAGATGGGGAGAGGGTTGGGGGCACCCCAACGATTTCGCGACAATCCGACGGTACTTCTCCCTGCTCTGCGCCGTTCCGTGTTTGCCTAAATAGATGCGCTCGCCGTTAATCTGGACGAGGGCCTGCCCACTACCCTTGTGCAGGCGGTATTTTGGAATGCGGACGGACATGTGCAGCTCCTTTCAATCACAAGGGGGTAGTACTACCCTTTTCCTGTGACCTCTAGGCCGCACTGCCGACCGTCGGCAGGTATCCTAAGTTGAGGATTCGGCGGTATTTAGAAAAATCGGGGCGAAAGGATTTGAACCTTCGACTTCCTGCTCCCAAAGCAGGCGCGCTGCCAGGCTGCGCCACGCCCCGTAAGTATATTGTCTCCTCGCCAATATATCGTGATAGCAGCCCGCTGGGAATGGGGCCGGCGGTGCCCGTCCCAGGGGGCGGTTGCCTTACTCCCCGATGATCTTCACCAGCACCCGCTTGGGACGGCGGCCGTCGAACTCGCCGTAGAAGATCTGTTCCCAGGGGCCGAAATCCAAGCGGCCTTCGGTGATCGCCACCACCACCTCGCGGCCCATGATCTGGCGCTTGTGGTGGGCGTCGCCGTTATCTTCGCCCGTTCGATTGTGCTGGTAGCGGTCGGGTGACGGGTCGAAGGGGGCGAGCTGCTCGAGCCAACGCTTGTAGTCCTCGTGAAGGCCCCGCTCGTCGTCGTTGATGAACACGCTGGCCGTGATATGCATCGCATTGACCAGCACAAGCCCTTCCTGCACACCGCTCTTCTTGACGGCGGCCTCCACCTGAGGAGTGATGTTCAAGAAGTCCATTCGTTTGGGAATATTGAAGGTCAGATGTTCCCGGTAAGATTTCATCGCGTCTCGCTCCCGGCTCAAGTCCAAGGGTTTCTTGGAGCCGCCAACAGAACCACCGATGGTGTGCACGAGTGCCCGAGGGCAACTCAACCGCTTCGTTCGTGTCGTATTGATGTTTGCATAATCATCAGGGTGTAACCGGCGTTCCGCTATAGGGCGAGTTGAAACGTAAGGCGTTCAAGGTGTTGACGTTTAGGGTGAAGCCGTTTGGTTTCGGCCTGGATTCGGTGGGCACAGAACGCGGACCATTGGCCGT
>JAAYAY010000094.1 GCA_012719125.1 Planctomycetaceae bacterium | reverse complement strand
TTGCTACGCAGCAAACTCTGGGACGACATGATCAACGCCATGGAAACAGGCTCGCGGAACCGCCGCGTCGGCAAGAAGCTCAAGGAGATTATTCAAATGTAGCAGTGCTAGCATTTTCACTATGAGTATGAAGATCACGAGCACGACCACGATTCCTCCGGACGTCAGCGGCGCGACCAGAGGTCCCAGCCAGTCGTCAAGCTGCGTGAGCGGCGAGGGAGGCATTTCCACCACCTTGACCTTTGCCGCATCGTCCTCCTCGGTTCGATTCGGGCGATTCGCGACCGACGACGACGGCGGCGAAGCCTCGGTGCGATGACTTTGCCCGGACTCGTCCGGATTCACGGCCTCCTTTTCGGTGCCTTCCGCCTCATCCGTGAATTCCATGCCGACCTCTTCGATGGTCTTCTTGACCTCTTCCAGCTTGGTGCCCGCTTGGCGCACCGATCGAACCTTGGCGATCAGGTTGCGGCGGTACTCGGGCAGGTTGTTGCTGAGAACAGCGACCTGATTGAGCAGAACCCAGCCCAGGATCGATATCAGAACAAACACGCCGAGAACCGTAAACACGACCGACGCCACGCGGCCAATTCCGAGACGCTCCAGTCGG
The DNA here is from genome assembly GCA_012719125.1 of Planctomycetaceae bacterium. Lineage (GTDB taxonomy): Bacteria > Planctomycetota > Planctomycetia > Pirellulales > Thermoguttaceae > JAAYAY01. Next base: position 17,280 of record JAAYAY010000094.1, on the reverse strand, counting down.
CTCACAAGCGGCGTCAACAGGAAGCTCAGCAATCCTGCCAATGCGACGGGGAGCAGGATTTGCCGAGCGAAATGCAGGGCGGCAATCGCCAGGGCAGCCACGAGGATCGTGGGCAGCGGGGACCGAATCATGCTCTCGCGAGATCTTGCCATGGGCTGCTCTTCCTCTTAGGCCGACGGTGCCGTGTCCGACTCGCGGAAGGAAGAGAGAGTCCGGTTCAAGCGGGTAATCTCCCACTCCAACTCTTCCAGCGCCTCTGCCGCGTCGTCAAGCCGCCCCGACTCCCCCAGCCTCTCTAGCCGAATCGCGCGGTCTACCGCGTCCTTCGCTCCGAAATTGGCGGCCAAACCCCTAAGACTGTGGGCGGCCCGCTGCAATTCTGCTGCCTCCGCCTCAGCAAGACTCGTGCGGATCGTCTGCAGAAGTCCGGGTGCGTCCTGGTCAAATAGGCGGACGATGTCGCGAAACAAGCCTTCATCGCCCCCCAGTCGTCCCAAGACACCGCGATAATCGATCACCGCCTCGCCGGACGAGCCGGCTTCCGTATCCGATGAAACGAGAGGATCATCGACAACAATGCGCGCCGTTGCCGATTCCGCATGACTCCCGGTTGCCGGCCGATCGACCTGGCCAGCCAGTATTCGACTCCGCGCCAGGTCTTCGACCACTTCGACGAGTTCGCACACGTCGAAGGGCTTCACCAGGCAAGCGTCCATTCCGGCCGCCGCGCAGTCTTCTCGAATTCCATGCATCGCGTGCGCAGTCAGGCCAACGATGGGGACCCGCCGCAGTCCGCCCTTCTCTCGCTCGCGGATGGCCCTGGTCGCCTCCAAACCGTCCAGGACGGGCATCGTCACGTCCATCAACACGACGTCGAACTCCTGCCGATCGAGTGCCGAAACCGCTTCCGCCCCGTCGCCAACCACCGTGACCCGATGCCCCCGTCGGCTCAGCACACTCTTCACCACCTGTTGATTGGCCGGAGTGTCCTCCGCGACCAGAACGCGAAGTTCCATCAACGCCGCATGCCTGAGCGGCGACCGGGGCGTCTTGTCCGCGGCAGCGTATCTCCAACCAAGGGCCCGTTGGACAGTTCGCCACAATCGGCTCGGCGAGACAGGTTTCTCCAGACTGACCGGCGCTGCCAGGTCTGCCGCATCGCCCTCGTCCACGTGGTCCTTCCCCGGATGGGTCAGGAGCACGATTGCCGGGACTGCGTCAAGCGACTCAGCGAGACGCGCCGGCAACATCCCGCCGGTCATTCCGGCCGCTTCGTCGTCGATGATCATCAGCCGGTATTTCTCTCCCTCGATCTCCGCCCGGTAAAGCTTGCCCAAGGCGTGATCATAATCGACGCCCATGTCGGGGATCATTCCCCAGCGGCCAAGCATTTTGGTCAGCGCCTCGCGGCATGCCGCGTTCTTGTCCACGACGAGGACCGGCATCCCTTGCAGTTGCCTCGCGTCTTCATGCGGCGATTCGTCGGAAACCGTCTCCTGTGCGATGCCGAACGGCAGGCTGAACCAGAACCGGCTCCCTTGCCCGACCATGCTCGTCACGTTCAACTCGCCGCCCATGCGACGGACCAGTTCGCGACAGATCGGCAACCCCAGACCGGCCCCTCCCTGACGCCGTTCTGCCGTGGCGTCCGATTGCACGAAAGGCTCGAAAATCCTGTGTTGCTCGTCGTCGGCAATTCCCACTCCCGTGTCGGTCACCGAAAACTGAATGACATGGCCGTTCGCCCCCGGCTCTTGTTTCACGGCCACGACCACCTCGCCGCGCTGCGTGAACTTCACGGCGTTCGCAACCAGGTTGGTGAGCACCTGACGGAGGCGAAACGCGTCGCCGACAAGCCCGTCGGGTACATCGTGGTCGACGTCGCACACCAGTTCCAACCCTGCCTCGAACGCCTTCGGTGCCAACGCCCGAAGCGTCTCGTCGAGCGTCTCGCTGAGGCAAAACGGTTCCGACTCGACAGTCAGCCTGCCCGCTTCGATCTTGGACAGGTCCAGCAGGTCGTTCAGCAAGACGAGCAGCGATTCGGCTGACGACTTCGCCGTATTCAACCAGCCTCGCAGCTCGGGCGCCGCCTCGCCGCTCAACGCCAACTGAAGCATCCCCAGAATCGAGTTCATCGGCGTACGCAGTTCGTGGCTCATGTTGGCCAGAAAACGGCTCTGCATACGGTTCGCCGTCTCCGCCTTCTCGCGGGATTCCTGCATGGCCCGCTCCGCCCTCTTGCGTTCCGTAATGTCTCGGGCCACGGAACAGGCGGCGACGACGACGCCTTCAGTGTTCCTGATCGGCGACACACTGAGCCAAATGTCGATGAGCTGCCCGTCTTTTCGCTTGCGGACCGTTTCGTAATGGTCGACGCGTTGGCCGCAAGAGATCCGCTCCATGATCTCCGGTAGTTCGTCTTCCCGGTCGTCGGCCGAGAGAATGGAAATCGACTTGCCGACGATTTCCTCGGCGCGATACCCGTAGATCCGTTCCGCACCCGCGTTCCAGTTGAGAACCGTTCCGTCGAGCGACTTCGAGAGAATGGCGTCGTCGGAGGATTGCACAATTGCCGCAAGGCGAGCGTTCTGCTCCTCAAACTGCTTTCGCTCCGTGACGTTCATGCTCACGCCCACCAGACGCCGGGCCTGACCGTCCGGCTCCGTGTGAACGGCGCCGCGACTTTCCAGCCACTGAATGCTCCCGTCGGGCCGGATGATCCGGTATTCAACGTGCCAATCACCCCCCTCGCCGAGTGCCTGCTCGACGGCCGCCGTTACCCGGTCGCGATCCTCCGGATGCGTTCTACGCTGCATGGCTTCGAGCGTCCCTTCGAACGTGCCCGGCCTCAACCCGTGAATCTCCGCCAATTCGGGCGACCAGATCACCTGGCCGGTATCCATCTGCCACTCCCAGGTTCCCATCCTGCCGCCCTGCAACGCCAGCCGCAGTCGCTCCTCGCTCTGCCGCAACGCTTGTTCTGCTTTGCGCCGTTCGAACAGCCGGCCAAGCTGTTCACCCACGCTCCGCGCCAGGGGCCCGAATTCCGCGTCCACGCGAATCGGCCGCTCCGAAAAAAACTCCATCACCGCGACGACCTTGCCCGCAACCGTCACCGGAAGCAGGAATGCCCCGACCACTCCAAGCCGTTCCGGATCCTTGAGCCATGAATAACCCGGCGATTCCGCAACCTTCTCAACCGCCGTCGATTCACCGGTCATCCACACGCGTCCGACGGCGCTCTCACCCTGCGAGAAGCGAAGCCCCCTCGCTGCCACCTGGAGCAACTCGAATCGACCGGTTTCCGCGACGTGCCAAATACTGGTCGCCGCCACGAATTGACCGCTGCCGTCGCTCACATAAACGTGAGCCGCTGGCCAACCGACGATGTCGCAGAGCGTCTTCAAACTGCTCTGCAGAGCGTCGCGGAACGACAACTGGGCCGCAGAAAGCGCCGCGGCCTGATGGAGCAAACGCGACGCCAACGTCTGCTTGAGCTTGTCTTCCTGAAAACGTTTCCACACGTCCGCCATGCCCGCCGCCGCCCAGATGGCGCCGAGGTCGACGGACCGATTGATGAGAACCTTCCACCATTCCGTCTCGCCGTGCCCGGGCGAGATGATCCAGCCGATGAACACGAGCACACTGCAAACGGCGGCCGTGATGTGAATCGCTCGCCGGCGGTGCATCGGCACTGCCGACAGGACCGCTGCCATGTAGAGCGCTGCCGACTCGATGCCCAACGGTGTCAGGCAGTCGATCACGAAGACTGCCGCAATGATCATCGATGTCCGCGCGATGGGAATCGAAAGAACACCCGTCAATCGCGTAACAATCGCGCTCCCCGCCGCGAGGGGGCCGGCCGTCCATCTCCGCCGCACACCATCAATCCCGCCCGAGCCTTGTTCTCGTTGGTCGAGCGCAGGTTGAGATCCTTCGGCGGTCTGCTTCACGCCGGCACGCTCCGTGTTGGTGCCCCTTCGCAAGCTGCACAGCGTGGCGGAAGTACCTGCGTAAAACAGCTTGCCCGGTATTGTATTCCCAGGACCGGAAAAGGGTAGGGCGTGAACCGCTGCTCCAGCACCCTCCGCGACCTCTCCACCGATCGAAATGCCGGGCCAAACCGACTGTCATCCAAGAAACTCCAACTCCCGAGCCTCCCGTCCAGCGAGGGGTGACCCGAGGGCCGTTCCTTACCCCACCCGAACGTTGTAGCTTTCGCTTCCACCGCCGGCCGCCTCTTCCGGGCTGCCGGAAGATTTGCTACAATTCCTCTCATCCGACCCAAGGCAATCGACCGATTTAGGCACTTATGAACAAGGCGCCGTAGCCAAGCGGCTAAGGCAGTGGATTGCAAATCCACCATCCCCGGTTCGAATCCGGGCGGCGCCTCTCGACGCAAGTCCTTGCACCGCAAGGGCTTTTTTCATGCGCCCACGATTCGCAGTCGAGGTTTGAGACGGTTCTTCCCGCCGTTGTTCCTCTTAGTCCAGCCCCAGGCTATCCCGCTCCTTCAGGTTGTCGCCGCGCTCCAGTTTCTGAAACGCCAGCATGACCGACGCGGCCCCCTCGTAGTCGGCCGCGGGCGGAACGGGTTGCCGGTTCTGGTTGAGCGTGACGGCGTAGGCGGGCCGGCCCGCCTCGTTGCGAGACTCCCAGATCGTCACGATCCCGCTCTGCGAACTGATGGTCCAGCCCGCAGCTTGTTGCTTATCCGAATCCGCCGGGCTTGAAGGGCGGCTCGCTTTCTTCTTGGCCATAGGGTTTATACCTCTTCCGGAAAAACGCCTCTCCATTGGTCTCGGTTTGCAGTCCGGAAACCACCGTCATTCAAATGCGTGTTCATCGCCTCGCTGGTCGCTGCCCTGTGCCTTGTCCGACGCCCCGCTATCATCGACCACTCCTTCGTGCATCCAGCGACACAGCAAGGGGGCAAGCGCCAGGCAGATCAGCCCGGAGATGCCGGCACTGATTGCGATCTTGCCGAACACGCTGCCATAGAGATCGAGCGTCTCGACAGGGACCGGAATGCCGCTCGACTGGCCGTCGCCGCTGTCGGATACGCCGGTGAACTGGGCGATGATGGCTGCCAGGAACTGGGAGAAGGCCGTCGCCAGGAACCAACTGCCCATGACGGTGCTGACCAATCGCTTCGGCGAGAGTTTGGTGACCATCGAGAGTCCGACAGGAGAAAGGCACAACTCGCCGGTTGTCTGCAACAGATATCCGAGAAACAGCCACGACAGGGCGACCATGCCGCGACCGTCGGCTACTTGCGCGCCGTACCAGAACGCTGCAAACCCAAGGGCGAGTTGAATCAGGCCGAGGGAGAATTTCACCGGCGTATTGGGATCGAGTCCGATCTTGTCGAGCAGGGCCCAGAGAGTCGTGAAGACCAGGCCGAAAACAATGATGTAGATTGGGTTCACCGACTGGAAAACCGACGCCGGGACTTCGGAACCTCCGATTCCCATGCCGACGTTGTCGTCGACGATCAACCACTCGACGGTTGCCAGCCCGGGCGGGGCGTCGTCGGCTCCCGCGGCCGCTCTCAGATAGGTCAGACCGGTAATGGTGAACGCGTCTTGTCCGTTCAACCCGCCAACGAGATCGTCGATTTCCTTCGGCGTGAGCTTGTCCTTAACCTTCTCTTCGTGTCGGATTGCCTCTTCGATTTGGCGTTTCATGGTATGCGAGCCGTTCTTGTGTCCGAGCTGTTCCTGGCTCAGCAAGGGGAGAGCCCGGAGGTCCTTGTGTTGGGGAGCCGGGAGCACGCGGAACCGGACGGTCTGCCCAACTTCGGCCTCGGTGATCCGTCTTGCTTCACTGACACGATCGACATTGCGATCGGTGAAGTTGTTGACGGAACTGCCGGCTTGCTCGAAGAACGACCAGAACAACATCGAAAAGAACGTAAGGATGAGTACCACGTACATCCGCTCTCGCGGTATCTTGGAGAGCCGGACGGTCTCGAAAACGAGATAGGCGAAGGCCGCGAGCCCTGAGAGCACAAGAACGAGTCCCGCGGGGCGGCTTGCCTCCTGGACGAGCACCGCAGCCACTTCTCCCGTGGGACCGAAGCTCTCGAGTTGCGCGATCGTTGATTCCGGGATCAACGCAACGGGTTTGCGATCGGTGCGGACCAGTGCAAACCCGGAGACCAGCAGCGCAAACAGGAAGACCGCCACGAAGGTGCCACCGTAAACCGCCCATTCCGCAGTGACGGGACCAAGCACGCGGCGTCGGAGCCGTTCCGGATCCGGGGGGCCGCCCGCTTCCTTCGGAAGTCCGCCGCGTCCCAACGCATACACCGAAATCACTCCTGCAACCAACAACGCGATGGCCACGAAGACGTTGATGGCGATCGCGAACAGGCTGTCGGGACGGAAGAAGAGCAGGCCGGCGGCAGCCGCAAGGGCACCACTCGATATCAGGATCTGCGTAAGGAGCGTGGGGGCAACGAATACCGCCACTCCAATGAGCATCCCAATCGTCGCCAATCCGAAGCCATATTCCCATTCATAGGTCTCGCCGATGTAGCCGCATAGCAGCGGCGCCATGGCGGCGCCAAGGTTGATTCCCATGTAGAAGATCGTGAAGCCGCCGTCGCGCCGATGGCTGCCCTCGGGATAGAGCGAACCGACGATCGAGGAGATATTCGGCTTGAAGAATCCGTTCCCGCAGATTAGAAGGGCGAGCGCGACGAAGAATCCGAACTCGGTTTTCACCATCATCATCAGATGGCCGGCAGCCATCAGCAGACCGCCCACGACGACCGCTCGGCGCGCTCCCAATAACCGGTCGGCCAACATGCCGCCGAAAAAGGGCGTCATGTAGACGAGTGCCGTGTAGGCCCCATAGACCGCGTAGGCTTCGCTGTCACGGTAGCCCATGAACTCCTTGATCATGTAAAACACGAGCAAGGCCCGCATGCCGTAGAATGAGAACCGTTCCCACATCTCGGCAAAGAAAAGCGTGAACAGACCCGCGGGATGTCCGAATACGGTCGGCGACGTTGTTTGCCCTGGTGTACTCATCCAAATACCGGATCCCTTGATTCAGCGAGAAGAATTTGCAGGCAAAGTGTCGCATTCCAACGGCTTGCGAAAGACAAGTTGCCCCATTCTAGGGGGACGCTCCCGTGACTGTCAACGGCAACCTCCACCCCGCTGGACGCCTCTCGATCCGCCCTGTCGGTGAATCGCAGTCTCCCACCAATTAGAATAGAAACCCAAGCGGAACAACGCCTCAGGATCAACATCCCGGGCCATCCCGGGCCCTGCCTTGCGAGAGACCGACCAACATGCGGAAACTCGGAATACTGACCTGCCTGATCCTGATTCTCGCCGGCCGCCTCCTCCACGCGGCCGAAGAGGAAGCCGCGAAGAAGGCCGACGAAGCGAGGCTCACCGTCGAGCGGATCTTTGCCTCCGCGGAGTTCAATGCCCAGGGACTCTCGGCCCGCTGGGCCGACGACGGCGACGGCTACCTGACCGTCGACGGATCCAGCATTGTTCGCCACGATGCGGCTACGGGTAACAAGACCGTCGTCGTCTCCGCAGCCGACCTGACTCCGCCCGGCCAATCCAGTCCCCTTGCCATCAACGGTTATGACTTTTCCCAATCGGGCGATCGCCTGCTCATCTACACCAACTCAAAACGCGTCTGGCGTCAGAACTCGCGGGGCGACTATTGGGTGCTCGATCGCTCGGCCCACGAACTCCGCCAACTGGGAGGCAACTCGCCCCCCTCGGCCCTTCAGTTTGCCAAACTCTCCCCGGTGGATGCCAAGGCGGCCTACGTGCGCGACAACAACCTCTACGTGGAAGACCTCCGCAGCGGCAAGATCACGCGTCTAACCTCCGATGGAAGCAAGAACGTCATCAACGGTACCTTCGACTGGATCTACGAAGAGGAACTCCACCTCCGCGACGGCTTCCGCTGGAGCGGCGACGGGAAATCGATCGCCTATTGGCAGATCGACACGACCGGCGTCCCCCGCTTCATGTTGGTCGACAACACGAGCAGCATGTACCCCAAGACAACCTCCTTTGCCTATCCCAAGACGGGCCAGCAGAATCCCGTCTGCCGTGTCGGTATCGTCGCTGCCGAGGGTGGCGAAACCCGCTGGCTCGACCTGCCCGGCGATCGCCGCGACAACTACCTGGCCCGCATGGACTGGATCCCCGGCACACGCAACCTTCTGCTCCAGCAACTGAACCGTCTGCAGAACGAAAACCGGGTCATGGTCGCCGAGGCCGACTCGGGCAAGCTGAGAACGGTTTTCGTGGAACGCGACAAGGCCTGGGTCGACGTCAACGACGAACTGATGTGGCTCGACGAGAACCAGCAGTTCACCTGGATCAGCGAGCGCGACGGCTGGCGCCGCGGCTACCTGGCAACCCCGTCAGGCAAATCCGTCCGTTCTCTCACGCCCCGCGGATACGACGCCGTTGAACTGCTTCGTATCGATCAGTCCCCGGAGGTTCGCCTCGCCTACTACATCGCCTCGCCCGCCAACGCAACGCAACGCTATCTCTATGCCGTCGCCCTCACGGGCGCAAACCTCAAACGCCTCACTCCGGAAGATCAGCCGGGTTGGCACGATTACAGCATCTCGCCCAACGGAAAGTGGGCGATCCACACCCGCTCGCGGATGGGGCAGCCGCCTGAGACCAATCTCGTCCGTCTGCCCGAGCACGAATCGGTTCGCACCTTGGTCGACAACAAGAAGCTTGAAGAGAAGCTCGGCAAGCTCGATTCGGAGCCGGTCGAGTTCTTCCAGGTGGAAGTCGAGAAGGGAATCAAGCTCGACGCTTACTGCATCAAACCGCCCAAGTTCGACGCCAAGAAGAAGTACCCCTTGTTGGTCTACGTCTACGGGGAACCGGCCGGCCAGACGGTGACGGATCGCTGGAGCGGATCGGGTTACCTCTGGCACCTGATGTTCGCCCAGCAGGGCTATTTCGTGATGAGCTTCGACAATCGCGGAACCAATTCGCCTCGCGGCCGCGAGTGGCGGAAATGCATCTATCGCCAGGTCGGAATCCTGGCACCGAACGATCAGGCCGCGGCCGTCAAGAAGGTGCTCGCCGAACGGCCCTATCTGGATCCCGATCGCGTCGGGATCTGGGGCTGGAGTGGCGGCGGGTCCATGACCCTGAACGCCATTCTCAAGTTCCCCAAGCTCTATTCGACCGCCATGGCCGTCGCGCCGGTGCCCAACCAACGGCTCTACGACACGATCTACCAGGAACGCTACATGGGCCTGCCCGGCGATAACGTGAAAGGCTATCTGGAGGGGTCGCCCGTCAACTACGCCCATCAATTAGAGGGCAATCTGCTGCTGGTTCACGGCACGGGCGACGATAACTGCCATTACCAGGGCACCGAGGCCCTGGTGAACGAATTGGTCCGCCACAACAGGCCTTTTACGATGATGGCCTACCCGAACCGAACTCACTCGATCGGCGAGGGCGCCGGCACCACGCTTCATCTGCGTCTGTTGTTGACGCGGTATTTGCAGGAGAAACTGCCGCCCGGGCCGAAATAGTCGCTTTTCGCTCAGAGAGAAGACGCTTGTTCGCGGAGCGAACAACGACACTTGTTGCCTACGACTTCTTTGCCTTCTGCCCGACCTTGCGTTTCTTCGCCTTCTTCGCGTCGCGATCCGCCTTCTTGCCCCTCTTCGGCTTCACCGCCTTCGCGGCTTCGTCGTCTTGGATCGTCACGTGCAGGTTGACCGTGATGCCCGAGAAGAGACGCAGGTTGGAGAGCAGGCTGCACTTGTTCCCCGACAAACAGGTGTTCCCCGACAGGCAAGTGAGTTCCGTTTCGTTACCCGAGAGGGCCGTGATCTCCGGTTCGTTTCCCGAGAAAAGCGCGGTCGCGTTGTCGCGGATCCGGCTCTGATTGTCGGTGAGCAGTCCCATCTTCTCCGGCGAGATCAGGCCGGCCAGGTCCGGGATCTCCAGCCCGCCGACGGCGCGAAGCAGATTGACGATCCCGTCCAGTTTCGCCTGCGGTGTCTGCTTGGCGGGCTCGTCGGCCCCAATCGCCGATGTTCCTGAGAACAACAGCAATCCCGCGAAGACCACTACCGATACAAACCGCGTTCTCATCGTTCGTTTCTCCCAGGAGCTTGTTGGAGTGGGGGGAGCGTGTTACAAAAGGCGATACGCGTATTCTAACCTCAGGAAGGCCCTTGTCGCCACGCGGCCGAGAGCCTTTCCCGGTTGATTTGCTGCCCATCCTCTGGGTAAACACCATATCGGTCTGCTATGGACGCCGTCACCACCCTCGACGACCCGCGCGTTGCGGCCTACCGCAACCTGCGCGAGCGAACGCTCCGCGGCGAGAACCTGTTCATCGCCGAAGCGGCCCTCGTCGTGCGCCGGCTGGTCGAGAGCGACTATGCCGTCCAGTCGATCCTCGCCACCCGCGAGCACGCCGACGAGTTCGATCGGCTCGTGCCGCCCGGCGTGCCGATCTACGTGGCCGATCGGGCGCTGATGGCCCAGATCGTCGGCTTTCCCTTCCATCGCGGCGTCATGGCCGTGGGCCGCCGGCACGATTCGCCGTCCCTCGAAGAGGTGATGCGGCCGTTGGAAAGCAAGTCGCCGCTCACGCTGGTCGTCTGCCCCGAGGCGACCCAGGCCGAGAACCTGGGGATGGTGTTCCGCACGGCCGCCGCACTGGGCGTCGACGCGGTTCTGCTCGGCCCCAAGAGTTGCGATCCGCTATGCCGCCGCGCCCTTCGCACGTCCATGGGCGGCGTCCTTCGCGTCCCCTTCGTCCGCTCCACCGACCTGGCGGCCGACCTGCAGACGCTGAAACAGCGTTGGAACGTCCGCCTTGCTGGCACCGTCCTGGCCGACGACGCCGAATCGCTCCCCCGCGTCACTTGGCCCGACCGCGTCGGCCTGCTGCTGGGCAACGAGTTCACCGGGCTGGGCGACGAGTGGCTCGCCCTCTGCGATCACAAGGTCACCATTCCCATGGCCCCCGGCACCGACTCCCTCAACCTGGCCGTCGCCGCCGGCGTGTTCGTCTACGAGCGGATGCGGAAGGTACTGGTCGTGCAATGAAGGCTCCCGCTACCGTAAGCCTCCCGGCGGTGGCGTCGGTCCTGACGGAGGACCGGCGGGACCAGGCGGCGACTTGTGACTTCCCGAGCGCCTCGACGTAGGGGGAACCGCCGGGGTGGGCGGCGTCGCCGGTTTGAACGACTCGGCCGCTTCGGCGGCAGCCGCCACGGCCGCAGCAGGACTCGGCGGCGGCGCAGGCGACGGCGAAACCATCTCGCCCGGCCTCGACGCGGCTGCCGGATGAGGGACCTTGATGGTCTTGGGTTGCGCCGAGACTGCGTCGCCGTAGCTCGGCTCCGGGACCGTCGCCAGGATTTTGTCGATGATCTGGTTGACGTCCACGCCCTCGGCGTCGGCATTGAAGTTCGTGAAGATGCGGTGCCGCAGCACCGGGTAGGCGATGGTACGAATGTCCTCGGCCGTCACGGCGAAGCGCCCGTGCAGGATCGCCCGTGCTTTCGCACCCAAGATGATATTCTGCGCTGCACGCGGACCCGCACCCCAGGCAAGCCAATTCTTCACGAAGTCGGGGGAGTAGTCCTCACGCGGGCGGGTTGCCCGAACCAGATCGACCGCGTAGTCGAGCATGTGCTGGCTGGCGGGAACCTGACGAACCAACTGCTGGATCCAGATGATGTCCCGTCCGTGGAGCACGGGGTTGATCTCCTTCTTGACCGTCTGGGTCGTCGCCAGCACGATCTCCCGTTCCTCTTCCCGCGTGGGATACCCGATGTTGATCGACAGCATGAAGCGGTCGAGTTGCGCTTCGGGCAGCGGGTAGGTCCCTTCCTGCTCGATCGGGTTCTGCGTCGCCATGACGAAGAACGGCGGATCGAGCGCGTAGGTCTTGCCGGCGCAGGTCACTTCATACTCCTGCATCGCCTGCAGCAAGGCCGCCTGCGTCTTGGGAGGAGTTCGGTTGATCTCGTCGGCCAGCACGACATTCGAGAAGATCGGCCCCTTAACGAAGCGAAACTGCCGCTGGCCGGTGGCCTGGTCCTGATCGATGATCTCGGTGCCCGTGATGTCGCTTGGCATCAGGTCGGGCGTGAACTGGATCCGGCTGAACTGCATGGCCAGGGCCTTGGCCAAGGTCGACACCGTAAGCGTCTTGGCCAATCCCGGAACGCCGATCGTCAGGCAATGGCCGCGGGCGAAGATGCAGATGAGCATCTCCTCGAGCATCTCATCCTGCCCGATGATGACCTTGTGAACCTCCTGGGAGAGCAGTTCACGAGCCTGGGCTACCCGCCGGACCGCCTCTTCGGGTGTCATCTGGCTGGAACCCGCCGATTGGTGAGTCGACATGCAGCGTTCTCCTCTTGGCTCGCCTCTCATCAACCGGGATTGCGTCGCAAGTGGTGCCCTAATAGTCACTTGCAGCGGGATTTGACACACGCAGCCGGCAAAGTATGGTAGCACAAGACCAGGAGCCAACCCCGCCAGGCGGCCTCTCCTTTTCAGTCTAATCAAAAGGCCGAGACGCGCGAACCGGCTCTGGCCGAACTCGGTTGCCAGGGAGTTCCGGCGGAGATGGTTTCGGAAGTCTCGCGCCAACCCGAAGCGTAAGCGAGGACAGAGGTTGTGGCCATTCTGACCACCCTGGCGCTCTCTGAAGTTGCGATCACCTGTGGCTCTCCATCGTTGAGTTTGCCGACGCTTTTTGCGGTCGGCTCTGGAGAGCCAACCTACGTCTTTCAGGCACTGCCCTACTGGCGATCTTCTGCCAACGGATCGCCGGCCTCCTTCTGCCATGCCTCCAGCTTGGTACGCAGATCGGCGAACACCGTGGCGTAGCAGGGGCGCCCGATCAGGTCCTCCATTTCCAGCGGATCGTTCTCCAAGTCGAAGAGCTGATAACGTTTGATCTGCGGGTAGTGGATCAGCTTCCACTTCTCGGTCCGGATCATCCGCTGCACGTCGCGGAAGTGGCCGAAGGCGTAGTCGTAGATTCGCACGTTCGGATCACGAATTGCCGGAACGAGGCTCCGGCCTTGGACGGATTCCGGAGCGCCAATCCCCGCCAGTTCACAGACGGTCGGATACATGTCGCGAAGGTAACACGGCGTCTGGCGGACCTCGCCCGCGGGGATCCCGGGCCCGGCCATGACCAGCGGCTCGCCGACCGTGTGAGCGTACATGTTCTGTTTGCCCCGCAGGCCGTGACTCCCGACGGCAAGCCCCTGGTCGCTGGTGAAGATCACGTAGGTCCGCTCGGCTTGTCCCGTCGCCTGTAATGCATCGAGCATTCGCCCCAATTGCTTATCCATGTGGGAGATGACCGCATAGTAGACGGCCAGATCGGCGCGGACGTCTTCGGGCGTCCTTGGAAAAGGCAGCAACAACTCGTCGCGTCCCTCCAGGTTGCCGTGGTCGAAGGGATGCTTCGGTCGGAAGTTCTTGGGCAGGGGGATCTTGTTCGGATTGTACATCCCCTCGTAGCCCGGAGGCATCAACAGGGGGTCGTGCGGAGCGGTGAAGTTCACGTGGAGGAAGAACGGCTTTTTCGATTCGGCCCCACGGCGGATGAACTCGATGGCGGCATCGGCGAAGTGCACGCTGATTTCCTTGGTGAGCCCGACGCCCAACTCGGGGAGTTTCGTGCCGTCGTCTTTCTGGAAGATCCAGCCTCTGTATCCCGTCACCGGCCGGCCGTGATAATCGACGGTGTCCTTCCACCACTGCGCCCCGCCGCCGGCGAACAAACCCAGCGTCTCGTCGTACCCGCGTGTGATCGGCTTGCCGTCGTTCATCCACTTGCCGACGTACCAGGCGTGGTATCCGCCGCCTCGCATGGCGTCGCCCCAGAACGTCAATCCTTCACGGAATCGACCGCCCATGCTGGTCACGCCGTTGGTGAACCCGCAGCACCCTGTCAGAATCTCGGCACGGCTTGGCGTGCAGACCGGATCGGGGGCGACCGCCCTTGTGAAGGCGACACCATCGCGAACGAGGCGGTCCAGATTGGGCGTACGGATGACCGGGTTTCCGAGGGCGGCAATCGTGTCGGGCCGTTGATCGTCGGTCACCACGACGAGGAAATTGGGCCGTTTGGCCGGCGACTCGCCGCCCGTGCAGAAGGGGACGTAACACGCGGCAATGAGCACGGCAGTCGCCGAAAGAAGTAGCCGATTGACGTTACGCATGACATTGTTCCCAGGAAACCACACTTTGGAACAGCAGCGTTGTGCATCGCTGTCGAATCCAAATGGCCCTTCGTGATTCGTGGAGAGATTCTACGGTTCCTTTGGCCGTCATTCCCGCGAAGGCGAGAATCCACTGACTTTCGCCGAGTGTCTGGATTCCCGCCTTCGCGGGAATGACGGGTAGAGGACCGCGGAAATTCTTCCCAGAAGCACACACGGCCATTCAGAGTTCCGTATCCTTCCGCTTGATCATCCGCACCTCGTTCCCCACGTCGTTGTAATGGACCTCGCTCATGAACATCTGCATGAGCATCACGCCGCGGCCGCTTTCCCGCACCAGGTTCGCCGGGTCGGTGGGGTCGGGTAACGACGACACGTCGAACCCTTCTCCTTCGTCGCGAATGACGAACTCGCACTGCTGGCAGGTCCAGCGGGCGTCGACATACACGCGGCGGTCGCAGTAGGGCCGCTCGTGCGAACGTTGTTTGACCTTGTCGAAGAACACAGAAAGCCCCTCTTCCCGCAAGTCGGAACTGACCCCGAGATTGCCGTGCAAGATCGCGTTCAGCAGGGCCTCGGTCAAGGCGACCCCCAGCCGCGTGCGATCGGTCTCGTCGAACAGGCCCATCTGGGTGACGCCGTCCTGAAAGTACTTAACGAAGGTGCTGATCCGCTTCCAGTCGTTGTCCATGGTCAGGGAGAAATCGACCGCCGTCATGCGGCTCATCACGTGTTCGATATCGGCCCGGCTCGCAGCGATGTTCAGCAGGTTGTGGACCGTATGGGCCAGGTCCCGCTCCAACCGGCTCTTGGAAACATACCCGGCCGCTCCTCTTTTCAACGCCTCGGAGGCGATCTCTTCATTGCCCGCCGCCGTCATCAGAACGACGGGCACGGCCGGCCAGCGCCGTTTCACTTCCTGAACGACCTGCAGACCGTCGATCTCGGGCATGATGAGATCGGTGACGACCAGGTCCGGCGTCTCCTGCTCGATGCTCTGGATTGCCTCGATGCCGTTGGACACCATCTTGACCGTGAGCGCGTCGTCCCTGGCAATCAGTCCTCGGACCAGGACCCGGTCGACCGAAGAATCGTCCACAACGAGCACATTGGCCATGGGCATACCTCTCGTCCGCGTCGATTCAGGACAGCGCTATGTCCAATCGCTGCCCACTCGTTACCGTCACTTCGTCTGCGAACTCGATCTCAAGCCACCCCTTGCCAGGTTGCGACAACCTTGCAGGCACGGTTGCTTCAGCCAGTGTCGCCTCAACCTGCCTTGGCGTCAGCTTGCCTGTCGAGACCCGCAAAGTCTTCAGCCGCACTTGCCCGTACTTGACGGCAATTGCGTGACTTTGCGATCCCTCGGCTCTCGCTTGAGTGATCGTTCCCCAGCCGGAAGGGCCAATCAGGGCGGCCCGAAAGTCGTCCGGAGTCAAACGAGGTGCAAACTCGATTCGGCCCTTCGGCCCGTGCAGATTGAAGCCGCAGACGGCCTGGAACACGCCGTAGCTGGCCATCGCCCTGGCATAGTGGTCGGAACACTCGATTTCATTATACGGATTTCGCAGCCGCGCGTCGTAGCGATCGTGGATGGCACGACTGATCGCCAGACCCTTTTCCAGAAGATCCGGCTGGTCGTGTCCTTCCCAGATCATGTGGGCGGCAGCCTGCCACTCGAACCCGCTCATGCACTCGTTGAAGTACCCGTACTGCCAGTGCTTCTTCTTGGCAGAATCGACCTGCTGGTTTGGCCAGGAACACATGATCAACCCGGCATCGCCGGCCTTCGCATACCACCTGCCCAGTTGGAAGTGTTCGCGGAAAGGCCCCACGTCGGGAACGAAGTTGTATTTCCACAGCGCCCGCAGCGCCGAAAGCTGCTTGTCCCGATCGAACAGTTCTCCGAGGCCCACCCAGTGGGCCCACGTCTGGCCGAACACCTGGTCGATGTAGCACCCCGGGCCGACGCCGATGGCCTCCTTGTGCGCGGGATCCTCGATCTGGAGGAAGTACTCTCCGTTGTAGAGGCGCAGGATCGACTTCGCACCCCGTTCGGCAATCAACCCGCAGTGCTCGGCAAAGGCGCGATCATCCATTTCCAAGGCCATGGCTTCCGCCGCTCGCAGCATCGCCAGATACAGGGAACTCGTAAAGCTGATCTGCCCGTACCAATCGGCGTCGAGCGTGTTCGGCTGGGGGCCATCGAGCAGTCCGTCCTGATTGGGATCTCTGCGGATCATGAACTGGATGGCGGTCTTCACTTTGGGCCACAACTCGCGCATGAAACTGTCGTCAGCCGACATCTGATGCTCGCGCAGGACGCCCAGAATCCGCCCGCACTGCCCGTCGTCGGCATGCTGACCATGGACCTCGCCTCGATAGTGAATCGCACCGTCGTCGCCCAGCGCCAATCCGAAATCGACTCGCTGCCGCTGATCGCGTTCGATCTGCGGAAACAGCCGCCCCACGGCCTGGGCATAGTGCCATACGTGGGTGCACGTGCCCGGGCAGCAATTCACTCCTTCCCAGCCGTAGAACCGGCTGTCCTCAAACAGATAGCAGACCGTCGTGGCCAGCGTCGACGTGTTGGCCATCGTCCGGTCGAGCAGCCAATGGGGAAGCGTTGAGTCGTACCAGGTGTCGACCCAAGTCCGGGTGTTTTCATAGAGAACCTCCAGATTCCGGGCCACGTGTTCCGCAACGGCCACGGCGTCGCCGAACCGTGTCGCATACCATCTTCCCATGTCGCGATTGAACGGTCCGGGCATGGGATTGTTGGGCATGTGCCAGGCGACCACGAAGGCGACGGTGGTCGATTCGCCGGGCCGCACATCGACCCGCTTGGAGAGCCGCCCCACGAGCGGCCTGCCCGGCGGTTGTGCCGATTCGTCGAGCGGGGTCTGCGACTCCCGGGTGGCGGTGGCAACGGTGTCGTCGCCGCCTACGGCCAACGCGAAAGAACCAAAGTCGGGCCGCTTTTCCAGAGGTTCCGTGGACGTGGGTGCTTCGTCGGTGAACACGATCTCGTCGACTCCGATATT
>JAAYAY010000093.1 GCA_012719125.1 Planctomycetaceae bacterium | reverse complement strand
TGCTACGCAGCAAACTCTGGGACGACATGATCAACGCCATGGAAACAGGCTCGCGGAACCGCCGCGTCGGCAAGAAGCTCAAGGAGATTATTCAAATGTAGCAGTGCTAGCATTTTCACTATGAGTCCGTACACTCACGCTACAACTCAATCCGACGCCCTTCTTCGTGGCTCCGAGTCGCCTTCTCGAAGATCTCGATCGCCCGGCATATATCATCCAGATCGGTCGTATTGACAACCAGGCTGGTGACCGCTCGAAAGAACCGGGTGAGAAGCCGTTCGCCGACGGGTCTGTCGTTGTCGAGCGATTCCTGGTGACGACCCGCCTGATCGAACCATACTAACGTCGAAGGAAGATCGACGAAGGCGATCCCAAGCTCGCACGCCACCTGCATGGCGGCACGAGGGCGATATCCCAGAGCCTCCGACCAGCATGACGGTATATACCGACTGCAACTGATCTGGGCCATGGGGCCGGTACCCGGCTGCTGAGAGCGGGAGAAGTCCAGGGTAATCGTCTGGAAGTCGGGTCGTAAGAGAAGGGACGAAGACAGGGGATACATCGAGTGGGCCGTTGAAGTGACCCACGTCGGCTCCAACCCGACTGCGAACCGGCACCAATCGATCAGTTCGACGAGTTCATGGCGGCAGGGGTCCGGCTCGGTCCCTTCAGGGCAACGGTGTTCTCGATCCGGTTCTGAGCCGCGAAAATGGCAGAAAATGAGCTTCGCAGGTCCCAACTTCGTCGCCATCAGTTCCTTGAGTCGCAGAGTGGCCGGAGTATGCCGGCGCACTAACTCTCCCACAAAGGCAATCCCGGAGTCGCGAACTCGACGCCGCACTAGTTGGCTATCTCTCAGCGAAATGCCCGCAGCGCCGGCGAAATAGACGGCTTTTCCGGAATCACACGCGGCAAGCACGGGAAGCGGACCATACCAGCCATCGCTCGAGAGAAGGACAGCGTCGATGTCCTCACGCTGGGTCAGACAGCGAAACCCTTCAACAGGGGCAGCTTCGAACTGGGACGCCGTTGATTGAGCCCGGTGCGCAATCTGATCGAATACGGCCCTCACCTCAAAGCGGTCCGCAAGACTGCGCAGGGCTGGCCGGTGATGGGACTCCCATCCGTTTCCCAAGCCGATCAGTCCAAGACGCAGTTTCACGGAGGCGATGATTCTCCAGGGCGGAAGGTCATCCGCCGCGTGAGGCGGCCTGACCTTTGTGATTATATCGGAAAGCGTCCCAGCCACGAGAACCACGGAGGGCAACTTTTTTTCCAGATTTGCAGCCACAGGCTTCCGCAAGGGTCTTTTCGTTTGTCAACATGTGAGCATTCTCTTTCGTCTAGAGAAACTGGATAAGACACGAGCTAGCTATGGCTGTCTGCGCTGAGTAGGATGACACTGTCTTGCGTATTTTTTACAGCCATGTCCGGCAAATATGCGGGCACCCTCCTCAAAGCGGGTACCACCGACGGCAGTTCAGGCAACCACCGTTCTTACCGAGGGCCGTCAAAGTCCCCCACAAGTGCCTAGGGCGTATATGCCTCCCACAATGGACAACCCCTCTTGCACGCGCAGTTTTCGCAACTAGACTAAGTGGTTTATACTCTGGAGGTCGTCTAGGAACGGCAACGTCTGGATGGATGCACCCGCGAAGCGGCGACTCGACTTCAAGCCGCATCGGAAAAGGAGAGAGGAGGCAGCTCTCCGCAGGCATCGCCCCATGCCGTTCGACGCATGGCAGGAATCTGCGCTGGAGTAGACGACCGATTCGCCCCCCTCACTCTGATCCGTCCGCTTGCCTGCACACCCCCAGAACGGAACGAAAAGGAGATCCTGTGACAAGCTTGACTCTGGCGATCGCGATGCAACTGACGCTGTTTGGGGCCGATCCGAAGGACGATGGAAGCTACGCCAAGGCCCATGAAATCACTACCAAGACGGGCCAGCCAATGGTGGTTCTTGTGGGTGCCAAGTGGTGCCCCGCATGCGTCCAAATGAAGGAATCGGTGGTTCCCCAACTGAAAAAGAACGGAACACTGAAGAACATCGCCTTTGCGGAGGTCGACCTCGACCAGGAACGCGAACTTGGCCAGCAGTTGATCAAGGGCGGCCCGATCCCACAGTTGCTCATGTTTCGTCAGACCAAGCTAGGCTGGCGATTGCGGCGAATCATCGGAGGGCAAAGCGTCGACAAGGTCGACCGGTTCATTGCCGAGGGTGTGGCCCTCGACAAGGCGGCGAAAGTGCAGGAGGCATCCTCGTCGACTCGCCCCGAACAATCGCAGGTGGGCGATTCCCAGTCGAAAAGCGACTGACACACGTGACCCGCCTTCCACCGCGACAAGCCGTTTGCGGCCGGCCGGGTGCCAGCCACCCATCCCCCCTTGCGGCTGATGGACCGCGTCCGGATCGGGTTTGACGTCTTGGACAGTTCCGGCTAGCATTTGCCTCGGATCCCCAACGGCCTTCTGCCGTTCGGGTACCCGTGAAAAGGCACGGAGGCCGGAATTGCCATGCGAGTCGTCGCAATTATTCAAGCTAGGACCGGAAGCACCCGTCTGCCCGGGAAAGTCCTTCAGGACTTGGCCGGTAGCACAATGCTTGCCAGGGTGATACGCCGAACGGCACGCGCCTCGCTGCTCGACGAAGTCGTCGTGGCAACGACGCAAAGCGATCAGGATGATCCCGTGGTGGCGGAGTGCCGACGTCTCGAAGCAGCCTGGTTTCGCGGCAACGAGCACGACGTACTGGATCGCTATTTCGCCGCCTCGGAGGCTTCGCGAGCCGAACTGGTGGTTCGCGTCACTTCCGACTGTCCCTTGATCGACCCGGCCCTGATCGATCGGGTCGTCGCGGCTTTCTTAAAGGAGCGTCCCGACTACGTCTCGAATTTCCTCGAGCGTACCTATCCTCGCGGGCTCGACAACGAGGCCTTCCCCTTCGAAGGGCTTGCACGGGCTTGGTGTGAAGCAGAGAGCCCTTACCAACGCGTTCACGTCACCCCTTACTTCTACGAGAACCCGGCCCTCTTCCGCCTCTTGGCGGTGAAGCATGACCGCGACTTGAGCGGGCATCGATGGACCGTCGATACCCCCGCCGACATGCAGTTCGCACGGGCCGTCTACGATCGTTTTGGAGGCGATGATCAGTTCGCCTGGACCGACGTTCTCCAGATGCTGGAAAACGAACCGGAACTCTCAGAAATCAACCGGCACGTGCGTCAGAAGGAACTGCGAGATGAGAAACTCGCGCCGGACTCCGGCCGATTCGGACACGGCCGGCCCTCAAATCTACAGCCGCAACATTGAAACGGCCACTTTGAGCAGGCGGTCGTCGAGTAGGAAGGTCTCAACGTTGTCGTGCTCGAAGGTCACGGCCAGAAACTCGAGCCCCTTGGCATACGCGATCTGGTAGTTCCGGCCGACGATAACCGAAGGAACGGTCACGTGACTGAACTGCCAGTGGGTCCCGGCCAAGCCGTTCTTGATCCCGCCGGAGATGATGTTCGTCATTTCGCCGACGCCGTCGATCACCTGGGCGTCGAGCTGGGTGAACTGGTCCTGGAGCAGGCCGCCCACCGCGCTCATGGCGACCTTCTCAGCCATATTCACGGTGATGAAGCCGGAAACATTGCCGTGAATGCCAATCATCCCGGTCACGGTTCCCGGATCGGCCATGGGCACCGTGGAAGTGCCGACGCATTTGGCATTTGCGTCGCACATGGTAAGACAGTCGTCGACGGCGTCCACAATCGCCTTGAGGATCGTGGTATCCAGGCCAAGAGAAGCAAAGGGATCGTCCGCAACGGTCGCCATAGCCATTCTCCGAAAACAAGCGTCGTGAAAGGGAACGAGGAAGTCGCCCTTTGCTGTCGCGAAGCCTTGTGAAGAACTCCACCATTCGTCAGGGGAGCCGGGACAACCACGGCAAGTCGCGCATCGCCGCAGCCTCTCACTATTGTGGAACACAGAATTGCCGCAGTGCGGTCTGCCCGGCCGGATTAGGTCCCCATTTTTCCCGGCGGAGCATCCGTCTGCCTACAAGCAGAAAAACCTGCACAACCGGCACGCGACGCACGGCCCGCTTTACTCCGGCGGCGAGTCGGGAGCCTCCGGAGGCTCTAAATGGTGAGATCCTCGTTTCTTGTCGAGCCTGTAACGTCGAATCTTGCGGTCCAGCGTCGAACGCTCGATGCCGAGGATTCCGGCGGTTCGGCTCTTATTCCATCCCACGTGTTCGAGCGTGGCCAGAATGTGGCGGCGCTCCAGGTCCGACAGCGTGCAGGGCCGAAAATCGGGCTCGGATGACCTCACCTCGGTGGTATCGCCGGTTGTTGCCAGATTTGACAGCAGCAGGTCCTCGGGCTCAATCTGCGTCGTCCCACAGAGGACCACTGCACGCTCCACGACGTTCTTCAATTCACGAACGTTGCCCGGCCAACGGTAGGAACTGATCAGTCGCACGGCTGCCGGGCTGAAACCCTCGATCTTCCGGCCGGTCTCCTGCCGGAACTTCTTGAGGAAATGGCGGGCCAGCTCGAGAATGTCCTCGGGGCGCCTGCGGAGAGGCGGAACGATGATCTCGAGCACCCGCAGCCGGAAGAACAGGTCGTGTCGGAACCTGCCCGCGACTACTTCCTTTTCCAGGTCGCGGTTGGTCGCGGCGATCACGCGAACGTCGACCGAAATCGGCTTGCTGCCGCCGACGCGTTCGAACGGATGTCCCTCGAGAACGCGGAGGAACTTGGCCTGGATGCTGGGACTCATCTCGCCGATTTCGTCGAGCATCAGGGTGCCGAGATGCGCCGCCTCGAATTTGCCGATCTTGCGATCCGTGGCGCCGGTGAATGCGCCTCGTTCATGCCCGAACAGCTCGCTGGCCAGCAAATCCTCCGACAACGCCGCACAGTTCAGACATACGAATACGTTCTTCTTCCGCGGACTCGAGTAGTGAACGGCCCGGGCAACCAATTCCTTGCCCACGCCGCTTTCGCCACGAATCAGCAGCGTGGCCTTGCTGGCCGCCGCACGGGCAATCTCTTCGGTGATCTGCCGTACCACCTGGCTACTGCCTACGATCTCGCTTTCCACACCAAGCTGCTCGCGAAGACGTACGTTCTCGTCGCGAACCTGGGTGAGATTCTCGGCCAATTCCTCACGCCGGAGCACGTTGTTGATGGCCACGGCGACCGTATCCGCCACCGCCAGCGTGAACTCCAGATCCTCCGGCTCCGGGGCCAGAGCCTCGTTCGTCGAGTACAAGTGAATGAGGCCCAGAATCCGTTCGCCCTGCCGGATCGGCGCGCAGATGACGCTGGTCGTATGAATGATCCCCTTGCTGTCCCGGCTTCCCAAGGCGCTGTCGCCCAGAACGTTTCGGGCAAGCACGGCCTCCCCCTCGCGCATCACGGTCGACGCCAAAAAACCCGCTACCCGGTGGTAACGACGTTCCGTGGTCGTGTGCGAAGCGACAATCTCCAGATCTGCCGCCGTTGCCTCGCCTTCGAAATCGCGAGGCAACAGCAACACGGCTCCCGCATCGACCTGCGTTGTCTCGAACAGGCCGTCGAGTGCCAGCATCGCCACATTCTCGATCGACGGGGCCTTGCCGAGTTCGAAGGCCAGCCGGCAAAGTTTGGCCGCCGCGCGTCCCAGATTGTCCACCGGGGCAATCGCGGCCGCTTCTTCCTCCAGCGGAGCCGACTCGAGAAACCGCGTCTGGCCTCGACGATGCGTGATCGTCGTCGGTTCATACTCCGACTCGTCGTCCGGGATGCGAGGACCCCTTAAATCGATCGTCTTGTCGTCCCCTGCCTCGGGTTGGCGAAACGACGTGCTCGAATCGGAGAAGGCTTCGCTAAGATTGTGGACGAAGACGAGTTGCGAACGCCCGATGCGGATGATGTCACCCGGCTTGAGGAGCCAATCCCCTTTGAGCTGGTTCTCACCCACGGCCGTGCCGTTGCGACTATCCAGATCGCGGATCGTCCAACGCCCGCTCGTCATGAAAAGCTCGGCATGGGCTCGGCTGCAGCGTTCGTCCTTCAGCACAATCTGATTGGTGGGAGCCCTGCCGACCGTGACCGAGTGGCCGGGAATCAGACGAAACACGTCGGTCCACTTCGCCCCTTCTCGGATGACCAGGTAGGCAAGTTCGGTAACCACGGACCTGATTGACCTCTTCTCTGGCGGAAAACGAACGTCGGAGGACGGCCGGCGAATTGCCCCGCCAGTTCCCGGAGACCCCGGCAGACTAGGATTCGACGTCCTCGAAACGTGTGCCCTCTATTCCTAACTTATCCACAAGTCGTGGGTTATGGCAAGCTGCCGAGGGCCCTTAGTCCTGTTTCACACTACCATCTCCGGGCCACAGACCGCAAAGATCGCCAAGTCTCTTCAGACTACCGCGACCGACGGGGTAGGCTGGTCTGGCCGCGGTGCAACGCGATTGGATGGCCGTCCCGCCGTTCGTTGACTCTCCAAACCCCAGAAACAAACTTCCCGGATGCGACCGCTCCTGAGCCCCCCCCGCAGGGGTCGATGGTCCGTTTTCTTGCATTGGACGCCAGGCCCAATTATCCTGTATTCTACGCCGTTTCATCAATCGGATTCGTTTGCGCAGGCTGACTGCTTTTTGGGTCTGTCAGCGGCGAACCGGCTCAACTGGGCTGGTGTCGCAACGGCGCCGGTTTGTCGGACAACGACTCGATTTCCGACCTTGTCAGGAGAAGCGTTATGTTGCTGCGTCCTTCTGCTCTCGCCCGTACCGCGCGCCGTGGGGCGGCTTTCGCCTTCGTCTTGGCGGCGTCCGCTGCACTGACTCCAGCGGTTCACGCCCAGTTCTTTGCCGGCAATCAGGCCGTTGGCGGCGTGAAGTTCGACGCGGACGGCATGATTCGAAATGCCACCGTGGTCGAAAAAGGGCAGTTTCAGCAAGCAGTCCTCGACGCCATCGCCGACGCGCCGGCAGATATGACGGGACAGTGCGAGACGCGAAAGGTGTCCCTCAAACGACTGGACGCCGCCCTGCGAGAATGTGCGGCGGCGGGAACGGCCGTGCCCGACGAAATCGGCTGCCTCGCAGGCCTGCAGGGGATTCGCTACGTGGTGGCGCTCCCCGAACAGAACGACATCCTCCTGATCGGCCCGGCCGAGGGCTGGAAGGTCGCGGACGACGGAACGGTCGTCGGCAAAACGACCGGAAAGCCCGTACTTCTGCTGGACGATCTTCTCGTAGCGCTTCGAGCCGTGAACTCGCCGACCCCCTCGGTCTTCTCTTGCTCCATCGACCCGACCGAAGAGGGACGCCGGAAGGTTCAGCAATTGAAAGCCCGTTCCTCCGATCCCCGGCAAGCCGCCGCGGCCCTCGAAACGGCCCTGGGGCCGCAGGAAATCACTTTGGCAGGTATCCCCGCCGACAGCCACTTCGCCGGCGTGATGGTGGCCGCCGACTACCGGATGAAGCAAATCGGCATGGGGCTGACACCCTCTCCGATCGCGGGCTTGCCGAGCTTCCTGGAAATGATGCGCTCGACGAAACGTGCGGAGAACATGATGCCTCGCTGGTGGCTCGAACCCAACTACGGCACGATTCTCACCGATCAAGACGGGCTGACCTGGGAAATCACCGACGCCGGCGTGAAGACCATGACCGAGAGCGACATGTTCGCGGCCGACGGAAGTCGAAAGCAGACCGGCACCTCCGATCCGGTTTCGCGGAAATGGGCCGAAACCATGACCGCCCGTTATGACGATCTTTCCGTCGCGGAGCCGGTGTTTGGACAGCTTCAGGGCTGTATGGATCTCGCCGTGGCAGCAGCGCTGATCGTTCGCAAGGACCTCCTCGCCAAGGCTCAGTGCGACTTGCCCATGCTCATCAAGGAGCAGGGAACGGCTCAACTGGCCACGCCGCGTCACGTCGCCAGCAAATCGTCCTTCGCCCGCAAAGACCGTGGCTGGGTGATTGCCTGCGGCGGCGTCCAACTAAATCCTTGGGCAATTGTCGATCGCACGGAGACGCGGGCCGAACTGGCCCAGGTTCGCCGACAGGTGGCAGCGGCCGAAACATCGTCTTGGTGGTCGAACTGATTCTCCGCCGACAACACAGATTCCAGCCAAGGGGCCGTATGGCCCCTTTTTTGTTGGACAGCGCCACTTCGGGGTTGTTGCAGGGAACCGAAACCTTCGCGGCAGAATCGTTTAACCCGCTGCCGCAGGCGAGGACTGCTAACCATTCCAGAGCGGCCTGAAGTCGGTGAACGACCTTGCCCGCGGCAGCGGGTCAAACGAACGCTCTGCCGGAACAAAACCCGTTGCGTCAGCGTCCAAGAAGAAAGCCATCAGGGTGAGGCAAATCCCACCCGAAATGGCTATTTGTTTTGCGTTAATTGCCCAATCTGACAATAATGAGAGTCTGACGACCGAATCCTGGACTCTTACGATCACTGGTTGAGAGGTGGCCGAATGTTTGGCATTGGTTCCAGAAGCAGGGGGGGGCGGAACCGACGACGCCCGCTTCGAGTCGAGGGGCTGGAAACCCGCTGGATGCTCGCGGGGGATACTGGCGACGAACTCGCTGCGGCCGCCTTCGACGAGGATTGGACCGGCTTCCTGGTCACGGATCTCAACGGCAACGTCATGATAGCCGACGTGGAGGGGACGGGGCGAGCCGACACCCTGGCGACGACTTCGGTCGCGTTCCTTGACGTTGCCATCTCCTCCTCGGGACGTGTCTTCGGCGTAGGCGACGGAGGCGGGCAGAGCATTCTTTACGAACTGAGCGTCGACTTCGACAACCCGGGTGGTTACAGCCCTCCGCAGCAGATCGGCTGGGTGGGCACAAGCCAGTACGGCGTTCAGCTCAACGGTCTCGAATTCTCGCCCGACGGAACCCTTCTTGCGTCGGGATTTGACGTCGACGGCTGGTTCTATGCGAACTACCTCTATTCCATCAACGAAGACACGGGCTTCGCCACGCGGCTGGTCAACCTTGACTCGTACGTGTCGGCCGGAGATGTGGCGGTCGATGAAGACGGAACGGTCTATGTCATCTCGGCGGGAGGCGACCTGCTTCGGATTCCGTCTGACTATTCGGGCTACTCCGTGGTAGGGAATATGGGATTCTCCGACATCTACGGGATGACTTACGGCCCGGGGCCCGATCTGCGCGGCTACCGGCCCAATGGGGATGTTCTCAATATCGATCCGGACGACGCCACCTGGGTGAAGGAAGTGACGCTATGGCCCGGAAACGTATCCTCACCGTCGTCGATCCTGGGCGCGAGTACGCTCTACGACCCGCCCACCGATCTCGGCGAAGTGGATTTCGTCGAGCTCACCGGTGAATCTCCCATTCTCGAGAGATTGTGGTATCGGTTCGATACGATGCACGACGGCTACTTGACCGTCGAACTCGATGATCTGAGCGGCACAAGCGGTCTCGAACTGACCCTCTACCGGGAAGACGGCGACGGGAACCTGGAAGAAATCGCAACAGGGAAGACTCGCGTCGACCATCTCTCGGCAGCGGCGGACGAACGCTATTTCGCCGAGGTTACCGGCCTTCGATCGGACGCGACCGTACGAATCGTCAATCTGGTTGAGCCCGGCACCGACACGTTGACGATCCACGGAAGCGACGAGAGCGACGACCTCGTCCTGACCGTCGGCTCGCCCTACCTGGTCGAGATCCACGGGGTCGACTATGAAGTGCCCTTCGATGAGTCGACCTTCGTGACGACGACCTTCGACGCCGGCGACGGGGGCGATAGCATCCGCGTGCTGGGTGACGACGGCGACGACACTGCCGCTCTCAATATGGCGACCCTCTCCGGTACTGTCTCCGGTCCGAGCTTCGAAGTCGACTTCTCCAGCACGATTGCGATGGAATTTGACGGGCAGGACGGCCACGACGCAGCCAACATCCACGGGACAGACGCGGATAGCGAACTCCAGTTGGCGCCTTTCGAGGCGGCCTTGGCCGAAGGGCCGGTCCACGCTGCCGTCCTGAATGCCGAAGAGATCGCAATTGACGCGGCCGGAGGCGACGACGATGTCGTCTTCGACGGAGGCTCGAAAGACGACCGGCTCGACCTCTTTCCCACGTCCGGATTGTATCGGGAGTACGTGCCGGCGGGCGAAGTCCGCGATCCGACCTACGCGATCAGTGCCGATCACATCGAGTCGAACTATGCGACCAGCGGTGGCGGGATCGATCGCGTCTTCATGCGCGATACGCCCGGCAACGAGACGTTCATGGCCGGCCTGGGACTCGTCAAATATGAGGGTCCGGGTTACGCCCACGAAATCCACGGATTCCGCGAGGTCCACGCCTACGGGCTGAACGGAGGGGTCGACCTCGCCACGGTCTACGATACGACCGACAACGACAAGTTCAAAGGGAAAGAGGACTACGGGATCATGCGGGGCGGCGGATTCTACTTCCGCGCCAAAGGCTTCGAAAGCGTGGCGGCAACAGCCCTGTATGGCGGCAACGATACGGCCGTGCTGTTCGACACCGCCGGGGGCGACCTGCTTACCGCTTCCTACGAATCAGCCACCGTCACCAACCACACTTCGTATACGCGGATTGCGACGGGGTTCGACCACCTGATCGCCTACGCCTCCGGCGGCTACGACATCGCCCGGTTGCAGGACTCCCCCGGGCGCGACGAGTTCCGCGGCCGCAGCCACAAGGTCACATTCCGCAGTCGCGACGACAACGCCCTCGACCTGACCGTCCGCGCGTTCGACGAAGTCCATGCCGAAGCCGTTCACGGCGGCGACGACATCGGTAAGATGCACGACACCCTTGGCGACGACCTTTTGACCGGTACCGGCAACAGGGCGAGCATGTCGATCGACAACGGGGGCAGTCTCGACTTGCTCTACGAAGTCATTGCCTTCGAGACGGTGAAGGCCTACTGGACCACGGGCACCAACACGAACAACATCACGCCGCCGATCGACTACAACTTCATCGAGGTGTTTCTCTAAGGCTGGTTGACCGATCCCCCTCCCCTCCGGCAATCGTCCGCCCGCCGTCGACGGGAATGCAAACACCCGTCACATAGTCGTTCTGGAGCAGAAATAGCACGGTCCGGGCCACCGATTCGGGCGTACCCTCGCGTTTCAGCAGTGTCGCCGCCACGACCCTTCGGCGTTCGTCTTCCGATAAGTCTTCAGGTAGCATCACCGGGCCGGGAAGCACGGCATTCACGCGAACGGCCGGGTTCCTCGCGGCAAGTTCCACGGCCAAGTCGCGCGTCATCGTAGGGATGGCCCCTTTGGAAACAAAATAGGCCGCATAGCCCCGATAGGGCCGCACGCTCGCCCAGTCGCCGATCGCGACAATCGCGCCGCCTTGCTCCTGGCTCGCCATGATCAGCCCGCCCCGCCGGCAACAGAGAAACGTGCCGAGGGCGTTGATCTCGAAGTGCCGGCGAACGTCGTCTGCCGTCGTCTCTTCCAGGCCGCAAGGTTCCCAGATCGCCGCCGTGGTTACCAACGCGTCGAGACGCCCAAAACGGTTCATGTGCTCGTCAAAAAGCCTCTCCACCTCCGCTTCCCTGGAGACATCGGCCTGAAAACACGCGGCACTCCCCCCGCCGGCCTCGACTTCCGCCACCGTCTCCTCCGCCGCCGCACGGGAACTGTGATAGTGGAGGGCCACCGCATAGCCCTCCTGTGCCAACCATCGGGCCACCACGTTGCCGATGCGACGGCGCCCCGCGCCGGTGACGAGTGCGACAGGTTGGTTTTTTCGGGAGAGCATGGCAGTCGACCGTTGTTTCGGGGAGACAGAAAGGAGACCGGCAAATACCACATTCTAGGCACGTCGTCACCGGTGACAACGCAGCCCCCACGAACCTCGCTGGGGTTGTCACGACGCCGTGGGCTGCTACACTGGTAGTCAGATGGCAGCAGACAATCGCCCTGATGCCCGCGTGGAGCCGCTGTCAGTCCGTCGGACACTCGTGCCTTTTTTTGGTGGCTCCTTCGCTTCTGACCCGGCATGCTCGGCCGTCAACGAGCTCTCAACCCTCTCTATGGCCAACGACAAGCTTCGTCGTCAGCTCGCCTGGGAAGCTGCCAGGCTGATGTACACGCGTGAGGAGTCGGAGTATTTCCGCGCCAAATTGAAAGCCGCACGGCGGATCTGCTCCGGAGACGTCAAGCCTCGCGACCTGCCCAGCAATCGCGAAATCCGCGACCAGGTGCAGGCTTTCGCCCGCCTGCACGAAGGCCAACGGCGCACCGAGAATCTGCGAGACATGCGCCTGGAGGCCCTGCGGCTCATGCGGGTGTTGCGCACCTTTCGGCCGCGGCTCATCGGAAGCGTGATGACCGGGCATATCCGGCAAGGATCCGATATCGACCTCCACCTCTTTTCCGACAGCATCGAGGCCGTGGCTGCCGTGCTTGACGAAGAAGGAGTCTCCTACGAAATCGAGCGAAAACTGGTCCGCAAGCACGGCGAGGAACGCCTGTTCACGCACGTCCACGTCGACGACCGGTTCCCCTTCGAATTGACCGTCTATCCGGCCGGCAAGGCCCACTACGTGTTCAAGAGTTCCATCACCGGCAAGGCGATCGAGCGAGCCAGCATCGCCGAATTGGAGCAGATGCTCGCCCGCGAGTACCCCGAAGCGGTGCTCGACCAGACGGTCCTGGAGAACGAGTCTCGCGTCGATCCGTTCCAGATCTACGAGATGCTCCTCTTGCCGCTGGAACAGGTGAAAGAAAGCCGCGAGTATCATCCGGAAGGCGACGCACTGTACCACAGCCTGCAGGTTTTTGACCTGGCGCGGGACGAATTGCCCTACGACGAGGAGTTCCTTCTGGCGGCCCTCCTCCACGACGTGGGCAAAGCCATCGATCGCCGCGACCATACTACCGCCGGCCTGGAGGCCCTCGAAGGTCTGATCACCGAGCGGACGGCCTGGTTCATCGCCCACCACATCGAGGCACGCGATTACCTCGACGGAACCCTCGGTGCCCGCAACCGCCGCCGCTTGGAGGCCTCGCCCGATTTCGAGGAACTCGTGCTCCTGGCCGAATGCGATCGAGACGGGCGCGCGGTCGGAGTAGCGGCCCCCGACCTGCGGGAAGCCCTGGACTACTTGCGGGAACTGTCCCGCACGTGCGGAGCGTGAGGAACGGGAGCCCGGACGACTTCGAGGATGAACGTTTCAACCTGGCGCCAGGTACGTCAATCCACGTTATCCCACAGGCCTTCGTCGTAAACCAGTTCGAATTCGAGCGGATCGTCCTTCTCGAGCGTATCCTGGCTGCCGTTGTCGGTTGCGTAGAGCCGGACCCATTCGAAGGCCACGGCCTCGTAGAGCAGATCGAGTTCACCGTTGTTCCCGTACATGCTGGCCGAGTTGCCGCTTGCGTGCACGTAGTCGTTGAAGATCGTGTCGTGGAACTTGGCTCTGTCGAACCCGCCGTTCTTCGCCTCGAAGTGATATTCATCGAACTTGCGGGCCGTGATCTCGTAGGTCGGACGCGCATCGTCGCCGCCCCAAAGGATGATCTTGTTAGGCCGAGCCCGAGTGGTGTCGTCGTCCTCGGAATCCTCCAGATACGCAATGTCCGTGCCTTTGGAAGCGTAGGCGATGAGTGAGTCGTAGCCACTCACAGTCACGTCGTAGCCCGGGCCGGTCAACCGGCTCTCAGCCTTCTGTCCGAAGAATGTGTCGTTTCCCGTCGAGTCGAACAACCGAACGGTGTCCTTGCCGTCGGTCATGGCGGCCACAATCCGCTCGAAATTCTTGGCCCGATTGAAGTAGTCGCCGCCGCCGTACATCTTGCCGAAGAACTGGTCAGCCTTGGGCCAGTCGAATTTGAATTTGTCCGCCCCCGGTGAGTCTTCCATGTAGGCCACATCGCTACCGCCGTTCCTGGTGGTTGCATAGCCGTAGGTGACCATGAAATCAAAGGCTTCGAGGCTGAACGCGTCGCCCGCCAGCTTTCCATAACCCTTTCGCGCGACGAACTCGTCGTCACCAGGCGAGTCGTACATGAAGGCCATGTCGCCCTCCCCGCCGCTGTGGGCGGTGATCGCGGTCGTGTCGTTGACCGTGACCAGAAACCCGTTCTCGCCAAACGTCCCATGATCGGGGTACAATCGGGCAACCTCCGGGCCGGCTCCGCCGGTGAGCATGGCTGAATCATCACCCAAGCCGCCGTTGAATACGATCGTCTCATAGACCGTGTCGTCGAAATGGTATTCGACGCCTTTGATCGCAACGGTGTAGGATCCCGTCGCGGCAAACTCGAATGCGTCGGCGCCGTCGGTGCCGAAGACCTGGATTTCGGTGCCGGTGGTGGTGACGAGGTTGGCGATTGTCAGGGCGGCATCGGTCGAACTGCCTGCGATTCTGAGGAAGTAGGTCGCGCCGGCCTCGACCGCATGGTCGAGACGTTCCACGCCTTCCGTTGCCGAGGAAACGGCTAGCGCCGGCAACGCCTTCCCACTGTCGTAGAGACTGACTGCGGCCGAACCGGCAGCAGCCGACGCAATCGCTGTCAACTGGCCGCTCCGGGCGGCCGTCAATCGATACCAGATGTTGCCGTCCTGCAGAACCAACGGAGAAAGCTGAGTGAAGTCGACGGTTCCCAAGTCAATCGGTTCCGGTTGTGTGACTGTAATCAAGGCCGTGGCCGTATCACTGGCTCCGTCGTCGTCGGTCACCAGTAGCCCCACCGTAATCGTCTGCGGCGCGTCGACCCCGGCAGCGGAAAATGCGGGCGCAATGCCTGTTGCGTCGTCGTACTGGCCGTCGCCGTCGAAGTCCCAGGCGTAGGTCAACGTGGTGTTGTCGGGTTGTTCGTTGTCCGAAGATCCGGACGCGTCGAGTTGCACCGCACCTCCCTCCGGCACGGTGTAGGGGCCGTTCGCGTCGGCCAGGGGCGGGGAGTTGGTGCCGCCCTCGACAGTGACAACTGCGTCGGGCGTGTCAGGGGGGAGTTCCGAATGTCCAACGTTGTCGGTGGCGATGCTGTAGAAGCGGTACTGACGGCCCGGGACGCCTACATAAATCGCCTCGGTGTCGGCGGTGTCATCCAGCCAGATTTGAAAGGGCCCGTTGTCAACGGACACGTAAACATCATAGCCGGCGATGCCGCTGCCACCAGCGTCGTCCAGACCGTTCCATCGGATGGTGAGGACTTCGTCGGTCGTGGTTGAGGGAAGCTTTTCGACCCGGCTTTCCGGCCCGGCGGCGTCGATGGTATTGATCCACGGGGCCGGTTCAGCCGGCTCGACAGTGGGATCCACTTTCGGCGCCGGGTGGTCGTAGATATCGCCGGCGAAGTCAAACTCGACGTAAGCGAGGTTGGTCAGTTGCGTGCCCGATGCCAATCCTCCAACCGGATCCACGGCATACTCGATCCAACCGATCTCGAAACCGGTCTCAGGATTGTAGGGCGGCAGGAAGCCGGCCATCGGATCTTCGGGCCACTCGCCCGTTTCGGGGTCGATGCAATGGAACCAGAAGACGAGCGTGTTCTCGTCGATGTCTCCGTTGTTGGCGAAGCCGGAAACTTCCATGCCCAGGCCGGCCCTGACTTCGACGGCAATGTTCATCTCAGGCATGCAGTCGATTCGCGTATTGACCACCTGGCCGCTGGCAACTTCGAAGTCCCAGTTCAGGAACCCTGCGCGGGTGATCTCCAGAGAGTTGATATCGAAGACAGCAGGGTCGAGACGGTCGATAATGATCGCGTCCTGGGTGGGCACCTTGGCGTCGGGTTTGTTCCAGAATTCGACGCGGTAGCCCAACGTCTCGTCAGCGGGGATATAGCGCACTTCGCTCCCTTCGGGAGTGCCGGGCACATCATAACCGGCCGGACCGAATTTGTCTTCCGGCGTGTAGGAAGTTCTGATTTTCGTGTGGGCCACGTCTTGCGGGTGACTCTTCGGATCGGGATCAGGCATCCCAAACAGTTCGCGGACAGAGTAGATGGTCTGGCCCTGCTCGTGCCAGTACTCAACCCGCTCGCGCAGCATGGTCGCATAGTCGCCCCAGGTATCACCGATCTCGGCCTGAAGCTGGGCAAGGAGTACGGCCCAATCTTCGGGGGACATATCCGGCGGGCGGACATCGTCTTCAAACTCCTGCCAGTCGATCAGGATGTTCGAACCATCGTTCGGTACTGCGCCGACAGACGACAACGTAACCTTGACCTGGTCACCCGCCAGCGGAAGACGTAATTGCACAACAATCGACTCCGTTTGTCCCGGTCTCAGGATCGTGGGCATCCCCTCGGAACTCAGGCCCATGAAGTGAAAATCCGGTCCCTCGATCCAATCGTTGCCCGACGGCAGCTTCCAGGCAGTGTCGTCGAGTCCGCTGTCGAGTGTGAGGATGGGAGCCGCAATATCGAGCTTCCCGGTGTTCGTGTATTCAATGCGGCATTCGATCACGCGTCCCGGGCGTGCAATCGCCGGCATGGAGAGCCTCGCGGTAAAAAGCAGGTTGCTCCGGTTCACAATCCGGACCGCGTCCGACAAGGTTGCTGATGCCGGGGCGGGATTCGTCACCACGACGTCGTAGACCCCGTGCGAGGCCGATGCGCCGGCCAGATCGAACGTGGCGAACAGCCTGGTCGAGTCGTCATAATACTCGTCGCCTTCGATCACGGTCTGATCGGGAGCAATCAGTTGAACTTGTGCATCGGGGTGGAAACCGTCACCGAGAATCCGAATAGTAACCGTCCCTCCGTTGCCGACTTCGTCCGGTGTGACCTGGCGAATGTTCAGCGTGGTCAGATCGGCGGAGAGCGTGTACGAGCCGGAGCCGCCCTCCACGCCCAGGTAGTACGTGTCCGCCACGGGCTCCAAGAGGCGAAGCTCCTGGTCGGCCTGATTGGGAATGTTGCCCGTCGCGTCGTAGCTGGAGAGCGTTGGCGGCAGACCGCGACGAAGATAAAGCGCCGCACGTCCTGCGTCACCGTCTAGGGTGAACAGAACCGTGCGACCCGGCTCGGCATCGAAACGGTAATAGTCCCATTGGCCTTGAGCAGCCGTCGACATAATCGGGGTGCCGACCGACAGAGCCGGTACGTCTACGGCGAGCACGCGAGCGGAGATACCCAAATTGTTCGTCTTAACCGCCTCTTTTTGGTTGCTTCCGACAAGCTGAGTGTGGACAAGAACGTATTTCGGCCCCGAGGTAGTCGGCACGGTGAGCGTGAGGTTCTCGGTGTAGTCAGCGCCGGCAGCCAGCGGCGTATTGTGATCGACGGTCGCCAGCAGTTCGTCGCCGCCTCCAAGGTACGCGTCGTCGGAGAGATAGACCAGATCCTGCCACGGGCCGGTGACTTCCACGACACCAGTGTTGCTCACGGTCCACTGGAGGTCAAACGTGTCGCCGGAGGCGACCACCTCGGGGTCCGGATTCGAAACGTAAGTCACGCCCAGATCACCCGCCGGGGTGCCTCCCTGCCGCTCATAGGCCCCCATGTCGACAAACGCGGGATAGCCCGTGCCCAGGTTGGGCATTCCCAGATCGTCATAGCGAGAACGACCCAGGAGATCTGCGGCCGGAGCCCGAATGCCGGTTCCTGAATCGATGGCCGGTGAACCTGCGGCGAGTTCGTAATTGCCATTCTCACGGTCCATGAACAGTGGATTGGCCGTGGTGTTTCCCTCTGCACTGAGGTCGGGCATGCCGGGGTCGCCGTTCCAGACGATCTCTTGCCCCGCCGGGTTGTGAAAGAGGGTGTTACAGACAACCACCGTCGGAGGATCACCTTGATGGCACATCCCTGTCTTGTTGAACGCGACAATGCAGTTCTCCAGTGTGAGGATCGAGCCACCGAGGTGAACGCCGGCACCGTACCAGCCGCTGTCTCCGAATCCGTTGCCGACGATTGTGCAGTTCTTGAACGTGTGCCGGGAATCGGCGCGCACGAAAACACCCGTCTTTGCATTGTTGGCAATCAGGCAGTTCTCCGCGATCACCTCGGCATAAGGGCTGTAGACATAGATTCCAAATCCACCGTCACGAAGTGTTGTGTTGTTCAGTACAGCACGGGCGCCCTCTGAGTCGGAATCTACAGCCCTTTGTGCATGCCGGACCTCCGTATGATCGAGTTTGATCGTCCCGGTGCTCATCACTCGGATGCCGGGCCACGCAGACGAGCCGGCGGACGAGGTGAACACGACTGGTATGTCGACCGTGCCTAGTGCGACCAGTTCACCGTTGACCGTTAAGCCGGCCCCTGCGGCGAACTTGAGCGTCACCCCAGCTTCGATCGTGAGTGTTGCCCCGGCATCGATCCGAAGCGTTTCGTCGAAGAGAAGCTCACCCGCGGTTGACGAAATGACCATGTCCTGGTCAATCGCGTTGGAACTGCTGCGAAGGACTGACCCGGTCCATGCGTCGTCGGCTTCTCCAGTCAGTCCGTTCTGGTTTTGGTCTAGCGCGTTGCCCCACTGGTCATAGATGCCGGTTCCAAGAGCGATGGAAACAGTTCCCAGACCGGTAACCGGTTCGAACATCACCTGCAGTGTCTGTTCATTGCACCACTCGTATCCCGTCACCGAAACTGCCCCGTCCGGGCCAGCCAACATTTCGATATCGGCAAGCGAGAACGAATCTTGAGCCATCGCCCTGCTGAAGACAATACTCAGATCAGTGAGTTGGTCATCTGGTGTTGATATTCCAATCGGTTCGTGCGATGTTACCATGGGTCCTGACAGCAGCCAGGACGCGACATACCGGTCGTCGTCCGATTCACCGGGCGTGTCGTCAAGATCCTGGTCCAGGAAGTCGCCTTCCGCATCTCGAACCGTCGGCATGACGATCAGTTGATATTCCCCCGGCCGGCCGATCGGATCGAATCGGACGGCATACTCGCTCCAACCGTTTCCTTCTCGCATCCGCGATACACTCGTGATGGGCACGGCTCCGTCCGGTCCAAGCAGCGCCAGGTCGTCTGGAGACAAGGTGGTTGTTTCGCGATCAAAGCTGAGCATCAGTTCCGTTTGACCCGGTAGCAACTGACCTCGCGGCACGTGCGAGATGACAGCAAACTGTTCCGGAAGAGACTCGCACGCTCCGATATCAACGGCCCCGCCAAGGACTCGAGGTTTCCCGGCCAGGTCGGTCGGCAAAGGTTCGGAAGAGTTGCCATCGCGATCGAGATCGAGGGTATCAGGACTCAAAAGGTCGTTGTTGCCCGCGTCGATTGCAGGGCTGCCAATCAAGGGATACTGGCCCCACAGGCCGTTCTCAAACTGGGTCCACTCGCTCAACAACGGGTCAACGCCAATCAGGTTATTGAAACCGAAAAACGTACCATCGAACTGGCCGAGATCCGGCCCATCCGGAGAGGTGTTTTCAGCCACAATCGTGTTGTTCAACTCACAGACTGAATAGTCATTGAAGATCCCGCCGCCACTCTCGGCCGCTGAGTTACTCGAAAGCGTGCAGTTGGTGAGTCGCAGCGTGCCGACGAAGTAGATCCCGCCGCCCAAGTAGCCAGCCGAGTTGCCCGAGAGTGCGCAGTTCGTGAGTGTCAGAGTGCCGAGGTCAGGGTAATCGACACCGTAGGAGTTGTAGAAGCTGATCGCACCACCGATGTCTGCCGAGTTGTCCGACAACGTGCAGTTCGTGAGCGTCAGAGTGTGAGTGCCGTCCTCATTAACCCAGAATTCAATCCCGCCTCCATAGCCCATGTACCCAGCCGAGTTGCCTGACAGCGTGCTATTTATGATCGTCACAATGCCGTTGACGCTGTCGATTCCGCCGCCGCTACCATACTCGCCGGTCGAGTTGTTCTCCGAGATTGTGGAATTGGTGATCGTCAGCGTCCCGGAGTTGAAGACTGCGCCACCGCCGCCCTCGTATCCAGCCGAGTTGTTACGCGAGAGTGTGGAGTTCGTGACCGTCAACGTCCCGGAGGTGAAGATTCCACCGCCGTATTCGCCAGCCGAGTTATCCGAAACCGTGCAGTTCGTGAGCGTTAACGCGCCATAACCGCAAATCCCACCGCCAAAGCTATTATTGGAACCATCCGCGTTCCCGCCGCTGATCGAAATGCCGTCAACTGCGGCTTTGGTGTTCACGCCACAATAGACGACCGTATAGGCGTTGTCCGAATTGTCATCTGGGGTGCCGAGGTCGCCGGATAGGCTGGTCACATGAATCGACCAGTCGCGACCGTTGAGCGTAGTTTCGATACCAGCGAAACCGCCGTAGAGAGTTACGCCATCCAGCAACGAATAGGAGGCGGAGCGGACATCGCCGCTTTCCCGAAGTGCGGAGGGAGTATATGTCCCTTCGACAATCCAGATCGCGTCGACATCGTTGGCGCCGTCCGCGTCGCCGTTGCGTGCGGCTGCATCAGAGAGCGCTGGTTGCAGGTCGTTGTAGGCGGTTTCCCAAGCCAGCCCGTCGCCCCCGTCCGGCGCATCGGCATCGACGTGAAGCGCCATCGCCAGCAACCGCCGGTCTTCGAGCGGTTCCAGTCGCAGAGATCGGGAGAACAGTCCGCCTCGCGATGTTTTTTTCTGTGAAGCCCGAAGATTGCTTCGTCTGAAGAAACTGCGCGACTCCTGACGCTTACTGGATCGGTCACGGACTTGAAAGAACATGGTCATATCCCCATTTCACACAACGGCGTTGCAGCACTTATCAGACCAGCGATCATCGCCGGCGCAATATCGAGCGACATGCAGGCAATAAGAGACGTCGAGTCTGCTCTGCTCAGAACTCGAACAGTGAGAAGGAAGACCCTGAAGCTCAAGCCACCAGCAGTAGTTGCAGTGCATTTGTGTAACAATCGTCTTCCAGGTCTTGTTCATCGGGATTTGCGGAATCAACTCCATTGGGGGGTCGCACGGCGATCTCCCTTTTCTCAATTCTGCGAATCGCGAGCTGGGAAATCCTCTCTGGATATCGCCGAGTGGAACGCGAGGATCTCTAACATTGCGTCCACCTACTCCAGTGCGAAAGCTGCTTCTCACCCGACATCGCCCCTCCAATTTTTTCTTGCGATTCGAAACGATGGCCACCACAATGCCTTGTAGACTCGGGGGTGGAAGTCCCACGCTTGGAGGGTATACTAGCCCTTGGGGAGAATGTTCCCTTTCCGGTCCGATCTCGTCTTTTCTCGGGGGATCTCGCGAGAACATAGCAATGGCAACGGGCAACAACCCTAAGCGGCCGGAGCTGACCGCTTCGGAACTGAGCCAGATCGACGCGGTGTGCGATCGCTTCGAGTCGGCCTGGGAATCCGGCCGTGCGCCTGAGATTGCCCCCTATCTGGCGGGGATTGAAGAACCGTTGCGCTCCCGGCTGCGGAAGGAGCTGGAAGCGGTTTCGGCCGAACGGAAGGGGCGGCGTGCCCAGGTGATGGACCTGGAGCGATTCGCCCGACTGCTGTTACGCAGCGGGCTGATGACGGCCGAACAGCTCGAGCCGTTTCTGGATAAGCAGCCCAAAGATGCCCAGGCGCTCGCGCGGGAGCTGTTCCGGTCGCAGAAACTGACCGAGTATCAGGCGAAGACCATTCTTCGGGGCAAGACCAAGGAACTGGTCTTCGGCGACTACGTCGTTCTCGATGAGATCGGCGCCGGAGGGATGGGGGTCGTTCTCAAGGCTCGGCATCGCCGGATGGACCGGATCGTGGCTCTGAAGGTTCTGCCGCCCAAAACGATGAAGTTACCCGAGGCCGTGGATCGCTTCTATCGCGAAGTGAAGGCGGCCGCGAGACTCTCGCACCCGAATATCGTGACGGCTCACGACGCCGGTGAGAGCGAGGGCACCCACTACTTCGTCATGGAGTACGTCGAGGGGCAGGACCTGGCCAATCTGGTCAAGGAGCGAAATCTGCTGCCGGTGGACGAGGCGATCGAGTACATCCTCCAGGCCGCCCGGGGGCTGGGCTATGCTCATGAACGGGGCATCGTCCATCGCGACATCAAGCCGGCCAACTTGCTGCTGGACGCCTCCGGCACGATCAAGATCCTCGACATGGGGCTTGCCCGATTCGAACAGGGACTGGGGGAAGAGGAACGCGACCGGCTTACCCAGAGCGGCCAGGTGATGGGGACCTGCGACTACATGGCCCCCGAGCAGGCCGAAGATACCCACCGCGCCGACCGGCGAGCGGACATTTACTCGCTCGGCTGCACGCTCCATCGCCTCTTGACGGGCAAGGCGATGTACACGGGCAGCACGCTCATGGAGATCCTGCTGGCGCATCGGAACCAGCCGATTCCGTCCCTGTCGGAAACGCGTCCTGACGTATCGTCCCAACTGGATACAGTTTATCAGCGCTTGGTGGCCAAGCAGCCCGAGGACCGCTACCAGTCGATGGGGGAAGTAATCGCGGCGCTAGAGTCATGTCGGAAGGCCGTGCCGGTGGGGGTAGGCGGCGTCGCCGTTCTGCCGGACGGCGAGAGGAGTGACGGCAAGCTGCGAACATTCTTGCCGGGTGTCTCGCCGGCCAGAGAAGAGACGATCCAGCGGCAGGCCGATATGGAAACCGGGCGTCTCGCCCCGCCACATGCTGCTGCGGGTAAGAGTGACCGAAGGACGTGGCGCTATGGCGCCGTCGCTGGCGTTGCGGTCCTGGTGCTCACGTTGTCTGTCGCCTTCCTGTGGCGCGGCGGCGGACGGGAAACGCCACCCCAGGTGGCGCAGGCGCCAAGCCACGCCACAGGTCCAACCCAAGGCACCAGCCAGCCGGGTCTTCAGAAGCGGGAGTCTGAACAGATCGCAACGCCTACGGCGGCCAGCTCAACCGAGGCAGCGGCTGTTGCGGATCAAGAGCAGAACACAAAACCTCCCGAAGAAGCGGAGATGCCCTCGGAGCCGCCAGCCGAAGAGACGTCGGCAGAGCAACCCGAAACGGGAGCAAAGACAGCGGATACGGTCCCCACTCCACCGCCTGCCGTACAAGAAGATCCGGCCGCCAAGGCTCGCCGCGAGCTGCTTGAAGCCTGGCGAGCAGCCGAGGCAAAGTACACTGCCGTTATGGAGCCGGTCGAGGCCAAGGTGGGCGCCTGGGACTTTGCCGCCGCCTGGCAGGCGAGCGAAGGAATCCGCTTTGATGAACCGGAATTGAAGACGCGTCTGGAAGTCCGCCGCGACGAGATCCGGCGAATGGAACTCCTCAAGCGACGGATAATCGAGAAGGTCGGCCAGGCCGAGCCGCCTTTGAAGAAGAGCGATCTGAAGATCCGCGGGCTCGGGGGGGAGATCATCGACGCTGGTCCCGCCGGCATCACCACCAGGACGATGAAGGGGGAGGTCGAGCGGCTCACCTGGAACAATCTGGGTGGCCAGGCGATCGGCAAACTCTTGGAACTGGCGGTCAATTCGGCCAATGGGGAAGACTGTTTGGCGGCGGGGTTACTGGCAATGGCCTCGGGGAACCGCAAGGCGGCCGAGGAGTACCTGGAGAGAGCGAAGGCGGCTGGCGCCAACATCACCACTCAGCTTACGGCAGTCGTTGCGTCGGCGCTGGTCGAAGCCAGTGACCTGCTCTCTCAGAAAGAGTACGAGAAAGCCGTATCGCTCTTGGAGAACCTGGAAATCAGGTACGCCGACCGGCCCTGGCTGGCAGCCCATCGCGAGACGTTCGATGCGGCCCTGATGACGGCGAGAGCGGGTGTTCGCGAAGGCGAGGCGGAAGCCCTGTATAACGAAGCGGTGAGGCTGCACAAGGACGGCGCTCTGTTCGACTTGCAGGACGCAGTTGAACGTTTGAAGAAAGAGTATGCTGAGTGCCGACCTGTGAAGGAGGTTGGGCGCACGCCGTCCATAACAGAGTTTGAGCAAGCGATTGCTGACCTCGGGAATCGCCTGACCGTCCGGTTGGACGGAAAAGGCCAGTTCACGAGCATTCAAAAGGCGATCGATGCGGCGGAGCCGAACGGGCTGATCGAGATCTGGGACAAAGGGCCGTATTCTGAGACGCTGATTGTTCCGGCGGAGAAGAGTGGCCTGAGTATTCGTGGCAAAGGTGGGTCATTTCCTCAGATCAGTTCCTTGGGACAGACAACAGATCTTGGCCCTCATCTCGTACAGATTGAAGCACCTGGCGTGACTCTCGAGCGGCTTGTATTACTGCATGCCCCCGCTTCGCTGGAGTCGAACGCACGGTGCCTCGGAGTCACCGGCGAGAAGTTTCGTCTGATCTCTTGTCTGATCTATATGCCCCGAAGTAACCAAGGATGCTACACTCTGGCGAGAGAGCCATCTTTCAACGCATGCGTTGTCCTGGCAAATCTCGAGATTGCTGCGTGGGATTCTTGCTTCTCCGCAACCAACTGCGTGTTTTGGAATTTTCATTTCCTCGTACCAGCTGCTGTGATCCGTTCTTGTGTCTCGCATATTGACCCGGCATTCGGCGCCAACTCCGGAGCGAGCGGGTTCCTTTTGTTTGGAGGAGACGGAACCTTAATCGACTCGATTGCGGATAGTGTTACTGGGCACGATGAAGTAGAGGTAAAGATTGAATCGAGTGATATTCTCACAGTCCTTCAGCAGATACGACTCGGCCCAGGGTGCCTCAGCACGAACCCCAAGTTTCGCGATCCAGCCAACCTTGACTTCCGCCTCATGCCGGACAGCCCCTGCATCGGCAAGGCCTCTGACGGGGGCGATATCGGCTGCCGCTACACGCCCGAAATGATGGAACTCTGCCGGATCGCCCTGGAACTGCGAGCGAAGGGAATGATCAAGTTCTGATTCAGACTGCTTGTTTGAATTCTGAGATCTTTCGAGGCACGCGGAGCGCGATACCTTGCGGACTTCATCACCGACTTGAGGAAAGACTGTCCTCAGCCTTCCTGCTCCGTCCCCTCCCACCGGGCGCGGATACGACTCAGCTTGCGCTCGACGGTGCGAACCGTACAATGCT
Source organism: Planctomycetaceae bacterium (assembly GCA_012719125.1). Lineage (GTDB taxonomy): Bacteria > Planctomycetota > Planctomycetia > Pirellulales > Thermoguttaceae > JAAYAY01. The sequence continues at coordinate 1,175 of JAAYAY010000093.1, read as the reverse complement.
GCTCGACGGCGATCTCCTCGTTGGTGAAACCGTCCATCTTCAGAGCGGCAACCTGTCGGAGCGACGCATCGTCGAGGGTCTCGAAAAGCCTTTGACAGTTCTCGGCTACCATGACGGCCAGCTCCGGAGTTGGCTCGTTGCCAAGAAACCCTTGAAGACCGACCACCTCCTCCTGGTCGGGATTGCCGAGAAAAGCCGATTCGCCGCGGACCTTCCCCCTGCCCCGTTTCTTGGCCCGATGATAGCGGGCCTGCATGAGCGTCTTGTGGGCGGTGATCGTGACGAGCACCTTCCAGAGGTCGTGGCGATCGTCGAGTTTTGGGTACCGGCCTGCCGCCACGCCCGAGAAGAAGCTGTCCAGTGCGCTCAGGGCGACATCCTCTTCGTCGGCGGTTCTGCAAGGCAGCCCGTCGAGTTTCTTCCGTGCCAGCCGCATGAGCTTGTCAAAGTAGTTTTCCCAAACGGCCTGAATGGCCTTCGGATCGCCTTTGGAAAGCCGCTGGAGCCATTGGGTGATTTCGTCGCTCATTCGGGCAGTCTTCTCAAGGAACGGATTTCGGAGGGATTAATACCCCGGATTCTAGCGGTCCTTGTTCTCTCCGCAAGGCGGGGTGCTTACCCACTTCGGATAAGGCCGCCGGAATTTCGCCTGCGGGGGAATGGCGATTAAGGGAATTCTCGGTTTGTCCGGCGATCGGTCACGGTTCGGCGAAACTCCTAGGCACGGAAGAGCTGGGCAAGCCCAAGCGGCTATCAGCTTCCCACGAATTACTCCGGGAATCACGCAACGCTATCCAGATCACCACGTCCCCATCCGCAGTAGCCGATAGGCCAGCAGCGTCTCGTTCTCCACGGCGATCGTGTCGCCGGGGCCGCTGTCCGTCGAGCGGGCGTAGACGTAGTCAAAGTACTTGGTCGAGAGTTCGTAGCTGTTGCCCGTGTCGGTCAGGGAGCCCCCCTGGTACTTGTCCTCTTCCCAAAACGCCTCGTCGAACGTGTCGGCGCCGGGCGAATCGTACAAGTAGGCCCGATCCCTCGACGGGTGGTCCTTGGAACCGGCGGCCGTTACCGAATGGAAGCCGCGAACGTAGTGGTAGAACGACTGGGTGCTATCGTACAACGTGCTGTAGGCCGGGTAGCCGCGATAATTGTTGCCGCCGGTGGAAGACCCGTTC
>JAAYAY010000092.1 GCA_012719125.1 Planctomycetaceae bacterium | reverse complement strand
CATTCAAAACCATCGTGTCATCTCCTCGATTGTCCTAACTTCAAGTAAGATGACACCTTAACCGAATACTGCTGCATTACCAACACACACGAATGCACTGCTAGCAGTGCTGCCTATAAATGGCTGCCTCTGAAGGTCATCGTCGCCAATAGGAGTGCTTGCTCCTCGACCTCCTGCTCAAGCCGCTTCGCTTTCGTCTTCAGTGTCTTCTCTTTGGCGGCAAGCTGATCCCTCTTCGCGAGCTTGGCCATAGCCCCTTCCTTCGAGTCCTTGGCGCTCTTGCGGACGGCCTTCTTCTTTTCCTTGACGGCATCGAGTTGGACCTTGAGGTCAACGAGGGCGAGCTTCTTGTGCTCGATCTCCTCGGCGAGCGATTCCTCGTCAGATTCACTGGAACCGCTGGATTCCTCATCGCCGCTGCCAACTGTGTCAGAGTCAGCTGCGGTGGACTCGTCCGGCTCAGCAAACCGCTCGGCCAGAGCTTCGGTGATCTCCTCGGGTAATTCGGTCTCGTCGATGTCACCATCAGCCGGGGCCTTGTCGATCAGCTTCTGAATCATCTTGGCATAGTCGGGTGCCTTGTCTTTAACCGAATCCTCGACGGCCTTGATCTGCTTGAGTTCATCGTCGGTGTACTTCTGGATGAACAGGACGCTGGTCTTGGTACCCGTGTGCGGCTTGAACGTATTGGGGTGCAGGCCAACAACTGCCAACAACCGTGCACGGCGCAGAATCCACTCACGAATAAACGCGAGAGACGAGTTGTTGAACTTGCCCTGCGGCAAGACAATGGCGGCCCGGCCGCCCGGCTTCAGGAAGTGCAGCACCCTCTCGATGAAGAGCACATCACGCTCTTCCTTCGCGCCCTTCTTGCTGCTGCGCGCCAGTGCCCGCTCAGCCAGCTTGTACTTTTTAAGCAGGTCGCGGTCTCGAATCTCCCCGGCAAAAGGCGGATTGGTTAGAATCACGTCGAACTTCAGGTTGCTGTAGTAGTCCCAAGCCTCGGATTCCTTGACCACCTGATTGCCCGCCGGTCGCGTGGCCAGGAGCTTCTCGTCACGCAGGGCATTGCGAAGGGACTCCCCCTCTTGGTCGTTGAACCACTCTCGCGGATCGAGGGAATTGATGCGGAAGATGTGGCTACGGCCGTCGCCTGCGATGAGCATCAAGGCGCGGGATACCTTCGACGACCGTTCGTCGAAATCGAAGCCCCAGAGGTACTTGCCCGCATACTGGTGCTTGCGTTTCTCCTTCTTGGAGTCGTCCTCGGCGGGCCAGACATACTCCATCGCGTGGATCAAGAAACCTGCGGAACCGCACGCCGGGTCGAGCACGTATTCCCGCTTTGTCGGGTTAAGCATCTTGACGCACATGTCGATTACGTATCGCGGCGTGAAGAACTGACCGTTCTTCTTCTTGGCGACACTGGGCATCAAATACTCGAAGGCGTCGTCCATGATCCGCATGTTTGCGCCCATCAGGCGGATGCGTTCGAGCGGGCCGATGCAAACCTGGAGGTGCGGCGCGGAAAGCTTGATGCGGTCGCCCTCGTCGAAAATGCCGGGCCATTCCTCCATCGCCTGCTGGAACAGGCCATTAATCTTAGAGTAGGTGACATCCGGGTTCTCGGTCTTGCGGAACTGGACCTCCTGATTCTTGCGGTTGTTCCAGCCCTCCTTGGCCGCAAGCTCGTCGTAGATTTTGGCGAAGATGATCTTGAAAATCTCGCTGAACTCGTCGTGCCCGGAGTTGGCCAAGACCAGCTCTTCGAGGTTCTGGATGATGCCCTTGAAGTCGAACTCGCGGCGGAGGTGGCCAAGCGTCAGAGCGGCTTCGAGAACGTCCTTCGGTTCCTGATCGAACCGGGGAATTTCTGTTAGCGTGTCTTCAAACTGTCGCGGATAGGGTCGGTAGAGGATGATCCGATCGACGCCATTCGACCAGACGCCAACCGGAGATCCTTCCGCGTTGAGGTAGCTCTTCAATTGTTGGAGGCCGTCCTTGCGGTCGGGCCGCTTGCACTCGACGACGATCTTGGCGGTCTTGCCGTCCTTCTGGAAAACGACAATGTCGGCGGGCTTGTCGGCCGTCACTGTGCCAAACTGCACGTGGTACTCGACGTCGATGTGATCCCACGGGTACTGGTAGACGTGGTGCAGCTTGTAGAGCCAGAGCTGACGGACGATCTCTTCGGGATTGGACTTCTTCTCGCTGCAAACCTGGATGTCTTGCTGGCGCTTGAGGCACTTGAGATAGTAGCGTGTCTCACCTTTGGCTTTGCCAGACTCGACAATGACCGGATAGATCGACAGCACCTGGTGCGGCTTCTTGCCGAGGTCGCCAAATTCGGTCAGGCCGTGCTTGACGCTCGGATCCTTAAAGACCAGGTCGATGACCTGTTGCGCGGTCAGGTTGGGATCGAGCCCAGTTGTTGCGTTGCTCATCGGCAGCGACTCTCCCTGTAATCTGCACTATCGGTTGTTTCCAGTCACGCGATTGTCCGCCGCGCCCCCAGAGCGGACCCAGTCGTCGACATCCTCTTTGCGGAACTTCCACAGCCGGCCAACCCTATGCGCGGGCATGCCCTTGCGGTGGATCCATTTGTAGACGGTGTCCCGATTGATTCCGAGATACTCCGCCACCTCGTCAACGGATAGCCAACGGTCATCCATTCAAGGGTGCCTCAAGAACGACATTGCCTGCACGACCCCACGTTAGGGTACGTCGACTGTCAGCTATCTGAGCGAACTCAACCGTCATTGTCAACTGTCCCAGTTGGGTTCATGCCGTTCCAAGTCGCCTCTATTGGACAACGTGGTGACCTGGGCACCTTCTTCGGGTACGGTCGGGATGGGTAGAAAGTTGAAACGCGTGTGGTTGTGGCACCCATTTCAGGCTATGAACCGCGCAGATTCCCTGGACCTCGTATTTCGTTCGCCAAGCATCGGAGACCGCGCCAGAGACGGAGCCAGTACGCCCTGACTACACCCGCAACAACAGCGCGGACAACTTCCCGACAGTATTAAGGATTGGCGTTGCGATTTCGCCCACCGCTTGCGCCGTTTCCCTGATCCCCTCGAGGCTCACCTCGTACCAACGGCGTTCGGGCTCGTCGCTGGCGACCTCCTTGCTGAGCGCTTCGAGGTTTTTTCCCATTTTCTTGATCTGACCCGGATCAGCCTTTGGCGCGACGCGATCGATCTGCTCGGTGAGCTCTTTGATTAGCATCTTGACGTGCATATCTGCGTCCGATTCGGCCAAGTTGTTGTTGACCGTGTTCGTCACATTGGACATGTATTCCGCGACATTGACGATGTTCCCTGTGCCGCCAACATTGACCTGTTTGTCTACCATGACCCATCCTTTCTCTACGTTGAGTACATAGACCAGCCGCGTAGCGCGTCGTTGTTCCTGATAGGCCGCGATCTTCTTCCACACTTGCCTACGAGACCCTTCATATCTCGATATCAGTTGGGTCTGCGAAGCGGGGCGAACCATTGCTTGCGTAGCGTCGAATGCCGCGACGATCTCCGATTGTTTCACGCCACCCCAAGTGTCGCGATTGATGATCCTGATCCGCTCGTTGAAATACAGATCAAGCAGGTTGACAGATTCTTCGTCCGGCGGAGCCAACAGACGTTTGCGGTGGATCTGTTTGAGGATGAGATCGAGCACCTCGCGTTCCGCGTGCAGACGGGTTAGGCAGAGCCGTAAACTGCGCAGTTGACCCACGCTGGCCCTGCCCCTTTGTAGAATCCAAGCTGACACGATTCCCCCTCGCGTGTTCAGCCGACAGAACAGGGCGTTCGCACCTTTAACCGATTCGCGGGCCACTGCGGTGAGGCCGTCTGCTGGCCGGGAGGCCAGATCAAGGTTCGCCTCCTCGGGCCTCAGTTGCACTAGAATCATGGGGTCGCCCGCCTCAACCAGCCGCAATCCCACGGATTGTCCGGTTGCGGCGCGATTCATCGAGGCATGCGCATACAGTCGTGCAATGTGCTTTCCCTGTGCCAAAATCGGCCTAGGCTTGGAATCGCCGTCAATACTCGGAACCAACGTCGGCAGTTCAGTCGTCTCGCGGGCAATGCTCAGAACTTCTTCGATCTCCAAGTTCTCAAGGGGGTTCACCCAATGCTTGTTCGAAATGCCGATCTCCACTCTCACGACCGCCTGTCCGTCACAGAAGAGCCTGCGAAACGCACATCGCGGCCGGAACATACGATCCGGAAGCCCGGCGTGACGCTTCTCCAGCCGATCGAACCGGAGTGCCCCTCTGGCATGGCAATACTTGATCTCGTCCGGCCAAGCTTCATCAGGTCCCCCGATCCGCTCGCAGGCGCTGCCGAAGTGATGGACGAACTGGGGATTGACTGATGTGTCCGGTTCAGGCCAGTCCGGCAACGGCAAACACAGATCCAGTCGTGGGACGAACCGGCGTGCGTCGGCAATCGGAAATTGAAAGGTCACCAACAAACTGGGGGCCTCCCACAACAGGGAACCCCCTCAGGAATATCCATCGGGGGAGACCGCGGATAGTCTAACCCGCGGGGAAATTGCCTCTGCACCCGAACGATCGGAAGTCATTCGATGCAGGGCGCACGAATTCTAGCACTCCGGTGTAACGTGTTCAAGAGTCAGTCTGGTTGGCTGACTGGCCTGGCTGCGACGCCACGAGATTTCCTCAAGAGGTCCTTCTCCTGAGGTGCACTTACCGTTTTCGTAAACCTAAAGAGACTTGTGCGATTCCAGGTAGATTAGGCAAAACAGGGACTCGCAATCGCTTGCGTCGCTACAGCGACATCGAAATGAAACGAGTCCCTTATCAAACTTCGAGTCAGGTTCAACAAACATGGCAGACGCTGTCAAGCCACGAACGCAAGATCATACGCTTGTACGGCGGGGGATTGCTCGACCCCAGGTTGCTTGTTCGGTGCGAGATTGTCCTGGCGTTGGTTTGGCGGAGATCTCTCACTGATCTCGACCGGTCTGGTATGGCTGCCTCTTCCTTGGTGTATGAGGTGATGCACCGCTTCATTACCCAGTCGCTCTTGGGGCTGAGCGGGTTGTGTTTCTGCTGCCGGCGAACGGGTCAAACCGTCTGCCCCGTCGCAGATTATCTGACCGCACAACTCCCGGTTTGACTGTCCGCCACGAGTGAGGGGAGGCCGTGGTCTGCAAGGGCGCAAGCGAACACGGATGCCGGCTGTCGGCATCCGTGTGCTGGGTGAGGGGATTGAATGGGTTCAGTTCGTCGGAGGCGTTGGCCCGTCGCGTGGCAGGAGCTTTGTGAGGTAGTGGACGGCTTCGACGAAGTCGCATTGCCGGGCGGCGATGAGGAAGTCGATGGGGTTGAAGTTTGTCTCGCAGTGGAAGCAGCGGCCGAGGTTGGTGCGGGGGTTGACGGCCGACAGGTAAGCTTGGCAGCGAGGGCAGAGGAAGGCGACTTGCCCGTTGCGTTGCTTGTGGGGCCACTCGAGCAGTTCCAGGAGGGTGGCCAGGGGGATGTTGTTGCGCAAGCGGCGCAGGTGGTTACCTGTGACAAGCCCGGTGAGTAGTCCGTCTGTTGCAGGCAATTGATCGTTACAGCCCGCGACGATACTGTGGACCGTGGCAATATTGCCAACTAGTGGAACTACAGATTGCCGATCCACCCCAAATTGAAGATTTGGCCATCTAGGTCGCGACTTTGAACTGGTGATCTGTTGGAGATATTCTACGTGTCCCCGGCTATTGCCCGAAGTTCGATCCTAACGTTCAATGGGGGCAACCTGCATTACCCAGAGCGCACTCGTTGGCTGAAGGGGAATAAGGAGATGGAGAAGCTCGTTCTGTGGTCTATGACCGGCCTGCTCATCGCAGTAGTTCTTTCCTGGCTTGCCCTTTGTGAAGTCGGCAATTGGCGAATGAGGAACATTGATGAGCAGTTGAACGCAACGGCCGATGAGATCGACTCGCTGCTTGCCGCGGTAGGGCAAACGCCGCCGTCTGATCCTGTTGACGCCTTTCGCTTCGCACTGGAACGGCCTGATGTGCTCTTGGATGCGAATTCTGACCTGCCGCGACTAGCGGCAAGAATCTCAGAACTTGAAGCCAACCTGAGCGTTGAGGCGTCGAGACTTGACCGCCTCAAGGCATTGCGCCAGTATCGACCACAAAGCACAGGCCACGCCAATGCCTCCTTGGCAACTGTCCCCGCAGTGCTCAAGTCTGCGACCATTGCCCTACCTCAGTTCTGCGCTGAAGCAACCCCGGAAGCCTATGTTGTCCTATTCTCACGAGTATATGAACGCGATAACGCCGTAAAGGGTATTTCAATCAAGGCCGTTGCCGAGTGCGCCCAAGAACTGGGCACCTTTTCCGCGGACACTATCAAACTCAGTGACGCTCTCCGGGGGACTCAAGAAGTAATTCTCAGAAGCGAGGCATCAGATATCACAATTCAACTAAAGGTAATCGAAAGCTATGGTCGCCGGTCACTTCAAACCGGAAAAGAACTGGCGTGCGTTTGTAAGGACGCTGTCAAAATCGTTGGGGAAGAAAAGGCGGCTATCCTCACGAGCGTTTCGCAGGTCAGTGGCGGTAACGCAATTCCACAACCGGATGCGTCGGTCGAGCAGATGGCCCCAACTGTCGAAAGATGGAATACTGCCGTTCACTCCATCCACGATTCCATGATCCGGCTTCAAGGCGAACGGTGGTGGATGCAGAAGCCCTCTGACCGTGTACTTGCCAAGAGAAGCCTGCCCTCATACGCAACACCCCATCAGACGAAGTTGTTGGAGGAAGTGTTATACACTGAATCCCTTCCTCTCGAGAAACCGGCTAGGCTGATAAGAGACAACCTTGTAAAGATTGGGGCGTTGTACGAACAAGCAATGGAGGAGGAGAGTAAGCCGTTCGGATCGCTCGCCAGGGCCTTTCGTCGCGGAACTCGAAAGGCCGGCGAGAGCCGTATCGGGCAGGAGCTGCAATTCACATTCAAGAACTTAGTTTTGGGTGCGAAAGTCTATTTCGAGATCATGGATGCGCACACCCCGGGCGAGATTATGTCCATTGCCGAACAGCACGAAGGTGACATGGAGAACTTGCAGCAGAACTTCGAGGAGATTCAGGGCATGGACGGCTGGAGCCTTACCGGCAAGAATACACCGTTGGAACGCGTGGTCAACAAGCTGTACGAGCAACAGTTCCAGGAACAATAGGAGAGCCATAAAGACGCTCAAGCCGCTGTCTCTTTTCTAACGCTTCCCTGTTTCAAGAACTACGGCGGTGCCTCGTTTCGTTACCGACGTCGCCGTGTGGTGCGTTACAGCAGCCTGAGGCGGTAGTCGGGCCGGTTGTACTTCGTGGTCTAAGGAAATGTGCTCGTCTCGGCGGTTGTCGCGACAACCGCCAAAAATAGATGAGTCTGTTTTTCCCGGGATTATTTATCACACAAAGTTTTTTCCAGTCTTTTCAGAAGTATTTGTAACACCTTTGTTGGCAAGCAGTTGCGTCGACCCCCACTCGCTTGTTTTTGGTTTTCGAATCCTCTCCCATCCGCCTGGGTGTTGTCTACTACACCCCAAGCCCTGCAATTCTCGGGAATTACAGGGCTTTTTTGATTTCTTGGTGAGGGCTGGTTAGCCCCGACAAGCGTTGAGTGTGCCGGAATGTGTGCCGGTAACTTCACACCGTTCTCGCGTCGACAGTTGAGGCGGAGAATATCGGGGCGTGGTCGCGATGCTCGCGACCACGCCGGGGTCGCTCCGCATTATCCGAGAGAAGAGAGGCCGGCGTCACCCACATCGCAGTACCTACCCAATTCGCCGCCCGACCTTCGGCGGCTACATCGCCACCGGCTCGTTCGGGGCGGTTTTCCGGTCAGAATTGCCGGTTTGCCGTGACTGAAGCGATGCTTGCGGCGGCTATGCAGTTTCGTTATAGTGTGGCGCATCGTCGATTGCCGAGGGGGTTCGGTTTGCGCATATCGGTCCCTCCCGCCAGGAAGATCCCATGATGCGAGACCACGAAAGGACCAGCCGTGCCGGACGACAGCAAATTGACCCGAGTCCAATGGTTTGTGTTGATCGCCGCGTTTCTGGGCTGGATGTTCGACGGCCTGGAAATGGGGCTGTTTCCGATTGCCGCCCGTCCGGCCTTGATTGAGTTGCTGAATTCTCCGGCCGAGTCGGTGATTGGCGAGTGGTACAGCTACATGGTGGCCGCCTTTTTGATCGGTGCCGCCCTGGGCGGATTGGTTTTCGGCTGGCTTGGGGACCGCCTGGGACGCGTGCGAACCATGGCCCTCAGTATTGCCGTCTATTCCATATTCACCGGGCTCTGTTTCTTCGCCCAGTCGCCGGTGCACCTGATCATCTTCCGATTTCTTGCCGCCATCGGAATGGGCGGCGAATGGGGGCTCGGCGTGGCGCTAATCATGGAGTGTTGGCCGGAGAAGTATCGTCCGGCACTGGCGGGTGTGATCGGTGCGGCGGCCAACGTCGGTTTTCTTGCGGTTTCCCTGGTTGCAGTGCTGTTCGTCATCGACGAGCACACGTGGCGTTATTTGATGTTGGGTTGCGCCGCGCCCGCCATCCTCTGCTTCTTCATCCTGGCTCTGATTCCCGAGTCGGAACGCTGGAAAGCGTCGGTCAAAGCCGGATCAGCCAAGCCGCTTCGGGAGATTTTCGGCACGAGCCTTATCAAGCCGGCCTTGTTTGGGATCGTCTTCTCGTCGGTGGCGCTGATCGGAACGTGGGGAGCCATCTCTGCATTCCTGCCGCCCTGGACCGACCAGATCGTAGGCGGTGATCGCATCCTGACCATCACGGCGAACATCCGGGCCGACGCCACCGAATCCATGACCCCGGCAACCGTCGAGAAGTCGGGCAAGCCGCTGGTGACCGACGCCGGCTCCGGTTCGTCGGCCGCGGCAGAGGGCGGGAAACCCAAGTATCGCGTGGCGAAGCTGCATGCCCTGGGACGAGACGATTCGGTCACGGCGGGACAGAGCCTTACCTATCGCGTCAAGGTGACTAACCAGGGGAGCGAAGCAGGAACTTCGGTAACCTACACAGACATCCTGAACGGCGAGATCATCGATCTTGCCAGTGTGACGACCGAGGCAAAGCAAGGGCAAGCCAAGGTGAACGCGGAGACTGGTGAGTTGGTCTGGACGATCGGGGATGTTGAGTTCAAGAACTCCAGGGCCAAGGGATGGGTCCAGACGCTCATTTCCATCGGAGCGATCCTCGGCTGCTTCGTCGGCGCGTTTCTGGGGAACTGGCTGGGACGTCGCCCGGCCTATTTCCTGCTCTGCCTGGTGTCGTTCCTTTCTTGCCAGTATTTATTCCGCTGGTTCGACGAATACAACGCCGGATTTCTCCTGCTCACTGGATTTGTCGGCCTGGTGACCGCCTCCTTCTACGGCTGGTGCCCCCTCTACCTGCCCGAGCTGTTCCCCACTCGCGTTCGTGCGACCGGCCAGGGCGTGAGCTTCAACTCCGGACGAATTCTGGCGGCGGTTGGAGCCATGTCCACCGGCCAAATGATCGTCCTGTTCGACGGGAGTTACCCCCGGGCCTGCGCGACAATCACTTTCGTCTATCTCATCGGTATGGTCGTCATCTGGTTTGCCCCGGAAACCAAGGGCAAACCTCTTCCGGAGTAGGCCATCAGCCTGCCAAGCACTGTCGGCACGCGGAGCCAAGGGACGTGACTCCATGAGCAGAGCAACGGAAAAGAGAGTCCGTGAGATCTGCCACAAGTTTGGCAAAAGCGGGCATCGTGTTCTGGACGCTGCGGAGGCCGTCCAGGGGGAGTTTGGCTGTGTGGACTCGGCTGCTATGGACCTCATCGCTGACGAAATGAGAGTCCAGCGAGTCGAGGTCGAGGGGGTGGTCACCTTCTACGCGTTTCTGTCGGAGCGTCCCTTAGGCAAGGTCGTGATTCGACTGTGCAATGATGTGATCGACCGCATGAAAGGCGTCGATCAGGTCGCGGCAGCATTCTCGGAGGAATTGGGAATCGATTTCGGCCGGACGACCCCCGACGGCATGATTAGCCTCCAGAAAGTGCCGTGCATCGGGATGTCGGATCAGGCGCCGGCCGCTTTGGTCAACGACACCGTCATCACGTATTTGGGGGGAGACCAGGCGCGATCGATCGTGCGTCGACTCCTCAAGGATCCGGATCCCAGAAAATTGCTGGGCCGGCTGGGCGACGGCAACAACGCCCACGACCTTGTGCAGTCCATGGTTCACAACAACATCCGCCAGGCCGGAGAGGTGATTTTTGCGGGCATGGAGCCGGGAGCCGGGTTAAAGAACGCCCTGGCCATGAGCCCCGTGGAAGTCATCAACGACGTGAAGACGTCGCGGCTTCGCGGGCGGGGTGGAGCCGGCTTCCCGACCGGGATGAAGTGGGAGTTCACTCGGGCCGCCGATGGCGACGAGAAGTACGTCCTCTGCAATGCCGACGAGGGGGAACCCGGGACATTCAAGGATCGCGTGGTCCTCACCGAACAGCCCGAGTTGTTCCTGGAGGGTATGGCGATTGCGGGCTACGCCGTCGGCTCCCGGCACGGCATTCTCTACCTGCGGGCCGAATACGCCTATCTTCGCCGGTTTCTGGAACACACCCTTCAGAATATGCGCGATCGCAACTTGCTCGGCCCGTCGATTCTGGAACGCGAGGGCTTCGACTTCGACGTGGAAATCCGCATGGGAGCCGGGGCCTACGTGTGCGGGGAAGAGACGGCCATGATCCGCAGTTGCGAGGGACGCCGGGGCGATCCCAAGACGCGACCGCCGTTTCCCGCCCAGAAGGGTTATCTGGATTATCCGACGACGGTGAACAACGTCGAGACCTTCTGCAACGTCGCCCGGATCCTGGAAATGGGGCCCGGCTGGTTTGCCAAGATGGGGAGCCCGGGCTCGAAGGGCACCAAGCTGCTGAGCATTTCCGGCGACTGTTCCAAACCGGGGGTCTACGAGGTGCCTTTCGGCATTCGATTGAGCGAGGTTCTCGGGCGATGCGGTGCGACGGACCCGGCGGCCGTGCAGATGGGCGGCCCCAGCGGGCATCTCGTGGGACCGGCCGATTTCGATCGGCCCATCTGCTACGACCATCTGGCCACCGGCGGATCGGTGATGGTCTTTGATTCGACGCGCGACCTGTGGGAGATCGTCGATCAGTTCCTCGACTTTTTTGCCGACGAGAGTTGCGGATATTGCACCCCCTGCCGCGTTGGAAACGTGCTCATGAAGGAACGGGTGGAACGGCTTCTGGCCGGGCACGGCGTGCCGCAGGACCTGGACTACCTGGAGCAACTGGCTGCGACCATCAAGAGCGGCAGCCGCTGCGGATTGGGACAGACTTCGCCCAATCCGGTGCTGTCGGTCTTGAAGGGTTTTCCGGAGGCATGCCGCTCGAAGGTCCGTGAGGTCGAGTCCGAATTCCAGCCCAACTTCGACATTCGTGCGGCCCTCGGCGAAGCCGAGAAGATCGCCGGACGCCAGACCGCCTACCCTTGGGAATAGAGGAATCGCTACTCATGGGTGACCCGATCCGCTTGGTTGTCGACGGAGTCGAGATCGAAGCATCTCCCGGCCAGACGATCCTGGAGGCCGCCGAGGCGGCGGGGATCTATATTCCGCGTCTTTGCCACAAGAAGGGTCTGGAGCCGTTCGGCAGTTGCCGGGTTTGCACGGTCATTGCAAACGGCCGCTTCCAGTCGGCCTGCACGCAGCCCGTTGCGGAGGGGATGGTTGTCGAGAACGATACGGAGAAGCTGCTCGCGATACGACGCGACATCATCGAAATGCTGTTGGTCGAAGGCAATCACTTCTGCATGTTTTGCGAGAAGAGCGGCAACTGCGAGCTGCAGGCATTGGCTTATCGTTTCGGCATCACGGCACCGGAGTATCCTTACCTGTGGCCCGAGCGGGAAGTCGACGCCAGCCACCCCGACGTGTTCCTCGACCGGAATCGCTGCATTCTCTGCGGCCGCTGTGTCCGAGCGTCCCGCGATCTGGACGGGAAGCACGCGTTCGATTTCGTGGGGCGAGGCGTCTCGCGGCGGATTGCCGTGAATGCGGAGGGCAAATTGGCGGAAACCACGGCGGCGGTCACCGATCGGGCGGTGGAGGCCTGCCCGGTGGGGGCCCTGCTACCCAAGCGAGTCGGCTTCCAAGTGCCCATCGGCAAACGGCTCTACGACGTGGAGCCGATCGGCTCGGAGATCGAGCGAAGAGGCGGGAGGCCGTAGGGCGCCACAAGGAGGAGGATTTCATGACGAAGCCCAAGATAGCGACGACGTCCCTGGCCGGCTGTTTCGGTTGCCACATGTCGCTACTTGATATCGACGAGCGGATCCTCGACCTGGTTGAGTTGATCGAATTTGACAAATCGCCTATCGACGACAAGAAGGAATTCGACGGGCCGGTCGAAATCGGGTTGATCGAGGGGGGGTGCTGCAACGAAGAGAATGTGCGGGTTCTCAAGGATTTTCGCGAGCACTGCGCCATCCTGATTTCGATTGGCGATTGCGCCACGATGGGCGGCATCCCCGCCCTGCGGAACAACATCCCGCTCGCGGAGTGTTTCGACGAGGCCTATCGCAATGGGCCGACGGTGCATAATCCGTCGGGACGTCTGCCCGACGACCCGGAGATCCCCCTGCTGCTGGACCGGGTCTACATGTGCCACGAAGTGGTCAAGATCGACTACCACCTGCCCGGCTGCCCGCCGCCGGCCGAGACGTTGTGGCAAGCCCTGACGTCGCTGCTCGGCGGCAAGGAAGTCGAGTTGCCCTACGCGCTGGTCAAGTACGACTGAGACTGAAGGCCAACATGACGACTACCGCCCAGAAACGCCTCGTGATCGAGCCCGTCACCCGTGTCGAAGGGCACGGCAAGGTTTCGATTCTGCTGGACGAGAACAACCGAGTCACGCAGACGCGACTGCATATCGTTGAGTTTCGCGGGTTCGAGCGGTTCATTCAGGGCCGGCTCTACTGGGAAGTGCCCGTGCTCGTGCAGCGACTTTGTGGTATTTGCCCGGTCAGTCATCATCTGTGTGCGGCCAAGGCGATGGACTGGATTGTGGGGGGGGAGAAGCTCACGCCGACCGCCGAGAAGATTCGCCGGTTGATGCACTACGGGCAGACCTTCCAGTCCCACGCGCTGCATTTCTTCCACCTGGCCTCGCCCGACCTGTTGTTCGGGTTCGACGCCGATCCCGCCAAGCGCAACGTGATCGGCGTGGCGGCCGAGTATCCGGAGTTGGCGAAACAAGGCATCCTGATGCGCAAATTCGGCCAGGAGATCATCCGGGCCACGGCGGGAAAGAAGATCCACGGAACAGGGGCCGTTCCCGGCGGCGTGAACAAGAATCTCTCGATTCCTGAACGCGACGAGTTCCTGCCCCAACTGGATCAGATGACGGCCTGGGCGGAAGGGGCCGTCCGTGTGGCGGCCGACTACACGACAGAGAACCTGGCGATCGCCGCGCCGTTCGGCTCTTTCGACTCGAACCATCTTTCGATCGTGGCGCAGGACGGGGCACTTGACCTCTATGACGGCAGCCTTCGTGCGATCGATTGCGGCGGGAAGACGATTTTCGACCATGTCGCCCCCCAGGATTACGATAAGATGATCGCGGAGGAGGTGCGGTCCTGGTCGTATATGAAGTTTCCGTTCATCCGCTCGCTGGGCCCCGAGGAGGGATGGTACCGGGTCGGCCCTCTGGCGCGGCTCAATACGTGCAGCCGGATCGACACACCGAAAGCCGAGGCCGCGAGGAAGGCCTTTTTTGCGGCCGTCGGCGGGGCGCCGTGCAACGTCACCCTGGCCTACCACTGGACGCGGATGATCGAGTTGCTCCACGCCATGGAGAGGATCGAGATCCTGCTGAACGATACGGACCTGCAGGGGGACGACCTCGTGGTGGCGGGCGATCGCCGAGAGGAGGCGGTCGCGATTCTCGAAGCGCCGCGAGGGACGCTGTTCCACCACTACCGGATCGACTCGAATGACCAGGTGGTGATGGCCAACCTGATCGTGTCGACGACGAGCAACAACGAGCCGATGAATCGGGCGGTCCGCAAGGTGGCCGAAGATCACTTGTCGGGCAAGCCCGAGATCACTGAATCACTGTTGAACCACGTGGAAGTGGCCATTCGGGCCTATGATCCGTGTCTGTCGTGCGCAACCCATGCCATGGGGCGGATGCCGATGGAGCTTGTGTTGATCGACGCCGGTGGGGACGTCATCGAGCGGAAAGCAAAGTCATGAGCGGCACGGCGACCGGCATTCTGATCATCGGCTACGGCAATCCCGGGCGTCAGGACGACGGTCTGGGACCGGCGCTGGCCGACGCGTTGGAACGGCTTGGTTTGCCCGGAGTGACCGTTGAAAGCGATTACCAGTTGACGGTGGAACATGCGGAAATGGCTGCCCGGCACCGGGTCGTCGTCTTTGCCGACGCTACCGTGAAGACCGCGGAGCCGTTCCGTTGGAATCGAGTCGAACCGGGGACTTCCGGCATTCGTTTCACCAGCCATCACCTTGGTCCTTCCGACGTGCTAGCAATCGCCCGAGACGTGTTTTCGGCCGAGCCGGAAGGCTATGTGCTGGCCGTGCGCGGGCAGTGCTTCGACGCGTTTCAGGCAGGTCTCTCGCCCGAAGCCCGATCATCCCTGGAACAAGCTGTCGAGTTTCTTCGAGCTATGAGCAGTGAACTACGTGGCTCAAAGCCCAAGAGGACATGCCATGCAAGACGGAAAGCACGTGATTCTGTGCATTGATGACGACGACGACATCCTTTTCTTCCTGCGGACGATCCTGGAGGCCGGGGGATACAAGGTGTTGACCGCCGGCACGGCAGAGGAGGGGCTTCGCCTGTTCAAGTCGACTCCGCCGGATTTCTTGATCATTGACCTGATGATGGAGGAGGTCGACGCGGGTACGCGCCTGGTGAAGGAGTTGAAGCTGCTCGGCAACTCGGCCCCTGTCTACATGCTCAGCAGCGTGGGCGACCATCTCAATCTGACGGCCGACTACTCCAGTCTGGGGCTCTCCGGCGTGCTCCAGAAGCCCGTTGACGAGCAGCAGTTGTTGGCAATTCTCGAAGCCAAACTCGCCAAATGAGTCCTCGATCGGCGGCGCCACCGCCCTGCGGAGTCTCAATTGTGTTCTTGCCGCGTCGCCTCCTCCAATAATCGTCCGGAAATTGGTTGAGTTCACCTTGCCGACTTGTTAGGCTGAAGGTTTAAGGGCCGATGTCCGGAGAGCAAGGCTCCCGCCTAGAGAGGGGTGTCTGTCGGGCTGATCAGACGGACTGATCGGCAGAAGCGGAAGACAGATACCCCGTTTGTGGTGGACTTTTCAAGCGATACCTTGCGGTGGGAGTGTTGCGCTCGAACATGTGTCCCATCGGGGACCGTGCGTAGCTCTGTCGTTGGGAAAACTTGGAACTTTTGAAACTTCGTGCGCCTCTATAGACCATACTGTGCGCGCAACCCCTCTGACCGATAAATCCGGCGAGAGAACACAACGTGGACCCAGTTCCGCCGCAATATGGTGGGAATGAATCCCCCTCGATCAGATGGGCTCCAGTCGTGTGGCTGAGCCCGCTCTTCGCTTTGCTAGCACTGCGCGCAGCATCGTCTTGGGTCCGCTCACAGTCGTTTAGGGTGCGGACCCCCGCTCGTTTTGTTCGTCATTGTGCGAAAACACTTACCATACCAGACCTTGCGACCGGGGTTTGGATGGCGAAGGTGTGCGGTTTAGGCAATTTGGGTGTTGACTTTCACCCGGCCCCCAATTTTAATCGACTCGAATAGACACATATTCCCTAAATACTCAGGACGCTTAAGTTTTCGCCGGTTTCACATCCGGCGAGAACCCCACTCATCCGAGCAAAAACCGGCTCCGGCTGTGTGCCGAGATCAATTCTGAAGGAGACCAATCGATGGGGATTTGGGACTCATTGCGCCGTTTCTCCACTCGCGGAACATCCAGTCGAGGAAGTCTGACCAAGCAGCGTCAGCGAGTCGGTAAGAGCCGGCTCAAGGAACGCGGCCTCCGGTTGGAGCAGTTCGAGGACCGGGTGCTGTTGAGCATCACGAATCCAGGGCTTGACGAAACGTACTTCGTGGATGGCGACGGCCGCGGGTACTATGTCGACCCGCCCTCGGATGCGGGGCTCCCGAACGGAGAGGAATACACGAATGCGGCCGGCCCGGCCCGGTACCCATTTGCGGATACGTTCAGCCTTCACAGCAACCCGGGCGCCTCGAAGGTCATTTACCTCGACTTCGACGGCCACACGACGACGGGTACCGCCTGGAACACCCTCTGGAGTATCGATCCAATCGTCACGCCAGCCTACGACTTCGATGGCGATGTGACGACCTTTTCAACCGCCGAACTGCAGCTAATCCAAGACTCCTGGGATTTAGTGTCGGAGGATTACCTTCCTTTCGATGTCGATGTCACCACGGAGGATCCCGGAGTCGAGGCGCTGAGAAACACCGGCGGCGGCGACACCGAATGGGGGATACGCGTGGTCATCGGGCCCGACCAGGCGAACACTGGGGCCGGAGGGATGGCCTACGTCGGTTCATTCGCTTGGGATTCCGACACGCCGGCATGGGTATTTAACACCAGCTTCAAAGGCCTGGCAGAAGGGGTCTCCCACGAGGTCGGCCACACGCTAGGTCTATATCATGATGGCGACAGCACACAGGAATATTACCCTGGCTACGGTTCGGGGCCGACCGGATGGGCGCCCATCATGGGGGTCGGTTACTACCAGGAATTGGTCCAGTGGAGCCAAGGCGAATATCCCGACGCCAACAATCAGGAAGACGATCTGAACATCATCGTTACTCAGAATGGGTTTGGGTATCGCGCCGACGACCATGGCAGCACCGTTGGCACGGCCGACCCGATGAACATAGCCGGCGACGCCATCTCGCAAAGCGGGATCATCGAGCTCAACACCGACGCGGATTTCTTTGAGTTCTTCACGTATCCTGGGCCAGTGACTCTGGACATCGATCCCTTCTATATCAGTCCCAATCTCGACATTCTGGCGACCCTTTACGACGAATCCGGCACGCCGATCGCCACGAGCAACCCGGTGGGGCAACTCGATGCCAGGTTCAACGTGAATCTGGATGAGGGCACTTACTATCTTTCGGTGGAGGGTACCGGTAAGCCGGTCACGACGGACCCTGGCTACAGCGATTATGGCAGTTTGGGATACTACTCGATCAGCGGTTCGATCACCTCAGTTCCCCCCATCCCGCCGGAACTCGTTCTCGTGATTCCGCAGGAAGGCGGGTTCGTCGATCGCGGCAGTAGCTTGAGCATCGCCCCGCGCGAACTGGTTCTTCGCTTCAACGAGGGGCAGGAATTCCTCGACGAGACGACGACACCTGCCCGCGATCCGAACGGATGGCTCTCCGGCGGCCGCGGCGGGATTCAGGTCACCCGCTCGGTCAACGGCGAGTGGCGCGACGGGGACGACGAGATCATCGAGATCGGCTGGATCGGGATCGGCGACCGGCCCAACGACGTCGTGCTGCGTTTCGCGGAGACGCTGCCGGATGACGAGTACCGGATCTCGATCATCGGCAGCGATAACTACGTGGGTCCCGACGGACAGCCTGTGGCCCCGCTCCGCAACCTCGAATACACGACGTTCCGTTACGGCCAGACCGTCGTCGACGAGCACTTCGAGTTCGAACTCGATCTGGGCGCCCAGGTCACTGCCGTGGTTCAGCAGCCGGTGGTCGTGACCGAAGCCACGATCTCCAACGGCAATACGAGTGTCGCCGACGGCCGCACGTTCACGCTCAGCGACGGCAAAACCACCACCGTTTTCGAATTCGACAGGAATTCAAGCGTCTCTGCCGGAAACGTGGCCGTCAACATCAGTTCCGCCACGTCGCAAACCCAGTTTGCCAAAGCGATCTATGACGCCATCTTCGACGCCTCGGTCGACGGCGGCGGCCTGCTTCGGCTCAAGGGTCTCTACTACGGCGGCTCGATCGTCAAAGTTCAGTTGTACGACCCGAACGAGTTGGGCCGGCGAGTTGAACTCTACGGGCGGAATCTCCCCTTCACGGTCACCGAGAAACGCGAACAGTTGACCGATACCATCGAGGTCTATTTCAACGACGACGATCTCGATCCGGCGTCGGCCACGAGCGCCAAGTTCTACCAGTTGATCGTGACCAACAATACGGCCACCGTCGACGACGACTTGCTCTACGATCCCGACGACGGCGATACCCCTGTGCGCAAATTGCAGCCCGTCGAGATTCGTTACGACGCGGAACTCGACAAGGCGGTTTTGCGTTTCGACAAGCCGCTGAGCGACTACGGCACCGGTGCATTCCGCCTGCGAATCGGGGACGAATACCGGAAGATCCAGACGGCGTCGTTGCTTCCCCAGGTTCAGGTGATCAGCGGTTCGCTCGAACAACACGGCGAAAATATCCTGGAGACGACCTCGGGCGGCCTGACCGTCGACGGCACCACGTTCCGCATCTCGGACGGCCAGTTTGACGCCACCGTCGAGATGGACCTCCAGGCCGTGGCGGTCGACGTCGTTTCCATTCCTGCCAACGGCACCGTGCTGACGATCGACGACGGGACCGGTCCGGTCGCCATCCCCCTGACGATCAGCCAGCCGACCGTCGACCTAGTCGCTGCGCAGATTCGCAGTCAGCTTGTTGCGCACGGCTACACGGTCGTGGCGGATCCGATCGACCCGAGTCGCATATTGATTGTCGACGCGATCAGTGCGAGCTCGGCCAGTGCCGCATTGGATATCTTTGCGGCGCCTTTCACGCTGCTGGAACCGGCCGACCTGGGCGACATGGTCGAGGGCGAGTGGGTCGAAGTCGACAAGGACGGCCCCGGAGGCTCGAGCGTCGTACGCTTCCAATTGCGATTGCCGGGCGGAACGACGGGCCTCCAACCGGGCAGCCATCAACTGGTCACGATCGCGGGCACCGGCCCCGGCGGCAGCCTGGCGGCCGGCGACGTCGTGCGCGATCTCGCTGCCGCGATGCAAAATCCAACCTACGGAATTTCGGCCCTGGCCGTCGGTTCGCGGCTCTACTTCCTGAATCCCAATCTGACGGTCAACGGCGCGATTCCCAAGGTGACGATCGACGATTCGGTCTTTTCGATCATGGCTCCGAGCGTCGTCAGCGAGGTGGACGACGGCGAGTGGCTCGAACTGAACGTGGGGCCCGAGGTGCTGCGATTCGAGTTCGACCGGGACGGCGTCTATACGCCTTCCACGGTCCAGGGCACGCGAACGTACCGGGTGGACATCGGCACTGCCGGCGCCGATATTCTGACTCCGCTCAAGACGGCGATCGACGACGCAATCGCGGACCTGGTGGCCGAGGGAGTCCTTGTCTCGGGGGCCGTGACGACGCAGCAGGTTTCCAGCCCTGCGAGGCTGATCGTGCGCGGCATCGGCAACGCCAAAGGCGGCGGCGTGGATCCCGACATGATCGTAACGCACGGATATGCGGCCGTGGTTCCCAACGGCGTCGACGACGGCGAATACGTGGAACTCTTCGACGCGGTGACGGGAACCTGGACGCGGTTCGAGTTCGACAACAACGCCCAGATTAGCGGTGCGATTGCCGTTCCACTCACCCAAGTGGGTGCTACTGACGCCGCGTCGCTCAATGCCGCGGTACTGGCGCGCGGGTTCGCCACGGCTCGTTTCGATACGGTCGTCTACATGTTCACTTCACCCACGGCCACTCTGACCGGGACGGTGGCGGGCGACGTGGCGGCATTGCACCTGGCGATCGAAAACCCGGCCGATCCCGAGACAGGCGTTCTTCAGTATCACGGCGGCATGTCGACGGCGGAGATGACCCAACTGATCGCCGACGAGATCGAGGCCCGGATCGCGGCCAAGGGACTTTACCTCGACGTGGTTGCCTTCTCGCCCTACGTGGCGGTGACCAGTGTGGCCGATGCCGGCAGCAGTTTCCACACGGCGAACGAACTGCACAACTTCGGCAGCCAGGACGGTGCGCAGAGCCTGATCGTGTCGGCGGCCATCGATCCGCAGGTGCTGCTGCTTGAATGGCCGGGGGCGGTCGATGAGCCGGGGCAGCGGGATTTGCAACTGCACAACCTGATATACGGTGAAGACCACTACATGACGGGTGATTCCTCGCCGGATTCGACGGACGGGATCGCGGAGATTCATTACAACTTCGCGGACGATTACGGAATCGATCCGTCCACGGGCGTTTGGCTCAAGAACAACATCACGGAGGCCCAGAAGAATCTCGCGCGGCAGATCTTTGCCCTTTACTCTGAGTACCTCGGTGTGAGATTCGTCGAGACGGAATTCGACGGTATCCAGGTCGTCACCGGCAATCTGGTGGTGACGGGCTATCTCCAGTCGGCGCCAGGGGGAGTGGCTGGCGTGGGCGGCGGAAATCTGGCGCTGATGGACCAAGCGGAATCCTGGGGAGCGAACGTGTTCGGCGGGTCGTGGTTCAACGTGGCCATGCACGAAATCGGCCATTGCCTCGGTTACGGGCACGCCTACGACCTTGCGGCAGGTGCGATCATGGGCAGTGCCGAAGATTCCTTGAGCGGAATCAATACGGAACCGGTGTTCCCGGGAGCGCATGATATCGTTCACGGGCAGCACATGTACCGGCCCGACAGCATCGATATCGACCTCTATCGATTTGACTTGAACGAACCGGGAACCCTCAATGCCGAGGTACTGTCGGAACGTTTGAACGATTCGAGCCTTCTGGACAGCGCGATCACGTTGTATCGCCTCGTCGAGGTTCGCGACGCCGACAACAACTTGAAGACAACCTATGAGTTGATTTCTAGGAACGACGACTACTACAGCAAGGATTCCTTCCTCGAGCTCTACTTGCAGCCGGGCACTTACTTCGTGGGTGTCTCCGCGAGCGGCAACAACGACTACGACCCGAATATCGAGAACACGGGGGTCGGAGGCACGTCGCAAGGCGAGTACAAGCTGCGTCTGACGTTCACGCCCGGCGGCGTGGATCCCGACAACCCGGCTACTTTCCGGGGCACCGGTACAAACCACCTTGTCGATGGAACCAAGACGAAGTTCGACGGCGACGCGGACGGCGTGCCGGGCGGGGCCTACAACTACTGGTTCAACGTCGAGAAAGACACCGTGTTCGTCGACAAGACGTCGACCAGCAGCGTGGAAGACGGCACGCTGGCCAATCCTTACAAGACGATCGACGAGGCCTTCCGGCAGAAGGGCACTCCCGGCACGATCATTCGCGTGCTCGGAAACCACTTCTACGACGACGATGCGAACAACCTTTCGACCTACAGCGACAACGTACCGTACCAGATCGGCGTCAATCCCGACACCTTCCAGGAACTGGCCGACGGCCGCCGCATGGAGGTGCCCCAGGGAGTCACGGTCATCTTCGACGCCGGAGCGGTGGTCAAGCTGAGCGGAGCCAACGTCGACGTCGGTTCGGCGGCAGAGCAGATCGACAGGTCGGGCGGTTCGCTGCAGGTGCTGGGCACGCCGCAGAACTCCGTGGTTTTCACGTCGTTCCGAGACGCGAGTCTCGGCATCGACATCGATCCCTCCAGCAAGCTTCCCGAAAAGGGCGATTGGGGGGGGCTGGTCTTCCGGAACGAGTTGGACTACGACTTCATCGCCGCCTACGATCCGAGTTCCGGGCTGGCGCCGCGCGAAGTGCTCGAAACCCAGGGGATCTTTCTCAACTACGTGAACCATGCCGACATGCGATACGGCGGCGGCGCGGTCGAAGTGGACGGAGTGAAATCGGTTTATGCGCCGATCCACATGGTCGAGGCCCGGCCGACCGTCGCCCACAACCGCATCAGTTTGAGCGCCGATGCGGCGCTCTCGGCCGATCCCAATAGTTTCGCCGATACGCGTTTTGAGAGTTGGGACGCCTACGCGCCGTTCACCGCCCGTTACAACCGCGTCGGCCCCGACGTCTACGGCAACTACATCGTGGAGAACTCGACGAACGGCATGTTTGTGCGGATTTCGACGGCTGCCGGTTCGGCGATCAAGGAACTCGAGGTGCCGGGCCGCTTCGACGACTGGGATATCGTTCACGTCATTCCCGAAAACCTGTTCATCAGCGGGACGCCCGGCGGGCCGGTGCTCCAAGAGGCCACCAACCCCCTGGTCCTCCTGGACGAAAACCACCTTCTGGCGGTGCCGGGATCGGCGATTCCCGATCAGGATACGTTCGCGATTTTCGACGGGGCGACGCGGGTGGTTTTCGAGTTCGACCTGGGGGCCAACGTGGCTCCGGGTCACATCCGGATTCCATACACCCTTGCGGATTCGGCAGAAGCCGTGGCGGCTTCCATTCGAACGGCTATCGAGCAGGCGCGGCTGCAATACGGGTTGTGCACTGGCGCCGACTTGTCGGAAACCGGCAGCGTGGTGAGCTTGAGCCATACAGGCCCGTCGGTGCAGATCGAGGGCTTTGCCACCTATTCGGCACGGCTCGATGCGCGGCTGCACATCGATCCGGGCATGATCGTGAAGATGGACGGCTCGCGGATCGAGATGGAGATGGGATCGCAACTGATTGCGGAGGGCCGGGTCGGCTCGGACGAAGGTGCGCCCGGCTACAAGGTCATCTTTACGTCGCTCCTCGACGATCGATACGGTGCGGGCGGCACGTTTGATACCAGTTCCGTCACCAGCGGACACGTGGCCGAGCCCGGCGATTGGGGCGGGCTCTATTTCTGGCCCACTTCGTCAGGCAGCATCAACCATGCGATCGTCGCCTACGCCGGCGGCACGACGGCCATCGAGGGCGGGTTCGCCAACTTCAACGCCGTCGAAATCCGCCAGGCGGAAGTGCGAATCGCCAATTCGCGATTCGAGCATAACGGCGCGAACGCCGTGACGAGCGACCGCAACGGCCGCGGGGCCAGCAACGCGGCAACCATCCAGATTCGCGGCGCCCAGCCGGTCATCGTCAGCAACGATTTCATCGACAACGCGGGGGCCGTCGTCACGGTCGACCTCAATTCGCTGGTTTCCGAATCGATCTCCGACTGGGGGCGGACGACGGGATTCATTCGGGATTTTGAGGAGTACGCAGGCAACCGCGGTCCGCTGGTTCGCGGGAACCGCATGACCGACAACGGCATCAACGGCATGGAAGTGCGGGGCGGTATTCTTACCACCGATTCCGTTTGGGACGACACCGACATCGTCCACGTCCTGTACGACGAGATCGACATTCCCAACTTCCACCACGAGGGCGTGCTGCGGCTTCAGAGCAGCGATACGGAAAGCCTCGTCGTCAAGTTGCTTGGAGCGAATGCCGGGTTCACGGCGGGTGGCGATCCGCTGGAGATCGACGACCGCATCGGCGGCACGCTCCACGTGGTCGGCAAGCCGGGACACCCCGTCGTGTTCACGTCGCTGCGAGACGACTCCGTGGGAGCCGGTTTCACGCTCGGCAACCTGCCGCAGAACGACACCAATAACGACGGCAGCGCCACGTCGGCGTCGCCCGGCGATTGGCGCAGCCTGCTGATCGATACCTACAGTAACGATCGAAACGTGGCGGTCGTCACCGAGACCGAGCTGCCCTACGGCTCGGCCTCGGACACCAACGGCGTGCCGAACAACGCTCAGGTCATCGGCAGTCTGGCGACCGAAGACAAGGCGGGCGACGACAATCTGCGTCTCGGCTTCGAGGTGCACGGCACGATCCGGACCGACGCCCCGACCGACGCCGACGTCTACACGTTCAACGCCTACGCGGGCACCGAGATCTGGATCGATATCGATCGTTCCAATTACGCCCTCGATCTGGTGGTCGAACTGATCACCGCCGACGGAACGGTGCTGGCCCGTTCCGACAACTCCTATTTCGAGGAACTGGCGGGCAGCGTCGAGGACCTGTCGGCCGAGTCGCACACCATGGATCGGGACAACTGGCTGCGCCACGACTTCTACACGGTCAACGAGCGCGATCCGGGTTTGCGCCTGGTACTGCCCGGTCCGGCAGGCCAGGTGCGGACGTACTACGTACGAGTCCGCAGCGTTCTGGCCATCGGCGCGATTCCCGCGGCCGACGAAATCTACAGCGCAGGCAGTTTCACCACGGGCAGGCGTTTCACGATTGCCGACCCCTACAAGTCGTTCATGTTCGAGTTCACCGCCAACGGCAGCGTGACCAACCCGGCCTACATTCCCGTGGTACTTCCCAGCGGCGCCGACGCTTCCGATCCGGCCAAGATGGCCGACGCGATCGTCGCGGCGGTCGCCGTGGCCCGCTCGCGCGGCCTGTTGGCAACGGCACGGGTGCTCGACGGCAAGGTCGTGCTCGACGGCGCCCATGTGCGGTTCAACGGGCTGGATACGTCGCTCACGCACCTGGCCAACACGTCGGGCGAGTACCAGTTGCAGATCCGCCTGGAGGAGATGCAGGAGATTCCGGGGTCGACGATTCAGTATGCCGACATTCGCTATGCGGTGAACGGCATCGAGGTCTACGGCCAGCCAGGGCATTCGCCGCTGCTTGGCGAGTCGGCCGAGGTGGAGCAAGGCAGCCAGAATCCCAATAACACGGTGGATCAGGCCCAGCAGATCGGCAATCTGCTCCAGGTCGATCGCAACGCCATTTCGGTGGCCGGTTACCTCGAGGGACGCACCGATGTGGACTGGTACGCCATGTCGGTCGATCTGGGCGGGATCCAGTCGATTGCCGGTGTCACCAATCTCGGCAGCGTCTGGGCCACGATTTTCGATATCGACTATGCCGATCAGATGACTCGGCCCGACCTGAACCTTTGGGTCTTCGATTCCAACCGCAACCTGATACTTGCGGGCGGATCCTCGAATATCGCCGACGACCGGCCCGAGCCGATTCCCAACGCGACGATCGAGGATCTCTCCCGCGGTTCGGTCGGCGCGCGGGATCCGTTCATCGGTTCGGCACTGCTACTGGAGGGCGACGGTAATCGGGGGGTGTACTACATTGCCGTCACCTCCACGCTGGCCGTCCCCAGCGAACTGGACCCGGTCCTTTCGCCGCTCACCCGCCGCGAGCCGCTCAGTTCGGTGAACCGCATCGCCACGGAGCATTTCGACGAGCTCCCCTATAATCGCGACAACACCACCGACCCGGACTTCACGGGCGTGCGTCTCGACCCCATTCCCTACGAGTTTACGCTCAGTGATACGATCCTCTACGTCAGCGTGGGTGAAACCCTTTATACGGTCAATCCGTTTACGGGCGCCTTCCAGACCGAAGTGACGTCGATGAACCCGAACACGTTCCTGCCCGGGGTGGGCGACCGGCTGTTCTACGACGACATCGACATGCGAAACGACGGGCGGCTGTTCACGATCCAATCGGGACAGACGGGCAACGGGATGGGGCTTCAGGAACCGGACACGCTCATGTTGAGCACGGAAAACGCACGAAACGTGCTGCAACAGAACGACACGGGAATCACCTTCTACCGGCGGGATCCGAACAATGCCAACGCGCTCCAGCGCGATCCCAACGGCGGCATTCAGTTCGAGGCCATCGTCCACGACCACGACAACACCCGCCGCAACATCTATGCCGTGGGAACGGCGGATGATTCGCTGCCCGAATTGGCCTACGAAAACTTGATGTACGTGTTGAATCCCGCCGGCGAGGCCTATACGCACCCGAACATCTTGAATGGGAGTCGTGCCTCCGGCGCCCGCGAGTACAGCGGCGAGAAGATCCCGCTCGGGCGCCTTTATACGGCGCCGACGATCGTTGTCGGACCGGCTACGCAGAGTTCGCCTGCCTATACGTCGGCGTCGGCGGGCGGCACCTACTACACGGACATGGACATCGAAGACGGCGAGTGGTTCACCGTTACCGACGGCTCCACGACGGCGCGGTTCGAGTTCGATCTGGGGCGGGAGTACTTCCTCGATCCGGGCGGCGCAAGCAAGATCTTCGACGGCCACTACTTCACGGTCACATCGCTTGGCGCCGCGCAACCGACCTCGTTCGAGTTCAACAGCGGTCCGGTTCTGCGGCGGACGGGCACGTTTGCCAATGGAGACACCTTCCAGATTTCAGGCTACGTGAACCCGAACGGCGGCGGCACCATCGTCACTGAGACCTTCGAACTGCACGTGACAGGTACGCCCGCGAGCACTTCCGGCTACAACGTAATCGAAGTGGCCAGCATCAGTTCGGCCGTCGTGATGCCGGCAATCGTTACCGCCATCAATGCGAACGCGAACTTCGCCGTGACGGCCTCGCTCAACGACGACGGAACCCGAATCTCGCTGCAGAACGACTCGCGCACGACCGCGCCGACCGTGCTTCTCGGCACCGGTCTTGCGGTCAGCGGAGACTATCTGCGTTCCGTGCCCAATAGCATCCTCATCGAATATGACGAGACGAACACGGGTACCGATCTGGGGGCGTCGATCGTCGCTGCGTTGGCCCCCTACGTCATCGAGGCAGGCTACGGCGAGCGATTCGGCACAGCCGCCGAACTGGGGAGCAACGGCGACCGGCTTTCGATTCGCGGCGCCGACGCCGTCGATATGTCGCACACGCCCGCCTTCCGCTACGAGGCGGCGAGCGACGACGGCCGGACTGCCGGCAGCGTGCCCGTCTACATTCACGCGGGAATGAACGAAACGCAGGTGGCGGTCCGAATGGCCAACGCGATTCGATTCGGGAGCGTCGAGTACGACGGTTTCACTCCAATCCCCACGGGGCTGGTCGGTGTGACGGCAACCGCCAGCGGCGACAGCGTAATCCTCGGCGGAAGCGTCAACAACTCCAGCGCCGTTAATCCGGGCGATCTGAACGAACCGCTGTCGGCCAAGGGTGAAGGCGGCGGCGGACGAATCACCGGCCTGGCCTACGTAGGCAGCACGATGTACGCCGTCAGCGATAACGGCGACCTGTTCCGTGTTTCCAACGAACACAACGATCCCGCCTCTGCGGGCACGTACGCCTATCAACCGGTCGATCCGAGCGGCACCTACAACCGGGTCAGCCATAACCCGAATGCGGGCCCGCAACTGCATTTCATCGCCAACATCAAGTATGGCGGTTCATCGATCGTCTTCAGCGGCCTGACCGACGGCCCGTCGAACGCCCAGGGCGGCAAGTTTGCGCAGACGGTGTTTGCCACGGACGTTCTCGGACACCTGTACGCCCTTGATCTTAACGGCAACTTGCTGCCGATCTTCAACGACGGCGCCGAGCGCGTGCAATTGGACAGCGGCGTGAACAGTAGCGATGATATGGGCTTGAGCCTCCTGTCGCAGTACAATGTCGACGGGACCGGCGGCAACGCCCGCCGCGCCGTTACCGGTCTGGCCTTCTCGCCCATCGACTTCAATCTGTGGCACATGACTCGGAACCGCGAGCACGATGCGGGGCACGGCGTCAATCAGACCCACGACGGAGTTCGCAACGGCGAGTTGCGCTACGGTCCGGCGGACAATTGGACGGAGGGCGACCTGAGCATGTACTTCGGGTTGGAGGACCCGAGCAACACTGCCACGGCATGGGATCAGCCTATCGGTGAGAACTTCGAACGAGGTCCTGCCAGCGCCAACATCAACACCAGCGCCTATCTGACCTACGACCTGCCGGGCGGGGCCCACGGCACGTTCACCACGACGACCTTCAGCCTGGACGGGTACAGCGAACAGGACAAACCCACGTTGTACTTCAACTACTTCGCCGAAACGGGGGGGAGCAACGACTGGGACGGCCTGCGCGTCTATGTCTCAAACGACGGCGCGAAGTGGGATCTGGTGGCGACCAATACGGACACCGACGACGGCACCCGGCGGCTCTACGGTTTGCACCAGGAGATGCAGACTCCCACGGTTCCGACGCGAGTTGTCGATGAGATCCTCGATACGGGCGACGCCTGGCGTCAGGCCCGCGTCGACCTCAGTCGCTACGCCGGCCAGGATAATCTGCGCCTGCGGTTCGACTTCAGCACCGCGAGCGATATGGACATCGGCGACCTGACCCACGGCACAACACAGGGCAACCAGCACCACTACATGTCGCCCGTGCCGGCCTACGAAATCGCCGACGGAGATACGTTCACCCTGTATAACGGAACGAGTTACGGCACCGCACAGACTTTCGAGTTCGACTTGGGCCTTGCTCTGGGATTGCCCAACGTGGCCGGCGCGGCCATCGGCGACGGGGAGTGGTTCTCCGTCAACGACGGTGTCGGCGGCGTGGTTGAGTTCGAGTTCGACAAGAACGGCGTCGTCGGGGCAGGGCGGGTTCCGATCACGATCGCCAATTCGATGAGCACGGCTGAAGTGATCGCGGCGATGATTGGCGCGATCGACCCGGCACTCGACGTCGAAGGGCTGGCCCCGAATCCGGCCAAGGACCCGAACCGACTATTCCTGGCCCGCGCAGTGGCGGTCGAAACCGCGTTTGCGCCCACCCTGACGGTTCTGGGCGACGCGCCCGGCACCGTGGCTGCGGGCAACATCCGGGTTCCGATTCGCGGCGACATGGACCGGCTCGAAGTCGCCGAAATGGTCACCCAGGTGGTCAATCAGCAACTGGTCCGCCAGCGAGACACAAATGCCGGAGCGGTTGTGGGCGGTTCCTCGGAGGTAATTCGCGTCACCTCGGCAAGTTTCACCAGTTTCACCCTTCGAGGCGTGACCTACCGCGGTGAGCTTCGCACGGTGAGATTCGTTGCCGACGGTTTTTCGACATTGCCGACCGTTGTTGGTCCGGATACCGTCCGAGTGGGAACGAGCGGGGTCACTTCGTCGAGTCATCTGGCCCAGCGGATAGCGGCCGCCATCAATGCGGCCAATACGGGGGGCCCGAGTTCGAGCCAGCCCGAGTTGATGATTCAGGCCACCGCCACCACGCGAACCACAGGCGGCGGCACCATCGACGTCGTGGAATTCAATCTGGCAAACACACCGGTTACCCTGGTTAACGGAACTTCGCAGCTTCCGCTGTGGAACGCCGACAACGCGATCATCCATTGGGATCAGGGCGTCGGAGAACTGCTCAATCTGGTCGGCTATAGCATGCTCGACAACGGCCCGCTCGGTTACAGCGGATCCGGGGGATGGAACGGCAATATCTTCGGCGAACTCGAAGGCGACGATCCCAACCGAAAGAACGACTTCGGGGGAAGCCGCGCTTCAGACAATCGCTACAACCTGTTCGAACGGGGGCAGAATAACAATTTCGAGGGATTCTATATCGACGATATTATCGTCGGCTTTGCCGAACGCGGCGAACTGGTAACCGACGCGTACCGCGACGGAACCCTGACCGATTTCAGCTTCGCTCCACTTCCGGACGGGAATCTTTATCCTGAGGATCCGATCGTCACCGAGGGCAGCTACCAACTAGAGGTCCGCACCGGAGCCAATTATGCCTTCTACGCCGGCGCGGCGGCTTACCCGGTTACCTACGTTACGGAATCTTGGGACACCAACGACCGCATGGCCGACGATTTCACCCTGATCGTGCCGGCGGCCAACGAACTCCATCACGGCCAGTGGTTCGAATTGAGCGACGGGCGGGACGACGTAGCGCTGCGGTTCGTGTTCGTCGACACGGTCGTGGGCGGCGGATCGGGCTCCGGCTACGTCCGCATCGATTTCAACGCCGGCGACAGCGCCGATACGATGGCGCTCCGAGTTGCTGCTGCCGTCAACCAGGCCAAGATCGACGGGAAGATCGACATTTCGGCCCAGGCGATCGTCAACAGCAACCGGGTGGATCTGTTCGACGCCGTTCGCATGGCCAACGATCCGAGCGCGACCAGTCCCGTCACGGCAGATTTCTATCCGACCACCGGCGGTGACACAACCTACGACAAGGGCGACAGCAACCGCGAGCGCGACAAGGGTCAGATCACCATCACGGGCAACAGTGTGACCTATTCGCAGAACACGGGAATCGTGGTCGCCCCGTCGCGCGATACCGCGGCCGATTGGGCGCACCCGGCTTCCGGGCGGACGCTCAACGACCCGAACCAGCTCGTGCCGGGGATCATGATTGAGAACAACCTGGTCGCCTACAGCGGCCAGATCGGCATCGATTTCCGCGGGGCGGCGACCGACACCGGCCTGCCCATCGGCGCGGTGCCCTTCGGGCGGATCGTCAACAACACGATCTACGGCGGGCAGGGAATCGGCATCGGCATCGACGTCGGCCCCAACGCCAGCCCGACCCTGTTGAACAACATCGTGGCCTCGCTCAATACGGGCATCCGGATCGATACGTCGTCGGTAAACGCCGGGACCGTCGTCGGCGGCTCGTTGTATCAGAGCAACGCGACGAACCTTCAGGGCGCCGTGACGGAGAGCTTTGGCGTGTATCTGAATCCGGGGGATCCGCTGTTCGTCGATGCGGCGGGCGGTAATTTCTACCTGGACCACGGCTCGCTGGCCATCGACAGTTCGATCGACTCGCTCGAAGAACGGCAGGCCTACTTCAACGCGATCCTTGAGCCGGTGGGGATTCCGGTCTCGCCGATCTTGGCGCCGGAGGTCGACATGTTCGGCCAGTTGCGCCGCGACGATCCGTCGGTGAATTCTCCCAGCGGGCTCGGCAAGAACGTCTTCAAAGATCGCGGGGCTATCGATCGGGTCGACTTCGTGGAACCGATGTCAAGCGTCAGCGTGCCGCTCGACAACGGGCCCGACGACAAGCTCGGCCTCATCGCCAACGACGTCAAGATCGTGGGCAAGAAATCGCTGAAGTTCCAGATCCAGTTGAAGGACTCCGGCGGTGTCGGCATCGACGATGCCTCGGTCGTCACATCGGCGATCCACCTTTACCGCGACCTCGACGAGGCGACGTACCTGAACCCGCTCACTCGGGATCCCGAGTTGGTCGAAGGGATCGACTACAAGATGGTCTACAACGCCACCAACGACACGATCGACCTGATCCCGCTTGCCGGCCTGTGGGCCGAAGGCTACGACTACACGATCGTGCTGGATCAGACGATTCGCGACCGGGCCAACAACGCACTGCAGCCGAACCGCTACAGCGGAACCTTCAACGGTTTGACGGTCTTCCAGATCTCGCTGGCCGGGCTCGACTTCGGCGATGCGCCCGACTCGTACAAGACTGCGCTCGACAGCGACGGCCCGCGCCACGTGATTTACGGCGGGTTCCATCTCGGGGCCGGGGTCGACAGCGAGACCGACGCCAACCCGAGTGCCAACGCCGACGCCGATCTGTTCGACGACGGCATCTCGCTCTCGGGCAGCGGCTTGCTGGCCGGTCATCAAGCGACGGTCACCATCACCGCCTCGCTGCAGAATCCGAACCTCACCAGCCTCTACGGCAGCAGCGCCTACGTCTATTTCTGGATCGACTTCGACAACGACGGCGTCTTCGAGGACAACCAGTACGAGGCCTTCCAGAAGATCGTCGTCGACGGCGTCAACACGATCGATATCGACGTTCCCGACGAGATCGACGGCAATCCGGTCAGCGGAGAGGTCAAGGCCCGCTTCCGTCTGGGCTACGTGAAGAACGAGGTCAACGTTCCGTACGGGCAGGCCTCCGACGGCGAGGTCGAAGATTACGTGTTCGAGGTGGTCGAATCGCTGAGGGACTTCGGCGACGCCCCGAACGACGCCACACACAGCTATCCTGTCGTGCAATCGCTCGGCGGCGCTTGGCATACGGTCAAGAGTCCCACGGTCAACGCAACCACCGTGTTCCTCGGCGCCGTTCCGCCCGATTCGGAGCTGAACGGCGTCCCCAGTTCGGCGGCAATGGGCGACGACTTGAGAGGAACGGACGACGAAGACGGCGTCGACGTGAAGAACGTGGTATTCGTCGCCGACGGGGTTACCGGGAACAACATGCCGGTCACGGTCACGAGCACAACCGCGCAAGATGTGTACCTGAATGCCTGGTTCGACAAGAACGCCGACGGCGACTGGGACGATGCGGGCGAACAGATCGCCCAGGGCATGCCGTTCCACTTCGACACCGCCGGTTCGCTGACGAAAGACGTCGAATTCACCATCCCGGCGCTTGCCGGGCAGCAAGCGGTTTCTTACGTTCGGTTGCGAGTCAGTCACGAGCAGAATCTGGGTGTTCGGAACCAGTATGACGCGGTGAACGACGTTTGGCTGCCGGTTCAGGACGGCGAAGTGGAAGACCACCAGGTGTTCGTGGTCAACCAGGCACGCGACTACGGCGACGCGCCCGACAATATCATCGGATTGAGAGATTACCCGACGTTGCTGGCCAGCAACGGCGCTTACCATGCCGTCCATTCCGGCATCTACCTTGGCCAGAAAGTCGATGCCGAATACGACGGCCAGCCCAATGCCGCGGCAACGGGCGACGATCTTGCCTTCCCGGGCACGGCAGGCGACGACGAAGACGGCGTCACCTTCGACGCCTTCAACCGGTTCGTGCCGGGCGGCGTGGCTGTGGTCGATGTCGACGTGCACAACACGCTCGGCCAGCAGGCCTATCTCCACGGCTGGATCGACTTCAACCACGACGGCGACTGGAACGATCCGGGCGAGCAGGTGTTCGGCGGCGCCGGCAGCGGGTTGGCGGTCCAACCCGGCAGCAACGTTCTGACGATCAACGTTCCCAATTTGTATGATCCGGGCGATCCCACGGCGATCTCGGTGCTCGGCGATACCTACGCTCGGTTCCGTTTGAGCACGGATCCGAACCTGTCGTACACCGGCGGCGCCGGCAACGGCGAGGTGGAAGATTATCGAGTGACGATCGAGATCGGCGACGCCACCATTCAAGGCAAGAAATTCGACGATCGCGACGCCGACGGCGTCTACGAATCGTCGGTTCAGGGCACGATTCCGCCCATCGAGTTGGCGACGGTCGGGCTCGGTCCCACCGTGCTGGTGAACACCGACAACAATTGGACCGATGCCCTGCCGATGGGATTCAATTTCGAGTTCTTCGGCAGAACCTACAACAGCCTGTACGTGAGCCCGAACGGTCTGGTTTCCTTCCAGGATCCCGAGCCGCTCTTCGGGCCGGCGTATGCGGCGACCACTCCCGGTTTCCCCGCCCCGCTGCCGATCATTGCCCCCTTCTGGGCCGACGCCGATCTGACCCAGAGCGGCGGATCGGTTCACATGAGCTACGGCGTCAGCCAACGCGGCACTCCGTTCGTGCAGATCGACTGGAACAACGTGGGCTACTACGATAGGTCGTCCCCGTCGAATCTGCCGCTCAGGAACACGTTCTCGCTCTACCTCGAGGACGCGCCCGCCGGCGATATCGTGGCATTCGTCTACGACACGATGCAATGGACCACCGGCGATCTGCAAGGCTCCGGCGGTTTCGGCGGTCCCGGCGCGGAGATCGGCTTCGACGCCGGCGACGGAACCCGGTACTATAGCGAGATGCGGCCCAACAGCTCGCAGGGCCTCAGCGATCTCCTTGCTTCGGCCGAAGACGACGTCTTCGGTTACCGCATGGATCCGACGACGGGACTTCTCGTCGAGGGCGAACCGGGTCTGCCCGGCGTGGTGGTCTATCTCGACTACAACAACGACGGGATCCGCAACGCCACTGAGCCGTGGACGGTTACCCGCCAGGACGATCTCAACACGCCGGGAATCGACGAGACGGGCGACTTCGAGTTCACCGGGCTGTTCAGCGGCACGTATATCGTCCGCGAAGAGTTGAGCGAGGGATGGATTCAAACGTATCCCTCGAATCAGCTCGGCTACCTGCCTGATGTGAACGGCAACAAGATTCGCACGGTCGGCGGCACCGACATTGCCGACGGCGACGCGTTCCTGATCGGCGACGGGACCGTCACTCTCAGATTCGAGTTCGAAGAGTCCAACCTGCTCGACGGCACGTCGCCCGGATCGATCCCGGTGCTGTTTAACGCCGCAATGTCCGCGGCCGACGTGGCCGATGCAATTGCCGCGGCCGTCAACGCCCAGAGCATGGACCTGGCGGCGACCCCCAGCGGCGATCTGGTGATCCTCGATGCCGACACGGCGGCCAATCCGTCGGCCGCCGTGTCGATCGATCCGCAGGACACTTTGCTGGTCGTGCTCGGTAGTTCGGCGATTGCGGAATCGGAGCATCCGGTCACGCACGAAATGGAGCGCTACTACATCGTCGAGGTCGGCAGCGGAGAAACGTTTACCGGCGCCCTGTTCGGCAATCACCTGCTCGCGACGATCACCATGGGCGACTCCAGCGTGGCGGAAGGAAACGCAGGCGAGACGATGGTGAATGTGGTCTTCGAGCGGCGAGGGGCCTTCGGAGCTCCGGTGCGAGTTCACTACCACACCGAGGACGGGACGGCGAAGCATCAGAACGACGAATACGGACTGAGCGATTATCAGCAGACTTCCAGTTCGTTTGTCTTCTATCCCCAGGACACGCCGCAGGCCACCTGGAGCACGCAGGCGATCACGCACAATCAGACGAACGATTACGATTACCACGTATCGCGAGATACGATTGTGTTTGAAGTTGCCGACGGCAACGACTGGGAGATTCTGATTTACAACCACGCGATCGGCGGCGCACCGGTTGCCTTGACCGACAACCTCACCGACGACCGGTTTGCCGCTCTGCATCGCATGTATCCCAGCAATCCTGCCGATCCCGGGAAGATCTACGCCGTGTGGGCGGGCGTCGATCCGGCCCCGGGCCAGACCGACTACGAGATCTTCTTCACCGAAATCACGGTGACGTTGCCGAACGGCACCGATCCCGGGGGCCTGGAAGTGGGGCCGACGATTCAGTTGACCCAGAACACCACCGACGACAAGAGCCCGCGGGTCTCGGAGTCGTTCATTACCTGGTGGGGATTCGACGCGGCGGGCGACACCGACGTCTACATGCACGAGATCGCGACGGTCGGAACGGCCGATGCGAAGGTGCACAATATCTCCAACAACGACTACAACGACTACGATCCGACGATCGACGGGAATCGAATTGCCTGGCACTCGGAGGTCGGCCAGGGGACGGACGTCTTCCTCTGGAACGGTGCGGACTGGAACGGTACTTCGCCGCCCGCCGGCCAGACACGTCGCGTGACCAACAACCAGGCGTCGAACTCGGCGCCCCAGCTCTACGGGAACTACCTCATCTGGCAGGGACGCGAGGGCATGGACTTCGACGTCTTCCTCTACGAGATCGACAGCCTGACCACCGCGCAGATCAGCGTCGACTCCTACGACGACGTGATGCCGCAAATCTACGGCGACAACGTCGTCTGGCAGGGCGGTCCGTCGAGCAATCGCGAGATTTTCATCTATAACATCGCCGACGGCGGCACGCCGAGCAACGTGTCCAACAATAGCGGGCTGGATGAACGGCCGCAGATCGACGGCGATCAGATCGTCTGGCACAGTTTCGACGGCAACGATTGGGAAGTCATGTTCTTCGATCTGACCCAACCGTTCCTGCCGCTCAACGTGTCGAACAATCTGGACTACGATTGGGGCCCGCAGATCTCCGACGACCTGCTCGTGTGGCGAAGCAACGACGGGGTGGACTACGAGATCGTGGTGGCCTCCCAGAACGATCCGGTCGCCACGCAGACCGTGCAATTGGTGGTCTACGGCGACATCGAGAAGGAGGATGATCAGTACTTCAAGGTTGTCATCGACTCGGTAACGATCGAAGGCAGCACCCTCACCATCGATCCAGGCGACATGATCGGCCTCGTCGACGGGGGCACCATCTGGATCTACAACGACGACGGCCAACTCGACTTCGGCGACGCGCCGGCCAGCTACCATACCCTGATCGCCGACAACGGGCCGCGACACATGACGGCCCCCGGCGGCGACAACGAGGGATACTATCTCGGCGCCAAGATCGACGCCGAGCCGGACGGACGGCCTTCCGCCGGCGCCGACGGCGACGACGGCTTCACCTCCGACGACGAGGACGGCGTTTCGATCCGCTCTCACTGGCTGCCCGGCGGCATCGTCCAGTTGGTGGTTACCGCTTCCAAGGACGGATACTTCAAAGGTTGGGTGGATTACAACGGCGACGGCGATTTCGGCAACGGCAACGGTGCGACCGATCGCAATGAACGTCTGAAGTTCACCATGGGTGGAACATCGTCCGAAAACATCAGGCTGGTGCAGGGCGAGAACACGCTGACGGTCCAAGTCCCCGACGATGCCGATCTGGGGCCGTCCTTTGCCCGGTTCCGGTTCACCAAGGACGAACTGCCCAACCTCAGCTACGTCGGTTCGGCCTGGAGCGGCGAAGTCGAAGACTACGCGATCAACATTACGTCCGATCAGCCGGGAGTCAAGATCACGCCGTCCAACGGGACCAACACCGCGATCGAAGGCGGCGTGGGCGACACGTACCAGGTGGTTCTGACGGCGAAGCCGACCCAGACCGTCTGGGTGAACATCGCCGGCGACGCCAACGTGACGACCATTCCGCCGCAACTCAAATTCACCGTCGACAACTGGAATGTCGTGCAGACGGTGACCATTGCGGCCGTCGACGACAGCATTGCCGAGTCTGCCGCCGATAACGTGGGGGTCATCACCCACACGACCGACAGTCTCGATCTAGCCTACAAGGGACTGGTGATCGATCCGGTGCTGGTCAGCATCACCGACAACGATCTCGCCAAGGTGCAGGTCCTCCGCACGGGCGGATCGACGCGAGTTAACGAAGACGGCAGCCTGACCGATACCTACGAGTTGATGCTCACCTCGCAACCGGTGGGCAACGTGACGGTCAGCGTGGATGCGGGCAGCCAATTGCGAGTGTCGAAGACGGCCGGCGGCACGGCAACCCAAACGCTCGATTTCGTGTTCACACCGGCCAACTGGAACGTCCGGCAGGTCGTGTACGTGACCGCCGTCGACGACCATGTTGCGGAAGGCAATCCCGAACTCCCGCTGGGCAGTCGCGAGCATTCGGCCTACATCACCCACATGGTGAGCAGCCGCTCCGGCAGCACGATTCTCGACCCGATGTACGATGCGCTGGGCGGCAGCGTGGACAGCGTGGTCGTCCAGATCGGCGACAATGATTCTCCGGGGATCGAAGTCGATATCCCGGGCGGTTCTCTGACGGTCAGCGAAGACGGCGCAACGTCCGGCACCTACCGGATTCGCCTGCGCTCGCAGCCGACCAGTGCTGTGTCGGTCGCGTTCCTGCCCGACGCACAACTCGGCAGCACCACCCCTGGCCCGCTGGTCTTCGATGCGGGCAACTGGAACGTGTATCGGACGGTCACGCTGAGAGCAGTCGACGATTCGGTCGCCGAAGGCACCCATTCGGGCCAGGTGACGCACGTCGTTACAAGCGCGGACCCGTTCTACGCAGACCTGATCGCCGAGCCGGTAACGGCGGCCATTTTGGACAACGATACCGCCGGTATCGTGATCGACGACGGCGGTTCTCTCGACGTCGCCGAAGGCGGCCAGAGCGACACCTACCAGGTGCAATTGTCGTCGCAGCCAACGGCCGACGTGACCGTGACGGTGGTCCGCGGAAGCCAACTGCAATCGAATGTGGAATCGCTCCTTTTCACGCCGGCAAACTGGAATCAACCGCAAACGGTTACCATCTCCGCCGTCGACGACGCGGTTGCCGAAGGCAATCACGCGGCCGCCGTCGGACACACGGTGAAATCAGCCGACCTGAATTACCACAACCTGCAGGTTCCCGTACGGACGGTCAACATTGCCGATAACGACAGCGCCGGAGTGGCGATTTCTGCTGCCGGAACGGTCCTGAACCTTGCCGAAGGCGGGGCCGCCGCTCAGTACGAGATCGTTTTGACTTCGCAGCCGACGTCGAGGGTGGTCGTTACCCTCGAGGGCGGCGATCAGATCGACGTGATCCCCACCGAGATCACCTTTGATGCCGCCGACTGGAACCAGCCTCGCGTGATTAGCGTGAGGGCGGTGAACGACTCGGTGGATGAAGGAGATCACTCGGCGACGATTGCGCACACGGTGTCGAGTTCCGACGTCAACTACAATACCCTGACGCTCGACAGCGTTGCGGTCGACATTTCTGACGACGACACGGCCGGCATCGTGATTACCGAAACGGTCGGTGCCACTGCGGTTTCCGAAGCGGGAGTCACCGACCTCTACACCGTCAAGCTGCAGTCGCAGCCTGTCGCCAGCGTGACGATTCAACTGGTACCCGACGGCCAACTCAAGGTTTACCCGTCGTCGCTGACCTTCACGGCTCAGAACTGGAACCAGCCGCAGACCGTTGCCGTCAGCGCCGTGAACGATGCAATCGCCGAAGGAGAGCATACCGGGAAGATCTCGCACCTGGTCAACAGCACCGATGCGAAGTACGCCGGACTCACGCCCCCCGATCTGATCGTCAATATTACCGACGACGACACGGCCGCGTTGATCGTGACCGAGACCGGCGGTGGCAGTGCCGTGACTGAAGGCGGGGCGACCGACACTTATACGGTCGCGCTCGGGGCACAGCCGACCGCCAACGTCGTCGTCACGGTGACGTCGGGTGGCGAAGTGTCCGTCTCTCCGACGCAATTGACGTTTACGCCGACGAACTGGAACCTGCCGCAGACCGTGACGATCACCGCCGTCGACGACCTCGACGACGAAATCACCGAGTTTGCGGAGATTACCCATGTCCTCGCCAGTGCGGATCCGAAGTACAACGGAGCGGCGGCCCCCTCGGTCTTCGTCGAAGTGACCGACAACGACGAGCCCGGGAGCGGTACGCTGAACCTTGTCGGCACCGCCGGCAACGATACCCTCGAATTGGTTCGCGGCGACGTGCTGACAGTTCGGCTCAACGGAGAACTGAAGTACCAGGGAACGCAGGTCCACACGGTGACCTTCGACGGCCTGGCCGGGGTCGACAAGATCGACGTGACCGGTTCGGCAGAGTTCGAGCAGGCGAGCGTCAATCCGAACAACGTCACTTTCACCGGCACCAACTTCTCGTTCTCGGCCGCCAATATCGAGCAGTCCGTGCTCCAGGGCGGCGGCGGCAACGACTTCCTCCAAGTCGTCGACTCACCAGGCGACGACGCGGTCACCGGAAGCCCGACGCAGGTCAGCCTCGTGGGCGCCGGGTTCAGCCACCAGGCCAATGGCTTCTTCGAATCGCAACTCTACGCGAGAAACGGCGGATACGACACGCTTTCGCTC
Source organism: Planctomycetaceae bacterium (assembly GCA_012719125.1). GTDB lineage: Bacteria > Planctomycetota > Planctomycetia > Pirellulales > Thermoguttaceae > JAAYAY01. The sequence goes on along the minus strand of JAAYAY010000092.1, from coordinate 34,385 downwards.
ACCGACTCCGCGGGCAAGGACAAGGCCAAGGTGGAGGAGGGCGACATCGTCAAGCTCTACAGCCCGACGTACTACACCCGCGGCAAGTTCTTCGAGGAGACCCTGATCACCTCCACCGGCGGCAAGGACACGCTCGTTGCCTGGGACACCCACGCCGACGATACGGTCACCGCCTCGTACAACGAGATCGTCATTCAGACCGGGACCAATCTCAGCAACCCGGGAACGCTCCGCCAGAAGGCGACTATCCGCGGGTTCGAGTACTCGACGCTCTATGCTCGAGCGGGAGGCCACGACACCCTCAACCTGCTCGACAGCCCCGCCGACGACAAGGCCGTCCTGCTCGCGTACAAAGCACAAATGTACCCGCGGAACGACAAGGGGCCCTACGACTACAAGATCACGGGACGCTCCTTCGACGTGGTGCATGCCCAGGCGACAACCGGCTACGACGTCGTCCGCATGAACGATTCGGCCGAGGTCGATCTGCTGACGGCCGCCTATGTGGAAGGTAAGACCTGGGCCTCGCTGGAGAAACCGGCGAACGGCACGGCCATGGCGCTGATGTACGACGCCACCGGCTTCGACCTGGTCAGGGCCGTCAACGAGCACTACCACTACGGCGGCCCGAAAAACCAGAAGGACGTGGACACGGCCGTCGACTTCCTCATGCTGGATGACGACGCCCTTTGGGAGGATATCTGATAGGATGCGTGGAACGCATAACGGCACGCCCTGACCGTTCCTCAGAGCGCGAGAGATATCGTGTCCCATAACCTCGACAATGGAAGCCAAGGGCCCGCAATCTCCAAAGCGGAAGTTCGGGCCCTCGCCTCTCAACGGCGCCGCGATCTGGCCGACAAGGATCGGCGGAGCCGTGCCGCTTGCCGGCGATTCCTCGAACTCCCGCAGTATGCCGGGGCGGCAACCGTCCTCGTCTACATGCACATTCGCGACGAGGTTCGCACCGCCGATCTGGTGACGCACGCGCTGCAGACCGGCAAGAGGGTCGTTGTGCCTTACTGCGTGGGCGACGACCTGAGACTCTTTCTGCTGGCCGATCGGGCGGAACTATTGCCCGGTACTCTCGGTATTCCCGAGCCGAAGGAGTCGTTGCGTTCGCGGGCGGAAAAGCAGGTTGCCCCGGAGGAACTCGATCTGCTGGCCGTGCCCGGACTGGCTTTCGATCGAGCGGGCGGGCGCGTGGGACACGGGCGGGGCTACTTCGACCGCTTGCTCCGTCACCTCCGCCCCGATGCGTGCTCGATCGGCCTGGCTTTCGAGTGCCAGTTGTTCGACCGGGTACCGATGGATTCGCACGACGTGCCGCTCGACGGAATCGTTACCGAAGAACGAATCTACCTGGCCCACTGAGAGGAGTTGATGACCGCCAAGCGAATTGTCGTGACCGGCGTAAGTCGAGGTTTGGGTCGGGCCCTGGTCGAAGGGCTGGTTGCCCAGGGACAGATCGTCATCGGCTGCGCCCGATCGGCCGCGGCAATCGAATCGCTCCAGCAGGCCTATGATCGACCGCACCGGTTCGATGTGGTCGACGTGCGAACCGAAGCCGTCGTGGCCCTGTGGGCCGAAGAGATCCTTGCGGAAGGGCCCGTCGATCTGTTGATCAACAACGCAGCCCTGATCAACGCCAATGCCCCCCTTTGGAAGGTCCCTGCCCGCGAATTCGACGATCTGATGGACGTGAACGTCAAGGGCACGGCCAATGTGATCCGCCACTTCCTGCCGGCCATGCTCGCACGGCAGTCGGGTGTTGTGGTGAATATCAGTTCCGGTTGGGGCCGATCCGTGTCGGCCCAGGTGGCTCCCTACTGCGCAAGCAAGTGGGCCATCGAAGGCCTGACACGAGCCCTCGCTGAAGAATTGCCCGCCGGCATGGCCGCCATTCCCCTGAACCCCGGCATCATCGACACCGAGATGCTGCGGAGTTGCTTCGGCAATTCGGCCTCCGCCTACCCCACGGCCCGGCAATGGGCCGAACGGGCGGTGCCCTTCCTGCTCCAACTCGGGCCCGAGGACAACGGGCAGGCTCTGACGGTGCCGGCGTAAGACTAGAGGCAGCGACACAACTCCTTCACCAAATCAACGTTCTCCGGCGGCGTCTCGTAGGGCAGGGCGCTCGTGCCGAAGCAAGTGTTCTCTCGCCCGGCCGAGATGGCGGCGATCCGCTCGACTTCCGCACGGAGTTCGTCGTGGCTGCCCTGGGCCATGATTCGCGGAGACGCATTGACGCGGACCCGAACTTCCGTACGATCCCAGACCTTGCGCATGAAGGCTTCTTGATCGGTCTCGATCGGGTTGATCAGGTAGCCGGTGCCCGTCTCGAGGAGTGCATCCAGGATCGGTTCCGTATTGCCGCCCATGACGCACGGAACGGGGCGCCCCACGATCTGGGCCGTCTGCTCCATGATCGCTTTCAACGCCGGCAGCTCCACGTCGCGGAACATTTTTGGAGAAAGAAGCGGAGGAGCGGCCGCCGATTCGAAGAAGGCCACGTCGAGCCCCGCGTCGGCCACCGCTCGTGCGAACCGCAGTTGGCCTTCCACCAGGTGCATGAGTGCCCCGGCGGCTGCTTCGGGGCGGGTGACGATGTCCATCAGCAGCGGTTCGATGCCCAGCAGGTTGCTGGCGATCGACATGGGACCGGCCATGGGGATCCGCACATCCGCCTCGGGGAACTCGTCGGCCAGCCGCCGGGCGACTTCCAGGATCATCGGAATCCGGCCTGCCGACCGGGGATCGAAGGTCGGGAGACCGGCGAGTTCGTCGACGCTGCGGCACAGGGGTTCCAGGATGGCCGGGATCCCGTTTCCTTGGGGCTGAGCCACCCTCGCGCCGTAGGCTTCGCCCTCGAGATTGTAGATATCGATGGAAACGACGACGGGGGAGTGGTGGTAGCGACAGTAGGCTGCCGCGTGCGACTGGTAGGTCAGTTCGGCGTCGCGCGAAACTTCCCACGGACTGTGTCCGATGAGGTAGGCGGCATGTTCGTAAACGGCGGGCGTACAATCCATCAGGCCGGCTCTCGTGGACACACAGGCAGGCGGACCACGGACAACGACGGCCATTGGATCGGTTTGGATTGCGGAAGTCAAGTTTGCGACGATGCAAAACTCGCCCGATCGCACCTACCAACGAAACTGCTGGCACCAGTAGATCGTGCCGCCGGCGCTCTGGTAGGCCGCCACGCCGATGCGACGATAGCTGCGATTGAGAATGTTGGCGCGATGGCCGGAGGAGTTCATCCAGCCGCTCATGGCTGAGTCGGTTGTCGGATAGCCCATGGCGATGTTCTCAGCGACGCCGTGACTGTGCTGAAGCAAACGGTTGCGGGCCATCCAGATCGTATGCCCGCGTGCGCCCTTCATCAGGTCGACGTCTACCTCGAGTGCGGGGAGTCCGTGTCGAGCACGCTGGGCGTTTGTCTGCTCGACGATCGTCTTCTCGATGGCGATCAGTTCGAACTTCTCCGACACAGGCTGAACGGGCGCGCCGTCGGCCGCTGCCGCCGCCAGGAGAGTGCAGAGCATGAACTGGGCAAGCATGGCGTTACTCCAGATGCAGGTGGCTTGTTTTGCTGGTGGGATGTCGTGCGGTGTTCCGGTGACCGATACGACATGGTTGGCCCGGCGTTAGGCGTCGTGCCAAGGCAGGCGTCCGCACAGGATGGGCATCCTGCAGAGACTTTGCGGGCAGGACTTCCCAGGATAACCGGTGCAGCAGAGAATGCAAGGGTCAGATCGCGTTGCCCACCACTCGGTGGAGTGGAATCGGCTCTCGGTTGATCCCAACTAAGACAGTAGCAGCCACGTCAGAATCTGCAAAGTGTGCGGTTTGCCGGCTGGCTCAGACGTCCAGAGACAAATCGCCCAGATAGAGTTGCAGCACCTGGCTCTGGACCTTGATTGCCCTTAGGAGGGCCCAGATGTGCTCGGCGGTGAAATCGGACGGCTTCTGCCGGGAGACTTCTTCCAGTTCTTCGGTCATGGCCGCGTGCTGATCGGTGGCGGCCTGAAGCCTCATCCCCATCTCCGCCCAAGCCTCCGCCAAAACGTCGTCGTCGCCGAGACTGTCGAGATCCTCGACGGAGTTGATCAAGAGCAGGCACAACCGTGCGACGTCAGCCGGATGTGCGTCCGGCTGGATCGATTCGATGCGTGCAGCGAGGTCTTGGCAGTTGAGGTTCATGTCGGCCGTATGCCAGCGAGAACGATCGTAGCGCCATTGGTGTGGAAGAGGAATGGGCACCGCAAACGCGGTCAAGGATGAGATCACTGAAACTTTAGCACACGGGGGAAGAACACCAGAAGATTCCCCAGTGGGCGAACCATTGCGGCACATCCTGGGTCGGAATGAATGGACTGTGCGGGATGGGACGGGCGGTTGATGCGTGGGCACATCGAGGTATAATCAGGCTTGCCACTCGGAGGTGGTAGTGGCCGGCATGGGGCAATCGCGGATGAGAGAAAACAACGGTCGGACATCCTGATCCACGTGGAGAAACCCGAAAGATGGTAGAACTTGGCGTCAACATCGATCACGTAGCCACCGTGCGCCAGGCGAGAAAGACCTATGAACCCGACCCGGTATGGGCGGCCGCACTCGCCGAATTGGGGGGCGCTGACGGAATCACCATCCATCTGCGAGAGGATCGACGCCACATTCTGGATCGGGATCTCCAGATTCTCAAGCAGACCGTCTGCGTGAAACTGAACCTGGAGATGGCCTGTGACGAGGAAGTCACGGGAATTGCCTGCGAAGTTCTTCCCGACCAGGCGACGCTGGTTCCGGAACGCCGCGAGGAGATAACCACGGAGGGTGGGCTTGAGGTAGTCGGGCAGAAGGATCGAGTTCGTCGAACGGTCCAGCGGCTTCGGGAAGCGGGTGTCTTCGTGAGCCTGTTTCTCGATCCGGACCTGAAGCAGATCGAGGCCGCGGCCGAATTGGGCGTTTCGGCGGTGGAACTGCATACGGGCCAGTACGCGTTGGCCCGGCCGGGGAAGGACCAGGCCGACGAGCTAGAGTGCCTGAAGAAGGCCGGAATTGCGGTTCGTTCGGCCGGAATGGCTCTCCACGCCGGGCACGGACTGACCTATCGAAATGTCGTTCCGGTGGCCCGCATCGAAGGAATGCACGAGTTGAATATCGGTCACAGCATCATCGCACGGGCCATCATGGTGGGCCTGGAACGGGCCGTACGAGAGATGAAGCAACTCGTGGGAGGGCACGCTTAGCGCAACAGACCCGCTCGTTCTGCGAGGAAGAGGCAAAGAATCAGGGCCAGGACGCCCCACCAGCACGACATTTTGAACATGATCAGCACGGCGACGGTCAAACAGGCAGCGAACGTCAGGAAGTACACGAAGAACCTGGCCATTTTGGAACCGCTGTCAGATTTACCGACTGTTTTACCGACTGTGTACACAAGTGCCCGTGAGAGGCCCCGCCGTTTTGTCAGGGGCTCTCGACTTCTCGCAGAAGCCGGGCGATAACGGAAGGGGAGTCTACTCCGCGGCTCGCCCGCACACAACCGCGGGGGGCGGCGAGCCGGGACAGCCTGCCCGTGCCGTGCGGTTGCGGAACAGCCGGCTTTTTGATAGACTGATACCCACGTGAATGCCCCTTGTGGAATGGTTTCGCTTGGCAGGTGAGCCCCGCCAAACGTCCAAGTGACAGCTCGATTGCGGAAGTCAAGGTACGATGCGAATCTCGGTCGGAAGTGACCATCGCGGGGTCGCCATGCGGCAGAAGATCATCAGCCTGCTCGAAAGACTCGGCCAGGAGGTGATCGACGTGGGAGCACACGGAACGGAGCCGGTCGACTATCCGGATATTGCTGCCGCCGTGGCCAAGGGGGTGAGCAGGGGGGAGGCCGACCGCGGCATTCTGATCTGCGGAACAGGGCTTGGGATGTCCATTGCCGCCAACAAGGTCCCAGGCGTCCGAGCGGCACCGTGCCACGATGATCTCAGCGCCGAACTGAGCCGCCGCCACAACGATCTGAACGTGTTGTGCCTGTCTGGCGACATCGTGGGTGAGAAAATCGTTGACCGACTCGTGGAGATTTGGCTGAATACCCCATTTGAGGGAGGCAGGCACGCCCGCCGTCTCGACAAGATCCGGACAATGGAGGGGGAGAACGGGAACGGACGTTGCCCGTCCCAAGCTTGAGCGGTGACCCGTTCTTGAGGTTAGTCTGTACGCGCCTCGCACCGGTTGACGCCCTTCTGCGGGAGAATACCACGCTTCCCGGGCTCGCTCGACCGTGTTTTCCGTATCTGCGGAAACAACATCACCCGTTCGTCCGTCTTACTGATACACGTGGCATACTTACGTGTGGGCTGAGTCCATGCTTGGAATGGGCCGGCTGGCGGTTTCTGGTTCTCTGCCGGTTTCCGGCGATCTGCAAGCGGTGAGGACACGCGATGAAACGCGAGGCGCGATGGTGTGTAGCTCTCGTCATGGGCACCCTTCTCTTGAGCGGACCCGCTCGGTCCCAAGAGCCGGAGGCGACCGCAGTTGCGGACCCCAAAGCGGCGGAAGAGGATCGCCAACTCCGCGAGCAAACGATCTACATCCCCTACGAGAACCTCCGCAAGACCTTCGAAAAGGAGGGACGCGGAGTGTTTCTTCCCTACGAAAAATTCCGCCAGTTGTGGGATGCAGCCCGTGCGGCAGAAAGTCAGCCCGCGGAGGCACCACGTCGGGCCGCCCTGATCGCCGAGATCGACAGCGAGGCTTCGGTGCGAAACGACGTGGTCGAGGTTCGTGCCAAGCTGCAGATTGAGGTGATCGGAAAGGGCTGGCACGAGATCCCCCTGCGGCTCGCCGATGCGGCCATTACCGAAGCCCAAATCGACGGCCGGCCGGCGCGGCTCCTCGCCGACGAGAACCAGGGCTGTCGCCTGTTGGTTGAGAACGCCGACGAGAAATCGCAGAAGCTCGTCTTGAACCTTGTTTATGCCAAGGGAATCAGCAAGACGCCTGGTCAGAACAGCGTGGCCTTTCAGGCTCCGCAGGCCCCGGTGAACCGCTGGAAGGTCCGCATCCCCGAGGCGGGGGTGAAGGTCGACATCCAGCCGATGATTGCGGCCACCGAAGTCGTTGAAGAGAAGCCGGCGGCGGAACCGGCGGATGAGTCGCCGGACAACCCTGGCGAGGAAAAAGCGAAGCCGCAGGAACCGTCGCCGCGCGAGACGGTGGTCCTCGCCTTCGTCGGCGCCGCGCCGGAGGTCCGCATTGCGTGGACTCCCAAGGCCGAAGGTGCGACGGGGCTGGCGGCCCTGGCGAGCGTGCAAGCGGAGCAACAGGTGTTCATCGGCGAGGGCGTGACTCGAACGCGGAGCCAACTGGCCTACACCATCAGCCGGGCCGAATTGAGCCAACTGGCGATCAGCGTGCCGGGCGACCAGAAGGTCGTCAACGTCTTCGACGCGAACGTGCGCCAATGGTCGGTCGAGGCCGAGGGCCAGCGACAGAAGATCACCGTACAGTTGTTCGAACCGGCCAAGGGCAGCCAGAATGTGACCGTCGAACTCGAGAAGTTCCACGAGGCGGCTGGGCCGGCCGAGGAACCGAAGACCGACGAAACGAGCGGCAAGGCCGGCCTGGGGACGATCCCGCTGAGGGTGCCGGTGGTCGAGGCGGTCGGCGTGGGACGCCAACAGGGCGTGGTCGTGGTTCAGGTCGAAGAAGGGCTTCGAGCCGAGGCGTCGCGAAGGGTCGGATTAGTGCAGGTCGATGCGGCCGAATTGCCGGCGGCGCTGGCCAAGACCCCGTGGGGATTCTCCTATCGCTATGTGTCGGTGCCCTACGAATTGACGTTCGACGTCGAGAAGATCGAGCCCCGCATCCTGGCCGATACGCTGGTCGAAGCGACCCTGGAGCCGACGCGGCTGGCCCTGACGGTCGCCACGATCTACCGGATCGAGCGGGCGGGCGTGTTTCGGCTGGAACTGGATGTGCCCGAGGGATTCACGGTTCGCTCCGTGCAGGGGCGGAACGTGGGCGAAGCCCAACCCGTTCAAGTCGACACCTACCACCAGGCGGGCGACGACAAGGGGCGGCTGGTCGTAAGCCTTGCCAAGAAGGCCATGGGGCCCGTCGGGTTGATGGTCTTTATGGATCGTCACCTGGAACATCCCGAGCTACAGACGCCCACCGGGAAGACGGCCACCATCCCGATCCCCGTTCCGCTTGTGCCGGCCGCCACCCTGGAACGTGCGACCGGCCGCCTGGTCGTCTACGCACCCGAGTCGCTCAGGGTCAATCCGGTTGAGCCCAAGGGACTTCGTTCCGTGTCGTTGGAGGAAGCGATTGCAGGAATGGCCTCCACACGCGGGGGATCGCGAGGCGTTCTGGCCTATGTGTTCGGAGAAGAGACTCCGTCGCTGGCCGTGCAGGCCGAGCGGCGCAAGCCGCAGGTGACGGTGCAGCAAGTGCTGGTCGCCCGGGTGGAAGACGGCGTGACGAAATACGAGTTGAGTTTGTTTTACGAAGTGCTGTACAGCGGCATCAAGTCGTTGCGTATCGATATTCCCGAGGCCGTTGCCGGACTGCTTCGAAACAACACGAAGACCGTTCGTGAGCAGGCGATCGATCCGGCTCCCGAGGATCTCACGGAAGGGTGCATTGCCTGGAGTCTGACGGGCGCGACCGAGCTGTTGGGTTCGGGACGCATCGATCTGTCGTGGGAAAGCAAGATGGAGAAGTTGGAGGCAGGGAGCAGCGTACCGATCGATATCCCGCGAATTCGGTCCATGGGCGTCGATCGTTCCTGGGGGCAGATCGTACTGACGAAAGCCGAAACGATCGATTTGAGCGAATCGGAGAAGATGTCCGGCCTGCGTCCCATCGATCCCCAGCGGGATCTGATCGGCGGAATGAAAGTCGACGGCGCCGTGCGGGCCCACGAATATCACGACGATTGGGAATTCCAGATAACGGCCACGCGGTACGACCTGGAGGACATCAAGCAGACGAGTATCGCCAAGGCGCTGCTGCGAATGGTCGTGATGCGGTCGGGGAAGACGTCGGTCCAGGCCCTCTATCGGATCCGCAGCAGCGATCAGAGGCTCGAACTGCGCATGCCCGAGAGGTCGGACTTCGACGCAGATCCAAAGATTGACGGTCGCTCGGTGACCATGGAGACGGGCCAGAAACAATCGTACTTCATCCCGCTTCTCGGCACGAGCGAGGACAATTCGTTCCTCCTGGAACTGCGTTATACGTTGACCGATACCCGCCTGCCGATCGCCTGGCCCGAATTTCCCACGCAGCCCGCCGTGCAGAAGGTCTATCTGTGTGTCTACCTTCCCGAGGAAGTCGACCTGCTGGAGACAACGGGGCCGTGGACGCGGGAGTTTCACTGGGGCACCAATTGGATGGGACAGTTCGAACCCCAGAACACGGTCGTCGTCGGCAGCGACACGGTGGGCTCGTGGCCCCGTGCGATCGTTGAGGCTCAGTCGATCCCTCCGGCGCAGCGGAACGACGCCGTGGTGGAACGGCTGTTCGATTGGGTGACGGAATCTGCCAGCCGGCCGGAAGCGTTCTCCACCGACGGGCAGCTCTACGTCTTCTCGACGCTGCGGCCTGAGAGTCCAGTGGACGGCGGGTTGCGTTTGCTGACGATTCGCCGCTGGTACGTCGATACGGCCGCCCTGATCGTGGTGGTTGTCTTGGGATTACTCCTCCTGCCGATGAGATGTGCTCGGCGCGCTTGCGTCTTCGGGGTTCTGGCGATCGCCCTCGTGTTCTGTGCAATCTATTGGCCGCTGGCGGTCTGGAACCTGTGCGATCTGACCCTCGTATTGCCGCTGCTAATCGTGGCCGGGCTGTGGGGCATCCAGTTCCTGGTGTGGACGTTGCCCCGCTGCCTCCGGGAGTGGCACAGCGCAAGGCCCGGGAAGGAACCTGCGGCGAAAGCTGCGCCGGCAAGTGAGCCGGTGCCTGACGAACCGGCGACGGCCGAGTCGGCCGAAAAAGCCGGCGATCAGGACCAAGCACAAGGAGGGCGAGACAATGGCTGATCGCAAGATACTTGCCGCGCTGTTGATCATGGCGGCGGCGAGTTTCAACCTCGCCGCAACGGAACCGGTGGAGAAGCAGCCCCTCGTTCGCGAGATCTTCGTTCCCGAGGCGGATATCGACGCGTTGCTGGCGGGGCAACCGGAGCGGATGCTGCTCTCGCGCCAGGAATACGAGGATCTTCTGAAGAAGGCGAAGAAGACGCCGGAAGAACACGCGCCGCACAAGGCCGTCGTCGTTGCTGCCGACTACGAGGCCACCGTGGAACAGGGCCGAGCACGTCTGAGCGGCACGCTGGAACTGGATGTTCTGGAAGACGGGCTGTGGGCCCTGCCGCTGAATCTGTCGGGAGCGGGCATTCGGCATGCAAGCCTGGACGGACGCGCCGCGCCGCTGGCCCGGTCGGGCAGCGATCAGTTGACTCTGTTTGTAGAAGGATCGGGACGTCACCAACTGGTGCTCGAATTGGTGGCGCCCATGGCCACCACCGCGGCCAGGCAAAGCCTTTCCATACGGCTACCCGACGCTCCCGCCTCGCGGCTGCGGCTCACCGTGCCCGGCGACGTTGAAATCAAGAGCGTGGCCCACGTGGCCCAGCGTGTGGTCGACTCGCAGGCCGGGGTCACGCGTTTCGAATTGCCCATGGCCTCGGGGGCCCTTGACCTGAGCATGTCGCTCAACAGCCGACTGCTGCGCCGCGAGCGCGTCGTCGTCGCCCGTAGCGTTCTGGTCGATGAGATTACCCAGGCCTACGAACGATTGCACGCCACCGTTTCGCTGGCCGTACTTCATCGGGCGGTGGAACGCTTTGAATTCGGGCTGCCCGACGGGTTCGAGATCACCGACGTGGCCACGTCGCAGCTCGCCCGGTGGGCCGTCTCTTCGCGAGATGGAGATCGGATTCTGGAGGTGTATCTGCGCGAGCCGGCAACCGATTCGGTGCTGTTGACCCTGTCGGCACTGAGAACGGATACGGATCTCGCGAGATGGCAACTGTCGCGATTCGTTCCCCTGGACGTGATGGCCGAATCGGCGGTCGTGGGATTGCTGATCGATCAGAGACTGAATGCCGAAACCGTTGCGGCTCAGGGACTGATTCCGATCGATACGGCCGTTCTGCGCCAGGCGTTGCCCGAGACCGTGTTTCAAGCGGCGCCCGGAGCACCGCCCGTCCGGCCGATTGCGGCCTGGTACGCCCCGCAAGGCGAATTCGGCGTCGCCGCAAGCTTTGTGAAGCCCCCCGCGGAACTGGCCGTCACGACGAACCTGCTGCTCATCCTGGACGATCAGCGTCAGCGAATGCAGGGTGGATTCCTGCTGACCCCCGAGGCTGAACCACTGTTCGAGTTCGAGATCGACGTTCCCGCCGGCTGGCACGTAACAAGCGTCACGGGGCCGGACAGCCAGACGCTGGCTTCGGAACGGTATGGCGCCCCCTCCCAAGCGGGCCGGGTCAAGGTGAGGCTGCCGCGCGGAGTTGAGCCGGGCGCAGGATACCGAGTCTACTTCGAAGCGGAATCGGTCCCCTCTCGCTGGCTTGGAGAATGGGAAAGCGAAGCGGTGGAGTTCCCGAAGTTCCTGGTTCATGGGGCGGGACGCGACGTGGGCGCGATTGCCGTCGACGCCCGCGACGATATGGTCGCCCAGCCCGAGCCGGATCAGACGCAGCGTCTGTCCATCCTGGGCAAGGAAGACAAAGCCAAGTATCTGGCCGGGGTCGTGACGGATCTTGCCTATCGCTACGAGAGCCCCGAGTATCGGCTGCCCTTGCAGGTGACCCGGACGACGCCGCGAGTGACGGCCCGCACCTTCTCATTCCTGCGTATCGAGCCCGACGCCTTCGTCGCCCACTACGAATTGGCCTACGACGTGGAAGAGGCCCGGACTCGCCGGCTCTCGCTGTTGCTGCCCGAAAGTACCCCCGAAACGGTGGCGATTCGAGGGCTCGACGGCGTGCAACTCAAGGAATATGCGTCGTCGGTCGAGGACGGCAAGCGGCGCTGGGACGTGCTGTTGGCGGAGCCGCGGGCCGGGCGGATTCGTCTGGCGGTCGATCTGCACCAGCCCCAGACGGTCGAGGCCCAGAAGGGACTTGAACTGCCGATCGTGCTGGCTGACGGTGTGACCTGGCAAACGGGCTATGTGGCGATTGAAGGCGACGCGGAGTTGGAGGTGGCCGTCCGCGTGGATCCGCGGGCGCGCCGAGTCGACGTGGGCGAACTCGTCGACGCGGAGTATCAGCCGGGCCGCAGGTTGCTCGGCGTGTACGGCTTCGCCGATCGGCCGGGGACGATTGCGGTCGACGTAATCCGCCGCGAGAGCCACAACCTGTTTCCGGCGATCGTCCATCGGGCCCGATTGCTCAGCCGCTTGTCCGCTCACGGCACTTGCCAGACGGCGGCCGAGTTCCGCCTGCTGGCGAAAGTCTCCATGTTGGAAGTCATCTTGCCCGAGAAGGCGGAACTCTGGTCGGGAAACGTGGATGGCAAGCCCATCCGGCCGCAGAAAGACGGCGACCGCTGGCTGATCAACCTGCCGGCAACCGCTGAAGGCCGAACCGTCACCCTGCAGTTGGTCTACGAGATGCCGGTCGGCGCGACGGGACTTCGAGGGGAGATCGATATGCCGGCCCCCGAGCTGCGATTCCGCGGGAACGAAGGAATGGCCGGCGAGGCAATTCCGATCGCCGACTGTCAGTGGGATCTTCATCCGCCCAGCGGCTGCACGGTGCTCGATTCGTCGGGCACCGTGATGTGGCAACCCGATCGGCCGACGCCGGCTATCTGGACCCTCGCCCGTGGTTTTGGGGACGTGCTGTTCGGGTCGCCGTTGGCAATGGCGCGGTCACACACGACCGCCGTGCGCGTAGTGATGCAAGACGATGTGTCGGCCGGGTATATGGCTGACGACTCGGAGTACGGAGACGTGGAAGGCATCGACAGTTACGGTGCGCCCTTCACCAAGGAAGCGTTCGATGAGTTGAAGCAGATGGAAGGAGCCTTGGAAAAGGAATCTGTCAAGCGTGAATTGGCCCTTCCGAAATCAGCGGCAGAGCGAGCCGAGCCTGCTGGGAGCCCCCCGCCAGTTCCCCAGCAACCGGCGGCCGAAACGAGGAAGATGCCGGAAAAGCCGTCGGCAGAAGAAACGCCCGCCCCAGTGCGACGGGGATTCAAGAGTGCCAGCGCTCTGCAGATCGAGTTGCAGAACGGTCCGGCGGAGGAAGAGCCCCTGGTGACGTTTACCAGCCTGGGAAGTTCACCGCGACTGGCCGTAACCCTGGCCGACGCACCGGGGATGTCGACACTGAGTTGGGCTGTCGGGCTGTTGGTGATCCTCGCCGGGCTCCTGATGACCACCGCACCGGTGCGCCGGAAGCTCTTCTATGTGCTTGCAGTAATCGGCCTGGGATCCTTGATTCCGCTGCTCGATTCGGTGTTTCCGTTCTTGCCTGATATGAGCATGACTCTCGAGCCCGCCAACGGGGCCGTCTATGCGGCCGGCCTGCTGCTGCCGTACTACCTCCTGGCGGGACTGGTGCGTTGGCTCGTCCGAACGGCCCGTTTCCTTGCCGTCGGGCGTTCATCGGCCGCCCCTGCTGCCGCCCTGGCAGTGGCCATGGTTGCCTGGATGCCCGGCGGGGCGTGGGCGGAACCGCCTGAAGCCCGGCCGTACGTGGTCGAAATCGTCGATTCGTTGCCCCCGGTGGCGATGCCCGACGACGCCGTTGTGATTCCCTACGACGCAACGCGGCGCGCCGGCGTGGCAAAGGCCGACCGGATTCTGGTGCCTTATGGCAAGTATGTGGAACTCTGGAACCGCGTCTATCCGGATGCGAAGAAGACCGCCGTTCCGCCGCCGGCGACCTATGCCCTGGCCGGCGCCGCCTACCAGACGACGCTTGTCGACGAGGGCGACCTGCTGCTCGACGGGCGGATGGAGATCGACGTGTTCGTTGAGAATCGCACGGAGATTCCCTTGGGACTCGACGGCGGCGTGTTCACCCGTGCCGAACTCGACGGCCAACCGGCCCGATTGAGCGTTCCCACGCCCGTGGCGGCACCCGATCCTCCGCCCGTGCCGCAGGCCGCTCAGCAAGCGGAACAACAGGCTCCTCCGATCCAGTCCAGACCGATGGTGGTGGTCCATGTCGAGGGCAAAGGGCGGCATCTGCTGGAGTTCACGGTGCGGATGCGGCTCGAACGGCGCGGAGGCTGGCGCACCGTGCGAAGCCGGGTGCCGTCGGCCACGGCCGCCGCGATCGAATTCCGCGTGCCCCAGGCCCGAACCGAGGTGCTCCTTCAGGACGTGCACGACCGGCTCGCCCAGAAGACCGAGAAGGCCGGCGAGGTGATTCGCACCGCGCTGGGCCCGGAGGGGATTCTGAGCGTACAGTGGCGGCCGATTGTGGCGGAGGGAGCCGTCGATCACAGCCTGACGGCGGAATCCAATGCGGTTCTCGACGTGCAGGAAGACGGCGTCCGTCTGGCCTGGCAACTCCAATTGGAGTTCCGCCGATCGCAGCACGAGCGGTTCTCCGTTCGCGTGCCAAAGGACTACCTGGTGGAACGAGTCGACGGCACGAACGTGCGCGGTTGGGAAGTCGAGCAGGGAGAATCGGACAGCAAGGTGACGATCACGGTGCTGAAAGCGGCGGAGGAACGCGAGCAATTCACGCTCCACCTGTGGCGCGGGCAATCGGCGAGCGAAGACAAGCCGATTCGATTCGCGTCGCCGATCGTGCGCGTCGACGGCGCCGTGCTCCACCAGGGCCGGATCACCATTCGGCGAAGTCCGATGCTCGACCTTCGCGTGGAGAGTGTCGTGGGAGCGTCGCGTACTGACCTGCCGGACGATGCCGGCGGCGAACAGCTCGCCTCCGAGGAGAGTCCCTGGGGCATCCGCCCGTTTCAGACATATCGTTTCGGCAACACCGATTTCGAGATCAGCCTGTCGGTCCAGCCGGTGAAGACGAGGATTTCGGCCAACTTGCAGTCGGTGCTGCGAATCTCGCAGTACGAGCGGTCGCTCGATTGCCGCGTTCGTTATTCGGTGTCGAATCGGAAGCTGTATCGCGCGGAGATCCTGTTGCCCAAGGCGTTTGACCTGGAAGACGTTTCCGCCCCCGGGGAGTTTGAATGGTCGGTCACAGACCACGAAGGACGTCCCAAGCTGACCGTCTTGCTCGCGGCGGGCCAGGAAGGGAACGTGACGATCGTATTCCAGGGACGCCTGGCACGCGAGGCTGCGGATCAGGACGTGGCCGTTCCGAACGTGCAGGTCCTGGGCGTGCCGTTCAGCCCCGGGCAGATGGCCGTCCAGGTGGATCCGGCCTACGACGTGGCGGCAAGGGATCTGGCCGGCTGCAATACGGTGCTGCTGAGCCAGATCGAGCATTGGCTGGCCAAGGATCAGCAGCAGGTGACCGCAGTGGCCCTGAGCCAGACCCGTGCGGACTATTCGGGCAAACTGCGTCTGACGCCGCGGCGGCCCGACGTTCACTGTGGAACGATCACCAATATCTGCGTCACCGATCGGGCCTTGGAGGAAACCGTCGTTCTCGATTACCGCATCGAGAGCGCCGGAGTCCGTGAGGTCTCTTTCCTGCTTCCGGCGTGGATGGCCGACGCGAGAATTCACGTTCCCCTGCTGCGGCAGAAGACCCTCTCACCGGAAAGCAAGGAAGAGAACGCACCGATTCGCGTCCGCCTGGAGCTACAGGACGAAGTGATGGGCGATCTTCAGGTGCTCATTGAAAGCGATCGGATGCTGGAGGCGGGCGTCGACTATCGGGCGGCAATCCCGGAAGTCCTCAAGGGGGAGAGTTATGATGCCTTCTCGGTTCGCCGATTCGTTGCCTTGGAGAAGGCGGAATTGGAGAAAGCCTCGCTCGACAACGTCGTCTTTGACGAGGACCGGTCGACAGGACTGGAACGGCTCAGCCGCAGGCAGCATCAGTGGGCCCAACTCAAGCAGGTGCTGGGCGATCGGATCATCGAGGCCTTCGAGGTCAAGCAGAATGTGGGCGCGCCTCAACTGGTATTCCGGGCAAGACGCTTTGAAGCGCGCCAGACGACGGACGCGCGGATTGGAAAGGCAGAGACTCGTTTTGTCCTGGACGAATCGGGAGCATATCGCGCGGAACAACTGTTCTGGATCGATAACAAGACGGAGCAATACCTGGAAATCGAGATCCCCGCTGGATCTCAACTGTGGACCGCCCAATTGTGGAGCTTTGCCGCATGGGCGGCGCACGAAGTGGGCGAGCAGGCGGCCGGCGAACCTCTCAAGCCGACCGAGGCGCCTTCCGCCGTGGGAGAATTACGAGTCCGCATCCCCCTGGTGAAGACGGAGGAAGGCGATCTGGACTACGTGATCCGGCTCCAATACGCCGGAATGCTCGGCAGTATGGGAACCTCCGCCCGGTTCGATCTGCCGTTCATCCGGCCGGTCGATATCAAAGTCGACCAGAGCCAGGTCCGCCTGTTCGTTCCCGAAACGCACTGGTACCGCTTCGAAGATACGATGACGCGTGTCAAGGACGAGTGGGACTTGCGCGCAGGCCAGTACGCCTACGAGACGAAGAAACTCGAGAAGTACAAGGACGTGCTGCGCGAAGGGAACCCCTACGCCCAGGCCAGGGCCCTCAACAGTGTGAACGTGCTCAACGCGAGCCAAATGCAGTTTGGCGATTATGCGGCGAACGAAAGCTATCAGACGGAGGCCCGCCGAAACGCGGCCGCGGTGAGAGAAGTCCAGATCGCGGCCGGCAAGGTGCAGCAGTCCCTCCAGGAGACCGAGCGGTTCGACAACCGCGATCGCCTGCGCCGGCAGGTCGAGGGCCAGACCAACTTCTTCGCCAAGAACGTCGTCCAAGGCCTGGAGAGCAATTTCAAGGCCGATCGGGCCTCGGCACGCGGCGAGTCTGCGGCGCTGCGAGCCGACGCCGGAGGGTTCAACTCGTTATGGCTCGATCGCAGCGAGCTTCGCAATGATGCAGCGATCGTCGCGGGCGAGAAGGCCGGTAAGCCTTCCGATTCCAGCCTGGAATCGAAGTCCAAGGAGAGGATCGCCGTAGGAAAGCAAGCGGCCCTTGGCCGAGACAAGGCAGGCGTCACTCTGCAGAGTCCTGGGGTTTCCCAGAAGAAAACGCCGGCACTGCTCGACGGAAGGCAACTCGATGAAGCCCGGGGACGACCTGCCGAGACGGTAGCCGATGCAGAAGGCGGCGGGCAGCGGCAAGCGGTTGCCAGGTATCAGGCCCGCCACATGCAGCAGCAACAGGTGTTTGGCAGGGTTGTCGAGGAAAGCGAGCAGCAACCCGCTGCCAGTGGCGAACCGGCGCGCGGTATCGCGGCCGGCGTCGCTGACGGGAGCGTTCACTTCGACCAGTTCGTGACGCCCGCCAAACCGGCGCCCGCCGATGCACCGGCCCAAGGTCAGCCGCCCCAGAGCGGTCAGGCTGCCCCGCTGCCGGCCGGTCTGGCCAGCCTCAACGTCGAGATCCCCTTCCGGGGACGCGAGTACCGGTTCACCACGCCTCAAGGCGACGTTCAGATCATCGGACACGCCGTGGCCACCCGATCGATCTTCGGAACCGCCCAGGCACTGATAGTTCTTCTGTTCCTTGCGGTCGCGGCCTATGTCATCATCCTCGGTTCGCGCGGCCGTTTCAACTGGTGGCTCGGACGAACCGGCTCGACCTGCCTGATCGTGCTCGGCCTGCTGGCCTTTCTCTTCCTGCCGGTCCTCGGCCTGCTGGCCGCGGTCGGCGGTGTGATGATCAAGGCAAACCTTGCCATGGCACGTCGAGAGAGGTGCGAATCGCCGTTCGCTGCTCGGCAGTCCTGAACCGGTAGCCGCAAGGGCCTGCCCTGCATTTGATGAAGAGATCACCCGATTGGTCCGGCAAGGAACCGTTCAATTGCATCGCGTGTGGGAATACCGGCCTGACCGCCGCATTGGGCCGCCTTGAGGGCCGCGGCAGCGGCGGCGAGACGAATGCACGTCGCAGGAGGCAACGCCTGCGACAAGGCCGCCGCGTATACGCCGTGGAAGACGTCGCCGCAGCCGGTCGTATCCGCCACGTCGACCGCGAAGGCGGGCTGATGCCGAACGGTGCCCGGTTCGGTGCCGGCGCAATAGAAGCAACCGGCGGCGCCGCAGGTCACGGCCGCCAGTTGGCGCCCGGTCGAAGCCAGAGCGGCAACCGCCTCCGCCGGATCGCCCTTGCCCGTAAGTTCCGCGGCAAAGCGCGACGACACGATCAGATGATCGACAAGGTCGACTAGCTCGTCGAATCCCGGTCCGGCCGAACGTTCGAAATCCGCGACAACGGACCGGCACGACTGATGCGCGATCTGCACCGCACGTAGGTTCCCTTCGATGCCGTGATGATCGATCAGAAGGACTCGGCTGGCGCGTATCGCCGATTCGTCGGGTCCCGATGCAGCGGCTCCCAGTTCACCCTCGACCGATGCCAGGATCGTTCGCGTTTTGGCGGTTTCGTCGACAATGATCGTGGAATGGGCCGGGCGAGCGTTCGGCGAAACCGTGGCCCAACCGGTCTCGACCCCTTCACGGGCGAAATTGGCGATCACCTCCCGGGACAGGTCATCTTCCCCAAGCAGGCCGGCATACGACGCTCGCACGCCGAACCGCGCTGCGGCAACCAGAGCCGTGCCGGTTTGCCCCCCGCATTGCCGCTGGCGCCGGCGAACGCGAATCTTGCTTTCGGCCTCCGGGTAACGATCGACGTAGAGCAGATCATCGACCGCCAAGGCCCCGAGGCCGAGTACGTCGATGATCGGAAGTGCGTCGTGGTCGTCCATAAGAAAAGACGTCTGCTGGCCTCAGCTTTCTGTGCCGAAGGCTTCACGAAGAAATCGGCACACTTCACGTTGAGCGACATGGGCCTGGTCGAAGACATCCGTTCGCCGGATGAAGGCGTGAATCATGCCGTCGTAACGAGTCAGAGCGACGGGAACTCCTGCTTCCTTGAGCCGGGCCGCATAGGCTTCCCCCTCGTCGCGGAGGGGATCGTACTGGGCCGTGATCACCAGGGCCGGGGGCAGACCCGACAGATCCTCTGCCCTGAGCGGAGAAGCATAGGGGTGCAGCATGTCGGAGTCGGAGCCGGCGTAGCAGTGCCAGAACCACTGCATCGTGGAGCGGGTGAGGAGGTAACCCTCGGCGTTTTCGCGGTAGGACGGCCTTTCGAAATCGCAATCGGTAATCGGATAGATCAGGATTTGGCAGACCGGCAAGGGGGCACGGCGGTCCCTGGCCATCAGGGCGGCAACCGCCGCCAGGTTGCCGCCGGCACTATCGCCGCCGACGGCTACGCGGGCAACGTCGATTCCAAGTTGCTCGCTGTTGGCCATTACCCACTGCATCGCCACAAAGGCATCCTCTGCGGCAGCCGGGAACTTGTGTTCGGGCGCAAGGCGGTAGCCGACCGAGACGATGGCACAGCCCGCCCCGTTGACGATTTCCGTGCAGAATCGCTCATGCGTCGGTATGTCGCCCAGCACCCAGCCGCCACCATGGAGGTAGACCAATGCCGGACACGGCTTGTCGGTATCGGGTCGATACAGTCGCAACGGAATCGCGCCGGCGGGCCCTGGTGCGGTCAGATCGCGGATCTCTCCCACCGCGAGCGCCGGCCCAATCATTTGCGAACTGCTAGCGGCCGAGGCTCTCGCCTCCGCCAGTTCCATGCATTCCAGTGGGGGCGCGCCGAGTGATTCCAACATTCGGAGAAACTGCTTCACCTGAGGGTTGAGCATGATCGGGCCGTTTCCATGAAGGTGGGATAGCGTGGGAAAAAGGAAACAATACGAGAAGGTGTTGCATTCCGCAATGGTTGGCTCCTGTGACCTGCGACGAATCCAGCACATCAGAAGCCCAGAGATCCTAGCAGGAGCACCCCCCTGACGAGCTAGGACATTCTATCACAGACCATGCGATCTTCCCACAAGTCATTGTATAGTAATTATTTACGAACAGCCATGGGTGGACTGGGATATGTCGGGAGGGTGCCGTGCGGGGACGTTGAGAGATGGTCTGCTCACCTCGCCTATCTTGTCAAGGTTTCGCGGTTTCTCTCAATGAAAATTCCACAAAGAAACACTGGCGATTGGCGCGCTCGGTGCTTATATTCTGAAGTGCCTGAAGACCACCGTGACGGGGGTCATCCTGGGGCGCGATCCGCCGAGCGATCGGCAGAGCGCCCGTGCGACCCCGAAAGCGGCGGGCCTGGAACTTTCGCTGAAGGGGAACAGGCTCGAATTGAGCAGTCGATTCGGCCGGGAATGGCACAGGCTTCGCGGGGCGCATGAATAGACTATCGTTGGGGGTGTGACGGGGCAGCGGGGTGGGTGCTGCTCGGAGGGATGTTTCAAATGCCAGGGCGCCGATATCCACGGCCGGGCCAGTGTCTCGCGCCGCGATTGCTCGCGGACGCGCTCCAAGATGCGCTGCCCGAGAAGTTCGTTCAGCAGGGCGGAAAGGAGTTCGCTCGGCTGTGCGATCTGGATGAGACGGCCTGGCAGGGTTTCGACGCCGACACATGCAGGCTTCTGGCTGCAGAAGTCGTGAGCGCCGTCGGTCGCGCCGCACGACAGCCGGCCTCCTTCACAGCGATCCTGCTCCCGCCGCTACCCGAAGGTCTGTCGCTCGCTGATCTGGAATTGGAATCGCGCACGTTCAATTGCCTTGTTGCGGCGGGCATCGGGGAACGTCCTCACGATCTGGGGCGAATGACGATCGAGAGTGTGCTCGGCCTGCGGGGCTTCTGGAGCAAATGCCTGGTCGATCTTCTCGCGTCCCTTCAGCATGCCACGGATCACCCGGAAGCCCGCGGCCATCCCCGGCGCCGGCGAGTCTCGGCGGCACGAAATCGAGAAACCTTCGGACGATATCCGCGCCGAGGCTACCGGTTGGCGCCCGTCGCGTTGCGGGAGATTCTGGACGTGCCTGTTCCCGGACGAGAGATTGCCAACCCTGCAGTCCGGGGACTTCATCTGTGCGATCTTGACGAGCGAGTTTCGGAAGGCCTGACCGACCGTGAACGGGACCTCCTCGGCCGGGCCATCATTGCGCGGGTGAACGTCAGCAGCCACAGTCGCGCCGTCAAGGACCGCAGAATGCCGGCGCCGCTGAAGGGAATGCGTTTGCAGGATCTTGCCCTGGAGAACCGAACGTACAACTGTCTCTTGCGCGAAGGGCTTGTCGAGCGCTTCGAGGAGATCGGCAACTACACGCTCGGCGACCTGTTTGCGCTGAAGGCCTTTGGGGCCAAGTGCCTTCTGGATCTGCTTTCGTCGTTGGAAACGGCCGTCGCACGGAGCGAATCGCTGGATCTGCGGCTGACTCAGGAGGCGGCGGCACTGGAGCGCATGCCGGAGTCGTCTCTGATCCACTTCAGCGATCCGCGACTGGGAGAGACACTTCGCGGGATCGACAGCGAGGCGGACACGCTCCGCGACCTGGCCGGACGCATCATTCGGCGCCGAATTGACCCGCCGGCCCCCCCCGCACTGGTGGAGCAGATTGCCGCAATCCGGCATCGAATCGGGCAATTGAGCCGGATGGACTTGGGAACGGAACTGGGGGAGATCTTTTCTCACCCGTCGCAACCCCGGGATCGCGAAATCGTCGCGGCCTACTTCGGCTGGGACGGAGCCGGGGGGTGCACCCTGGAAGAGTTGGGAAGGCGGTATGGGCTCAGCCGCGAGCGGATCCGGCAAGTCTGCATGCGTGCCGCAAAACGGCATTCTCAGGCAACAGTGTTTGCGCCTGCTCTGGACAAGTCGCTCGGACTGGTGGCCTCGCTTGTGCCGATTGCCGCCCAAGACTTGCAGAGGGAATTCGCGGCGGCGGGTTTGCAGGGGCTCTATCTGCCCCCCGAAACGATGCTGGAGGCAGCACGATTTCTCTCGCGCCGGTGCGGCTTTCGCACCGTTACGCTGGGCAACGTCGTGCTCGTCGTGGATGCGAGGACGGTTCACCTTCCCAAAGCCGTCGCGCAGGTCGCTCGCCGTAATGCGCTGGCTTCGGGAATTGTCGCCATCTCGGACGTCGTCCGGCAGTTTGAAGGCCGGCATGGGACCCGGGTCGTGCCCGCACTGGTACGCGCGGTGCTGGAATCGCTCGACGATTTGCAGTGGCTTGACGAGGGGAAGACCTGGTTCCATCTGGAGTCGGGGTCGCAGTACGGCCTGCCGAACATGATCGACAAGGTGTTCTCGATCTGTCCGCGAATCGACGTCTCCCGGCTTCGCTCCGCGTTGGAACGCCACCGCCGCAACGGCCGCAAAGTCCCGCCGGGGCGGGTCTTGCTGGCATTTTGCAGGCAGCGCCCGGGAATCACCGTGGAGGGGCCGACCATCGTGGCGGAGACTCCGCCGTCACCCGAGGACGCGCTTTCGGGAGTGGAAGCCGTCATGGTTCGGGTGCTGCGCGAGTATGGGCCGGTGCTCGAACGTGGGGCTTTTGAAGAGCATTGCCTGGCCGAGGGGATGAACCGGTTCAGCTTCAACGCGAGCTTGATGGCCTCCCCGGTCATCACTCAGTTCGGGCGGAGCGTCTACGGACTGGTGGGAACGAACGTCAGCCGGAGAAAGGTTCATTCGTTCACGGCAAAACGCTCTGCGAATTCCACAGCCCGCGTGTTGCGAACGTACGGGTCCCTGGCAGACGGGCGTGTTTACCTCTCCTACCAGTTGTCGAAAGCAGCCATCGCCGGTGGGGTGACGACGGTGCCGGCCGGGCTGAAGCAACGCGTTCAAGGCAGTTTCACGGTCCGTACGGCCGACGGCGTGGAATCGGGAAGACTGGTTGCTCGCGGCGGATGCGCGTGGGGACTCGGCCCGGCCTTGCGCAGCCAGAATGCGCGTCCCGGCGATCATATGGTCCTGCTCGTCGACACCGAGAACGGGTCGGCACACGTATATCTCGGCGAACGCGACCTTCTCGACACGCTGATCGAAAGCCTCAGCCTCCAGATCGCCGAAACCTGGAAGGCCGAGAGTCTGACCGCTGCGGTTACGGACGGGTGAGAGACTCTCCTGGCATGCCGCTTCCCGGTCATGTACACTACGGAGCGGTTGCGTTCACGCTCATCGAATTGCATGGACTGAAATCAGAAACCACCAGATCCGGGAAACCCCTATGCCATCCGCTGCTGTTCCCGTTCCGGCCGATATCGACATCGCGCGTTGCGCTCAAATGCGCCCCGTGGCGGAAATCGCCGCGGGCTTGGGAATCTCCGACGACGACCTGGAACTCTATGGAAAATACAAAGCCAAGATATCGCTCGATCTCTTTCACCGCCTTGACGACGCTCCGACCGGAAAGCTGATCTTGGTGACGGCAATCACCCCCACCCCGGCCGGGGAAGGAAAAACGACCACCTCCATCGGCCTGGCGGACGCCCTGCGGCGCATCGGCAAACGCGCGGTGGTGTGCCTCCGGGAACCCTCCATGGGCCCCTGCTTCGGCATGAAAGGGGGTGCTGCGGGCGGCGGCTATTCCCAGGTCGTGCCGATGGAGGACATCAACCTCCACTTCACCGGCGACATCCATGCCATCGAACTGGCCCACAACCTGCTCGCGGCCGTGCTCGACAATCACATCCATCACGGAAATGCGTTGGGGATCGACGTGCGGCGGATCGTCTGGCGGCGCGTGGTGGATATGAACGACCGGGCCATGCGGCAGGTGACGGTCGGCTTGGGAGGCCCCAACAACGGCGTGCCCCACGAGAGCGGTTTCGACATTACCGTGGCCTCCGAAGTCATGGCCATCTTCTGCCTTTCCGAGTCGCTCTCCGAGTTGAAGGAACGATTGGGACGAATCGTCGTGGCCTACACGTTCGACCGCCGGCCGATCACGGCGGCCGACCTCAAGGTCCACGGCGCCATGGCCGTGCTCCTCAAGGACGCCGTCAAGCCCAATCTCGTCCAGACCCTCGAAAACACGCCCGCTTTCGTTCACGGCGGTCCCTTTGCCAACATCGCCCACGGCTGCAACAGTGTGATCGCCACGAAGCTCGGCATGCGGCTGGCCGACTACACGGTGACGGAAGCCGGGTTCGGAGCCGACCTGGGCGCCGAGAAGTTCATGAACATCAAGTGCCGCAGCGCGGGGATCATTCCGAACGCCGTCGTGATCGTTGCCACGGTCCGCGCCCTCAAACACCACGGCGGCGTCGCCGTCGCCGACTTGAGCAAACCCAACGTTGAAGCCTTGGACAAGGGGGTCGAAAACCTCAAGAAACACATCGAGAATATCCACCGTTTCGGGCTGCCCGTGGTCGTGGCGATCAACTCCTTCCTTGCCGATACGGATGAGGAGATCCAGTTCATCAAGGACAAATGCGCCTACCTCTCGGTGCAGATCATCCGGGCCGAGCACTGGGCCAAGGGCGGATCGGGAGCCGAAACGCTCGCACGAGCCGTGGTCGACGTCGCCGAAAACACGAAAACCGACTTTTCGTTGCTCTATCCCAATACCTGCACGCTCTGGGAGAAGGTCGGCATCATCTGCCGCGAGATCTACGGCGCGACCGAGGTCCTGGCCGACAAGAAGCTCCGCGACAAGTTCAAGCGATTGCAGGACGAGGGGTACGGTGAACTTCCCGTCTGCATGGCCAAGACCCAGTACTCCCTCTCCACCGACCCCGGCTTGAAGGGCCGGCCGAAGAAGTTCGACGTCCCCTTGCGCGACGTGCGGATCTCGGCGGGCGCCGGATTCGTGGTGGTGCTAACCGGCGACATCATGACCATGCCCGGGCTCCCCAAGGTTCCCGCGGCCGAAACGATCGACATCAACGAGAACGAAGAGATCATCGGGTTGTTCTGATCGCGAGATCGCTGTGATTTGGGAGTGTCCGCCGGCCCGTTGGCCGGTGGATCGCCGCGTTGACAGACATTCCCCTCGCCTTGCGACCGCACCCGCGTAGAATCTGGAAGATTGTGTCGACTCGTTACCAAGGAAGACGGAAGCATGTTTCGCGTTGTGTGTCCCCCCCTCTTGTGCCTGATCGTCTTCGCCGGTTGTGGAGAGACCCGGCTCCCTGTGCGCCAGGAGACCGTGGATCCGGCTGTCCCCGAAACGGCAGGTTCAGGGGGAGCGGCCCCGATGAATCTCTCTGCCGATCGCGGTGAAGAACCGTCGCTGCCGCCCGGACACCCGCCTGTATCCGCGGCGGAGGGCGGCATGCCCTCGGCGCCGCCTGCAAGCAACTCCCTCCAATTGAAGGTGCCCGACGGTTGGAAAGCCGTGGAGCCCCGAGACGGAATAATCCGGGCGGACCTGGAATTCGCTCTTCCGAAGGCGGAAGGTGATAAGGACGACGGACGCCTGACCGTCATGGCGGCCCGTGGTTCTATCGAGATGAACATCGAGCGATGGCGAGGCCAGTTCGAAGATCTCGAGGATAAGCCGGTGGAGCAACTCGATCTGTCGGGGACCAAGGTGACGCTCGTCGACTTCAGCGGCACCTACAACGAACAGCAGGCGATGATGGGCCCTGTCGTGAAGCGTCCCGGATACCGCATGCTTGCCGCCATCATCGAGAAGCCCGAGGGGATGCTGTTCGTCAAGGGCTACGGGCCTGTCAACACCATGGCAGCACACGCCGACGAGTTTCGAGCCTTTGTCGAGTCGCTTGCCACCTCGGCAGAATGATCGTCGCTTCTGCCAATCAGCCCCGTGCCGTCGCGATCAAGTCGTCGGCCCCCTGCTCGACAAGTCTTTGGGCCACCAGCCGGCCCAGTTCTGCGCCGTCCCCGTCCGCGGCAATCTCCGTCGCCTCGATCTGCTGAGTGCCGTCGACACTCAGCACGCGGCCGGTCAACACGAGGTTGCCGTTCTCGAACCGCCCCCAAGCGGCGATTGGGGCCAGGCATCCTCCGTGCAGGGCCGACAACATCGCCCGTTCGGCAATCACGGCCGCATGGGTCTCGGCGTGGTTGAGAGGTGCAAGGGCCGTTCGAGTGGTATCGTCGCCCTCGCGTGTTTCAAGTCCCAACGCACCCTGGCCGATTGCGGGGAGCATGATCTCGGGCGGAATCAGTTCGGAGATCCGGTAGGCCAGTTCCAGCCGCTTGAGGCCTGCTTCGGCAAGACAGATCACATCGTACTGCCCGTCGTCGAGTTTACTCAGACGCGTATCCACATTACCCCGGATGTCGGCAACAACCAGGTCGGGGCGATGGTGAAGCAATTGAGACCGGCGGCGCAGGCTGCCCGAACCGATCCGGGCACCGCTCGGAAGGTCTGCCAGCGACGTTGCCTCCCGGCAGATGAGGGCGTCGCGAACCGTCTCCCGCTCGGGCACGACCGCCAGACAAAGTCCTTCGATCGGTTCGGTAGGGAGGTCTTTGAGGCTGTGGACGGCCAGGTCGATACGCTCGTCGAGCAGCGCCCGCTGGATTTCCTTCGTGAACACGCCTTGACTTCCAAGCGAGCCGATCGGACCTCGTTGTTCCCGGTCGCCCGTGGTCGTGATGGGCACGAGTTCGACCGTGGTCCCCAGTTCTGCCAGTCGCGAGGCAACCCATTCCGCCTGCCAGCGAGCCAGGGCACTGGCCCGCGTGCCGAGCCGAATTGTGATCGACGATTCCATTTCATCGCCCCATCCAGCCGCCGTCGACGGTCAGGATGGTCCCGTGGACGTAGTTGGCGGCGTCCGACGCCAGGAACACGACCGGCCCTTTGAAGTCGTCGGGAGTTCCCCAGCGGCCGGCGGGAATCCGCGACAGGATCGCGGGATTGCGTACGGGGTCGGCCTGCAGTGCGGCTGTATTATCCGTGGCAATATACCCTGGCGCGATGGCGTTCACGTTGACTCCCTTGCCGGCCCACTCGTTGGCCAGGGCCATCGTCAGTTGCCCCACCCCGCCCTTACTTGCCGCGTAGCCCGGCACGGTGATGCCGCCCTGGAAAGTCAACAACGACGCGGTGAAGATGATCTTGCCGCTGCCGCGAGCGATCATGTCCTTGCCGAACTCGCGACTCAACACGAACTGCGCGCTCAGATTCACCTCGATGACCTTGTCCCAGTAGTCATCCGGATGCTCCGCCGCTGGCGTTCGGAGGATCGTGCCGGCGTTGTTGACGAGAATGTCGATCTGCGGCACATCCGCCTTCACTCGTTCGATGAATTCATACAGCTTCTGCCGATCGGCGAAGTCGCATTGGTAGGCCCGAAAGCTCCGGCCGAGAGAAGTGACCTCCTTCTCGATCTCGCTGCCCGAGAGTTCTAAAGAGGCGGAAACTCCGACAATGTCGGCCCCGGCCTCTGCCAGTCCGACGGCCATGGCCTTGCCGATCCCTCGCTTGCACCCGGTGACCAGGGCCGTCTTGCCGGACAAGTTGAAATACTCGACGATGTTCATGGTTGCTCCTTCTTGACCCCTTTTTTGATCGCTATTGCCCGCACTGAATCAGATACTTCATGCCTTGAGGATTCGCGTCGATTGTCTCAAACACCTGTTGCGTGGCTTCGATCGGGTCGATCCGGGTGATCAACGCGTCCAACGGCAACACGCCGTCGGCCGCAAAGCGGATTGCCTCGTCAAAGTCCTCTGCCTCGTAGAGTCTCGCACCGATCATGCGAATCTCCGACCAGAAGAACCGGAACAAGTTGACCGGTTTCGGGGCCGAATGGATCGCGACCATCACGATTCGCCCGCGCACGTTGAGCAGTTCGGTCATAATCTCCACGGCCGGGGCCGACCCGGAAACTTCGAACACGGCGTCGGCCATGGCGTCACCCGACCACGAAGCGACCTCGCGGATCAGATCCTGCTCGGCCGGATTCACCGCCTCCAGGCCCAGCGAGCGGGCCAACTCGATCCGTGCGGGATTGACTTCGGAGACCAACACCCGTGCGCCTTTCTGGCGGGCAACCAGGGCGATCAGGAGCCCGATCGGCCCCCCGCCGAGCACGACGCAATTCTCGTTCGGGCAGATGCCGCCGAGACGTACGTCATGGCAGGCCACGGCAACGGGTTCGATCAACGCTCCGTGCTCCAACGAAAGCGACGTCGGCAGCTTGTGCAGTGTGTAGGCAGGAACCGTCCAGGAACCCTGCATGGCGCCGGGCGTGTCGATCCCGATGAATTTGAGGTTCTTGCCCACGTGGGGGCAGCCCTTGTCGAAGGGGGTCGGCTCGCCGAACTGCAAAGGCCGCACCGCCACGCGATCCCCGATGGAAACGCCTTCGACGCCCTCGCCAATTTCGGCGACTTCGGCCGACGCCTCGTGACCGATAATCTGCGGCGGGCCGACGCGTTTGTCCATGACCCCGTGGAAGATGTGAACGTCGGTCCCGCACACACCGCAATAGGCAACGTTGAGCCGCACCTGGCCGGCGCCCGGGCCGACCGGCTCGGAGACTCCGGTTACAAACGTCCGATTTCCCTGATAAATCGCCGCCTTCATACTCGTCCTCCTTGCCTGGGAAAAACGGTATTCTACAGCACGTTGGAAGTTCTTCCGACGGGCCGCAGGCCACTTGCTCGCTATAAATCGGTTTTATATTGCAAAGAAGCTTTTGCTGTGTAAAATGGCGATGGTTCGGCAAGACGTGTTGACTGGCCCCGTTTGCTGAGGATCTCGCAGTTGCAGCCGCCATCGCATACCAAGGCAGAGAAGACCGCCCGCGACTATGCAGTTCCCGCGGTGGACCGCATGCTCGACATCGTAGAGTTCCTGGTTCGGCAGGCTCGCCCCTTCGGGATCTCGGAACTGGCTCGCGAACTGAGAATCTCGACGAATTCGGTCTTTCGCATTCTCCGCCGACTCGATGAGCGGGGTTACGTGGAGTTTGACGAGGAATCGGGCGGATATCAGCTCGGCACCGGCTTCTTCCGCCTGGGGATGCTGCTGTCGACACGATTCGACCTCAGGAGCAGGGCTCGTCCTCATCTCCAGGAGCTGGCCCGCCAGACGGGAGAGACCGCCACCGTCCAGATTCCCGACGGCGATCGCGTTTTGGTTCTCGATGCGGCCAATCCGCCGGGCGAGTTCTTCTTCCAGATTGTCGTCGGCAGCCGGTTCTACTATCACTCGAACGCGATGGGCAAGTGCATTCTGGCGTTCCTGGAGGACGAGCAGTTGCAGCCGATCCTGCCGGCAAGGTTGCCCAGGCTGACGCCGAACACGATCACCGATCGGAAACGGCTGAGCCTCGAACTGGCGGAAATCCGCAAGACGAGAGTGGCTTACGATCGCGAGGAGTACACGACCGGCGTGTTCTGCATCGGCGCGCCCGTCTTCGACGTCAACGAACGCGTCGTGGCGGGCGTGGGGATTTCGGGCCTCGCTGTTCGCTGGGACCGGGCCGAATGCGAGCGGCTGGAGTTCCTCGTCCAACAAGCGGCCGCACGAATCTCTGCGGATACCGGTTACGAACTCTGAGAGAGGATTTCCTCATGGCGCCCCCCTGCCGGCTTGTTATCGCCGCGTGCCTTATCACGGCATTTGCGGCAGCATGGACGTCTGCGGCAGACCCCCAGGCAAGCCGGGCCCGAGTCGAAACTCGCAAAGCCGAGATCGCCGCACGGCTTCAGAAGCAGTTCGAGGAATCGCTCCTTCCGCTGCGCCGGGCAATCGAGGATCTGGCAGCCACGTACGGTGATGAATACCCCGCGAAGGAATATCTCCGCCGGCTCGAAACGATCGAACCGGCCGGACTGGAGCCGCTCCGCCGTGACGCTCTTCTCGCGAATCGGTTGGTATGCGATCGGCCCATCCTGTTCATCGTACGCCGCCAGTACCGCAGCGATCACCACAACACGGCCACCATGTTCCAGACAAGCGAGATCAACACCGCGAGTTTCGAGGGCGGCGGCGCGATCAAGACCGTCGATCCGGCGACGGGCGAGGTCAAAACCTTGCTCGAGGTTCCCGAAGGGGTGGCTCGCGATCCGGACGTTCGGTTCGACGGAAAGAAGATCCTCTTTTCCATGCGGCGCGATCGGCAGGACGACTACCACCTCTACGAAATGAACGCCGACGGCTCGGGCCTGACACAGCTCACGTTCGGCTCAGAGCTTTCCGACATCGATCCGATCTATCTGCCCGACGGCCGGATCCTGTTCACCTCGACCCGCGAACCGAAGTACTGCATGTGCAACCGGCACATCATGGGCAACCTGTTCACCATGAACGCCGACGGGTCGAACCTCCAGCAGATCGGGCACAGCACGCTTCACGAGGGCCATTCGTCGCTGCTCCCCGACGGGCGGATTATCTACGATCGCTGGGAATACGTGGATCGCAACTTCGGAGACGCCCAGGGAGTCTGGGTCACGAACCCCGACGGCACCAACCACGCCATCTATTGGGGGAACAACACGAATTCGCCGGGGGCAGTCCTCGATGCCCGTGCCATTCCGGGTACCGAGCAGTTCATCGCCACCTTTTCCTCGTGCCACGATCGCCCGTGGGGCGCGTTGGCCATCGTCGATCGTCGTTTGGGTCTCGACGGTCGCGGACCGGTGATTCGCACCTGGCCGGCAAGTGCGATCGATCTGGTCGGCCAGGGAAACTACGATACCTACAAGAAATGCGATCCCAAGTACGAAGATCCCTACCCGCTCTCCGACAAGCACTTCCTCTGTTCACGTATGACCGGCCAGGGCGAGCAGATGGGTATCTACTTGATCGATAGCTTCGGTAACAAAACTCTCGTGCACGCCGAGGAGCCCGGTTGCTTCGATCCCATGCCGCTCGCTCCGCGCGAACGCCCCCGCGAGATTCCTTCCCGGGTCGACCTGGCGAAGTCCGAAGGGACGTTCCGCGTGGAAAACGTCTATCTGGGCTCCGGAATGGATCAGGTGGAGCCCGGCAGCGTCAAGTATCTCCGGGTCGTCGAGTCGCCGGAGAAGCGGTTCTGGTCCACACCCGCCTGGGACGGCGGCACGGGCCAGCAGGCCCCAGGGATGGCCTGGGACGACTTCAACAACAAGCGCATCCTCGGCACGGTCCCGGTCAACGAAGACGGCAGCGTCGAGTTCTCCGTACCCGCCGACACCTTCGTTTACTTCCAACTCCTGGACGAAAAGGGGATGATGGTCCAGTCGATGCGGAGCGGCACGATCGTCCGGCCCGGCGAGGCGATCGGATGCGTTGGATGCCACGAGAATCGGCGTACAACCGGGCAGTTGGAATATGCTGGCCGCGGCCGTACTCGGGAGCCCCGCCGGCTGCAGCCCTGGTACGGCGAACCTCGCCTGTTCAGCTATACGGTCGAGATCCAGCCGGTCTTCGACAAGCACTGCGCGAGTTGCCACACCTACGGCGAAGAAGCCGGCGAAAAGCTGAACCTGGCGGGTGATTTGGGATTTGTGTTCAACAAGTCGTACGCCGACCTGCGCGGCAAGGGCTACGTCCACGTGGTCGGGGCCGGGCCGACAGACGTGCAGATGCCCAAAACCTGGGGCTCGCATGCCAGCCCATTGATCAAGATCCTTCTCGAAGGCCACGGCCGGCCGGAAATTGACGAGAAGGTGAAGCTCGACCCGGAGTCGTTCGATCGGATCGTGACCTGGATCGATATCAACGCTCCCTATTACCCGACCTACGCGGGCGGGGCCTACCGCGACAACCCCTACGGTCGTTCGCCCCTTTCGAGCGCGGAACTCGATCAACTCAGCGCTCTGCTGGGCACGAAGGTCGACCGTCGCCAGTTTCACGACGTGAGCTTCAATCGCCCGGAACTGAGCCCGTGCCTCGCCGACCTGCGGACGAGCGATCCGTTGAAGTACCGGGAGGCTTTGGCACTTGTTCGCTCAGGTATGGAACGACTCCAGAAGACGCCTCGTGCCGATATGCCCGGCTTCCAACTGGATCCTTCCAACGAGGTTGCCAAGGAAAATCGTTACCAGAAACGGTTGGAGCAGGAAGAGCGGATGCGGGCCGCCTTGATTCGGGGCGAGCGGTGTTTCGTGAAGCCGGATATCAACCAGACTGAAGAAAGCACACAAGCCGGGCTGCCCCGGCAGTTCACAGGGAACCGCTAGTCCCGGCTTGCGGCATCTTCTCACGTCCTAGGAATAGGTCTTCTCGAAGAACTCCTGGCTCCCCGTCGGATCGGGCTTCATCGACGCCTTGCCCTCGTCCCAGTTGGCGGGGCATACTTCCCCGTTCTTCTCAAAGAACTCGAGGGCCTTCACCATCCGCAAGGCCTCGCCGACACTTCGTCCGAGCGGGAGGTTGTTGACCACCTGATGCTGGACCGTCCCGTCCTTGTCGATCAGGAACAGCCCGCGAAGGGCAACTCCGCCGGGCAGCAGCACGTCGTAGGCCTCGGCAATCTTCTTATCCAAGTCGGCGATCAGGGGATACTTGATCTCGCCGATACCGCCCTGTTTGCGAGGCGTGTTTCGCCAGGCAAGGTGCGAGTAATGGCTGTCAACGGAGCAACCGAGCAACTGAACGCCCAACTTCTCAAACTCGGCAACAGCTTCTGAAAACGCGATGATCTCCGTCGGGCAGACAAACGTGAAATCCAACGGGTAGAAGAACAGGACCACGTACTTTCCACGATAGTCCGACAGAGAAACCTCCTGGAAAGCTCCGTTGGGCATTACCGCCTGGGCCTTGAAGTCCGGAGCCTCTCTTGCAACCAACACGCTCATTGTCTTCGCTCCTCATGCAAACATCGGTCACATTACAGTGTCAATTCCGCTGCACCAGCAGCGGGTGTTCGGCTTCACAAACAGACAACCCGGTTCCTCGGGCTCTCCGCTTGAGGCTATTAATGCAACCGGATGTTGGCAGTCAACGCCCCTCGCCCCCAACTCCAGTACAGTCCCTGAATCCTGGGGGCATCGAGCGCGATTTCCGCACAAGCGTCGAACGACACTTTCGATGGCACCAAAAGACGCACGACCAGATGATCGGTACTTCGAACCGCTCACGCCAGCAAAAACGCCACAAATGGGTGAATATATGCCATCCTTAATAGGTAGAATGGCAGCGGACGCGAAACGCTTCGGTCCCGTGGATGGCGGTGATATCCTGGCTTGCAATGTCGTTCATCGCGATTTCCGTCTCAACCCAGCGTGAGCAAATGGGTGAGCCCTTGATCGATCTAACAAAGAAACGAAGCCGGGAGCCGGCCACCATAGCCGTCTCCCGGTGCATGTTTGTCCTCTGCTCGGCCATCAGGCGACGAGTCCCGAGCAAACCCACGAGAGAAGTGGGCGATTCCCTATTCCTTAGGTTTCTCGGCAGGGGCCTTCTCGGCGGCAGCCTTCTCGGCAGCAGCCTTCTCAGCGGCAGCCTTCTCGGCAGCAGCCTTCTCGGCAGCAGCCTTCTCAGCGGCAGCCTTCTCAGCAGCAGCCTTCTCAGCAGCAGCCTTCTCAGCAGCCTCTTTCTCTGGGGCTGCCTTCTCGGCGGGAACGAGCTGCGGAGCGGGAGTTTCCTCCTCGGCAGCGGGCGCCGTCTTGTCTGGTTCCGCAGTCAATGTATCCTGCGGCACGTCAGCCGGAGTCGGAGCCGGATCCAAAACAGGACCTTCCGTTTCAGGGGTGGCCGGACACCCGGCCAACACCAGGACAAGACCCAACATAAGGATCAAAGCAGTCAACCTCTTCATGTCGCACCTCCTTTGTGTTCGAATGGCGGTTGTGAACGAACTCAACATACGGTCTGCCTCCAGGAAAGTAAATACTCTTGCTCAGGTAGCCATTGCGTGGCTTCCTACCTGCCTGACTCGTTTTCTTCAACGGAGGCAGACCCTCTATCGAGTGGGGTGCCATGTCCCAATGCTGTCGGGGAGACCGCGTGAGCATGCGAATCAGAGCGATCGCCCCGACAGATCAGAGCTGATCGCGGTCTACCACACAGTTCAGACTACTCGTTCGAAGGAAAGTCGAGAGAAACCGACGCCACAGGCAGTTCTGAAAGGAGTTGCTGTCGGATGTGTCCGACGAACACGAGATCGCGACGACTAACGATTCCGACCAGTCGCCCCTGTTCCAGGATCGGCACTCGGCGAACCCGCTTCTCGAGAATCAGGTCGGTCAAGTTTGCCAGCGAATCAGATTTGTCCGCGGTGATGACGTCGGCCGACATGAATTCGTCCGCACGAGCATCCAGACGATGATTCCGGATTGCGCGGAGCAGGTCGAATTCGGTCAGCATTCCGAGCAAGTAGCTGTCGTCATCAACGACGGGTACTCCGCTGATCCGCTTGTTGAACTTAACCGAATACTGCTGCATTACCAACACACACGAATGCACTGCTAGCAGTGCTGCCTATAAATGGCTGGTTTCAGGGCTGCTTCCGAATGTTCGGGATGTAACGGTTAAAAGGACTT
>JAAYAY010000091.1 GCA_012719125.1 Planctomycetaceae bacterium | reverse complement strand
TGCTACGCAGCAAACTCTGGGACGACATGATCAACGCCATGGAAACAGGCTCGCGGAACCGCCGCGTCGGCAAGAAGCTCAAGGAGATTATTCAAATGTAGCAGTGCTAGCATTTTCACTATGAGTTCCATGAACATCTCGTAGAGGGCGGCGTAGTCATCCTTCTTGTCGAGGAACCCCTGTTCAATCTGTGCAAGCCTGCTGGTCAATGGCGTCAACTCTGCCACCTCCGTCGCTGCTTTCTGCGTCCTTGCATTCTCCATCCTCACCGCAATCCACGACAGCAGCAGAACCAGGACGGCCATAAAAAGCGTCTGCAGGTGGAACTGAAACCAACGGCGTTTGGGAAGTTCATTGTCCATATCGCACCCACCAAGGCACTACCAACCTGGGCACCACACGTCGGCCACTCAGGCGCACGTGTCACGCCACTCGCTACGCACCGCAAAGATCATGGCGTAGCACATGATGCAGACGACGCCGCATGTCCCAATCGAAGCGACGCATCTTCCAATCAACGGGAAGGTCCCCAGCAGAACAGCCGATAACGTGATCGCCAGCAAGAGTGTCCTCAAGCTGAACTGAAACCTCCGCCGTTTCCCCGTTTCGATGTCGCTCATGACCGCAGTTTCCACCGTTCCGACGGGCGAGTCAATCGAGACTACTAGGATTCCCCCTGCACGAGTCTGCAGGCGTTGCAGCGGTTCCTCGACCGGTTGAAGGCCCCCGCCACGACCGCGCCTCCAGTACGGGCGTCACGTTCGGCATGAGAATGAGAAGAATCGGCTCGGGCTGCCGGTTTGGTGGGTGTTGCCCCTCGGAGGGCCTTTCTTTGCGTTGGGCTGATGTGGATTGGAGGGACTCTCGGTTCGAAGTGACGAGCCCGAAGACGGAGCACCACGCTGGCGGCAGTTCACGAGTTGTTCCCTGGTTCCCTCAGTGAAGCCCTGGTTGAAGGAGGCACGGGACACGGCGGAAGAGAGGCAGGAGTAGCCCCAAGATCGCGGCGAAGCACTACCTCCAGGTCACCGATGCCAATTTCGAGAGGGCGGTGCAAAAAGCAGTGCAATGTGGTACCGAGGTCGCGAGAATCCGGTGCAGCCCGTATCTGCCACGTCATGCCAAGAAACGACAGAACCCCAAGCTATACCTGGGGTCCGGCTTGAAATGGCGGGTTCCGACGTTTGTCGGCTCACCCATCTAGTGGAGGATAACGGACTCGAACCGATGACCTTCTGGCTGCCAGCCAGATTCCAGGGGGGTTCCCCCAGATGCCCGAAGTTTGATAACCCTTGATTTTATAGGGGTTTCTGGTATTCTCTTGTTTGACGGTGCTATGCGAAATTTCGCCCAATTTCCCATACCGCATAGCACCGACATAGCACCGCTAGCCAGCCAGAGGGGCAAGAGATGGCGAAGAAACCCAACAGAATCGCGTTCAGCAAACGGAATCTTGAGGCCGTGAGGCCCCCAGCATCGGGCCGAGTCTACTGGTATGACGAACGCACCCCCGGCCTATGCCTTCTCGCAACGGCTGCGGGGGCCAAAGTCTTCTACTGGTACAAGTGGGTAGCCGGCGAGCCGCAACGGGTTCGCATCGGCCCGTTCCCCGAGGTGACGGTTGAGACTGCCCGGAAACGGGCCAGCCGAGAAAACGGCAAGGTTGCCGAAGGCGGTAATCCGGCAGCAGAGCGGCGTGAATCTCGCGAGGGAATGACGGTTGCCGAGTTGTTCGCCTATTGGCTGGAAAGCTACGCCAAGCCGCGAAAGAAGACGTGGAAAGAAGACGAGCGGCTGTACACCAAGTTCATCGAACCCCGGTGGGCAGACCGGCGACTTTCGCAGATTGCCGAAGAGGACGTAGAAGCCTTGCACGCCGAAATCGGCGACGAGAACGGCCGGTTTCAGGCGAACCGAGTATTGGAACTGGTACGGGCGGCATTCACTCGGGCCCGGAAAAAACTGAAGTGGAAGGGAGCCAATCCGGCGGAATACGTCGAAGCCTTCCCTGAGGAATCGAGGGACCGATTCTTGCAGCGGAGCGAACTGCCCCGATTCTTCAAAGCCCTGGAGCAAGAGCCCGCGTTGACGCGTGATTTCTTCCTGATGCTTCTCTTTACCGGAGCCCGGCGGGCAAACGTGCAGGCGATGCGATGGGACGAAATAGAGGGCACAGTCTGGCGGATTCCGCAAACCAAGAGCGGGAAGCCGATTCGGTTGCCCCTGGTTCCCGAAGCCCAGGTGATTCTCGAAACCCGGCGGGCAGCGGCCGGAGATTCGCCTTGGGTATTCCCAACACGGCGGGGCAGTGGTTCAGGACACGTTCAGGAACCGAAGAGGGCTTGGCAGAACCTTATCAAACGGGCGGGAATCTCAGACCTGAGAATGCACGACTTGCGGCGAAGTCTGGGGAGTTATGCGGCCGAAACCGGGGCGAGCCTGCCAGTGATCGCGAAGCTGTTGGGCCACGAAGCCGGAAGCCGGGCTACGCAAGTCTACGCGAGGATGCAACTCGGGCCGGCGATGGAAGCGGCGACAAGGGCCACGGCCGAGATTACCGCCATTGTGGCGGCAGCAAATAGGCAGGAAACCGACCAACCCGAGGCCAAGGAAGTGTGCGAGCAATGATTGACGAACGACATATTTTTGCCGCGCGGTTTCGCGAGCTGGCCGAACGGTTCGTGAATAAGGAGTATGCGGAAATCGGTGTAGTGGATGAAAACGGCCGGCCAGTGGCTACGGAGTTATCGAAGCAGGCCGTATTGGACGAAGCCGGCGAATTGACGACTGCAGCATATCGCCTCGGCTTCCTGGCACTTCCCGGACTCGCGAAGCTGGTTGATTGGGTGGATAATTCGCCCCCGCGGCCTGAAGAGGCACAAGCCACTTTGTACCCCTGCCCGTCGAACGTGTTCATGGAACTGTGTGGATTCCATCAAGTACCCGTCGTGGTCCGTGGCGGACAATTGGAAATCGTCGGGGACAATGAGGGCGGAATTTTGCCGACGATGTTGGAAAACTCGCCCGCATTGCCCCGACCGAGGCAAAGTCAAACGCGATACGGACAGGACGCTACGTTGCGACGACAATACGGGCTTGTCTGCAAGTTGCTGGCGGACGAAATCGAGCGGACCTCGGGAGAAGATGCCCGTGACTGCTGGATATATGAACAAGCGACAATCAGCCGAACGTGGCAGTGGATTGCTGAGAACATCCCGGATTGGTGTCGTGACCGCGAGCAAGTAACTACGCCGAACGGAGTCAAAAAGGCGGCAACACGGTACGCGGAAAAGCACGGCCTACCACCAATCCAGAAACGGAAAACAGGACGCCCCCGAAATACGAACTAAACAGTTCGGTTTCGTTCAATTTTCTTTCCGCCAATCGTCGGTATCCTTGCACTTAGCTGGATTAAGTTTTCCCACTAATTGCGAGGTAACCCCGATGACTTCTACACTTTCCCACCCCGTCTGCAAACTCGTCAAGCAGACTCCCGCCGAACTCTTGAACACCGAGCAAGCGGCGGCCAGGATGGGGCTTCAACCCCAAACGCTTTGTGTCTGGCGAACGACTGGCCGATATAGCTTGCCGTACATTCGATGCGGCCGGCTGATTCGGTATCGACCCGAGGACATCGACGCTTTTCTCGACAGCCGAAGGCAAACCCACACCGGACAGACGGAGGGCTGAGCGATGGCCGGCGAGTGGCGGCGATGTTCCCGACGGTTTCCGTGCCGAATCTGTGGCAAGTCCGATTGGTGCGGATACACCGGCCCCGAGGATGACCCGACGGCGGCCCTCTGCATGCGAGTCGAGTCGGACAAGCCGGCGAAGAATGGCGGCTGGCTGCATATCCTGCGCGATGACGGCCCGACGTGGGCCCCGTGGAAACGCACTTACCATGTTGCGGCGAAGCGGCTGGCGCCCGAGCCGGCGGCCCTGGACTTCGCGAAGTTGGCCGAAGCGGCGGCGGTGGTTAAGGCGTTTGTGGAGGCGGGTAGATGAGCAAGCCTCGATACGACGTTGAGATGGTGCGCCAGGCGGCGGCTGGCAGGTGGCTGGAGATATTCCAGACGATTGCCGGCGTGCAGTTGGAGCCGGACTGCCAGCGGCGCCATGGGCCGTGCCCGATGTGTGGCGGGACTGATCGGTTTCGGGCGATCGACTTGGACAAAGGCGCTCTCTACTGCAACGCCTGTTTCGACCACAACAACGGCGACGGGTTTGCAGCGCTTGGCTGGATGACCGGAAAGCAGTTCCCCGAGGTCCTTTCCCTCGTGGCCGAGTTCTGCGGAGTCCGGCCGTCGACCAACGGGAACGGCCGCGCGGCCCCCACGAACAGCAAGAAGCCGATCCGCGAGAAGGTTTTGTGGCCGGCGCAAAAGCTGGTTTACCAAATTGACTCGATCACGGTTGAGTGGTGCCGATCCAAACCGCCGATCAAGCCGGAAGCTCTTGCCGAATACGGTGCCATGCGTTGTTCGTGGCCGAGGACCGGCGGGCAACGGTGCGTAGCGTTTCGGGGGGTCGACACCAGCGGCCAGGAAAAAGCTCTACTGCTCTACCGCGTGAACGGGCAACCGTTTCCTGCCTACAAGACTCTAAGTGAACGCAAGACGCACCTCGTTGGAGGATCCTCTGAATCCTGGATTGTGCCGTCTTGGGAATCGGTGCGCGGCGCCAGAACCGTGGTCAAGTGCGAAGGCATGACCGATACGCTGGCCATCGATAGCGCCGGGTTGCCGGAGGGCTGGGTTGCCGTGACAAACGCCTGCGGAGCGAAATCCGCCAACCCCGAGAAGCTCGATTTTTCGTGGGCAGCGGGGAAACACATCATCGTGCCGGCCGACGCCGATCAGCCCGGACTCGAGGGAGGCAAGCGGTTCGCGGTGGGGTTCCACCAGGGCGGCGCCTCGTCGGTCAAGATCGTCACCCCCCCTGGCTACGAGATCCAACAGGACCACGGCAAGGACTTCCGGGACTGGCTTGCCGAGGGGCATACCGGGAGCGAATTTCAGGCCCTGGTGAACGCGACGGCGGAAGTCACGGCCGAGGAGATCGAGCAATGGGCTATTACGAATGGAGCACGAAAAGCACCACGCATCAACGGAAAGCCCTCGATCAAAAACGGCGAACAAGTCGAGACAGACGACGGGAAACTGTTCACCCCGTACCCGATGGCAGACATCCTGCTCGCCATTGAAGAGGCAACCAATGGCTGGCCCAGGCGGATCGGTGGAAAGCTGTTCGTCGATGATGGCGAGATCCAATGGTTGGACAAGTCGTCCGCCCTGTTCGGCTGGCTCGCCCACAAACAGGGGATTGTTGAGTGGTTTCGCAACCGCGGTTGCGTATCGAAAGAGGAGGTATTTGCCGAATTGGAGCGGACGGCCGAAGCATTCGACGCAATCGAGTGGCTGCCACATGAACCGCCGATTCAACGGCACTATTACGCCTGCAAAATGCCGCCCCCTGGCGATGGTACACACCTGGAGCAATTGCTTGACTTCTTCTCTCCAGAAACCCCGGTTGACCGTCACTTGTTGTTGGCGGCATTCGCGACGCCTTTATGGGGTGGGCCGACAGGTCGACGGCCGGCTTTTCTCTTCACTGCCAAGGCGGGGCGGGGAATCGGCAAGTCGACGACAGCCCAGATTGTCGGACAGTTGTACGGAGGGACGATCGACTTTTCGCTGCAATGCAAGGCCGAAGATATCAAGAAGCGGCTGTTGTCGAAAGAGGGGTTGCGGAAGCGGATTTCCTTACTCGACAACGTAAAGACGCTGAAGTTCTCCTCTGCCGACTTCGAGTCGATTATCACGTGTGACGACATTTCAGGCCATGAGATGTACTTGGGGGAGGGTTCGAGGCCGAACTATCTGACTTGGTTCATCACGCTGAACGGCGCCAGCCTTTCCACCGACATGGCCCAGCGAGTCGTTGAAGTGCGGTTCGCGAGGCCCACCTACTCGGGCAATTGGGAATCCGATGTTCGCGGTTTTGTCGAAGAGCATCGCCCAGCGATCATTGCCGATCTGGTTGGATTTCTCCGCAGGCCGGCGGTTGGCATCGGTGCCCATTCGCGATGGGGCTCCTGGGAACAGGCTGTCTTGGCACGACTGCCACAAGCCCGGGAATGCGCCTCGATGATCCAGGAGCGGCGTGGAGAAGTCGACGCCGAGCGAGAAGAGGGGGAGCTGTTGGAGGACGCCTTCGCCAGCAAGCTCTGCTGGTTGGGATACGACGTCGACCGCGACGACGTGTTCATTCCGGCCGAACTGGTTGCGCGTTGGTACAACGCGGCGACTGGCGAGGGAAAGAAGTCGGTAGGCGTCACGACAGCCTTGAAGCAACTACGCGACGAAGGGAAGCTCTGGCGGATCGTCTACTACCGGGCAGGCGGATCCGGGAAACGTGGTTTTCGGTGGATCGGCGAGCACGCACCCGCAGACCAGCCAACACTGTGGGACATCGGCCGACGGCTGAGCGAGAAGTCAAAACATCACAACAGCGAGAATAGCGAAAATAGCGAACCGGATTTCTGACAAGTATGACGAGTGTGACGAGTTATTCCTTCTTGAGCTACCTTTTGAGGTCAAACATGAGAGAGAGAGAGAAGAAAAAGGGAAAAGGGAACACATAAGGAAATGACGCGTCACACTCGTCATCTCGTCACAGAACAGAATTTACTACTTTTGAGGGACACGTAGACATGAGCGAAATACCCCAAGATTCGAGCGTTGCAGTCGTTGCTGCCCCTCTGGCCGTCGCCCTGCGCGCAGAAGAGTTGGCTCTTCTGGATCGGTTTGCCGGGTTGGCGATGCAGACGCTTTTGCGGATCGGAACAACCGAGGTTCGTGAACACAAGGCACACGACGGGTCCGCGTTTGACTGCCCCGATCAGCCTTTCTACTTCGGCAATTGGGAGCCGATCGCAAATGCGATGGGTGGCGTGGATTCACTCGCGCATGACGCCTACTACGTCGCACAATCCATGCTGAACCGGCGGCGGGAATTACTGGCCAACGTGGCGCAGGATCAATGACCATGAGAACTGACCAGACTTCACCCCTCGAATCCTGGTTGACCACCTACAAGCGATCCGCACCCACACGGCGAGCAGCCCGCCACCAGGCCGCGCGGCGCCCTCGAGCGATCCAGCCGCCCCCGCCCCGCCCGGAGCCCAAGCGGTTCGTCGGGTCACACTTCCAGCGGTTGCAGGCGATGGGAGCGGCACCCCCCACCTTGCGGGTCCTGCCGGCAGACGAGAGGGCAGGTTGCCCCCCCCGTTGTGCACCGTTGACATCCAAAAAATAACTATTTTCTACCGTCGTCAACACGAGGAAAAAAATGTCTAAACAGCAACCTACCCGAGCCGAGCTTGAGCGAGAAGTTTTGAGCGACCTGAGCGCCGATTCAGCGGCATGGATTTTGGGCCTGCCGAGAACTACGTTTTTGAGTCGCAAGCCCCCCAAGTCAATCAACGGCGGGTATTCTGCCCGGGAGGTTGTCGCGTGGCTAACTGCCAGATTCGAGGCACTGATCGACCCCCCAAACTTGGATTCCGCCGAATTGCGGAGACTGCGATCGGCCAAAGCGGCGATGGCTGAAACCGATCTTGCCGAGCGACTCGGTGCACTCACGGTAGCGCGATTGGACGCCGAGCGAGATCGCCGAGCCTTGACGATTCTTCAAAGCTGGGCAATCGAAATTTGCGGCACGAACCCCGGAATTTTTGCTCGGTATCGTTTCGCTTGCCGGAAGGCCTTCGAACATGTGCTTCGGGAGATCCCGCCATCCGATTGCAGTGTCGTGTTGCGGATCACTCCCAACGATGGCTCCGACGCGTTTGACATTGCGATGGGTACCACAGACAACGAGGCGATCTCGCTGCCGGAAATCGAGGAATGGCCGGAAATCCACGTGTGCCCCCGATGTGGCAGCGAGTTATGGCCATCCTGGGGTGTTGCCACTGATGGTTCAGAAACCCCTATATGGTGTTGCCGGTCGACAAATTGCAAGACAAATTGGGGCACGCACGAGATTCCGCGACACTGCCCCCAAAAGGAAGTAGAGGAGCGAAATGCGTAGCAGATCACCCCAGCCACCGAAACACCTGGATGACGTCGCACGCCGAAAATGGCGAGAGCTTATCGGCACCTTGCCGGATCATGAGCAAGGCACTTTGGATTTGCTGGCGGTCTACTGCGCGGCGTGGAGTGCGATGTTATCCGCGGAGGAAGATCAGGACAAGATTCGGTGGATGAGAGTAGTTCGACAAACTGCCGGCGAGTTGAAGCTGACCCCCAAGTCACGCAAGGCTTCGGCGAGGCATTCACCGGCGTTGCTGCAGCTTGTCCAGAGGAGGGCCGAGTAATGGCCACGTGGGAAGATGCACCGCTTGTTTTCACCGAAATGGTTTGCTGTCCGCATTGCCACACACTTCGCAAGCCGATCGTCATTCGGACCGAGCAAGGGGGCGACTCGAGCCGATCACGCAAGCAAGTTTGCAGGATTTGCAGTCGGCGTTGGGTTTTGGTGATCGAGCCGCCGGGAGAGTCGTTGCCAGTTTTTGGCAACCTGGATTTCGAAGACGGTACACTTTAGTGAAGGAGTACATCGCATGACCAAGATACTTGCTTACATCCGACGCGTTTTCAGCCGCCAGACCCGACCGGTCCCTTCGGCCGAGTACTGGCCCGCATCCGCCCTGCCTGGCGATCCTAATGAGTTGGTCAAGCTTGGCATTGTCCGCGAATGGCGTATCGACCACCTTGGCGAACCGTGGTTTTCGGCCGAGGCCGGCGTGCTTTCGTGGTATGAGAAAAATCTCGCGGGGGGTTCACGCGATGATGCTTGACCGCTGGAGAACGTCCATTCACGAGGCCAGTCACGCCGTTGCCTCGATTGTTTTAGGCGGACGGTGCGAACGACTTAACCTCTATCCCGATGATTCCGGTCTGGCATTACTCCGCGAACTGAGCCCGTTTAATCACGCCGTTGCCGTTGCGTCGGCGGCTGCTGCTGAGGATCTGCTGGCCGACGAGATTCCACCCGGGCCGGAGCCCAAGCCCAGGACGATCGCAGGGCGTGAGGCGTTCGATGTTCAGCCGACTGTTGACCTGGCCGTCTTGGCGTCTCGTCTTCCGCATGATGAGGCTATCAGCGATGAGCGGGCGATTGCACTTTTTTGTATCGGCGGTCTGGAGCACGAGAATCCGCAGCGATGGGTCAATCGATACTACTTCGTTCACGTCGTCGCACAGCGAGTTGTGAGCGACCACCGCCGACAGATTTTAGCCGTCGCCCGCGAGCTATTTTTGCGAGGCGTTTTGCACCAGCATGAAATTTCACAGATTATTGGAGCAGAGACATGAGCACAACAATCATTGACCGCCGACATTCAGCCGGCGAAACCACAGACCCCGAAGTTGAGCATGAGCGGATGGCACGTAGGCGAGCGGTTCGAGCCGAAGCGGCAAAACTCAAATTCGAGAAGGACAAATTGATACCTCTCGAAGCCGTTGTTGCCGAATCTCATCAGCGAGTTGAAGCGGCAACGGAATTGCACCAAACCGCTTGCGTTCCACTACAAGCCGAACTCGAAACGCTCGAAGTGGAAGCCGTTGAGCGGATCGCCAACCGCAAGAAGCCCGACCCCAAAGCCGATCAGCGACGTGCTGATATCCTGCGCGAACTGGCTGCGGAAAACGCGAAACTTGAGCAGGTTGTTGAAACAGAAAAGCATCTTCGGGCTCCAACCGAACGCGAAATCTGGCGGCTGCGAAATCGGGTAACCGACCCCGCCGCGGTGCTTGGGAGGCTGGCACAACCGCCGGCGGCATCTCCTGAGCTGTTGGCCGAGTTGCACGTTGCGAGAGAGCGGATTAAGTGGTTACGAGCGCGCCAAGCGGCTGCCGAAAAGACCCTGAGAATCTGCCAATTCAACGCGACCGAGATAGAGGCAAAACGCATTACAGGCGACTTGTCCATCTGGCGTGGCAAGACTTTGGCCTGGGAGCATGAGCTTGCTGCCGTTGGGGATGAGCTTGCGTCGGCGATGGCTGAGGCCGAGAAGATTCACAAGTCGATGCTCGATGAGTGAAGTGATTACCCCCCCCGGCGTCGCGAGTTTCCGTCGTG
Organism: Planctomycetaceae bacterium; assembly: GCA_012719125.1. Classification (GTDB taxonomy): domain Bacteria; phylum Planctomycetota; class Planctomycetia; order Pirellulales; family Thermoguttaceae; genus JAAYAY01. The sequence continues at coordinate 310 of JAAYAY010000091.1, read as the reverse complement.
TTTCGGTTCCTTCCGCGGCGAGCGCGACGTTGGGGTTTTTCATATTCGGCAGGATGTTCCTGCTGAGGGCGGCTGCTGGTTTTTAAGGTTTACGGCGGCCGTCTTTTGAGACGAGATTCGGCCGGCGGGGTATCGAGCATACATGTGCTACGGCACCGTCCCACCGTCGGCCGGTCTTTCTATTTCGAGGTGCACGGATGGAATCACCGGCCTATCTATCCGATCCAGAAGAATCCGCCCTCCACGGCTTTCACCTGTGGCCGTTCATCACCCGACCCGCCCTTTTTCACAGTTGGTCGACCCCGGGTGT
>JAAYAY010000090.1 GCA_012719125.1 Planctomycetaceae bacterium | reverse complement strand
TGCCGGAATCGCCAGGCGGCAATTTCATTTCAAGTGGTTTTCAGCGCTCAGGACGACGTGCTCACCGTCAGCGTGCCGGCGTCCCGTGTTGTCGAGGCCGGCGAAGCGAGGCTCAAGTCGCTGCGCCTGCTGCCACGGTTCGGCGCGGCGACTGAGGGGGACGCAGGCTATCTGGCGGTGGCAAAGGCGGCGGGCTCGCTGTGCCATTTCCGCGCCAAGATGCCCAAGGAGAATTGGCTGAACGTGTACGAAGGGGGTGGCCTGACGATGCCGATCTTCGGCGTGGTGCGCGGCAAGGCGGGACTGGCCTGCATCGCCACCAGCGGGGAGTCCGACATGCGGCTTTGCCTGAGCACCAACTGGGGACCGAAGCACGAATATGCGATCGATCCGGCCTTCAACTTGCGCGCCTTTGCCCAAGGAACGCGACCGTTGGATGACCTGACGGTGCAGTACCATTTCCTTCCGGCCGAAGAGGCGAGCTGGATCGGCGTGGGCAAGCGTTACCGGAAGTACAACCTGGCTCATCGCGGGATTCGGCCGCTCCGCGAGCGTGCGGCCGAGTCGGCTGGATTGGCCTATTCGGCCCAGGCGCTCGAGGTCCGGCTGCGGCTGGCCGTGAAGCCGGTGCCCTACGAAATCCTCGAGCAGACGCCCCAGACGGAGCCGGACGTGCGCGTGTTCTTGACTTTCGCGCAGGTGCGTGACGTGCTCGACGAGTTCCATCGACAGGGAATCAAGGAGGTGGAATTCTGCCTGGTGGGCTGGAATCGCGGCGGCCACGACGGACGTTATCCGCAGATATTCCCCGTCGAACCGGTCTTGGGCGGCGAGGCCGAACTGCGAAAGACTATTCAGCACGGCCAGTCGCTGGGCTACCAGATCGTGGCCCACGACTGCTACTATGGTGCGTACCGGATCTCCGAGGAGTGGAACGAAGAATACCTTCGCAAGACCGAGACCGGCGAGCTTCGCAAAGGGGGCAAATGGGGTGGCGGCCAGAGCTACAACATCTGCCTCACGCGGGCCTACGACCTGTTCGCCACCCGCGATTTGCCCCGCATCCGGGAGCTCGGATTCAAGGGAGTCCATTACTCGGACGTGCTTTCGATTCTCGGCCCGCGAGCCTGCTTCGATCCGGCTCATCCGGAGACCCGCCGGCAGGACGCCGAGGCGGCACGCCGCATCCTCGTGCTGGCCGCCAGGCTGTTCGGCGGGTCGCAGTCGGAGGGCGCGCTCGATTTTGCAGCCCCCGCCATGGACCGCCTGCTGTACGTCTACATGGGGCATCCGAAGCTCATCACGCTGCCCTATGTCGACGAGATGGTGCCCCTGTATCCGGTGGTCTATCACGGCGTGCTGCTCTACAACCTCTCGGCTGAGACCCTCAACGGTCTGCCGGGCGACGTCGAGTATCTGAGGAACATCGAGTTCGGCGGTTCGCCGCTCGAGGGTTTCTACGGGCACTTCCTGCTCGACGCCGAGAAGAACTGGATGGGACTGCGCGACTACCGCTACCAGAGCGCGCAGGGACTGCGCGAGGCCGTGGCCGGGATTCGCCGCGTGTACGACGACTTCCGGCAATTGAAGCACCTGCAATTCGAGTTCTTCGAATCGCACCGGGTCCTGGCCGAGGGCGTCGTGGAGACTACGTACGCCAACGGGCATCGCGTCGTGGTGAACTACCGCGAGCAGCCCTTCGCGATTCGGCCGGGCGCCCAGATTCCACCGCGGGCGTTCCGGCTGTTCACGAATTGAAAACGGCGTCCCGTCGCAGCGCGCTTCCGGCGCCGCGCTGACGCAATACGGTTGGACCGAGCCAACACAGGCCAAGCAGCTCCTCCGCCGGCTGATAAGCGATTTGAAGAAGCCAGCGCCATCCTGGATCGCGCCGAAGTCTCAAACCTCAAGGGAGTCTGGCGAGGTAACATTCTGCTATCCATAGGCGATGTGCATTTGGCCGCCGGCCGCAAGACCGAAGCCCGTGCCGCCTTCCAGGCCGTGATTGACGACAAGAGCCTGGAGAATCGCCAGCGTCAGGCCGCCGATGAGAGTATTCGATCGATACCCCCCGAATAAGCTTGAACCCCCGGCGAGGTTCACGCCCAGCAAGTGAGCTCGTGACACAGCGTCAACCGTAGCATCCAGGGGTCGGGCTTGCGGTAGCACCTCGACAACCGACCCAATCGGACTTTTCTCGGGCATCGGGCGAGATCCTGGCGGGGCCAGCACTGTGGGTAAGGCTGCTTCCGGCACGCGGAACGTGGCGGGTGGCAAGGGAGCGTCGGGGA
>JAAYAY010000089.1 GCA_012719125.1 Planctomycetaceae bacterium | reverse complement strand
TCAAGACAGATTTTTTGAAAGGCAGCTTCGCCACATCCGTTCGAGTGCACGCCGGTTGCCACCGGCCGGTGTCAAGGGTAGTACCGAATAGGTGACAAACTGGTACCGATTAACACTGTCACTGACAGCTTGCGCCGATCGGAGGTATTCAGGTTGGACGCGTATCTAATTTTGAACGTAGTGTACTCACTCCGGTTGGCCAGTGCCACCGGCCGTCTGCTCGTTGAAGGACCAGATTCGATCGGCTACCCTTTGGAGCTTTCTACGTGACAGCATCGCACTCACCGAATGAGCACGAATCAGAACGTAGCCGAGAAATGTCTCCGTAGCTGGATTGATTGTCAGTCCCGACACAACGTCGAAGGTTGCGCCAGATTCCGAAACGGTTCCCGTGGGAAACGAGTATTTCCGCGAGTGGTTCGCCGATGGTTCGGGCCAAACATTGTGAAGACGTGGTTTCTCAAAGCAACGGAACCAACTTGTTGCCGTTTCAACGCTAACGACCACGATACGACTGCAACGAGAGTCTCCCACCAAAGCGCGAGGTGAAAACTTGCGCGCCCCCGCAGCCCGGAATAGTTGGGGAATTCTAGAAGATCCAAGTGCGTAGGCAATCACGGTGTTCCGCTCTGTTCGATAGAAGCTCACACCTCCGGCTGTCTGGCTGTCAATTTCTACATAGCCCCCAAGGTGCCAAATTTCCCAGTCGGCATCAGTCCACTCGCTGGTGTCGATGCCGGTTTCGGGACGAAATCCTCGTTCGACCTTGGCCTCAAGCGCCTCCACAACGAGATGCCACTTGCGAGCGAGATCAATGTCGCACTCAAAAACGCACCAGATCTTCCCGGCCATCGCTACAAGTTCCCCGTGTCCAGGTCTCCCTCGAGTTCTCCAAGGCTAGCGATCTCATCCGTCATTACCATAATGAAGACGCGCGGGCCGCCGAGCAGTCCTCGATCTACGGCTGTGAGCCACGCTCCCACACAGGTTATCGCACGATGGTTTGTGAATGAAGCCATTTCGGTACTGAGCACTGGAATCCGCATCACCGTGAGCTGCTTAGCTTCCGGCCACCATTTGTTGGCGAAGTGCTTTCCTTGCCTGGTCCCATCGTCTGCGATCTCGATAACCCTGGTCCAACCTGTGCTATCGCCGCGCAAGAAACGATCAAGGAAGCCCTTGAGGTGCCTTGAGTTCTTTGCTTTGGGTGAGAACTTCATCATCCCATCACATATTGTGCCATGGAATCGCCGCATCTGATTACTTCCCCACGTGACGACTTTGTAGGCAAGGTGTTTGGCAAAAGGCCCAGTTCCATCCACTGCACCCACGGCTGGCGTTACTGTACCCGGCCTAAACAGACTCCGCAGTCCTCCTTGGGCAATCCCCTTGGCGATGTTCCGGAAAAACGAACTGACAACAAAAACATCCAAGATGCCGAACGCGAAATTGAGTGCCGCCCAGCCGTACCGCTCTTGCGCCATGTTCGCGCCGAATCCTCGCCCGCTTCCCCACCCAGGTATAAAACCTTCCCACCAGAAATCACTTTCGACACGAGTCTTGGCGCCAACAGTCGCACCCGCGGCAAAAGCCGTAACCACCGCGCCAATGGTGATTGCGCTAACCATGCTGACCATGTTCATCATACCACTCGGATCAATCCCGTTCACTGGATCCGCATGCGTATACAGATACTTATGCAGCGACTGGGGATCGCGGAAGTTTCCCTTGAAGGGGTCGAGGCGGTTGAAGGTTCCGGTGGCGGGGTTGTAGTATCTGGCGCGGAGATACTGCAGGCCGGTGAGCTGGTCGGTCATTTCCCCGCTGTAGAGGAGGGTGGTCAAGGCGTTTGCCAGCGTGAAGCCGATCGGGACGCCGTAGGCGTCGTAGGCGAAGACCTGGGCGGTGCCGGAATCGCCAGGCGGCAATTTCATTTCAAGTGGTTTTCAGCGCTCAGGACGACGTGCTCACCGTCAGCGTGCCGGCGTCCCGTGTTGTCGAGGCCGGCGAAGCGAGGCTCAAGTCGCTGCGCC
>JAAYAY010000088.1 GCA_012719125.1 Planctomycetaceae bacterium | reverse complement strand
TCCCCGACGCTCCCTTGCCACCCGCCACGTTCCGCGTGCCGGAAGCAGCCTTACCCACAGTGCTGGCCCCGCCAGGATCTCGCCCGATGCCCGAGAAAAGTCCGATTGGGTCGGTTGTCGAGGTGCTGCCGCAAGCCCGACCCCTGGATGCTACGGTTGACGGTCATGATTTACGCCCTCGGCAGCCTCCAGACTGCCTTGCCGCGGGTGATTTCTGTGCCTAACACTCGTCCGAGGGAGGTGGTCTATCGCGAGTCCGTCATTGCCGATCTGATCGAAATCAAGGAATTCGAGCAGATGATGGCCGAGTCCCGGCGCGAAGAACCACCAGAATCCCGTGAGCCATCTCTTCCAACTTCGGCCGGTGACAAGCCGAAAACACCCAAGCCTGATAGCAAGGACATTCGCACCGAGTACGAGAAGCTGAGTCTCGAACAGCTTCGAGCGAATCTGGCGAAACTGGAACAGGAACACCCGTCGCATCGGACAGAATGGGTGTATCAGCACACCCTTCTCTATCCGCTGTGGGTCAGCGCCGCCGCCGTGACGGTCCTGCTCGTTCTTCTGGCCATCCGAATGGTCTGCGAGTTCCTCTGTGTCGTTTTCAACATTGCCACTCACCTCAGCGAAATCAGGCAATCGCTTTCGACGGCAGCTCGCGATTAGGCAAATGCACAAAGCAGCTCCCTTAATCGCGCCGTCCCACATTGGACCATTGCCTGGCCAGACTCGGAACAACTCCGTTTCCTCACTCAACCGACGAGCGTCGGAACGACGTCCTGCATGAAAGACCACAAAGCGACCTCTGCGTGATTCCCAACTTCATTGTCTGCAATGCGATCGGGATCATGATCCCATGACGATCCAAGTTGAACGACAACCACCCCAGCAGCGGGATCAATTAAACACTTCTGGCCCCATGCCCCGGCAGCATGGAAGACTGGATTGCGTCCACGATGCGTAGCGGAGTTCCAGAACAGGCTCTTGTACCCGAGGTTGGGCCATGATCCGGGGTCCCACACCCCCTCCAGTCGCTCCGGTCCGAGGTCAGAGACCATCTGGTCCACGAGTTCTCGTTGGCCCGGAAGTACCTTGTCTCTGCCCACGCGACCCCGTGCACAGACCATCTGCCCCCATCGGGCAAAATCTCTCGCCGTCATGGTCATGCCGAATGCGCCAACCGGTGTTGCCGCCGGATCGAGCATGACGCCGGCATTCGCTTCGAATCCGATTTCCGATATCAGGTTGCTCGCGTGCTCAAGATAGGAGATGCCGGTTGTCCGTTCCAGAGTAAGCTGCAACGCCATGCTGTTGGAGTCTTTGTAGTTGAACTGCCTGCCGTGTGGGTACTCTTGCTCATGAAGTGTAAAAAGGAAATCGTAGTAGCCGACGAAAGGATCGGTGTCCAGCCACGGAAACAGTCCTGAAGCTCGGCTGTTTCTGGCAAGTGCATGCTGAGCCCGTTTGAACTCGGGGCTGCCCCAATCCCACTGCCGTTTCCCCGCTTCGTCAAGTTTCGCAAGCTGGGTGCCATCGAGCCATTCCTGGGCCAGAATCCCAGTCGTCTGGTCAAGACACTGACGAATGGTCGCACCGGAGAATGCTGTCTTGGATAACTCGGGTACATAGCGAGTCAGTTCCGCGTGTTCGTCCAGTCTTCCACTGGCTATCAGCGGTGCCAAGAGGGTTGACAAGAATGACTTGCTCGCGCACCAGATGATGTGACGGGTACGCGGCGTCATTTTGCCGGTGTAGATCTCTGCAACGATGCGGCCATCGCGGAGTGCGACCAGTGCGTCGATATCAGCCCGTTCGAGCCATTCAGGCAGCGGAATCTTCCGAGCCTCGCTCGCCGCGTTGCCCCACAATACCTCAGCCTGGAGCAATCTGTCAGGAGCAATCATCTCGCGGGGTAGCTGCCAAACAGGCCCGGCTCCCCGTTCAATCTGAATGGACTTGAACACCCTGTCTGGATTGAGATGCGTCCATCGCCAGTGGCCCGTCGACGAATAGGCCCAGTTCTCCAGCGTAACTCGTTGATCCTCAGGTGGCGGAAAGCCCTTCATTACGTCCGAGCGGTGCATGTCGGGAAAGAAAATAGCACCATCCCCATTCACCTGTGGCATCTTGGAGTGTGCCTCTTCCGGCGGTCGCTTCTCATCTGACACAGAGTAACGGTGCTGGGCGATCAGGGTCGCTGCGGCGCCGGCCAGGCACTTCGTGAAGTGTCGGCGAGACATAGACGGTCCCTTCCCCCGTGGCGCCCGCGAATCCTGGAGTGCACCTGCAACTTGACGTGCCTTGTTCATCGTTTCGTTCTCCCATTCAGCGTCAGTTGGCCGCCGGCTTGTTCCAGGCGGAGGCAACTCGTTCGAGCCGCGCTGAACCGACCATAACACTCTTCGCAGTTCGGCCGCCCGGCTCCATTTCAAACACCACGCTTTCGCCGTACGATTGGGCATCGGAGGTCTTGCCAACGCGAAACTGGCCGGGGCGTCCCGCAATGGGCTCAAGCGTCGAAAGTGCTTCCTTCGGATTCGGCTCGTTGGGGTCGACCATCACCAACTGCCCATCCAGAACCATCACGCGCACGTCGCACCAAATACATCGATAGGTCCCTTCGAAGCGCTGCCATTCGACGGGAGTTGGCTTTTCCTTGCCGGTATCTGGCTGGGCGATGGCTCCGCCGACCCACTGGAAGATTCTCTCGGGGATGCTGCGGGGATTGCCAAGGTAGGGTTGGGCGTCCATCGAGTTGGTGAGCACAATAACGCCCAGTTTCTGCTTGGCGTCGATGTAGGTCGACGTGAAAAAGCCGGGCATGTGACCACCGTGGCCGATCAGCTCACGATCCCCTTGATGGACGACTTCATAACCCAATCCCCAGCCCTTGTCCCACTCCGGATCGACCCAATGTGCATGGCGAGCTTTGCGCCACGTACGAGGCGACAGGAGATCCTGCTCCTTCCCGTCGATTGAGCGGTTCTGCCACGCCACGTACTTGGCCATGTCGGTGACCGTCGACGACATTCCACAAGCGGCCGTCATCCCCTTCGCATCCCAATGGGGAATCACTTCCCGCGTGCCCTCCGGCATCCGCCGACCGTAGCCGGTGGCCAGCCGCTCCCGGCAAGATTCGGGGAATTCGACAAAGGTCGAGTCCATTCCCAGGGGTGTGAGAATATGCCGGGTAACGTAGTCGCCGAACGACTCGCCGGAAACAGCTTCGACAATCCGGCCAGCCAGCACATATCCGAGATTCGAGTATTTTCGCTTTGTCTCGGGAGGAAATACGATCGTCACGGATTTGAGCTGTTCATCGATATGAGCCCACGTTGGAAACTCGCAGTCGGACCAGTGAGTCGTTTGCGTACCCTCGCTCAGCAGACCTGCGGTATGCGTAAGCAGATGAAAGATCGTGATCTCTTCCGAGGCGACTTCGTCACCCGCCACTGAGAAATTCGGAAGATGTTCCTTCACGGGATCGTCAAGCGAGAGTTTTCCCTGTTCCAGCAACTGCAAAACCGCGATTGCCGTGAACGTCTTGGACTGTGACCCGATGCGGAACAGCGTGTCCGTCGTCATCGGGCGTTTCTTCTCGATGTCGGCGTAACCAAAGCCCTTGGCGTAGATAAGGTCTTGGTCAAGGACGATGCCAACCACAAAGCCAGGCTGATCGCGATAGTCGATCTCTGACTGCAACCAGGCTTCCAGGAGCTTCAGATTCGACGCGACGGCTGGTCTGTCAATGATGTTGGCGGTTTCTGCATAAACGGAGCCGGTGAGGCTGAAGACTGCCAGTGCAAGCAGCCAACGTGGAAACATGGCCGAACCTCCGCAAGAATCGGTTGTGACAAGATGCTACGAAGCAGGAACACTCTGGCCCGTTCATTCCCCAGCACTGCCGCCACGCCGGGCGCTTGTGTGTTAGTCGGCCAAATGTTCAAACGGCGATGCCGAAGCCGGGGAAACTCCGTTTCGTCGCCCGATGGCACGGCTCATGCATCGGGGTGTCTATTCTTTCTTCTCTTTTGCCTTCTTGCCTTTTACGCGAGGCTGTTTGTGGAAAACGACTTTTATGTCATCGCCAGCCAGATTCTTGGACGTATACACGCACTCGTTTGCGCCGTTCTTTGTGACGGCGGCTTCTGCCGTAAACTGTTTCCCTTCTTCGAAGCCCGTGAGTTCACCGTCGAGATTCCCGGCCGCGTCAAGTGTCCAGAGAATCGTGTAATTCTGGTTCTTTGTCCAAAAGACGTGTTCGACGATACGCTTCTTCGCTGCATCCCAACCAATCACCCCGCTACCGAACATCATCTCGCCATTCTCGGAATACGAGGATTCGCGAATGAGGCAGTTCTTTCCCTTGCCCCAACGGCCTGACCATGTTCCTTCCGACTTCAAGTCGCCAACCTGTGATTCGCTCTTCCAGTCGCCAACAAAATAGCCGAAATTCTTCAGGACGTCCTTGGGAATGCTGGCAGTTTCCTGACAGCTTGCCGGACGAGCCACAACAACAAGAACAAGACCAGCGAGGAATGCGGTTGCGATTCTCATGACTGAACCCTCCCCAATTCAAGTGACAGAAGAGAAACTGTTCGCAGACGATAGCACATCCTAACAATCGGCGTTGGCACTATCCAGTACACGGATCGGAACCGTTTTGAGGCATGCGAGCGAGACGCACATGGCCGCAATGGAAGCCCGCCGTGAAATAGACCAGCAGCGTCAAGGCCTCGACGAGGAGCGTCGCGAGATTGCCCAGGAGCGCTACTGGGATTCCCTGTTTGGGGCGGCACTGACCTGCCTGGGCGTCACGGCGGCGTCGCTGGCGCCGATCGTCCTGGCCATCTATCTGCTCAAGGCTCTGCAGCACCAGGAGCCGGGCGACGCCGAACTGGCCGACCTGCTCGTGCGGGAGATCGTCTCCGATCGCCCCATGCTGCTCGTCCCCGAACGGCCACTGCTATCTCCCGAGCGTTTGCCGCTCCAGACGTCCGTGGCGGCCCGCCTCGGAAACGACCGGGCCGAGGACGACGATGCGGAGCCCATCGAGTTGCGGTTGAAGTCCTGATGATCCCGGCCTTGCAGCGTTCTCGCTCAGTACGAAGCCTTGCGGGCCTATCTTGTCGATCGTGTGCCGCAACGCCAGCCCTTCGTCCAATACGGCACTCATCGCATGCGTGTGGCGCCGTTTGCAGAATAATTTGAGAGCCAGCAAGGATCGCACGGCATGAGCCGCGGGGATCATCTCGGTTCCGGGCAACTCGCTTCTGCGGATCACCTGGTCAAAGCCCAGCGAGGCCAAGGCGGG
>JAAYAY010000087.1 GCA_012719125.1 Planctomycetaceae bacterium | reverse complement strand
TGCTACGCAGCAAACTCTGGGACGACATGATCAACGCCATGGAAACAGGCTCGCGGAACCGCCGCGTCGGCAAGAAGCTCAAGGAGATTATTCAAATGTAGCAGTGCTAGCATTTTCACTATGAGTTGGTATTCACCTCTAGTGGGTGGGTTTGACGCAGCGACGCCTGGACCTGGAGGTTGGGATTCCACCGGGAACAGATACTGTTTGCTGATCCCGGACGGTTACCCCCCGGACCTGCGGGCGGAGGCGGTAAAGCTGGTGTTGGAGCAGGCGGAGGCGTTGTGTGCGGAGTGGGTGGGGTGACTGAGATCGCAGCCACTACCAGCCCAATTCAACCATGTATTTCGTTGATACGGCCATCACCGATCGTTCAACGGCACGGCAAAGGCGAAGGCCACTCGCGATAACCTCTTGGACGTTCGGTCTCTCGATAGACAAGCTATCGAAGCCACCCGCGTTGGTGTTGAAGGAAGGCGGCGACAAGTCGCCGCAGTCCAAAGGGACGTGACTACTTCATGGCTCACGCCCTTGAATGAACTCGATGAGCAGCCGACTGGTTTGCTCGGGTGCCTCCTGTTGCACCCAGTGACCCGCACCGTCGATCATGTGCACCCCGCGCAGGTCCGTGCAAGCCCGGTTCTGCATCTGCTCGAGAGCACCCGGACTCTGATAGCTGCCCCAGTCGCTGGCACCCGAGATGAAGATCGACGGCTGGTCGATGGTGCGATCTGCAAAGAGCTCCTGCTCGGGGGCGCCGATACCGCCGGACCGATACCAGTTCAGACCGCCCTGGAAACCGGTGCGGCCGAACTCCTGGCTGTAGATCCGAAGCTCGTCGTCCGACAGCCAGTCGTTGTTCGCGATCTCCTCCGCAGAGGGCATGTGTTTGGCGACCGTCTCGGCCATACCCTCGTCCAAGTTCATGATGTAATACGTAGGCATCTTGGCCATCTCGGTGGCTGTACGTGCCGCGAGCCGGAAGGGCCGGTTGCCGAGCCAATCGGCACTCTTGTAGTGGTAGTAAGCACGCAGGAACGAATGGATGCCTTGCGGGGCGTTGCGCATGTTGTTGTCGGCCTCGCGGGTCGTGTAGTATTGCTGATAATGCTTGCGAGGGCGTGGCAGCGCCGCCAGTTCGTCGTACAGGCTTGGACCGGCTGCGACGGCAGGTCGTGCAGGATGACCGGCCGTGTCAAACGGCAGCGACGGGGTCCCGCCGAACGGAGCGCTCATCAGCGCCACCGACCGGAACACATCGGGGCGGGTCACGGCGCACCAGGCAGCAATCGGCGAGCCGAAGTCGTGTCCCACCACCGCCGCTACGGATCGATATCCAAATGCGAAAACCAATCCGAGCGCGTCCCGAACAATGTTCAGGCGTCTGAAGGAAGCGAGGTCACCATCATAATCGCCATCCCAGCCGGTCGTGCGACCGTAGCCGCGCTGGTCTGGCGCGAAGACATGGAAGCCTGCCTGTGCCAACGGTATCATGACCTTGCGCCAACTGTAGGCCAGTTCAGGAAAGCCGTGCAACAGGAGTACGCCCGGTCGGGTGCCGCCCT
>JAAYAY010000008.1 GCA_012719125.1 Planctomycetaceae bacterium | reverse complement strand
CTACGCAGCAAACTCTGGGACGACATGATCAACGCCATGGAAACAGGCTCGCGGAACCGCCGCGTCGGCAAGAAGCTCAAGGAGATTATTCAAATGTAGCAGTGCTAGCATTTTCACTATGAGTTATTAAGGGAGATGTTGCGATAGTTTCTGCAATTGTTTGGATTCGGCCTGGTCGTGTCCACGACTACGCCGAATTCAATCATCCGGGAGAACTATTATTGCACACGTCAGATATTGGGCAACGGCAGAAGACCGGACCCCGCGTCGAAAGATAGCCGGAAGGTGCCGCCAGCCACTTGTACCAAGAGTCTTCCGCCAGATTCTGCAAGTGACTGGGCGAGGATACCGATTCCCGAGGCGAGACCCGGTGGTCCTGGTGGGTGTCGGCAGGTGTGTGAACCAGGACCACATGAGGTTCCACTGCGGCGATCAGTCTCTCCACGATCTTGATCGCAGGCCGGAGGGGAATCCTTGTATCCGGCAGACCAGCTTGGATCAGATCGGCACCAAGGGCCTCAGCGGCCTGGCGAGCCTCCTGCTCCCGCAGACGCGCGTTACCCCCGGCACACCCGTCACCAAGTACGCAGATAATGGTCTGGGCACCCTCATCCGCCGCCCACAACAGGAAGCCTCCGCATCCCAGCTCACCATCATCCGGGTGAGCTGCCACCACAACGATGCGCAGACCATCAATTCGCAGACTTCTGCGGGCCATACAACGCATGGCTGCCTCCACTGGACTACAAAGCCGTACACGAGTACGAGATCCCCTGCCGTGTGGTAACGAACCAATCTTTGCTCTCGCGAGTAAGAAAGGCAGACCGGCGGGCTGATCACGCTTCATGATCGGAAAAAATCATCCGTTGATGGCACAAGACCAAATGGTGCTCACTTCTGGTGTCAGGTTTCTGCCCGGCCGGCCAAGCCGGGCGAGAACGACCGGCGGCCGGCTTGGCGCCACAGCCTCCTGTGGCTTCAGTCTTTATTCTGCACAGCACGCTGTCTGGCAAGTTCTTCGGCCTTACGTTGATCGATCCGGATCTGCTCTTCGGTCTCCAGACGCGTCACGTCGTTTCCCATTTCCACGGACCGAGGCCGCGCGGGCTCCTTTGATTCAACCATTGGGACTGCGCGTGTTGGAACTTCTACTACGGGCATCGCTTTGCCTCCTCTCAAGAAAAAACACGAGAAACATGACCCGCTACTGTTCGCGGGGCCATTACAGCCTAGGAAAGCCAGTTGCCGAGACGTTCCGAGTCGGGACACTCCGTCGATTAATTCCGCGGTCATTGAGGTTTGCATCTGCTTTGACAACCGTCTTGGCAAGAAATCGATGAATTGATCGCGCAAGAGTTCCCTGTGACTGTCTTTATACTGGTGAGCCGCCACGTGGCGACCATCGGCCGAGGTGAAGCGAAGACGGTCAGCCGTTTCGTTTGCCTGAGCCCGCTCTACCACTTATTCTCTGTTGCAGGGGAGTCTGTCATGGGAAGTGCACGGTTTGCCCAACTTGACCACGTTGTACATCGGGCTGGTCCTGAAGAAGTGACGCGTGATGGCCGTGGTCACCGAGCGAGGCATCGTGGCCAGCTCATCCTGGCCGGCATCGTTAGCCTGTCGGTCCTCGTCATGACCTCGCCGGTCGGTGGGGCGGAGGAGCCGATGGCAGAACCCGAGGTGGTGCAAGCGAGCTATCCCGCCGGACAGGTGGATCAGGCTGGCGCCGCGGACCCGGCATCCCTGAGCTTCTTCCGGCAAGGTGTTTTCGGCGTCTGCGGTGGGCGTTCGGTGTGGTGGGGATGGCTGCTGGGCTTGGCGATCTACGTCTCGTCGCTCGCCTCGGCCGCGTCACATACGGGCTACGCGGCTCGTCGGCAATACATGACGATGCATGCCCCTCCGGAGAGCTCGGGCGGTCTCGCCTTCTTCAGTACCCTGCTCGGTGTGCCCGTGGGATACATCCTGTTCTGGGGACTGCCCGCCGGGCCGCTGGGTTGGTGTCTGGTGGGGATGCTTGCGATCGTGATGGGCAGCCTAGCGTCGGCCTTCGCCATCGCCGGCGAATCCTGAACCAAATCGAGTCTCCCGGCCAGCCTTCCCACACGGGAAGGCCGGTCGGCGTTATTGTCAAAGTGTAATCGGCGGACGTAGGATCACGGCTGGGCAGTTGGGCGGCGATCAAGAGTTCGTACGCGTACATCCGGGCGGGGAATGTCACCGCTCTGTCTTGGCGGAGCGTGAAGGACACACTCGCCAGGGCGAAGGTATGCCCGTCGTTGGCCCTGCGTCCACAGTTGCTTGACCCGTCCGTGGGCAGTGCGTCAAAATGGTGTCGCTGGCAACGGAGCCGATCGAGCTCGGATCGCCCTGCGCCAGCAGAGGTTCACGTTTCGTCGTGTTTAATGTGGTTCCGCCTCCTGAAAGAAGAGAACCATGGCCACCGCGGCGGTTCCCGCAATCGACCCTCCGCCCTACATCGCCGACCAGGGACTGGTGCTCCTAAAGGCCAATGCCCCCAACCCGCGGCAGTTGCTCAGCCCCGAGGCCTTCCGCTCGGCCCGGCTGGGCGAGAACGGCCG
>JAAYAY010000086.1 GCA_012719125.1 Planctomycetaceae bacterium | reverse complement strand
ATGCTCGATCTGCTCCTTCCGAGCAAGCCTTCCAACAAACGGTACCATGAACCGCTCCAGTCGCGGCATCAGCCGGACAAATACCTCCGGCCTTATCGTACATTCCTCCATCAATTCCTGCTTCCGCGCTTCAAACTCACTCGCTTCCATCATCAGGCTCCTTCCGTGAAACCCGGTTCCGTCATGAACCACGGAAGGTGTTAATACAACACTACTTATGTCACGTCAAGGGAAGTATTACAGTCGAACTAATCAGGCGCCACCGAAAATACCCCGCCCTCAGTCTCCCCCAACGATCCGCCCATACAAGACCCAATCCCCCATCTTTCTGTCATCGTTCTTTTTGTCATCAATCACATCGGACCGTCTTCGTGATCCACCGAATCTCCGTCACCCGTCGCAAGTTTGTCCGCCGCCTCCAAGTCCGCGTCGGCCTTGGCCTCGTCCCCCAACCGCCGGTAGGCCGCCGCCCGGATCCGGAACAAGTCCGCAGCGCCAGCGTCCAGACCGATCGCCGTGGTCAGGTCGTTCGCAGCAGCCTGGCAGTTGTCCTGGATCATGTAGAGAAGGGCTCGGAGCTTGAGCGCGTCTGTATTCTCCGGCGCCAGTTCGAGGCAGCGGGTTGCGTCAGCCAATGCCTCTTCATACGCCTGCTTCGAGAACCGAATCCTCGCCCGCCCCAGATAGAGCAAAGCGCTCTCCGGGTTGCTGGCAATCGCCCGGTCGAGCAGATCCCCAGCATTCGGACGTTCCGTCCCCTCTTCCGTCGAAGGAGCGGGGGCGGTCGCGGCAGGAACCACAAACGGATCGGCCGCCGGATCAACCCCGGCCGGCTCGCTGCGGTTGGCAACAAGCGTCTCCAATTGGCCGCCGAAGTCCGGCAACACCGTCACCCAACGACCCAGCTTGGGATCGGTAGTCGCCTGCTTGAGCGAGTCGCCATACCGCGCGGCGATAACCTGGGCCTGCTCCGTATCGCCCGCGTCCATCGCCGTGACCGCGAAGGCCAGCTCGATCGTCGGCCGGTATGATTCCGCCACGGGTTCGCGATGAAGCCGCACCAGCACCTGTTCCGCCAGGCCCGGACGCCCCTGACAGAACAGCTCAAAAGCATACCCCAAAATCTCTTCGATGCGTTTCGGCTCGGCGCTGACCGCCAGCAGGAACTGATCCCACGCCTGGTCGACTTCCCCAAAGTCAAGAGACCGCTTGCCAAGGTGCAGATGGCCGCGGGCGTCCTTGGGCTTGGCCTCCCCGTCGAGCCGTTCCCGCCGGGCCCAGTTCTCCAGCCACCCGACGCGGCGGCGCCCATTCGCCAGATACGCCGGCCCCAGTCGCCGGAACTGATTCCGATACGCCCGCCGCCGCTGGGCCTCCGTCCAGCCGCGACCGGCCTTGGCCAGGCCCATCGCTTCCACCCGGTCGGCAAGCAGCCGGCCGATCTCCTGGTGCGAACCGATGTCCGGATGCACGTGGTCCATGAAACAGTTGTTGCCCGGGATTCCGTCGGGACTCTTACTGACGGCCAAGGCCTCGGCGTCCACCAGCGGGACGTTCATCTCCCGAGCGATCTGCCTGAGACGATCGTGCAGTTCGTTCACCATCCGCAGCGGGCAGACGTCGAGTTGCCTCGCCTTGTCGTAGTAGCCTCGCGCCTGATCCGAATCCCCAAGACGGTCGTAACAGCGGGCCATGCGAAACGCAAGCAAGGCATACTCCCCGTCGATCGCCTCGGCCTTGCGGTAGAGTTCAATCGCCGCCTTCAGATCCGAATCCTCCACGGCCGCGGCCCCGTCGAACGACTCCTGCCACTCCTGCAGCGACTCGGCCGACAACTCGGCCCGATGCTCCGACTTGAAGGGCGGGCAGTCTCGCAAATTTTCGCCCAGGTTGATCAGAATCAGCGGTACCCCCGCCGCGCGGCAGGCCCCCACCATCTCGCGCACCGATGCGTCGTACTCGTCGATCACGTCCTGCCGCCACTTCTCGTCCCGATGATACGAAGCATAGCCGCTCTGGTCGTCCAGCCTCGCTTCGACCTCCGGTTCAAAGTCGGGCCGATCCGCCAAGGCGCCCAACTCGTCGCGGTCGCCCCGCAAGAGCCGCCTCGCGAGCGTCACCGTGCGGAGCCGGCCTCCTTGCCCCGCCGCCCAACGCACCAGGGCCGATCGGCTCTTCTCGCGATGATAAGTGCGATCCTCGAGAAACTCGTTGTGCCCCGTCGCAATCACGATCAGGTCGGGATCGTAGCCCAGCACCTCCTGCAGCATGCCCGTGAGCCGGTAACTCGCGTAAGACAACCCGCCGCAATTCACGGTCTCGTACTTGCGGCTCGGGTCGCGGCCGGCCAGTTCGATCTCCATCCATTTCAGAAACGAGGAGCCGTTCGCGTAAGGCCGCCCGTGGACCGTCGAACCACCCAGGCCGAAGATCCGGAACGTCCCCTCCGGCTTTTCCCCGGCGAACTTCTGCGGGCCGAAGTAGAGCAGCCGGTGGCGGGCCGTCGAGTAGATCTCCCCGTCCTCGTCGAGTTCGAACAGCCGGGAGCCGTCAAACCCGGCCGCTTCTTCCGCGTCGTGCTTGCCAATCTCGCAGACCCTCAATGCACCTTCCAGAAGCACGAATGGCACGATCGCCAGCAGAATGGCCGCCCCAGGAAACGCGACGCGGCGCCAGCCGGTCCACCTTTGACGGTGGCAACGCTTCTGACGCGCAGACTCGGACCCTTCAACCGGCGGCATATTATCTCTTGTTCCTGGCGACCGACTGGAAAACGCCGGCCGATGATCCATAATCATGTTGGAGTGCCCGAAGAACCCGTTCCTGCTCCGCCCGGTATTGGAGCCGTGCCCTCAAGGAATAGCGGATTGCTCTCCTTCCTAGATGTCCGTTTCGTAAGTTCCTGGCCAGTTAGGCCGCGATTCGGGTGTAAGGGCGCGGCGGGTACAGAAGTCGTTCGTAGGTCTTGGGGCGTGGGCTGAAACCGGCCCGGCCTCGTTTTTGTT
>JAAYAY010000085.1 GCA_012719125.1 Planctomycetaceae bacterium | reverse complement strand
TGTCGCGGGACGACGGGGCCGCAGACGGTCTCGCGCTGTAATGATTCGAAAGCGCCCCTTCATGGGCCCCGCCTTCGAACAAGAAAAGCCCAAGCTGCCGGCCATGTGGCGGGACAGCATTCGATAGTAGTGAGGACTTGAACCAATGGCAGCAGGCGACTATCGCATCGGTCTGGACGGCGTATTCTTTCACGGCGCGGCCGGCACGACGGCGGCAACCGAGTCGGACAACGTCCGCAATGTGAATCTCAACCTGTCCAAACGTCTGTCCGTGCTCCACACCTGGTTGACCCGCTCGATCTTCACGCCCCGTAGCAGATAGGGGTAGATCTTGTGTCCAACTGCCGGAACGGTGGTCTTCTTCGGGTAAATGGCGACAATGCCCATCTCCCGCATCAGCCGCTGAACCCGTTTGCGGTTCACGCCGTATCCCGCCCGCTCCAGGTAGTCCACCATGCTGCGGCTCCCAAAAAACGGATGACGCATGTATTCCTCATCGATCAACCGCTTCAGACACAGGTCTTCTTCCGACTCCGGCAATGCCGCGTAGTAAAACGAACTGCGAGGCAGGCCCAACACTTCGCACTGTCGACGAATGCTCAGGCCGCCGTGCTCGGCCTCCACCAGGGCTCGTCGCGTCTCAGTCGAACTGGGCAACTTTTTTTTCACCCACTCCAGCTCCATCTTCAGCCGGCCGATCTGTTCGTACAACTCTGCCTCCCGGGCCGCTTCCCGCTTCGCGGGAGTCGGCCCCTCGAAAATCTCGTGGGCACGCTCCTGCAGCGTTCGTTTCCAAGCCTGGATCTGGCTGCTATGCACCGAGAACTGGCTCGACAACTCGCTTACCGTCTTCCGTTCCCGCACCGCCTCCAAAGCTACTTTCGCCTTATATCCCGATTCGCGCCTCTTCCGCTTCTTACCCATCTTACCCTCCTGAAAATCGCCCCTGCGCCCTCCCTGACTCAATCCTCTTTGATCGGCAAAACTCTCTCTTCGGCGCTGGTCCAGTTTCTGGGGTCCACTTCACACCATGCCAATGATGGCAAACGCAAAAAGGCAAGCGCCGAGCAGGGACACCACGACAGGCTCTACGGCAGCCGCATCAGCAAGCCGATCTGTACATGTCACAACATAGACGAAGTACAACACAGCAAACGGGACCGTAGCCGCAACGCGTAACTTCCATGCGGGACTGCCCCGAAATCCGTATCCAGTAATCACACTGACCGCGCCAGCCACGACTAGTATCATCAGGATCAGGAAATTGAGCCCAGGGTTCATGTTGCGTCACTCACGTGGCTTGTCTACAGGAAGTTTTGTTCTATCACCTTTACGCTGCACATTTGGGGCCTACCACGCATCCATCGGGCTGTCTCAAAATCGGTCGTTTGATGGTGCGGCGTCCAACGTCACGGTTCAGTGGCGTCAAAAGCCGTCTTATCAGAAACGTGATCCGATGGTATTCCTTCTAGCAGGAGTCATCCCTCAGTGTGAGGCGTCTTTCGGCAAGAAGACCACGAACTTCGGCGAGCACATCTGAGTCTGCTCCGCTGATGGCGATCTGGCGCTGGATGTCCGTTGCAGCAAGGGAAAGCAAATCACGAGCTACCCGCACACCGGCCTTTTGTATCACGTTTCTCGCTCTGACGGACATGTCGAGATCGGTCACGGGTGTCTCCATGAAGTCTCTATTTTCTCCACGAAGGAGAGAAGAGCCCCGATCTTCGACCTCAATCCTAATGTCGGAGCCGCAGCGAGGACAAGCAACAATACTCGGTTCGTCCGGCAAGCAATGAAAACCGAGGTAGATGGCATCACAAGTATGGACGTTGGAGTCCGGTGAAAGCGGATACACGACCGCATTGCCCTCTTTTGCCTCAAGTGCGCCGTCTATCCCGGTAGTCAACCTCACGCCACAACCAGGGCAGTGGCCCGCGATTGTGTGATTCCGTCTCATGGCGTCCTCTGTATCGGCCTTTCGTCGCTCGCGTCTTTCAGGCAGAACTACTTACTGCACACGACTCTACATTTCCCTGGATGTAAGCCCAGTGGGATGCCGGTAGGATAGAGCGGCAAACCGTTGGGAGTCAAGTAGCTGGATGAAACGTCCCCAAACAAGAGTCCCAACAAACCTTCGGTTCTCGACATATCTCTCTGCTGCTCAGCAATTTGCCACGCTTCCCACGAGTCGCAGTCCGAAAGCACCATCTTGGAAAACAAATGGTTGCAACCGCCGGTTCGCGTTAGGTTGCGCAGTTTAGGATGACGTTCAAGCGTTTTTTGCAAGGGTATAGTGTTGGTTGTTCGGTTTGGATTCGATTGGCGTGGAAAGCATCCCAGTCGTCGTTGACGTAGATTGCCCGTAGGCTGAGAATCGCCTGGGCACCAGCGATCCGCCAACGCATATCCGTCTGCTCCATCCGGTCTTTGACCAGATGACGACAAGCCCCTTCCACCACGCCGCTGCCGATCGGGTAGCCGGCAGCGAGGTACTCGTCGTACTTCATGTATTCGCGGCGTTCCGTGAAGTAGTCCAAGTACTGCTCAAGCTTTTTCGTTTTGTGTTTCGACAAGTCGCCACGTTTGGTCGCCATCTGCCGAATGCCACCGATCACGCGGTTGACCTTGCCTTGGAGCAGCTTTCGCAAATAGGTTTCCACGAAGGCTTCCGCCGCGTCGCTCCCTTCCAGGTGAAAACAGTACGCCACTTTCCACAAGTATTCGGTCACGTGCCAGATGTCCAAGATGCCGATCGCACGCTGGATCTTCAGTTCCTGCAAGTCACGAAGCTTCGTTTCGCCGTCCATGACCGCCACGACCGTCCGCTGCTCGTGCGGGTCGCGCTGCCCTACTTCGCTGGCGAGCCAGTCAAAGATCACGTCTTTGGCGTTGATTTCTTTGCCGTCCACTTCCCGGGTCAAGACAGCCCGCAGACGCTTGTTTTGCGGTTCGGGCCGCTGTTCCTGCTTTTCCTTGATCTCCGCCTCCGTCGTTGGATCGACCGGTTCCTGTTGGTCGAAGTAGACTTCGGCATGCTCGGACGCGCGAGCGGCGATGTCTTCCAGGCAGTTGACCGACGGGGCAAATCCGAGAATATCCCGCAGCGTGCCCTGCGATTCCTGGTACGATTCTTTCACCACCCGGACGCCACTCCATTTCTGCAAAAGGTAGGACGTATCGCTCTCGGGCATGCCGAGTTTTGCGTCCAAGGGCACCACTTCCTGGCGTTGCGTTTCCCGCGTGGCATAGACGTCGCGTTCGAACGGCGTTAAGCCAAACGCCGAAACATACGAGCGTGTACGTCGTGCTGGCAAGCGGTGAAGCTGTTTCCCCTCCTGCTCAATCACTTCTGGCCGAGGCAGGTCTTCCTCTTGTTGCTCGATGTATGCGGCAATCATCTGGCGGCCGGTTTCGATCAGCCCGCTCCAGGCCATTTCTTCCACGGCATGCACGGCCTCGCCCCGCGCGGCTGCACGTTGCAGCCCCCCGAGCACCTGCGAAAACGCCTTGGCCACCCTGTAAAAACGATCTTCCACCTCAATAATCATTGCCAGGACTCCTGTGGTAGGGCATTGAAACATTGTGTAAACGCCTCAATGTTTTACCCAGGAGTCCGCCTTTGTGTTACCTTCACCAGCAATACAAGCTGCTATTCGTTATGCTGCGCAAGCTGCGTAATATGCGGTAGCGCGAGGAGGCGGTTGCAACCATATCAATTGCCCTTAGCTCGCGTGGGGGCGTCCTTGTCCGAGTTCAGGGCAAGGTCGAGAAGCAAAAGGTCGGCAATCGCCTTGGGCACGCCCGTTGCGCGTGCTCAATGCTGAGAAGACGGTACTCATCGCCGCCCTGCGGAAGAATCGTTGTGTCGCCGAAGCCACCGGGTTACAATCCGGGGCAGTGTCGCCCACGGTGGGGAACGACAGGGAACGACAGGGGAGGCGGGCGGATATTCGCACTCCGCTGCGCATTATTGGTGCTTGCCTATTGAATGAACGCTTGGTTGGGCGGTCTTCCGGACGGTCCGGGCTTCCGTTGTCAGCCCTCAGTTCATTGAATATGCAAGGCTCGACAGGGGACCTGAAATGTGGGGACATCGGTGTGTCTTGTGCAGGACTGCGTGCTTCTTGTTGCTCGGGAGCGTCCTGGGCCAGTCGACTGGGACATGTGCCGAAGACGATTCGCGGACCGAAGCAAGTGGCCCGGCCGTTGACGAGGAGGTGAAAGCCGCTCAGAAGCTGCTCCAAGGGACCTGGGTCTCCGTCGGACACCAGCGCAACGGCAAACCTTACGAGCAGCCGCACAAGATGCGACTGGTGATTCATGGCGACGGGTACCAATTGAACGAAGGAACGTTGAGCTTCATCGGTACCTATCAACTGGATCTGACGAAGACGCCGAAGCGGATCTCGCTCGTCACACGCGACGGGATGCTTCACGCGTCTTACGCACTGCAGGAGGGCGAACTGAAACTGTGCTTCGGATCGAAGCCAACCCTCGCGGCCCCGGAGGGCGTCGAAACCGTCCCCGGCGACGGGCGTCTGCTCACCATATTCGCACCACAACTCGTCCGGATCCTCGAACGGCACGGGGGGCCCGTGAGAACCGCCGTCTTTTCGCCCGACGGCAAGCGGATCGCTTCGGGCAGTGGTTGGCCCAAGGGCGACGGCACGATTCGCCT
This sequence comes from Planctomycetaceae bacterium, assembly GCA_012719125.1. GTDB lineage: Bacteria > Planctomycetota > Planctomycetia > Pirellulales > Thermoguttaceae > JAAYAY01. The sequence goes on along the minus strand of JAAYAY010000085.1, from coordinate 33,567 downwards.
TTGGGACGTCGAAAATGGAAAGGAGATACGGAGGATCGACGTGAGGGCCTTCGTGTCCGACTCCATCGAGCGCGACCAAGGCCGCCGGGCGGGCGACGTGGGGCAGCTCGTCTTCACGCCCGACGGGCACGAGATCATCGCCTGTGGCATCGGCGGCTTCGTGGTGATGTGGAACGTTGACACGGGTGAATTGACGCGGCGGTTCGAAGGAGCCGGCGATTTCACCTGCCCGATCGCCATCTCGCCCGACGGCCGAACCGTGGTGTCGGTCGGCCAAGAGCATACGATGATCGCCTGGGACGTCGCATCCGGCGAGCGCCTTCGCAACTTCGGAAAGCACGATGGCCAGATCAGGTCCCTCGCGGTCTGTCCAGATTCTGACAGAGTTCTGTCGGGCGGCCGTGACCAGATGATGCGGCTGTGGGATCTGAAGTCGGGCGAGGAAATCCGTCGTTTTCAGCTCGAAGGCATTGCCGAGAGCGTCGCCTTCTCGCCGGACGGCCGCCAGGCCATGGCGGGAATCAGCGCTCCCGCATCGGTCCTTGCCGCATCGCCGATCTGCATCTGGAACCTGGAGACCGGCAGTCGGATTCGGCGAATCGAGGCCCATCCGCACGGCGTTACCTGCGCCGTTTTCTCGAAGGACGGCCGGCGGATCCTCTCGTGCGGCTACAACAACCAGGTTCGGCTCTGGGACGTCGAGTCGGGCAGCCGGCTGGCTCTCTTCCAGGGCCACCGGAATTGGATCCGCAGCGTTGCCTTCTCACCCGACGGACAGCTTGGACTGTCGGCGGGAGGCGGACAGGGCAATGCCAAGAAGATGCTGCCCGGCGATGATTTCGGAATCCGGCTCTGGGACCTGGGGCTCGCGGTGGACGAGGGTGCCAACGCCGACCTGCTCGACAAGCTCGTCCCGGAATTGATGGACAAGTACCACGTGCCCGGGGTGTCGCTGGCGGGGATTGAAGACCGCCGGGTTGCCTGGGACCGGCAGTACGGGGTGCGGCAGGTTGGGTCGCCCGAGAAGGTCGATCGCGAGACGGTCTTCGAGGCCTGCTCGATGAGCAAGACGCCGTTGGCCTATCTCGCCATGAGACTCGTCGAGCGGGGCAAGCTCGATCTCGATCGGCCGCTGGTGGAGTACCTGGATGAACCCTACCTGGCCGACGATCCGCTGCACGAGAAGATCACCGCCCGGATGGTCCTGTCGCACACCACCGGTTTTCCCAACTGGCGCAAGGGCGGGTCGCAATCGACGGGACCGCTTTCGGTTGAGTTCGAGCCCGGCAGCAAGTTCGGTTATTCGGGGGAAGGGTATCTCTACCTTCAGCGAGTCGTCGAGCACATCAGCGGTACGCCCTTTGAGCAGTACGTTCAGCAAGAACTCTTCGGGCCGCTCGGAATGACCATCAGCAGTTACGAGTGGCAGGATCGCTACGAGACGCTGGCCGCCGCCGGGCACGATGCGGAAGGCCGGGTGAAAGTGGATCGCCGGCATTTCACGCGGGCGAATGCCGGCTATTCGCTCTACACGACGCCGTGCGAGTATGCCCAGTATCTTGTCGAGTATCTCAATCCCGACCGCAGTGCACCGCACTCGCTCAGCAAGGCGTCGCTGGCCGCTATGTTCACGCCGACCACCGAGACCACGGGACGCAAGCCGGTCCGGCGCACGGTCGCGTCGGCCTCCGACAAGGTCTTCTGGGGCCTCGGCTGGGCGATCGACAAGACGGAGCGGGGCGGGCGGATCTACCATAGCGGGTCGAACGGCACGGGCTTTCGCTGCTACAGCCAGTTCGATCCGGTCGCCGGGACCGGCCTGGTGATCATGACCAACAGCACCAGCGGCCGCGAGCTGTGGGAGGCGGTGGTCGAAGCCATCGCTCCGTAGGTGCCGGGCGCCGCACGGCTCCTGAACCCATTGAGCTTGGATACCGAATGAACCGCTTCAAAGACCCGTGCGGCGCCCGGGACCTACCCGTCTCTTGAATCTGCCTCGCCCGTAGGTCAAGATACGGTTTCTCACACCTACGTTCCCTCCCCTTCCGCATCCTGTCCCGCCCCTCCCAGAGAAACGGTCCCCACACTATGCGCATTCCTTCCCTTGCTTTTGTGCTCCTTCTGTCGGCCTCTTGGTGCCATTCGGCCGACTTCGCCAAGCCCGCCATTCCTGACGTTGCCCAGCTTCCCTACCCTCGGATCACGGCCACCGCGACCGAGATCTCGCGTCTCCAGGCTGCCTACCGAGGCGACGACAAGGACACGCGCGGCGTTGTCGCCGAGGTCGTTCGCGAGGCCGAGGAGGGGCTGAAGCGTCCGCTGGAGTTCCCGCCCCGCGGCGGGCAGCACAACCAGTGGTACCAATGCGACGACTGCGAGCTGGCCCTCAAGACCGTCGACCCGACTCACCATCAGTGTCCCAAGTGTTCCAAGGTCTACTCGGGCGAGCCTTACGACGACGTCATCTTCTCACACGTCCATAGCCGAAACCTTCACTCCATGCGTTCGGCCGCCTGGGCTTATGCGATCACGGGCGAGGAGAAGTACGCGCGGCTGGCAGCCGACGTTCTGCTCGGATATGCCAAGCGCTACCGGGAGTACCCCTATCACACGGCCTCGCGGAACAACAAGTCGCGTTCGGGCGGACATCTCTACGAGCAGACCCTCACCGAGGCCGGGGCCTTCGCCGGTTCCATTGCGCCGGCCTACGACCTGATTGCCTCGGGGAGCGTTCTAACCGACGAGGAGCGGGAGACGATTCAGGAAGGGTTGCTCCGGCCGATGGTGGAGAGCATCGGCCGTTACAAGGCGGGCAAGAGCAACTGGCAGACTTGGCACAACGCGGCCATGCTGGCCGGCGGGGCCGTCCTGGGAGACCGCCAGTGGATCGACCGGGCGATCAACGACGCCGGCAACGGCTTCGTCGACCAGATGACCCTCTCGGTCTCCGACGACGGCATGTGGTACGAGAACAGTTGGGGATACCACTTCTACACGCTCAGCGCCATGATCGATCTGGCCGAGTATTCGCGGCGGCTGGGGATCGACCTGTGGAGCCACCCTCGGCTGGAGAGCATGTTCACTCTGCCTGTCCAGTACGTCATGTCCGACGGTCGGCTGCCCCGGTTCGGCGACGACACCGGCGCGAGCATGGGGAGCGTCGCTCACGCGCTGGAGTTCGCCTATCACGCTTACGGCAAGCCGACAATGCTGCCCTACCTGTCGAAGTCGCCCAACTGGAATTCGGTCCTGCTGGGCCGGACGATCGGCGACTTGCCCGAGATCCCGCCAGTTCCTTCGCGAGTTTTCCACTCGGCCGGACACGCCATCGCACGGACGGGCGGCCCGAAGGGGCTTGTCTCGGCCGTGACGTTCGGTCCTTACGGCGGCTTCCACGGCCACCTCGACAAGCTGAGCTTCGTCTTCTTCGCCTACGGATCGGAACTTGGCATCGACCCGGGCCGGGCTCGCAGCCAGGCCTATCGTCTGCCGGTCCATAGCCACTGGTACAAGGCCACACTCTCCCACAACGGGGTCGTCGTCGACGGCCGGTCCCAGGCCCCCGCCGCGGGCAAGCTCCTGTACTTCGACGACGATCCGGCAACGACCGTCGCCGTTGTCCAGTGTTCCGAGGCCTACAAGGGCGTGGTGCACACCCGCCTGCTCTTGCAGACGGCCGACTACCTGCTCGTTTTCGACGACCTGCGGGCGGACGCCGAGCACCGCTTCGACTGGTTCTATCACAACCGGGGAGAACTCCGCGAATGCAGCGTGGCCGACAAGGCGGTTGAGCCGGCGGATTCCAGCTTCCCCGGCATGGAATACGTCCAGAGCGCTCGGATTGGTGTGACCGACGAGGCCAGCCGCGTGGTCTTCGCCACCGGCGATGTGACGAACACGTTGACGTTTGACGCGGCCCCGGGGACCGAGTTGCTGGTCGGCGACGGTGTGGGCGCCTCGGTGTTCGATCGCGTTCCGCTGGTTCGCGTCACCCGGCGGGGCAAGTCGGCCCGTTTTGCCGCCGTGCTGGAACCGGCCAGCGGATCGACGCCCGCGGTGGTGCGTTCGGTATCGTGGAAGGAGAAGGACGGCGGGATCCAGATCGAAGTCATTCGAAACGGTGAGCGCGATGTGATCGCAGTGGACGGCGATTGGAAGATTACGGTAGTTTCCGGTGATGGTTCGCGGTGAGGGGCGGTTGAGCGCACGATTCCGCAGTCGGCATCAATGAACCTCCAGGATGACGCTCTCCTGCTCCTTGTACGTTCGCTGCACATAATCTCGCGTGCCGGTCGGGGCTCTCTAACCGACACCCCGGCCAATTGGGGGGCAAGGGAAGAAGGGAGAATGTTGCTCGCTTCTGTCGGGGCCATCCTCAGTACGCCGAAGGTGTTGAATCCCAAAGCCCGGCGTCGCGTAGCGCACGCTGGGATTCGAGCAACGACGTCAACCTGTACCCCAACGGGGTTCAACAAGATCGAGTTGAACGGGTCTGTCGAACCCCTTCGGGGTACAGGTAATTCGCTGTCCTATCCCCCAGCGTGCGCTGCGCGACGCCGGGCTCTGGAGCGTAACGCCTTCGGCGTAGAGGACCGCACACGAACGACCAGCACGAGCCCTGCACTGTCGCCTCTGTCCGTCATTCGGATCTATTCCTCCCCGTCGCCCCTTCCTTGTACGACTTCGGAGCCTTCGCTCTAATAGACTGATTCGGCACCGAAAGCCGCGTCGTCTGGTCAGGTGACTCTCCGGAAGACGGTGGGTGGGTGTAGCCGAGATCATCAAATGCCCTGTTTTTTGAGGCTCGGAAGGTCATTCAATGCCCCGTTTTGAGCACGTTTACGTTCTCAACATCATGTCGGACGACCATCCGGGGATCGTGGCCGCGGTGAGCAACGCGATCGAGGACCTGGGTGGGAACATCGATTCGTGCAGCCAGACGGTCCTCGGCGGCTACTTCACGCTGATCATGATTGTCAGCCTTCCCGAGGCGGTGGAGACCGGCGATCTGGCGGGCCGCATCCGCAGTTCCGAGTCGCTGGGCGGCGAGTACCAGGTGGTCGCCCGCAAGGGGCTTGTGAGCCGGAGGGCCGCCCCGGCGGACGGGACGGAACGATTCGTCATCACGGCCTTCGGCAAGGATCAACCGGGAATCGTGCGGCGGTTCAGCCAGTACCTGGCCGGCAAGGACATCAACATTGTCGACCTTTACGGCGACCGCAGAGAGGACGAATTCGTGCTCATCGGCCAGCTCGAGCTGTCGAAGCAGTGGGACATCCGCATGCTTCAGGCCGACCTGGAGCAGATGGGCCAGGAACTCGGCTTCACCGTGAAGCTCCAGCACGAGAATATCTTCGTAGCTACCAACCAACTGCGGCTGACTGGTCAGGGATAACGCGAACATGCTGCGCACGGACGAAATTCTCTCCACGATTCACATGCTCCACGCCGAGCACCTCGACGTGCGTGCCGTCACGCTGGCCCTGAACGTCGACGATTGCGCGGCCCCCAGCGTCGACCACCTGTGCCGCAAGCTGCACAGCAAGATCACGTCGCGAGCCAATCGTCTGGTCGAGATCTGCGACCGCGTGGGCGTGAAATACGGCATTCCGGTCATCAATAAGCGAATCGCCCTTTCCCCCGTCTCCACGATCCTTGCCGGGCACGGCCAGGCCGCGGCGGTTCAGGTCGCCAGGACGCTCGACAAGGCGGCCGCCGAATGCCGCGTCGATTTCGTGGGCGGGTTCTCCGCGCTGGTGCACAAGGGCATCAGCCAGGGCGACGACGTGGTGATGAACTCGCTACCGGAGGTTCTCTCCAAGACAAAGCAGGTGTGCGCGTCGCTCAACGTGGCTTCCCGCAAGGCGGGCATCAACATGGACGCCGTCGGACGCGTCGGGCATCTGCTTCTCAAAATCGCCGAGGCCACTGCGGACCAGCGGGGCTTCGGCTGCGCCAAGCTGGTCGTGTTTGCCAACATCCCCGAAGACAACCCCTTCATGGCCGGCGCCTACATGGGGGCCGGCGAGCCGGAAGCGACGGTCAACATTGGCGTTTCGGGGCCCGGTGTCGTGTGCAGTGCCCTGAAACGGCGGCTGGCGCTGGAGCCGAACCTGACGCTGGGCGATCTGGCCGAGGAGATCAAGATCACCAGTTTCCGGGTCACGCGGGTGGGCGAGCTGATCGGGCGGGAAGTAGCCGCCGAGCTGGGTGTCGCCTTCGGCATCGTCGATCTCTCCCTGGCGCCTACGCCGGAAGTCGGCGATAGCATTGGCGAGATCATCGAGACTCTGGGGCTTGCCTGCGTGGGCGCCCCGGGATCCACGGCCGCGGTGGCCCTGCTCAACGACGCCGTCAAGAAGGGCGGACTGTTTGCCTCCAGTTCGGTGGGAGGGCTGAGCGGAGCGTTCATTCCGGTCAGCGAGGACGCCACCCTGGCGCGGGCTGTCGGCCAGGGGCAACTGGTGCTCGAGAAGCTCGAGGCCATGACCAGCGTGTGCTCCGTGGGGCTCGATATGATCGCCGTGCCCGGCGACACTCCGCCGGAGACCCTGGCCGCCATCATCGCCGACGAGATGGCCATCGGCGTGATCAACAACAAGACCACGGCCGTGCGAATGATCCCCGTTCCCGGGGCCAAGGCCGGCGAGGTCGTCGATTTTGGAGGCTTGTTCGGTTCCACGCCCGTGCTCGAAATCCGCAATGCGGGCGCCAGCGACCTGTTCGTCCGCCGGGGTGGGCGAATTCCGGCGCCGCTGCAGTCTCTTGGGAATTGAGAGTTCTGTACGTTGGAGTTCAGGCTTCAGCCTGCTCTTCCCGATTCTGCAGGCTGAAGCCTGGACTCCAACAGATGGTCGCCCTGAATCGGCATTTGCTTGCGATCTGTCGCCGGACCTCGTATGTTGTCGGGGAGCGAAGCCAATTCAATTCTCGGCACAATCTGACGCGGGAGAAGCAAAAATGCGCGGGACACCCGAACCCAAGCGTTCGATCGGACAGGAATCCACGACTTGTCGTTCCGGCGGGATCAGTCGCCGGCAGCTTCTCCGCGACGCTGCCGCGGTGAGCGCGGCCGCCACGATCGTTTCTCGCCACGTGTTGGGCGGCGAAGGCAATACGCCCCCGAGCGAGAAACCGACTCTGGCGGGAATCGGTGTGGGAGGTGTCGGGCACGGGCAGATGAAGGCCTGCGACTCCGTCGGATTTCAGGTCGTCGCCCTATGCGACGTGGACGAAGTCTACGCCAAGAAGTCCTTCGACAACTGGCCCCAGGCGCGGCGCTATCGCGACTACCGCGAGTTGCTTGACGCCGAAAAAGATGTCGACGCCGTTTACGTGGGCACGCCCGATCACAGCCACGCAGTCATCTGTCTGGCCGCCCTCGAAGCGGGCAAGCATCTGTGCTGCGTGAAGCCGCTCACGCGAACCGTCAAGGAACTCCGGAAGGTCGTCGGCGTAGCCCGCGAGAAGGGCGTCGCCACCCAGGTGACGGCCTCGCCCAACACGAGCGCCGTTGCCTGCCGCACCTGCGAACTGATTGCCGCGGAGGCCATCGGAACGGTTCGTGAGGTCCATATCTGGAGCAACCGCCCCCTTTGGCCGCAGGGGATGCAGCGTCCTGAAGGCGAGGACCCAATTCCCAAGACGTTCGACTGGGATCTTTGGCTCGGCCCGGCCCGGGTGCGGCCCTTCAAAGCCGAGTGGCCGGATGGGCATTACGCGGTGGCCCAGGTCAAGTCGAACCGCAACCCCCGCCGCGCCGTTTACCACCCGTGGAATTTCCGCGGCTGGTGGGATTTTGGCACGGGAGCCCTGGGCGATATGGGCTGCCACCACGCCAACACGCCTTATCGCGCCTTGAATCTTACCCAGCCGACAGCCGTCGAGGCTTCGGCCACCATGGTCTTCGCGGAGACTGCCCCGCTGGCGTCGATTGTCAACTACGATTTCCCGGAACACGAGGGGCGCCCACCGGTACGTCTGGTTTGGTACGACGGCGGGCTCCGGCCGCCGCGTCCGAAGCAGTTGGAGGGGGCGAATTATCCGAGTGAGGGCACCATGTACCTCGGCGACGAGGGGGTTATGCTCGGCTCGACCGTCTATCCGCTTGATCGCGGGAAGAAGTTCCTCGACGTCCCCGAGACGCTGCCGCGGCGTCCCGGCACCTGGGGTGAGTGGATTGAGGCCGTACGCGGCGGCGAGCCGGCCGGCTGCAATTTCGACTGGGCCGAACGAATCACCGAATTCGTTCTGCTGGGCAACCTTGCCATCCGCGTCGGGCAGCCGCTCAGTTGGGATGCCAGAGCTGATCGCTTCAGCAACAGCGACCAGGCGAACGCGATGCTCCACGACGAGTATCGTGAGGGGTGGACGCTGTAAGAGTCTGGCCCGGATCATTCATGGGTGGCACGCTCAGAGCGAAGCGATGGGCGTGGTGACCTGACCATCCACGCCCATCGCTTCGCTCTGAGCGTGCCACCCAATACACAGTGCCTCCGGGGGGCCTGTCCTTAACTTGTTTGCCTTCAACGGACTACGAGTAACCAACCGAGCTTTGTGAAAAACCCGGACTATTCCGCGGCGAGGATCCGCAGCGCGATGTCGTCCGAGAAGACCGGCGACTTCAACGTCATCGGTCCGCCGGCGTGCTGGACGGGCTCGTTTTCGTCGCCCAGGCCGTTCTGCGTGCTGACCCACTTCGTCCGGTACTTGCCCGGCGGAAGCTCAATGGTCATGGTTGCCGTTGCGTCGGTCAACCGATGGTCGCCGATATTCTTGGGCTTGTTGGGCAGCGGTGTGTGAAGATAGATCGCGTAGGCCTTACCGGGATTGACCAGGGCGTAGCGGGTCAGTTCGGGCGAAACGCTCTTGATCACGCCGGCATCGGGTTTCATGTGGACAAAGTCGAGTTCGTCGAGGAAGCGTTTGAGAGCCCCGAGTTGCTTGCGGAGGGCAGCGCTGCCGCCGCCGGGCGACTTATACTCCAGTAGCGTTCCGCCCGGGTGGGCCGGGGTGAAGGAGTAGTCAAGGTTGTTGTAGAGGGCGCCGCCCGCCAGCAGAAACGCCCACGCTTCGGATCGGTAGAGCAGGTCGTCGCTGCCTCGAAATCCCGTCTCGTTCTCGCCGATCACCCGGTCCAGGTCGTAGTTCATGGCCACTACGTCGGGCGGCACACAGTAGTGGAAGTTGAGGATCGAGATCGCCGGATGGGGGTTCTCGACGCGAGCCTTCCCGTTCGCCACGTTTCGCGAAATCAAGTGTCTGTGAGGAAAGTCCTTCTCCGTGCCGGCGATTTCGTCTGCAATCCGATGCTGCCAATCCAGCGTGACTCCGTGAAAATAGGGTTCGTTGCAGATCTCGTAGAATAGATTGTCGAACGCCTTCAGTTCCGTGACGATCTTGCGAACCAGTGCCAACTGGACTTGGGTGAGATCGTCATGTTTGAGCGTGAAGACCTCTTCCCGAGGGCATTTGCCGACGCCGTTGACATTGTTGATCGCGTTGAGCGGGCAGACTTCCCACAACTCGTCTTTGTACATAGTGCAGAAGAGCGTCAATTCCACGACGATTCCACGTTCCTGGGCAGCCTTTAGGAAATCGTGGAGCCGGGCGAAGTACGCCGGATCCCATTTGGTCAGGTCGAACTTGTTCCCGCCGTCCTTGTAGCCCGGTTGATCGCTCCGGAGCCACGGACAAATGTACTGGAGCGGCTTGGGGGCCAGCGGATTGTCGGTGATGCCGAAAGACGAAGGCAACTCGCGATAAACGCCCGAGAAGGTCCGCGTGTGATTCAGGCCGTCCACCGCGAGCGTGTCAAGATACCGAAGGTAGTCGAAGTCCAGGTTCAGCAACGCACCGTAGTGTTCTCCGGAAGTCACCAGGACCGCCGGGCGGTCTCGCCACAAGAAGTAGTGGGGATTGGCCGGATGAAGTGCGATGGGAGCCCAAGACGGCATCGCGTCCGCATCGTCTGCGGCAACCCCACGACCGGGCACGAAGCCGCCGGCGACAACCGCTGCCAGACACACTGTGGCCAGGGAAAATCGTACCGGGCGGAGGAGTAATCTACGGGAAGCAGCAGGGAGCCAGGAGAGGAGGGGAGAGAGGCTCAACATGGTTTCTACGCTCTCGAATCACAGGAGTTGCGTCGATGTCAGCGTCCTGGCCAAACGACTTGCTGATAGGTGCCAGCCCCATTGTAATTGACCTCTCAGTGGATGGCCATCCAATAGACCCACGTGAAGAAAGCGACAATTCCCAGGAAGAGGGCCGTGGCTCGAAGTCTCTCAAGCCAACCGGCCTGTCGATTCCTGCGACGAATCCTCTCCAGACGAGCGCGGTCGCGGTCTGATTGGGCCTGTCGAAGACGATTCCGGTGGCGTTCGGCTTCCTGTTCGGTCAGGACACGCCGATGACGTTGTGGTGAGGTCATATGGTTTGGCCTCTCGACACTCGCTGGCCTTCCTGCCTCCTGGCGGCACGAACGCCTTGGTTTGGTGGGGGTTGGTCTCTAAAATGATGTAGCATTCAGCCAGTATCGCTGCTACGTCGAGTTCCGGTCTTTTGTCTCCTGCCCCTCTAACTCGACCGGGGGGGGTCGGCATGCTGTGTCGGTCGCAGGGGTCCTAGGGTCTATTATGCTCCCCAAGAACAGGATTTTGCTTGTCGAGGACGATCCAGACGACGCCGAGATGGTAGTGTCTCTCTTGACCGAGTTGGATTGCGCGGCAGACCTTGTGCATGTCCGGTTGCTCACTCTCGGGCTCCGTTACCTCGCCTCGGAGCAGTTTGATCTGGTGCTTCTCGACCTGAGCCTGCCCGATAGCTGGGGGATGGAGACGGTGCGCCGTTTGCGCAACTCCTTTCCTGATTTGCGCGTAGTCGTGATGACCGGTGCGACGATGCCAGAAATCGAACAGGAGGCCCAACGCGAAGGGGCTACGGACTGCATCCGCAAACAGGACCTGGACGCAAACCGGTTGGCCCACGTCATTTCCAATGCCAGAAGTCGCTGACGTCATGAAATGCGTGATCTGCCCAATTCAACAATCCAACGAACTAGGCCAATAGTGGGGTATGGTCACCTCCAGCAGGATTCGTTAAACTTCCAGCGGTATCATTGATGTTCGCCCGTGGAGTTTTCGCCATCGGCCGTCTGACATGGCTAAGGGAGGATCAGCGATGACTTCGATTCTCGTGGTGGATGATTCGGCTGTGGACCGGCGTCTGGTGGGGGAACTTCTGGAACGCAAGTTCGAGTGTTCCGTGCAGTACGCCGTGAACGGGGTGGAAGCCATGGCGCGGCTCAAGGATCTGTCGCCAGACCTTGTGGTCACCGACCTGACCATGCCGGAGATGAATGGGCTGGAACTGGTTAGCTCCGTGCGGAAGCATTTTCCCGAGATACCGGTCATTTTGATGACCGCTTACGGTACGGAGACGCTTTCCATCGAGGCCTTGGAGAAGGGGGCCGCCAGCTACGTGCCGAAATCGCGACTGGCCGACAAGCTGCCGGATACCGCCAAGGAGGTCCTCACCCTTGCCAAGGCCGATCGGTGCCACGCGAAGTTGATCACCTGTCTCGACGAGACGCGGTTCGTCTTCACGCTGGACAACGATCCAGCTTTGGTCGACCCGCTGGTCGATCTCGTTCAACAAATGGTGAGCGGCATGGGGTTGGTCGACTTCGCGGGGAGGCTGCAGGTGGGGGTTGCCGTCAAGGAAGCGGTCCTCAACGCCATCTTCCACGGCAACCTGGAAATCACCAAGGAACAAGTGCAGGAAGTCGAGCACGAGTTGATTCAGGAAGGTGATTTGAGCCTCGTCGAGCGACGTGCCGCGGAGGAACCCTATCGCCATCGCCGTGTATATGTCGAAATCGACTTGACGCCCAGTGAGGCGCGATTCTTGATTCGCGACGACGGGAACGGATTCGATCTCAGCCAGGTCCCCGATCTGAACGAACCGGGGGCTTTGGAACCGGTTGGACGACGCGGCCTGTCGCTGATCCAGACGTTTATGGATGAAGTTCTGTACAACGAGAAGGGCAACGAGGTGCGGCTCGTCAAACGCGCCATGCAAGGCGTAAGGACCTGACGCCATTCAGCGGCGGACCCGGGCGTTTCCCTTCCAAATGCTCCAGACCTGTTCTTCGTCGGCCGGCTGGGCATAATCGGTCAGGAAGGTGGTTGCCAACGCCCCGCTTGCCCAACCAAACTGGACCCACTTCTCCGGTTCCCAGCCGCGCAGGATCGCGTAAAGCATGCCGCCGACGAAGCCGTCGCCGCCGCCAATGCGGTCAAGGACCGGGATCTCTCGCGGCTCCACTACGTGCCAGTTGGCTCCCTCGGCCATGATCGCGCCCCAGAGGTGCGCGTTGGTGCTGACAACCTGTCGCAGGGTCGTGGCAAACACGTCCGCCTTGGGAAACGCCTCCTTGGCCCGATTGATCATGACCTTGAAGCTATCGATCTTGGCCGCTAGATCCTTGCCGCCCGCTTCCGGCCCCTCGATACCCAGACAGAGTTGGAAATCCTCTTCATTGCCCACGAGGATATCGGAAGCGGAAGCGATCTCGTGGAAGATCTGCCGGAGTTCTTCCTCCCGATTCTCCCAAAACGAATCGCGGTGGTTGAGATCGAACGAGATGCTCGTGCCGTGCTTCTTGGCCGCCCGGGCAATCTCCAGGCAGAATTCGCCCGTCTCCGGCGAGAGGGCCGCAATCAGCCCGGAAAGATGCACGATCCGGACGCCCTCACGCCCGAAAATCCGTTCGAGATCGAAGTCCTTCACGTTCAGGGTGCGGCCGACTTCCCCGGCCCGGTCGTTATGCACGCGAGGGCCGCGCGAGCCATATCCGCTGTCGGCGATGTTGAACTGGTGCCGATAACCCCAGGGACCGCCCTGCTCCACCTCCTTGCCTTCGTAGTCCATGTGGCGGCTGGCCAGGTCGTCCTGAATGAACCGGCTGATGGGACTTCCCTTGACAAACGTCGTCAACACCTTGACCGGCAGGCCCAGATACGACGAGATGCTCGCGACGTTCGATTCGGCGCTGGTGGCCTGCATCGTGAACGTGTCGCTTGCATGTACGGGCTGGCCCCCCACGGGCGTGAGCCTTACACCCATGCTGGTGGCAACGAGCAAGCTATACGCGCTGTCTTTACGAAGTTCGATCCCCATCAGAATCTCCTCGGAGTTCACTGGCCTGAACGGGTCAAGAAACGCCCATTTAACCGCAGATCGAATCCCGTCGCAAGGGACTCGTGCCAAGCGGGAAGCAATGGATCTTGGGCGACGAGGGACTACTCAGTTCTTGGCGCTCCGCCACCCGTCCGCCGACGATTCGCCGTCGGCGGGGGTACCATCGGCGGGCACCGGAGTGGACGTAGCACTCGTCGACTCGTCGATCACCTCCCCCGACACGTCCACTTTGAGGATTCGCCCGCCGTCAATATCCGTCCGAATCAGAATCTCGCCCGTCAGCTTTCCAGGCTCTGTTCCGGCTGCGAAAACCACCGGCAGAAGATGAACTCGCGACGGAGTGTTGAGTTTGGCGGAAGGTGAAAGAAGAAATCGCTTGTCGGGGCCGGCCACTTCCAGAATCTGGAAATTCGCCTCGCCGTGGACGACAAGATTCCGCGTGACTTCCCTTCCCTTTGGAACCTGTCCGAAGGCCACCGGAGACGGTCGTACCGACACGGAAGGCGCGACGACCCCTTCGATGGGAACCAGGACGCGCCGCGCATTCGGATTCTGATCGTTGGTGAGCAGGGCTACATGACGGCGGATGTAGCCGGCCGGGGCCGTCGGTTTCAACGTAAAAGTCAACTGATAGGTCAACTGGCCCGAATTGGCCGAGACAGGTTGAATCGACAGGTCGATATTCGGGTCCTGGTTCTCGTGGCCTGTGATCTTCCAGGTTTCGCTGCCTGCGTGACGGAGAGTAAGTGTCTTGGTGACGGTCGCACCTTCCGTAACCTGACCGAACTGGACGCTGCCGGGTTCCAGAACCACGTCGGTGCGAATGTAGGAGTGGATGTGCAATTGCACTTCCGCCGGGAAAGGCTTGTCGAAAACCACACGGATCGTAGCGTCCTTCGAGCCGGTGAATTGCCGGGTATTCAGCGTCGCCACGACCTCCGATTTCTCATGGGTCTTCAGCGATGGCGAGGTGACCTTCACCAACGTGCACTGGCAACTCGACGAAAGACTCTTGACGTGGACGTCCTCCAGGTAGATGTTCTCGAAGGTGAAACGATGCTCGGCCTCCGCCCCCCGGGGGACCATCCCGAAATCGTGCGACGTATGGTCGAACATGGCTTTGGCCCAGTCCGTAGCCATCGCATCAGGGATCGCACCCACCAGCGGAACGAATGCCGCCAACAGCATCGTCCACCCTCGTTGGCCCCAAACCGCACTCCGACTCCGTTCTCTGCGGAACACTTCTCCGTATCTCCCGGATTGGCTGCACAGGTATTAGTAAGAGGCGTAGCTTACCCGACTTGGATCGATGAGGCAACGGATATTCCCCGCCGGGGCCCCACCCGCAGGGGTAGGTCGCCGCGCTCTCACGAACCGTAGCAGCCAGGCTCTCGCCACCCCACACGCCGCAGGGAATCGCGACCGGCCGAAATGAAGACCAGAAAGAACCTGGCAGGAAATTGACCGCGGGTGGGGCGTTTGGCATACTCGGGGCTTACATCAACGACTTCCGCTCACACCACGGAGCCCTGCCATGTCCGTCGCGTTGACTCGCCGCCGATTTCTTGCCGCATCCGCCGCGACCGCCGGCCTTCTGGCCGCTGGTAATCTTCAGGCTGCCCCTTTCAAAACGACGCTGAAGAAGGCCCTGATCGGCACTCCTGACGAAAAGACCCTTACCGCATGGAAAGCCGCCGGATTCGACGGCATCGAAGTCTCCAGGCAATGGGACGTTCCCCTCGACAAGGCCTCCGCCGCCCGCGAGCTGGCGAAGTCGCTTTCGATGGAGATCCACGCTCTCCTGTTTGGCTGGGCCAAATTCAACCATCCGGACGAGGCCGTGGTTGCGGGCGACGTTGCCCAGGTCAAACAGGCTTTGGCGGCAACGCAGGCCTACGGCGGGTCGGCTCTGCTCCTAGTTCCCTGCCGGCTGGAAGCCAAGGTCGACATGCCGCAGCCCTGGGACTTCGACATCGAGTTCGATGAAGAGACGTCGCACGTCACTCGCGTCGTGGCGGGCGACAACGGGCCCTACGCCGCCTATATCGCCGAGCAGAACCGCGCCACCGATGCTTCCCGCAAGGCCGTCGAGGCCCTCATCCCGGTCGCCGAGAAGACGGGCGTGGTCATTGCCTTGGAAAACGTCTGGAACAACTTCTGGGTCAAGCCGAAGCTGGCCGCCAATTTCGTGGCCTCCTTCGGCAGCCCCTGGGTGAAGGCCTATTACGACATCGGCAACCACGTCAAATATGCCAAGCCGCAGGAATGGCTGGAAACGCTCGGCGACCTGATCGTCAAGATCCATGTCAAGGACTTCGAGGTTGACAAGTCGCACGCGCAGGGTGGGAAGTTCGTTGATATTCGCGACGGCGACGTCGATTGGCCGGCGGTCCGAAAGTGTATCGACCAGATCGGCTACAACGGCTACATGACCATCGAAGGCAGCGGCGGGCTCTCCGTCGAGGAGCGCAGCCGGCGGCTCGATGCAATCATTGCCGGCAAGTGACGTTGGAACTTCGACAACTGAGTGTTACTACAACAGAAAACTTTGCGGAGAAATTTCATGGCTCGTTCAGTTCTTGCCGGCTTGGTTCTCGTTTCGGCCTTGTTCGTTGCCGCCGATTCCCGGTCGGCCGAACCGCCCAAGGTTCCCGAAGGCGCCCTCCGGGCAGGCATCATCGGATTGACCACGTCGCACGTCATCGCCTTCACCAACACGATCAACGATCCCGCGGCAGAAGGCGCGATCGCCGGCGTGGTGGTCACGGCCGGGTATCCCGGCGGCATGGCCGACAACCCCAGCAGCATCGATCGGGTGGAGGGTTACACGCAACAGTTGCGCGACAAAGGGATCACGATCTACAACACGATCGAAGAGATGCTACCCAACGTCGACGTGATTCTCCTCGAAAGCGTCGACGGACGTCCCCATCTCGAGCAGGCCAGGCTGGCGATCGCCGCCGGCAAGCCGCTGTTCATCGACAAGCCCATGGCCGCTTCGCTGGCCGACGTCTTGGAGATCTTTCAGCTCGCCGAGGAGGCCAAGGTGCCGGTCTTCTCCAGTTCGTCGCTGCGTTTCGCTTCCGGATTCCAGCAAATGCGAAACGACTCGCCCATCGGCGAGATCGTCGGCTGCAGCGCTTACAGCCCTTGCAGCCTGGAGGAGCATCACCCCGATCTGTTCTGGTACGGCGTCCACGGCTGCGAAATCCTGTTCACGATCATGGGCCAGGGTTGCGAAACCGTTTCGTGCACGGCCACCGACAGCACCCATCTGGTTGTGGGCACCTGGAGCGGCGGGCGCGTCGGCACGTTCCGCGGCATTCGTCCGCCCGGAAAAGCCGGCTACGGGGCCACCGTCTTCGGTACGAAGGGGATCCAGCCCGGCGGCGACTACGAAGGCTACAAGCCGCTCGTCGAAGTGATCTGCAAGTTCTTCAAGACGGGCGAGGTGCCGATCGCCAAGCAGGAGACCATCGAGCTGTTCGCCTTCATGGAGGGGGCCGACGAGAGCAAACGCCTGGGCGGCAAACCGGTCTCGATTGCCGATCTGATCGAAAAGGCCAAGAAGTTCAACGCCGAGCGCCGCAGTCAGGCCAAGTGACGTCCGCCTGCCTGACTTATCCAAGCGAGGGCCTGATCGAGATCGCCCTGCAGATCCTCGAAATCCTCCAGGCCGACCGATAGCCGGATCAGGCCGTCGCGAATGCCGTGCGCCAGCCGGGCATCTCGATCGTAGCTGGCATGCGACATCGAGGCCGGCTGCTCGATGAGCGACTCGACGGCGCCGAGGCTGACCGCAAGCTGGAAGAGCTTCGTCGACTCGGCGACTCGTTTGGCGGCGGCGAAGTCGCCGGCGACCTCGAAGCTCAGCATGGCCCCGAAGGCGCCGTCCATCTGCCGGGCCGCGATCGCGTGCCCCGGATGGTCGGGCAGGCCGGGGTAGAGGACGCGGGCAATACGATCGTCGCCGTCGAGCCACTCGGCCAATCGCTGCGCCGTGCGGCACTGCTCGCGGACGCGGAGTTCCAGGGTCTTGATCCCGCGCGAACAGAGGAACGACTCGAGCGGGGCCAAGACGGCCCCGGTGGCGTTCTGCAGGAAGTAGAGCCGATCGTAGAGTTCCTTGTCGCGCACAACCAGGGCCCCGCCCAGCACGTCGCTGTGCCCGCCCAGGTATTTGGTCGCTGAGTGCATGACGATGTCGGCGCCCAGTTCGAGCGGCCGGGTCAGCACGGGCGTGGCGAATGTGTTGTCGACGCCGAGCAAGGCGCCGTGCCGGTGGGCGATTTCGGCGCACGCGGCGATGTCGGTGATTGACAGGAGCGGATTCCCGGGGCTCTCGATCCAGACCAGCCGGGTTTCCGGCCGGATCGCTGCTTCAAAGGCGTCAAGATCCGTGGCCGGGGCAAGGGAGACGTCGATTCCGGCGCGGTTCACGACCTTGTGCAGCAGGCGATAGGTGCCGCCGTAGACGTCGGTGCCGGCCAGCACGTGATCGCCCGCGGAGAGCAGCATCGTCACCCCGTGAATGGCCGCCATGCCCGAGGCATACGCCAGCGCCCCGCAACCCGATTCGAGCGAGGCGAGCGTCGTCTCCAGGGCCTTTCGCGTGGGATTGCCGCTCCGCGAGTAGTCGAATTCACCCCACTCGCCCGCCCCGGGCTGAACGTAAGTCGTCGCCAGGTGGATGGGCCGCACGACCGCCCCCGTCAGCGGATCCCGCTCGTTGCCCACATGAATCGCCCGCGTCCGGAACTTCATCGTCCCTGCACCCTTCCTTACCAACAACCCCCAAACCCTGAACCCCGAACCCTGAACCCTCTCTTCGCTACCTCTCCAGCGCCTGTTTCAGATCGGCGATCAAGTCCTCCGGATTCTCGATTCCGCAGGCCAGCCGGATCATGTTGTCCCGGATGCCGACCGCCTCGCGTTGTTCCTTGGTGAAGCTGTGGTAGCTCATCACGATGGGTTGCTCGATGAGCGACTCGACGCCGCCGAGGCTCGGGCCGATTCGCGGGATCGTCGTGGCGTCGACGACGGCGGCCGTCTGAACGTGGTCGGCGTCCTTGACCAGGAACGTGATGAGGCCGCCGTATCCCCGCATCGTCCGTTTGGCTACCTCATGATCGCGATGGCTCTCCAGGCCCGGATAATAGACCTTTTCCACGCGAGGGTGCCCTTCGAGGAACCGGGCCACTCGCAGTCCGTTTTCGTTGTGCCGCAGCATGCGAAGTTCAAAGGTCTTGATTCCCCGAAGCAGCAGGTAAACTTCGTGGGGGCCGATGCACATGCCGGTGGCGCCGCGAAGCGCGCGGACCGGTTCCAGGGCCTGCTCCGACCCGATCACGGCCCCGCCCAGCAGGTCGTTGTGTCCGCCCAGATACTTCGTGCACGAGTGAACCACGTAATCGATGCCGTAGCTCAGCGGTTTGACGTTGTAGGGAGTCGCCAGGGTGGCATCGATCATAGTCGCCACCTGATGCTTCTTGCCAAGCGAGGCAAACCGCTCCAGATCGACGACGCTCAAGTGAGGATTCGTGGGCGACTCGCTGATCAACAGCCTGGTCCTCTCATTGATGGCCGCTTCCATTCGTTCGTAGTCGCAGGCGGGGACCTGGTGGGTGACGACGCCGAACTTGCCCAGGTGCTTCTTGCACAGTTCCCGCGTTCGGTGATAGCACTCGTCGAACAGAACCACCTCATCTCCGGACTGGAGCGTGGCCATGAGCAGACTGCTGATCGCCGCCATGCCGGTCGAATAGAGGATCGCCCCCTCTCCCCCTTCGAGGGCCGCCAGCTTTCGTTCAGCCACCCGTTCTGTGGGGTTGCCATAGCGCCCGTATTCTTCGCGGGGCAGCTTCAGGGTGGCGTAATCAATCGCCGCCTGCGTGTCGGGGAAGGTGTAGGTCGCCGAGCAGAAAATGGCGTCGGTCATGGCGTTGCCCACCTTCAGGCGGTCCTCCCCGGCATGAACGGCCAAGGTCGAGTCGGCCAGTTCAGGGCCGTTGGGGTCAGGCAAACGAGGTCGGTTGGTCATGACAGGTTCCAATGCGAGAGGGCTGTATTTCAAAAAAGCCGCGACGGACGGGTCCGCGGCGGCTCGGATTGCGGAAACAAAAAAGCCGCGACAGGCACCCGAAGGCGGTCGCGGCTTGGCTTCTTTCAAGTTGATCGTGGTCTGCGAGGAATCCCTTCCGCCACGATGGCACTTTAGCAGTTTTGGCTGCAAGCGGCCGCAAATCCCATCAAACGTGATTCTAGGCGGGGGGGCGAGAAAAATCTACTGTCTACCCCATTTCAACTTGACGTTGCCGCCCCATTCTCAGTACGCTTCCCGGCTCATCTCGATCAAGGGTGCGCGCCGATATTGGCGAAGGAACCATCCCTATCGACACATCCAACACGGTTGGAGCCCCCCTAAATGAGCCAGCCAAAGAAACGCCCCCTGTGGGTCCTGTCCTTCGCGATTCTTGCCGTCAGCGGCTGCGCATCACCCCATCGGGCAGACCAAGGTGCCTTGCTGGGGGGGCTCCTCGGGGCCGGGACGGGGGCCCTGATCGGCGACGCCTCGGGGAACGCCGGAGCAGGGGCCGCCATTGGTGCCGGCCTGGGGGCCATCACCGGCGCGGTCGTGGGCTCGGAACTCGACAGTATCGAGGCTCAGAATCGAGCCGAGATCGAACGTCAACTCGGTCGCCAGGTCCGGGCCGGCGCCGTCACGGTCGAAGATGTAGTCACCATGTCGCAAAGCGGCGTCAACGAAGAGCTTATTGTCAACCACGTGCGTGCCAACGGCATGGTCCAGCCGCCCAACACCCAGGATCTGATCTATCTCAGCCAGCAGGGGGTCAGCAGCCGGGTCGTTTCCGCCATGCAAGAACCACCCCGCCAGCGGCAACCAGAAACGGTCGTCGTCAGGGAGTCGCCGGTTGTGGTCCACGAGGTCTATGGTCCCCCGGTCTACCACTATCCCCCACCGTACTATCACCGCCGTCACCGACCCTATCGGCCCGGCGTGAGTTGGGGAGTCAGCTTCAGCAACTGAGCGGCCCGAGTTCTCTCGAACTCCCTTCACCGCCCGAATCCCCCGGTTGCCAGCGCGCTTAGCGCCCTATACAAATGGGTACGCAGCCTTTGCGCTATCCCCATTCTCTGGCCACCGTGTGATCTGGCGATTCCATGTCTTCTCCTTCCCCGCGTGAGCTTGCCAATCGCGTTGCCGTGGTGACAGGCGCCTCCCGTGGCATTGGCCGTGCCACAGCCATCGAATTGGCCGCGGCCGGGGCCCACGTGGTCGTCCACGCCGGGCACGACGGGCGGGCTGCCGAGCGAACGGCCGAACCCGTGCGGAATCGCGGCGTTGAGTGCCGGATCGTTGTTGCCGACCTGACGGCCGACGCCGCCCAGGACGCCCTGGTTGAGGATGCCTGGCAGTGGCGGGACGGCGTCGACATTTGGATCAACAACGCCGGCGTCGATATTCTCACCGGAGATCGCCGCCGCTGGGGTTTCGAGCAAAGGCTCGACGCCCTCTGGCAAGTGGACACTCGCGCAACCATACGGCTCAGCCGTGCGATCGGCAAGAGAATGGTCCAGCGAGGCAGGGGCGTCATCCTGAACTTAGGCTGGGACGGCGCCGAACGCGGGATGGCCGGCGACACGGCCGAGCTTTTCGCCGTCTGCAAGGGGGCCGTCATGGCCTTCACCCGAAGCCTCGCCCAGAGCCTTGCCCCCGCGGTCCGCGTCAACTGCCTAGCACTGGGATGGATCAAGACCGCCTGGGGCGAGCAGGCCTCCGCCTATTGGCAAGACCGGGCCAGAGAAGAGAGCCTGGCCGATCGCTGGGGCACGCCCGAAGACGTCGCCCGCATCGCTCGTTTCCTCGTTTCACCGCAAGCCGACTTCATCTCCGGCCAAATCATCCAAGTCAACGGCGGCCATCGCGAAAGCCCCACGACACCACCCCCACAACCCGACCACCCAGAGCAAACTCATAGCTCATAGCTCATAGCTCAAACCTCCCCATGCCTCACTACCTGTTCGTTACCGGCCGGCTTGCTGAGCGACCACTGCGGGGTGTCGTCGCGAGACTGGCGTCGGAAGTCGGTTTCGAGTATTCGATCGCGGTGATGCCGATCACAATCGCCGCCCTGATCACACCGCGCTGGTTGGCCCGCCGGCTTGAAACGCCCGAAGGGATCTCGGCCGTTATCCTGCCGGGCCATTGTCAGGGCGACCTGTCGCCGGTTGAAGAGGCCGCAGGGGTGCCTGTCCGTCGCGGCCCTGTCGATCTCCGAGAGCTCCCCGGCTACTTCGGGCGGCCGGAAGCCCCGGCCGATTACGGTGAGTGGGACATCGAGATCATCGCGAGAATCGACCGGGCCGATGAATTGTCGCTTGACGGGATTCTGGATCGAGCGGCAGGTCTGGCCGACGATGCGTCGGACGTCATCCTGCTGAGCGGTTCCGGCCGACCTTGGCCGAGCCTGGCCGCCGTCGTTCGGGAGTTGCGCCAGGAAGGCCGGCGCGTTGCCGTCGGCGACGTTGCGCCGCTCGATCTCTTGTCGGCCATTCCGTGCGGAATCGAGTTGGTGCTGCCGGCCGATCGCGAGCAGCAGCAGGAGGCGGCCGCTGGACTTGGGTGCGAAATTGTCCTTCGAGGCGGGCAATCGTCAGACGACGAGTTCTTCCGGGCTGTGGAAAAGGCGAGGCAGCGAGGCGTCCGGCACCGGATCGACGCGGGGCTTGGTCCCATCGGGCTGGGGCTGGCGGAGAGTGTGGGCCGGTATCTCGAGGTCCGACGCCGCTGGCCCGACGCCGCGCTGATGATGTCGCTGGAAACTGTCACCGAAACGGCCGCAGTCGACTCGGCACCCCTCCACCTCTTGCTTCTCGGATTGTGCCAGGAGCTTCGCGCCGGCTCCGTGCTGGTCGGCCAGGCGGCCAACTGGAATCGGACCGCCGTGCGCGAGTGCCACCTGGCTCGCCAACTGACCCACTACGTGACTCGGCACAAGACTCCCGCCCTGGATGCCGAACCCGGCCTGTTGATGCTCCGCGATGCGGCGGCCTTGGAATTCGGCCCCGAGGAGCTTGAGCACCTGGCCGAGACTCTCAAGGACCCCACACCTCGGCTTTTCGCCGAGGGCGGCCGGCTTCACGCCGTAACGGCCGGCAAGCACTTCGAAAGCGACGACGCCTACGACCTGTTCGACCGGCTCCTGGCCGGCAGCGATCGCTCGTTCGATGCCCAGCAGGCGTTCTACCTCGGCTACGAGTCGGCCAAGGCGATGATTGCCTTGACGCTCGGCAAGACCTACCGGCAAGATGAAGCGCTGAACTGGGGCACGCTCACGCGCCGGGAACTGACGCGACTGGAGCGGCGCGCCTTGCGGCTGGCACGGCTCCGCGAAGAGTGTGGGGAGACGCAGCAGTACTTTGAAGAGGACGAAGCCGACGGCCCCTTCGAGGAGTCGCACGAGTGAGCGTCCCAGCCGTCGAACCGCTGGTCGAGGAACTCGCCGGGGCCCCTCCTGCCGAAACGGTCTTCTCGAGACTGGCCCGCTTGCCGCACTGCCTGTTTCTCGACAGCGCAATGCGGCTTCCCAGACTCGGACGCTACTCCTTCGTTGCGGCCGATCCTTTCGATTTCCTGGAATGCTCCTGCGAAGAGGACGCCCTGAGATCTCTCGGAAAGGCGCTCAGCCGGTTTCGGACCAAGGCGATTGCCGGGCTGCCGCCTTTCCTGGGCGGGGCCGCCGGCATGCTGGCTTACGATCTGGGGTGGCAGTTCGAGAGGCTTCCTCGACCGCGGGTGGATGAGTTCGCCGTGCCCGCCGTGGCCCTTGGCCTCTACGACGTGGTCGTGGCCTGGGATCACCAGGACGACCGCGTCTGGATCGTCTCGAGCGGTCTGCCGGAGCAATCCGAACCTGCTCGAATCGACCGGGCGAAGAAACGGCTTCAGTGGTTCAAGCATGCCCTTCTCGGAAACGAAGCGTCCGAGCGTACCGCGGGGACATCCGAGGAGATTTCTGGGCGCCGCCTCGTGCGAGCAGCCGAACTTGTACAACAGTTCCCAACTGGTCGGCTCCCTCAACTCACGAGCAACTTCTCGCAAGAGGATTACCTGGCCGCCGTCCAGCAGGCGACCGACTACATCTATGCGGGCGACGTCTTCCAGGTAAACCTCTCCCACCGGCTGCTCCATCCGGCGGAGAGCGATTCGGCGACCCTCTACCTTCGCCTGCGCGAGCGGAACCCGGCGCCCTTTGCGGCCTACTTCGATCTGGGCGACTTTCAGATCGTCAGCGCGTCGCCCGAGCGATTCGTTCAGGTTCTCGACGGATGGGTGGAAACCCGTCCGATCAAGGGTACCCGCCAGCGAGCCGACCGGAGGCCCACCGACAACGAATTCGCCTCTCGCCTGCTGGCCAGCGAGAAAGACCGGGCAGAAAACGTGATGATCGTCGATCTCTTGCGCAACGATCTCTCCCGAGTCTGCCTCGCCGATAGCGTCCAAGTCACCGAACTCTGCACGCTCGAACGCTACGCCTTCGTCCAGCATCTCGTTTCGGCCGTCCGCGGCCGGTTGCGAGAGGACAAGAACTGCCTGGACCTGATCCGCGCCGCCTTCCCCGGCGGTTCCGTGACCGGTGCTCCCAAGATTCGCGCCATGGAGATCATCGCGGAACTCGAACCGACCGCCCGCGGACCCTATTGCGGGAGCCTCGGCTACCTGGGCTTCGACGGTTCCATGGACCTCAGCATCTTGATCCGCACGATCACGGCCGGACGCGGCTGGTGGCAGGCCCCGGTGGGCGGCGGCATCGTCGCCCAGTCGCTGCCCGAGGCCGAATACGAAGAAACCTGGCACAAAGCGGAAGGCCTGCTCCGGGCGTTCGTAGCCTGACTGCCACCCGCGTAAATGACCTGGACTGAGTTCTCCCCAATCTCAGTACTTCCCAGTTACCCTCAGGAAGACGCCTTCCAGGAGAAGATCTTCGTAGTCCGGTTGCCATGTGGAGGCTCGTCGCTGAAGGCTGTTCGCCCACCAATTCCACTCATAGCCGGCCGAGACTTCCATCAGGCCACATTCCCAGGCGACGCCTGCTGCCGCATCCACGCCGTGGTTCTCGTGATTGTCGGTCAGGTCCCACGTACCATCCAACGACAGCCCCGTGTTATCGGTCGTGGAGAACAATCCCGAAAACGCCCCTTGGCCGAAGATGCTGAATTGGCCAGGCAGGTAGCACCGTCCTTTGGCTCCCACTCTCGCACCGTACGAATCGGTGTTGGAGTGCAGAACCAGCGCGCTGCCGTTGGCGCCGCCCAGCGCGTCCCGCAGCGTGTAGTCGATCTGACCCCAGCGGAATCCGGCAAATGCCTCGGTCTTGAATCTCGGGTGCAACCAGAACTCCCGCCCCACCTCAAAGTCGTGGACCTGATAGTCCAGATCTCCGTAGGAACTGAGATTGGCGCCTTCAAGACCGGTCCAGATGCGGCTGTCGTCGGCGGAAAAGGCGGTGTAGGTCCACGAGGTCTTCCAACCCCAGAGCTGGTCGAGCCCCAAAGCGACCCGATAGCCGCCCGACCAATCGTGGTCGAGATCCAGGTTCGAGTTGTACTGGTTGTGGAAATCGTCGCTCGACGGCCGCCAGCACAAGGCTTCACCGGAGCCAAAGAATTCCTGCGAAAACGCCGGTGTCGCCAACAACAGAACGATCAGGACCGATCTCATTTGCTCTTCCCCCCGTGTCAAGGTGTATCAATCGTATCGGTTCTGCGGGCCAGGAAACTCAACAAGATCGCCTTCCGATTGTGACGAATGTAACGGACACAACGGGCCATCCCCCTTTTCGGGTGTCGGCCTTCGTTGGCTCAGCTTCCGTTCTTCAGCAGTCTCCTTCACAACGCCCTCTTCGAAGCAGACAATTGAGGCCCGACGTTGTATTTCCCCTGACGATGGAGACAGAGCTATGCCCCTCACCCGCGACGACGCCCTGCAGCAGTTGCATGCCTGGACCGACGACCCTTCTCTGCTCAAGCACGCCCGAACCGTCGAATGCGCCATGCGGGCGGCCGCCCTCGTTTACGGGCGCGGAGAGGAGGACGTGGAACTGTGGGGGCTAACCGGCCTCGTGCACGACGCCGACTACCAGCGCTGGCCCGAAGACCACCCGCGGAAAACGGTCGATTGGCTGGAAGAGCAGGGCGAAGCCGAAATGGCCTACGCCGTCTCGGTCCATCAGCGGCTCTGGGGCCTCGAACCGAAATCTTCCTTGGATCGGGCCCTGGTGGCTTGCGACGAACTGAGCGGGTTTGTCGTCGCCTGCTGTCTCGTCCGCCCCGACGGTATCGCCACCCTCGCGCCGAAGAGCGTCAAGAAGAAACTCAAAGACAAATCCTTCGCTGCCAAGGTCGACCGCGACATCATCCGTATGGGAATCGAGTGGCTCGGGGTCGAACCGGACCCCCACATCCAGTTCGTCATCGACGCCCTTCGCCCCCACGCCCAAGAACTCGAACTGACCGGCACCGGAGGCTGAGGATCGCCGGGGAAATGACTGATAGGGGTAGAGCGGACCATTTCCCCTCCCTCCGACCCGTACGGGCGGTTTTCCCGCATGCGGCACTGTGACTGGGAAGTAGTCCTTTTGCCGTTTGGCAGCCGCATTGCCGTTTCATCATGGTCGTTTTCCCACGTTATTTCACCGCCATGACTTGCCGCGTCTATCCCCCGGGCAGACTGCTCTCCACCTTTCCTAGCAGAAACGCAGTTACCCCTTTCGACTACAGGCCGGTAACGTTAGCCTGAGAAGGACTTCCACCCTCCCGATCAAACGCCTTCACAGTCGCACTCGCGTTTCGCTCCGCGAAAAGGTGCTTGTTCGCGGAGCGAACGACAACAATGAGGTCACGATGGACGAGTCACATTCCGCATACACATCGCCCTACGCCGTTCATTGGCCCTTCGATCCGAGCGTAGCCATGCTCAATCATGGATCGTTCGGGGCCTGCCCGCGAGTGGTGCTCGAGGCGCAGCAGCGCTATCAACTGCAAATGGAGCGGGAGCCCGTGCGGTTCTTCACGCGTGAGCGGGAACCTCTGCTGGACGCCGCACGAGACGCGTTGGCGCAGTTCCTCGGCGCCGATTCGGAGGATCTCGTCTTCGTTCGCAACGCCACCGAGGGCGTCAACTGCGTGTTGCGATCGCTCCGATTTAAGCCCGGCGACGAGTTGCTCGTCACGGACCACGCCTACAACGCCTGCCGCAACGTGGTTGAGTATGCTGCGCGGTGCAGCGGGGCCCGCGTGACCGTGGCAAGGATCCCCATGCCGATCGAGTCGCCCGAGGCCGCGGTTGATGCCATCCTGTCGGCAGTAACCGATCGAACGCGGCTCGCGCTGTTCGATCATATTACCAGTCCCACGGGCATCATCCTGCCGGTCGAGCAGATCGCCGGCAAGCTGGCCGATCGCGGGATCGACAGCATCATCGACGGCGCCCATGGGCCGGGGATGGTTCCGCTCGACCTTGGCGCGATCGGCGCCGCCTATTACACGGGCAATTGTCACAAGTGGATGTGCTGCCCCAAAGGGGCCGGATTCCTCCACGTCCGCCGCGATCGGCAGGACTCGATTCACCCGGCGGTCATCAGCCACGGCTACAACACGATTCGGCCCGAGCGAGGTCGGTTCCACGAGGAATTCGACTGGGCCGGAACCTGCGATCCCACACCTTGGCTGTGCCTGCCCGAGGCCGTCCGCTTCATTGAAACCTTGTTTGACGACGGTCTCGAGGGCCTGATGCGGCACAATCATAACCTGGCCGTTGCGGCTCGGGATCTTCTGTGCGAAACCGTCGGAGCAGAGGCTCCCTGCCCCAAGGAGATGTTGGGGTCGATCGCCGCGATTCCGCTGGGGCCCGACGAGGTGGTAGGCATCGGAGCCCTCCACACCCATCCGCTCCACGATCGCCTGCTCGACGATTTCGGCATCGACGTGCCCATCTACCACTGGCCGAGTGCACCTCGGCTGTGGCTGCGAATCTCCGCCCAGGCCTACAACAGCATGGATCAGTATTGCCGGCTGGCCGACGCCGTGCGGCAACTGCGGCCGTGAGCGTGCGCCGCTCACTTCCACTGATACTCCCAATCCCGCGGGCCGATCTGCATCTCCGCTGCGTCAAGTTTCACCGCAACCGGTTCGTCGCCAAAGTTCTCCACCACCCAACTGCCGTCGGTCATCAAGTAAAGGGCAACGCGATTCGGGGCCGCGAAGGAGTGTCCCAGGGGCTGAAGAATCGGGCGACGCAACGCATCGAGGGTCTCTTGCGTCAGGCTCAGGAGTGACTTGGGGTCGCCTTGAACCGGAAGCACGTGGACGTTCTCCGCATCAAGGGCGACCTGGTCTTTGATCTGAGCGGCGAGCCCGTCGGAAATCAGCGTCGGCTTTCCGGCCGCGATAAAGGCTTTGAGCTTCGTACGCAGGTCCGGATCCTTCAGGGCGTGAACCGCAAAAAGCCCGGCCGGGGCGTCTTCGGGAAACTCGTGGCAGGGAACCAGCGGGAGGCCCATCATGCCGACGAAGTCGAACACGCGTGGTTCCTTCTCCGGATGACTGTTGGGCGGCTTGTAGGCCGCGACGCCGATCATCTCCCGTTGCCGCACGGCTCCGGCCACATCGAGCAGTTCCGGAATCTCCGCCCGAAGGGCTTCCACGTTGGCGGGACCGGTGTTCTCCAGCAGCGAGCCGTAGCAGAACAGGACCGATTCCTTGGCCCCGGCCAGCACCGTCTGCCTCGCCTGCTCCAGGTAGGTCGCCTCGGTCGTGCCGTAGGGATCGAACCAGCCGCCGCCGCACTTTCGGCCGCCAATTCCGCCCAGCCACTGCATGATGAAATAGGCCTCATACTGGGGCGTACCGCCCCAGCGTTTGTCGGCGTAATCGCGAGTCTCCGTGCCTACCCAGATCAAGTCGAAGTCGTTCGTCTCCCGCACGACTTCATAGCCCCGCTCGTGAAAACGATCGTACCACTGGGGATACTTGATGATGATCTTCACTTTCGGGTTCACCTTGCGGGCAGGCCCCAGAATCCGGCCCTGCGACACTCGAACCATCAGTTCGCAGCGGTAGTCCTCCCAGGTGTCGCCGGAAACCGGATACGCAGCCGCCCCCACGGTGGCCGTCTTCGACTTCCGGGCCGCTTCGCACTCCTGGCAGGCGCAGTCGGTGAACCAGAAATCGTCGATCATGATCTCGTCGAACAGGCCGGCCGTGAACTCGAAGATCTCCTGGAGCCGCTCTTGCGTCGCCTGGTCGGTGTAACAGGAGATCAGGTTCCAGCCCGTCGACTTCTTGCCGACGATCGTCGTCGTCACGCAGCCCGAGACCAGAAAGCCCTCTTCCAGGAACCGGCTCTTGGCACGTCGCAGGTTTTCCTCCGAGGCCATGTAGTTGCTGCGGAAGGTTTCGACATAGACCTTGGTCACGCCGGTCTTCCTGCACCAGTCGACGGCGTCGTCGATTCCCTGGTCGGTTCCCAGGAGATCACGCACCTGGCTGGCGGTGATCAGCGTCGAGTAACAATGGTCAGCCTGTTTGGTTTTCGCCAGCGTCCAGAGATCGGCCGGCTCAGCGGCTTGGGAAGACGGCAGGCCGGCCGCCAATTCGAGCAGTGGGAGCACGAATGCCGCAACGGTGGTCAACAAGGTCGGACGCCCTTTTTCGGGCGGAGTGTGGTTTGCAGGGATCTTCATGGAACACCTCCGGATTGTATCGTCACGCCATTCCGCGCCGGATTCGATCGTAACGGGCTCGACATGCTAATGCAATCAGTGGTTCTTCGCCAGGCTCCTGGCCTTGTATAGGCCGTCCATAAGATCGCCGTGGGCGACGATCTTGCCGTCGCGATCGACTACGTAGGTGTATGGGATCTGCCGAACGGCAAACTGCTGAAAGAAGGCGCCCCAGGCACGACCTTCCGGCGGCGGCACGTCGATGCAGATGGGAAATCGCAGGTTCTCATCCTGTACCGTCGTTTCCACGTCGTTCACTTTGCTACCCGCCGTGTGGACGCCGATCACCACGACTCCGCTTTCGCTGAGTTCGTCGTAGGCCCTGGCCAATCGGCTCAACGGCAAACGGCACGGTCCGCACCAGGTGGCCCAGAATTCGACGAGAACCACCTTGCCCTTGAGCTGCTCCCAGGTGAGGGGCTCGCTGTTGAGCCATGCTGTGTTCGGGAAGGCGGGAGCCGGTCGGCCCAGCAGGGCGTCCATGGCCACGAGGCGTTCCTTCTTGTCGCGCTTCTGTTCCCCCAAACTGATTCTCATAGCGTCCAGCTCTTCCGGCGCCGGGGGGACAATGTTGCCTGTGGCGGGCTGTTTGAAGGAGCCAAGGTGTTCGCCGTCGGCGTCCGATACCGAGACTTGCGTCCCAGCGGGGACGTTGACGACTTCGAACAGTTCGGACTCGACCTCAGGATCGAAGGTCACCTCATCGACGATCCACTCCTGCTGCCAACTGATGGTCAACCGGTCGTCGGCCAGGCCCCCGTTCCGATAACTTTCGAAATGGCTGGTGACGACGCGCATGGGGAAGAAGACGCCTGGAGAGAGTTCTCGAAGTTCCTCTATCTCAGTCACGGCCGTGGGGAGTTGACTGTTCCACCGCAGCGTGTACGACTCGTCGCGGACGGGAAGGTAACAGCGATCGCGGGCCAGCCACAAGAGCGCAACCAGGTAGGGCTTGCCGGTCTTTCGCGAACTTCCCACCAGGCGCAGAACGTCGCAACTGAGGCCCTGGCGAGTCTGGCGGCCGAGGTACTCGACCTTTGCATCCAGGCTGACGAACTGCAGGGATTCGAGGATCTCCGACAAGGGCTGGAACGTGTCGAGCCTTCGCAAGGCGGCCGAATGGGGCCTGAACGGGCTGACGTGTCCCGACACGCCGGGCTGCAGTCCGGCAAAACGCTGAGAGACGGGCGGCTTGTGGCCGGGATCGTCGTCGGTATAGAGCCAACGCGTCCACTGCCCGTCGAAGGCATTAAGCGAGTTGGACCGGGATGTCGTGCCGTTTTCCATTCGGCGTGTCTCCGTCTCCTCGGTGAAGACGCGATTCGGGTCGATCACCGAGCGGTGGATTGTTTCGGAGTGCACGCACCGAACGATCTGGTCACCCCCGGAGAAACTACCGAAGGACATTCCCGCGGAACTGCCGGGAAACGTCCGGTAGGTCCCGCGGAGTTTCGTTTCGATTGAGGCGTACTTTGCCTCGTTGTTTCGGACGGCAGCGAGGATCTGTTTCAGTTGCTCGTCGCCGCTTTCGGCCGGCGGCCAAAGGAGCGGGCTGTCGTCGAGCCGGCCGTCGACCATGCGGTAGACCGGCAGGTCCTCAGGCGTCGACTGCCGGAAGAACTCGACGGGATGGACCGGATTGAGAACGGCTCGCGAGACCTCCAGCAGTTCGCGTCGCGACACGCAGCGTCCCGCGGTCAAGGAGGTCCAGTAGTTGCGGACAATGACCCGTTTCGGGAGCCATACTCCCGGCGAGATCTCTTCCATCTTCTCGACGGCAGCTTCCTGATCGTACCCTTCGTCCAGCCGCTGGGCCTTGACGCACAGGTAATTCCTGTCGGTCGCGAGCCAGAGGACGTAAATGATCGGCCGGCCGTTTGAGCGATACCAGCGCTTGCACTCGACCCGGGCGCACGCAAGCCCCATGACCTGCTCGGTTCCCTCGACGCGGCACTCCACTCGCGCGAATTCGTAAAGGGCGCCGGTTTCAACGGGGTGGCTCCAATGCTTGGGATGGGTCCGGATTGCCTCCGTACCTTCGAGAAACACGGAAAGGGGGAAATTGACTCCCCACTGCTCAAGGGCCCAAGAGTGCGGCGGAACGACCTGGGAGGCTTCGTAGCGGCCATGGTGGATGTTGACGCTGTTGCCGAACTCGATCGAGACGGTCTGGTCTCCGTCGAACAACGAAAGACGCCTGGCGGTCACCCGCTGGCCCGTGGGAAACACGAGGGTCTCTTGGCCTTCGAAACGGATGAGCTTGTCCTGCCGAACCGTGTGGCGGGTCTCTATTTTGGTCAATTCCAGGGGAACGTCGGGATCTCTGTCGGGGGCTGTTTCGACCGTGCGCTCGAGGACCGTTTCGAGATTGCGATAGAGTTCCTCGTTGGCGCGGACCTGGCGAACCAACTGGGCGAGTTCTGCAGAGGGGGCGGCCTGCCGTGTTTCGCCGCCGGCCGACTGCGGTTCCTGCGATTGCGTCGAGTCCGGCTGAAACCACGCCGCGGTCAGCATGGCCGCCCCAAAGACAATGCCCCACCTCATGGTCGGATTCTCCCCTGACAGGTTGCGATCCACTCCACTTGCCACCCCCCGATAGCTTCATTGTACCTGCTTTCGACAACCGAGCAACCAGTTTGCCGGGGCCTCACTCGATCCACTGGAGATGCTTGAACACGCGGAGAGACAGGAACATTGATGACAGAAATACAGGCAGGAGTTTGAGTGAACTTTCCGTGCTTTCCCAAGACGGTCGGAAAATCTCTGGATTCTTCTGGCTCAGAAGGGTGGTTCACTTCTCCGGCGTCTGCAACTCCTCTAGCACGGCATGGATTGTGGCCGCCACGCCCTGGGTGGTTTCGTCGCGGCTGGGTTTTGGTCCTAGCTTGAACGGCTTGGGCCCACTCTTGAGGTCCGTCAGCAAGCCTTCAGGGTCGACGATCTTGTCGCTCTGGCAATCGGAGAGAACGTTCTTCTCGCCTGCTTCCCGAGGCACAGCATCCCACACTCTAGTAGGTACTTCCGGCGTGTCAAGAACCGTGCTCGATTCCGCGCGCCCGTTTCTCAGGGGCGGTGTGTGTTCTGTCGACGATCACGGCACGGAAGGGATTGACGCAGCCACCCGCGTTCCACAGCATTCCGTGCGAGATGGACGCGGACATGACTGGGAAGGAATGACTGGACCGAAAAGCCTCGGCGTCGACGCCTATTGACGTTGTTCTGCCGCTCACGATAATTCCTATTTGACTGAGTTCGTCGGCCTGACTGGAGTGGAGTTTCGGCAATGGGACCTGTGGCAGCGGTATTTGCGACTTTGGGCGGGCTGGCGCTGTTGGTCGGCGGCGGCGAGTTGCTGGTGCGGGGGGCCGTGGCGATTGCGGCCGCGGCGCGTATGTCGCCGCTGGTGATCGGCCTGACCGTCGTGGCCTTTGGAACCAGTGCACCGGAACTTGCCGTGAGTCTTCAGGCCGCGATGGCGGGACAGGCGGATCTTTCCATTGGGAATGTTGTGGGGAGCAACATCTTCAATGTGCTGTTCATTCTGGGCGTTTCAGCTCTGATTACGCCGCTGGTTATCTCCATCCAACTCATCCGCTTCGACGTCCCGCTGATGATTGCCGCTTCGTTGGGCCTGCTGGGGCTGGGGATCGACGGGTCGTTGGGGCGGTTGGAAGCGAGCTTGCTGTTTGCCGGCTTGTTGGGATACGTGTTCTGGACGCTCCGTCAGGCCCGAAAGGAGGGCGGTTCGCTCGACGGCGTTTCTGCGGGCGACGCGACCGGCCAACGCCCGGCCGTATGGCGTGCGGTCTTCGGGGGACTCCTTGTTGTCGGCCTTGGGTTGGTATTGCTGGTGCTCGGCTCCCATTGGCTCGTGCTCGGCGCCGTTGCCTTGGCTCGCCTGGCCGGCGTGAGCGAGCTGATCATCGGGCTGACGATCGTGGCGGCCGGAACGTCGTTGCCGGAAGTCGCCACGTCGATTCTTGCCGCGGTGAAGGGGCAACGGGATATCGCCGTGGGGAACATCGTGGGCAGCAACATTTTCAATATCCTGGCGATTCTCGGGCTGTCGGGTATGCTGGCGCCGGAGCCGATCGGCGTGTCGCCGGCCGCCCTGCGCTTCGACATTCCGATCATGATTGCCGTCGCCTTGGCCTGCCTGCCGATCTTCTTCACCGGCAGGCAGATTGCCCGTTGGGAAGGCGCTCTCTTCCTGGGATACTATGTTGCGTACGTGGCCCTGCTGATCTTGCAGGCCCTTGGCAACGAGGCGGCCCACACGCTCGGTCTGGTGATGATCGTGTTCGTCGTTCCGCTGACGTGTATTACGCTGGCCGTCACCGTCGTTCGGGATCGAAAATAACGATGCCGATCCACACGAACGTATCCATCTCTATCCTCACGATCTGTCGACCACCTTTCTGAGACCAGAGGTTAAGTTACTCAAACTGAAAAGCCAGCATTGCTAGCAGGCTGGAAAATCCGATGAAAACGGGTCTATCCTACAGTGTTGTGTGTCCGAAAGGACGCCTTCCCGGCTGGGGCCGGGACGAGGCCATGGAGG
>JAAYAY010000084.1 GCA_012719125.1 Planctomycetaceae bacterium | reverse complement strand
TGCATTTGCGAGATGCCCTTCGTTGTGGCCGAATGTGATCCTCAAGAAATCTCATTCTTTCACTACGGCAGGGCATTTCGTGTCTACGACGCGCGTTGGATCGCTACCGGATCGGTGTATTCAGGTTGAGTCAGTTCCACAATCCGATATCCACCGAGCTGGTCAGCACGTCCGGCGGTTAGGCCTGCCCAGCGATCCCCAACTACTTCGCCCTCCTCACCGAGCGTACAGGTAAGCACCGCCACGTCAGCGCCGCCAGCGGCGTACCGGGCAATAGTGCCGCCGGTAGTGAGAGTCTCGTCATCGGGATGCGCATGAACAAACAGAATGCGTCCGACCTCCAAGATATTTCGCCTCCTTCATCAATTCCTTGGTGTGGCAAAACACACTCGATTCGAGCGCCGGTCTGATATCGCTTCGTCTGGAACAGCGTGCTGTTGTATCTGAGCTTCCCCCTCAGCTATTGAACATCCGCTCGAACTGACGCAAGCACCGCCGGCGGCGATCCAAACGCCCGCGTAGTACGAGGAGCCCATCCGTGCCGCCCGCCGCCCACAGGCCGCTACGTCTCCGCACGGTGTCCCGACATAGTTCATGCTCAAGACACTGAGGTTTTCTCACCAGGCCGGCGCTTGCAGATGAAGAAGAACGAGGGCCGCCGCAGTGATGGCCCCGATCCTCCACGGGCACAGACTGATTCGCTGCAACACCTTCCATCGGGTCTTCAGCAGGGCGTTCGCCCGTTCCGCCGGTGCCCGTATCGCGGACAGAATCGTGTTCCGACAACGAGTACCGGCGTCGAGGTCCCGGCCCTTGACCGGGGTGTGGACACCGATCCCTGCGCCGGTGTACCCCTTGTCGGCAAGGGTGGGAATCCCACCGGCCGCGGCCGGGTAGAGGGCGCCGAGGATCCCGTGCCGTCGTGCAGCGGTGAGGTCGTGGACCGATCCGGGTGCGACACCCGACACCCACACCGGGTAGCCGGTCGGATCGGTCAGGACCTGGATGTTGCCGCCGTGCCGGCGATGTTTGCCCGAGTACCAGAGGTCGTGGCCGGTATCGGAACGTTGCCGGCACCGGGTCGCGGGGATCAGGGTGCCGTCGAGGCTGACGTGTTCCCACCCGGATTCGATCCCGTGGGCGAGGACGTCGTGCAGGTCAGGGGCATGGGCGGCGATCACGTCGATACCTTCGTGGAGATAGCGGTAGGCGGTGGCCTGCGAGATCCCCGCGTCGCGGGCGAGTGCTGCGACGTCGGTACCGTCCCGGAACCAGCGCAGCACCATCACCGCCTGGACGTAGACGGTCGCGGCCCGCTGCCACGGCCTGTGGTCGGTTCTCTTGCGGTGCGTGGCCAGGATGCGGGCGACGAAGGCCAGGGTGTGCTCGGGCACGTCGAGCGTGGCACGATAGGAGATCACGTGGGGTCCTGCTTCGGGATTGCTTCTTGGTCGAAACGATCTCTACCAGGCGGGATCCCACGTCCTCATCTCACCCCACGATGCCCGGCGTTACACGGCCGCTGTCAGACACATCCTGGTGAGAAAACCTCACTCTCACAGGTTGTCGACTATTCGAAGACGGGACGCTCTGTCCGGGGTCGTTGCATCTCGAAGAAATATGGATATGAAATACAATTCACGACGGCGTCATAGAGCTTTCCTGACTCCTCAGGATCCGGGATCCGCGAGAGAGCGGGGCCAAAGAAGGCGTCTCCATTGATTCTTATCGTCGGCGCACCTGATGCCGATTCCGATTCGTCACTACGACGCATGTGCGATTCCCGAATAGCGGCATCGTAGTCGCGGGACGTTACAGCACGTAGGAGGTCGGCGTCGAGGCCGCATTCGTGCAGCGACTCGGCGATGATCTTGTCCGCGGATACCGCGGAGTGGTCCCGATGGATCTTCTCGCCTAAGGCAGCGTAGAGCCTTCGAACCGCATCAGATCCTTCTCGTTCATCTGCAGCCGTAAGAACGCGCAGATAGGGCCAAGAACCATCAACGATCGACTGCACTTTACTGGGAAGGACCTTCCCTTCATTCAGAACCGCGAGACTCATTACGTGAAATGACAATTCGATATCTCGAACAGACGCGACATTAGTAATCCAGCGAGAAGTCACCCAGCACCACGGACTTACAGGGTCAAACCAGAATTGGACACGGTCAGTCATCGATTTCCCTCACCTATCAAGAGTCGAGCTCGTTCGGTTGATTGCAGCGACGTAGCCTGATGCAACTACGTTAGGCGTTGTTAGCACGCGAGCTTGCAGCTTGGATATCGCGCGCAAGGAGGTAGTGGTTGATACTGATCGCCGCGGTGGCGCCTTGGCTGGCGGCATTCACGATCTGGGCTGGCGAGCTAATAACATTGCCTGCCGCCCATACGCCATCGATGGCGGTCCGCCCCTCCGAATCAACTTCAACCCAATCCGTCGCGTCCGGGGTGCAACCCAGTGCGCGTAGCAGCTTGTCATTCGGAACAAATTTGGGGCCGACGAATACCGCTTGCCGCGAAAATGAACGCCCATCTTCCATGGTGACGGCCAGAACGCCATCGGGAGCACATGGTGCGATTTGCGACACTTTTCCAAGCTCGACCTTCACTCCCCACGCGTTGAGACTGGCCGCTTCGTCAGGGGTGAGTTCGATTGTGTTTGGAAAGAAGATGACGTCATCCGACCATAGTCGGATGAGTGATGCTTGATGCAGCGTAAACGGCCTATTATCGCCGCCGACAACAGCGATGGGTTGATCAGATACCTCGAAGCCATGGCAATACGGGCAATGGATAACATCAACCCCCCACCTCTCAGACACACCCTGCAGCTCTGGAAGTACATCGGTAAGACCCGTTGCCACCAGAACCGCCCGAGCGCGGATGACCCGTTCATCATTCAGCTCAACCTCGAATGCGCCGTCGGATGCGCTGGATATCGAATCCACTCCGGCGTACACAATTTCTCCACCGTACCGGGCAACGTCTGTCGCGCCAACATTGACGATATCTGCTGGAGAAAATCCGTCGCGAGTGAGTAGGCCATGGGAATGAGCGGAGGGGGCATTACGCTGCCGCCCCTCATCGATTAGAGTGACCTTCCTTCTCGCCCTCGCCAATAGCAGGGCCGCACTCAACCCGGCAGCGCCGCCGCCGACGATCACCGCATCACGCATGATTCCAACCTCTTTCATTAACGGGGGCACTATCCTCGGCCTTCATTTGACGACTGGCGAGCTACTCGCCCAACTACGCAGTGCAATCAAATCGGGATCATCGTCATCTACGGCAGGCCTGATCGGGAGAGAGCCTTCGTAGATGATTCCGCTGTAACCATCTACGGTGACCATTCGACCAGAGAGAGCGTCAACTGTGCCCTCACCGCATCCAACAACGCAGGGGACGGACATCTCGCGGCACACAACTGCGGCATGCGAAGTTGAACCACCATGCTCAGTCACCACTCCATTCGACATCGACATCATGTGGACGTCGTTGGGGTCAGTAGTCGGACGGGTCAGCACGAACCCCGCGCTAGTGCCGGCAATAGGTTGCTCCGCCTCAACTGTCTGGGAGACAGCGACGCCGACGCCAAACCCCGGTGAGGCGGGCGTGCCGCTCGCAAGGATTGCCGCGCCCGTCGTTTCGAGCCAAGGCTTGCGCACCGCCGCGATCTGGTCGGCGGTGACACGAGCGACAGCTGTAGCTGTACTGATGATGCCATCGTTGGCGAGCCCTACGGCGTGCCGAACAGCGGCCTCCGGCGATATCTTTGCCGTCCGGGTTTGCAACAACCAGAGTTCCCCCGACTCGACCGTGAACTCGATGTCTTGGACCTCTTTCCGGTCGGCCTCTAAGGTTCGCGAAGCGCCACTCAACTGCTCATAGACCACGGGAAGCTCGCGTCGCAATTCCTCTAGAGGGCGTGCGCTTCGGCTGCCTGAGACGACATCCTCACCTTGCGCATTCCCCAACCACTCTCCGTATAGCTGCGGGCCTCCGTCCAGCGGGTTCCTTGTGAAGAGCACACCTGTTCCCGAACGGGCTCCGCGGTTGCCGAAAACCATGGATTGGATCGTGACTGAGGTGCCGGCAAGATCCGTTAAGCCACGCCTGCGCCGGTAGTCCACGGCACGCGCAGAAGACCACGATCCAACTACGGCATCCACCGACATCCGCAGCTGCTCCCAAGGATCAGACGGCGCGGGTTGACCGGTACTCTTATGGAACTGAACGTTGAAGCGCCGTACTACGTCGGCTGCGAAGTCCGGGCTCGCATCCGAGAGCGCGTCCTCGACTTCGCTAGTGATTCCGACGTTGAGAATCGTGTCCATCATCCCCGGCATGCTGAGTGCCGCACCCGATCGGACAGCGAGCAGGAGCGGGTTCGGGTCGGACCCAAATGTGCGCCCGGTGAGTTCCTCAAGCTCGTGCACAAGCGCCACCACGCGCTGCCACACCGCGTCCACTGACCGCACCTGAGTTGTCACGACAAATGCGGGCGGCACCGGCAGGCCGAGTCGGACCATGCGATCGATGCCATATGCCTTGTTACCCAGCGTCTCTCGGCCCAGACCGGTGTTACCGTCCAGGAGCACCGCACCGGTCATACAGCACGCCCCGCTTTTGCCTCGCCAGCCCGGGTCCGGCCTGCTAGGCCGATGAGCTCTTCATGCAATTCAAACCAGACAGTGTGGAAACTATCGATGAGAGGCCCGGCAAGCCAGCGATGATCCCCTGCGTGGATTCGTGTCAAAGCTGCGTCGAGTCGAACGATGTATGGATGGAGCCGAGGCACCAGATCGACGAATTCCCCCAATAGAGGCAGTGAGGTGGCGTGAAGGTCCTCCAGCCGCAAGATCACTGCAGCGTCGTATTGCTTGTCTTCATGACTGTTGGGGGCCAATCCATCTGTCAGCTGCCAATCAGTGATAATTTGTTTGAGTTCAGTGTTGTACCCATCGAAACTCTTGTATAGGTTGAGGATACGCGACTGATCGATACGCGTCCGCTCTTGCCCGAGCAGATCCGTTAGCCTGTCCCGCCCAGCCGCCGTGACCGAGTACCTTCCGTCTGCCTCACCGCACAGTCCGCGCGCGACGAGGGCCGCAATCACGGTATCCGCATCAGCCGCGATTGCAGCTACTACGTCGTGCAACATTGGGCGGCCTTTTAGTCGAATCGCTTGCAGGACGCACAGGTCCATCGCGTCCGGCGAATGCTCCAGCTGCAACGCCAATTGAGCACGCTTGAGCTTCCCGATACCCGTCTTTGGGATATAGGACTTCTCCATTGCCCTGACTTCCTTCACAGTCAACCCAAACAATTTCAACACATGGCGGCGAATTTCATCCGCCTCGGCGGCCTCCGCTCCACGTGAACGCGGACAGTAGACGATCGTCAATTCGGCGGCGACCAGGCAGGCGACCGTAAAAGATGGCTCGACGAATTGAAGCTCTTCAACGGCTGCCTCGATCTCGTGTCCATAGAACGCGACTCCATCAGACTCAATTATGTCGTGGACCCGACCAGTTACAGTCAGCTGCCCGTCCGCGATGAATGCCAGATCTCCAGTCTTGAACCAGCCATCGGAGGTAAATGAGAGTTTATTCTGGCGATCGTTACCGAAGTAGCCTGAGCTGACGGGGTCGCCGGCGACCTGGAGTCGGCCTAATTCCCGTTCATCCAGCATTGTTCCGGATTCGTCGACAACTCTCACGCGGACGCCGGGGTGTGGGCGGCCCAAGGGAGTGAATCTCTCGAACTCACCAATTGGTCCTGGGGCGAACACGATGTCGACGACCCCTGAGGAGGTCTCGGACATCCCCCATCCGGGGTGAATCGCCGTTTGCGGAATCCCAAATGGTGCAAGAACATCGAGAAACTGCTGAGCGACACGAGGCTTTACGGGCTCGCCCCCGTTCATGATGTACTTCAACTGTGTCAGGTCCCACGAACGCTGGCGGACGTCCGCACGGCGGCCTACCACTAGTCCAAATGCGAAGTTCGACGCCCATGTAGTGTCACAACGGTGTTCGCTGATGACGTCCAGCCAACGTAGCGGATCCTCAAGCACCCATTGCATGTCCGCATGCACCTGATGGCAGGCTAGGAATACGTCGCGGATGTGGAACATCACCAGGCCACCGACATGGTCGAGTGGCATCCAGTTGAATGTGCGGTTCCGCTTGGTCAAATCTCGCGCCCGGGCGGTCCCCTCACATCGACTAACGATGTTGTGGTGCGTCAGGGTTACTGCCTTCGGTAGCCCCGTGCTACCAGAAGTCAGCAACAATGCAGCGGGTTCCGATGGCGATGAAATAGCGAATTCAGTCTCCAGCCTATCTAAGCGAACGGTGTCGACGTTCGTGATCGACCAATCCGTATCAGCGATCTTCAGAACGGACTCAAGAAGGCCTTTTGATGACAGGCCGCTGTTCGCGGGCGGATTGGCGCTCGCGGGAACAGGGACCATCCCGCCGAGTTGACATGCCCAGAATGTCGCCAATAGATCACGGGGCTCACGTATTTGGAGCACCACTCTGTCGAGCTCCTTGATTCCGTTGAATCGTAGACCACTCAGAATTCTACGTGCGTCGTCCAGGAGGTCCGAATACGAATAGCGCTCGATCTCGCCATTCGGGTCGATATGCACAATTTGGCCCGCGTCGGGCATCGCCGCAGCCCTGATGAGAAGGCTGGGCAAGGAAGGGTAGGCCAGTGGGCCGATCGGCTCGCCTACAAGTTCAGCGCTGGTCACGCGCGAGGTCTCAATCATGGCCAGCAGCCTTCTGCCGCTGCGAGGATGAGCGTTCGAGTCCGAGGACAAGGGGAAACTCCGGCGTCCCACCGAGGAGATGTGCGCCGCAGGACTGGATCACCTTGTCCTGTGCCATCACGTGCTGGCACATGGTCTCGAGATCCCTGAGCCACCGGTCCATGGGCGAGGGCTTGTAGATCGACGTCGAAGCAAGCAGATCGTATAGCCGCCGAACGATGTCCCTCGCAGTCCGCATCGCGTTTGTTCGTGCCAGCGCGGTGGCGATACGTTCATCCGGGCTCAGATCCACAAGATCCGCGCCGGCCTCGAGCCGGTTCCACCGCTCCTCAAGCGTGCTGTAGACACCGTGGCGCATTGAGATGTACTGCATCTCGCACTGGCCGAGCGAATACTGAATCCGGTAGTCGTCCGCCCACCGACGGCCCGTCGCACTGTTGA
>JAAYAY010000002.1 GCA_012719125.1 Planctomycetaceae bacterium | reverse complement strand
GGCTTGGCCTCCGGCTTCGCTTCCGGCTTCGCTTCCGGCTTCGCTTCCGGCT
This sequence comes from Planctomycetaceae bacterium, assembly GCA_012719125.1. Taxonomy (GTDB): domain Bacteria; phylum Planctomycetota; class Planctomycetia; order Pirellulales; family Thermoguttaceae; genus JAAYAY01. The sequence goes on along the minus strand of JAAYAY010000002.1, from coordinate 26,720 downwards.
TGGCTTCCGGCTTCGCTTCCGGCTTGGAAGCCGGCTTGGCCTCGGCCTTGGGCTCGGGTTTCGGCGCCGGTTTGGCTTCGGGCTTCACCACAGGTTTCGCCTCGTCGGCCTTGGGTTCAGGTTTCGGGGCCGGCTTGGGTTCGGGCTTGGGTTCGGGCTTGGGTTCGGGCTTGGGTTCGGGCTTGGGTTCAGGTTTGGGCTCGGGTTTCGGTTCGGGCTTGGGCGGGTAGATGGGGAATTTCACATTAGCCGAGAGTCCGCGATCGATCACCCAGATATTGCGGTAGCGGACGGGGTTGCCGTGATTCTGAATGCGGGTGGGCAACAGCACAGGTTCTTCGGCTTCACCATGGCCCGTTTTGTCGGGGATTTCCACGTCGTTCTGGACCTTGACGCCGTTGAGCCAGACCGTCACGTGGGCGTTGCGGATCTTGCTGCCGTCGGCGGCCCAGCGGGGAGCGGTGAAAGCGATGTCGTAGGTTTGCCACTCCAGCGGCGGCAGGCACATGTTCAGATCCGGCTGGCGAAAGCGGTAGATCGACCCGCAGCCGTTGAAAACGGGTTCCGAAGCAAATGAGTCGAGCACCTGGACTTCGTACCGGCTTTGTAGATAGACGCCGCTGTTCGCCCGGGCCTGATCGAGCGAACCGGGCATGTAAGGCAGGAGAAACTCGAGATGGAGATTGAAGTCCTGGAACATGGGCCTGATGTCGGCCCCTTCCATGAGCAAACCTTCCGGGGTCATCTCGCCGATGGTGAATTGATCCGTGCCGCTGCCGTCGAAGAGAACGATGGCATCTTTGGGAGGCTGGGCGCCCATGGTGGGACTGACTCGTTTGACCCGTTCGAGCCGGCCGATCTTCTGGCCGGTCCGATCGAGGATCAGGCAGTGGTCCTTCTCCACAATCAGGACCCACGGACCTCCGGAAAGTACCAGAAAGTCTCCCGAGCGGCGACCGATGAACGAGATCGGCTTGCCTTGGAAGGTCTTCTCGCCGGGCAGTCCCCCTTCGTATTGGATCGCCTCGAAATTCCCGCCGCCGATGGGACGCACTTGCAGCGCCAACGGTTCGTACTTGTTCGGCTCCAACGAGATCGGCCCGCTGAACTCGCCGAGGAGGGTATAGTCCTCGTCCGGCTCGACTGCCGGGTCAGCGCCCAGGGTCCCGGCAGGACAGATCATACCGATGGCCAGAATGGCTAGAACGAGGCGTTGCAGGGTTCCGGAAAGGTGAGACATCGCGATCCTCGGGCAGAATGGGAGTCGGCTGATGAAAATGGGGACTGGCTCCGCAACATCTTGTTGCCTCGCGGCAGACCGCACACGATCCGTTGCGGTGCCTGTCCCCTTTTTCATCAGTCCAGGTTGGGAGTCGGGATCCGAGCCCCTGCCCGGCATGAGTTGGGCAAGGCGAGGACTCGGGAATCGGAAAACTCCATTTTGTCCTCCCAGATTGTCTTTTTCAACGGGAAGAACAACAGTCCGGCAGAGGGGAGAGGTCGGTGGGCCACCAGACTTGCCGTGACTAGACCGCGGAGCTTTCCCCCGAGAGAAGGGCAGCGCAGGCCCTCGACGGCGCGGCACCCAACCTGCACAGGTGGCGCACACCCGAGGAGGCAGGATCAGGGGCATTCTCTCAATCTTCCAGAGGGGGCACCGTCATCATGATCCACCAGCGGAATTGGCGGTCAGTTCTTCGCGCAACAGGTCGCCCCGACCTCTGAAGATATCAACTATCCCACGACGGCGCGAATTCGAGATTCAGCACCTCGCGCAGGGCGTCCTCGGGCGACAAGATCGCGCCGAGCTGGTAGACGGCCGTCAGCAACCGCAGTTGCTCGCCGTCTTCCTGCAAATCCGCCAGGCGTTGGAAGCGGGTCACGGTGCGGACGTCTTCGGGACGGAGTTCAATCTCCGTGCGGTCGGGCAAACGGGCCGTCAGATGGTTGCCCGCCTGATCGACGATGCGGCAGGCCGTCGGCAGGCCGGCGAAAAGGAAATAATCCGACTCGGTCCGGCACCGTGGACGGCGGCCGTCGATGGTCCGGCGCCGCCGCTCGATCCACCGGATCCCGAGCCTCGTCTGGCTCCCCTGGTGCGTCACCGAGCAGACCACGCCGCGAATCGGCAATCCGTGGTAAATCAACTCGACTTGCTCGTCGGCCTCAACGGGGAACAATCGCTTGATGGCAATCCCCACCCCGTCGAATGATTCGTCGACGATCTCGGCGGCAATCCGTTCCCCATCGATCAGCAGGAAGGAGGCCGTCTGCTCGGGTTTGAATCGGTTCCATTGCCGTTGATCGCGCACGACGACGTCGGGCGTCTCGAGTACACAGGTGGAGTCGGTGGCATCGGTCATCGGAGCATCCTCTTGTTCCTGCCTGTTCCGTCCAACGCCGGGAGAAAAGGCTTGATCGGCGTTGGATTTTTTTGGGACGAGCGGCCACGGTCGCGGCCAGTGGCCTGCCGGAACAGGCAGACCGATCTCATACGCCAAATATAGCATCTGTCGAAGGGGGGAGTGCGGGAATAGAAGTGCAGCCGAACCGCGGCCACAAAACCGGTTTGCATCTCCCGAAAAACACCTAAGGGCAGAAGCGACGCGTTGTCTTCTAGCAACATCCTCGCAGCGAGACAACGTAAGTTCGGGGGGGATGGAATGGCGGAACGGTGGAATGGTGGAATGATGCGGTGGAGCGATGTGAGCGTGGGCCGTGATCGTGGCCTCGCCAACGGCTGTCGCATCTTCGTAACCCGAAGCGTGAGCGAGGAGGCTGAAGCGTGAGCGAGGAGGCTATCGTCTTGCCTCGCTGACGAGTCGGGTTGCTCGCTGACGAGTCGGGTTGCGATGGCGAGGTTGCCCACTCAAGGCCGTCGCCAGACCCACGCAACTCGACCGATCGTCATTTGCCAGACCCGGGCTACAAAGTGCCGGAGCAGCTTCCAGAGCCCGAGCGACTGGCCGGCGGGGGCCAGGGCCGTGCCGGAAGTGAGCGAAGACTCCATCGCGACACGGGAATTGCTGTTCTGAACGGCGTCGGCCGGCATTGGGGAAGCGGGTGGGGGCGGCAGTTGTTTTTCGTTTGCGGCCAGTTCACGTTCGATGGCCTGGAGTTCCGGTGGAACCGGCGCCTTCTTGCCCGCCGCTCGCTTCAGTTCGGCGGCCAAGTGTTTCACGTTCTCGATCATCTGATGAAGCCGGGCGGCGTCCTCGTCCGTCGCCGCCTTGGCTTGGGCGAGAAGCTGCCGGTTGGCCGCCTGAACGTCGGCGATCGTGGGCGCGAGGATCTCCTGAAACCGGCTCTTCCACACGCGGCGAAAGGTGCGGCTCCAGTCTCGCAGCGTCCGGATAATGCCGGTCGATTCGTCCTCGGCCATGAGATCGCCGACCAGAAACGTGTGCAGATGCTCGCCGCGGAAGGGATTCCCGGTGAGCCGCGAGATGCCGTCGCTGATCAGCATGACGTCTGCCCGCAGGCACGGGCCTGCCTTGCGGACATCAAGAACCGCCTGTTCCAGGGCCTGTTGGATGCGGGTTTGCCCGCCGTTGGAGATATCGATCACGCGGCGGACGATGTTGCGAAACTCGTCGCGCGAGGTCCCGCTGGAAAGGTCGGCCGCCTGATCGGCAAAGGGGCGGAAGTTCAACTGCGATCGTTGCTGATAGCCCTTGAGCAGGAACGCCAGGGCGAGTCCCCGGGCGACCGGCCCCCGGCGATCGTGGTCGCTCATGGTCCGCGACGTATCGAGGAGCAGGTAGGCGTGCTGCTTGGGCGTGTCGGCAAGGACCCGGTCTTCGATCCGCTCGTGGTCGGGCGACTCGTCGTAGGAATCCTCGGGCTTCTGCGTGGGACGTTGCCACTCGGGCATGAGCAGTTCACGCTGGGCGACCTTGGCGTAGAACGCGTCGGGGCAGACGTCTTCGAGCAGCCACTGCGTCGGAAAGATCCTCGCCAGTTGTTCGGTGCTCTGGATCGTGGTCACGTCCATGTCGTTTGAAGGAAGTTCTCCCCCAACCGGATCGCTCACGTAGCCGGTTAGCGCCATGGGAAGTTCCGTCTCAATTTCGCGAAGCGTCGATTCCTCATCGGGCTTGGGACGGGTGGCGATCGGGATGGCCAGATCGTCGACGTACTCGGCCGCCGCCCGGGCGGCGATGAACATGCTCACCTGTTCCGGGTTCACCTCCCCCAAATCCAGATCGAACAGCGCAAGATAGCGCACGAGGTCGAGACCCTCGCAGGCGGTCTTGGAGCGGTTTGGAGCGGGAGTGGTGAGCATGGTTCAGATGTAGGACAGGATTGTATCCTGTCCCGACAGGTTACAAACCTGTCCTACAAGAGGTGAAACTACCCCTAGCTGAGCACGCTGGACTTGCCCAGATCGACGCGGCGGGTGAGCTGCTGGATTCGCTGCTCGAGGCCCAACTTGAGGGCTTTGACGCGATCGTCTCTCGGCTGGAGCTTGTCGACGAATCGCCGCACGTGATCGAAGGTGACGTCGCCTTCGCTGACCAGCCCGAACAGCTTGAGGATGCGTTGCAGGAAGCGCGTGCAGGGCACCGACTCGCCGTCGCGGACACGTGCCATGATCTGCTCGGTCAGTTCGTGAGTCTCGGCCAACTGGTCGATCGCCTCCAGGTCGTCGCCGCGGATCTTGAGCAACGTTTCTTTGAGCGCCTTGTCGAAGCACTCGGCCTGTTCGGGCTGGCCGCCGATTGTGGTGATCGCGTAGCGAAGCTGGGAGAGATCCTCGGTGGTGACTGCCATCCGCCCGCGAAGCACCGCGGAGGCGTTGAGCACGATCCGCGACTTGGCATAGGTCCGCGGGCTGATGTACAGGGCTCGCTTGCGAGTTCCTTCCTGGGCTTGGTCGACCAATTCGCGATAGCGGTTCATGAGGATGTTCTTGAGGAACATCACGTGGGGCGGCACGGCGATCGGGTAGTCGGGCAACTGGCCGCGGACGATGTCGGCCAGAAAACCCACGTGCTCCAGGGGGATCTGGTCGTCGAGAGCGGCGGCCCTGGCCCGGCCGTAGTGGCGGGCGAAGACCTGGTCGATGGCCAGCAGCGTGAACGGATTGTAGTCGGGCGAGATGTAGGAGCGGAACAGGAAGCGATCGAGAACGGCCTCGGTCACGTCGGTGGCGCGCAGGTAGTTCGCCGCCGCGATCCCGGTATGAAGCCTGGCCTGTTCGAGCTGGGTTCCCTTCTTGAAGACGCGTTCGTTGAAGATGCCCAGCAGCGCTCGCAGCACCATGTCGTTGGCGTCAAACAGTTCGTCGATGAAGGCGAAGTCGGCGTCGACGAGCGTGCCCGTCGTATTGTGGAGAATGCGCCCCTTCTTGAGCTGTTCCGTATCGACCGAGCCGAACAGTTCGTCGGCGAGGGTGCCCTTGGACATCTGCGTGTCGAATACCCGGGCCCCGCGAATCCGGCCGAAGATCAGGCTGGCGCACAGCGTCTTGGCCGTACCGGCCGGGCTGAAGACGAGCAGATTCTCGCGAGTCAGCAGGGCATAGACCGACTGGATGAGCAGTTCCTCGAAGCCGACCAGCTCGCGTTCCAGCGACGAGAAGACCCGTTTGAGGTTGTGGACGACCTGGTGCGGGTCGAGGCCGAGCGGTTCGCGCCGAGCCGATCGCGCCGAGCGGTGCCCGAGGGACGACGCCGCAACATCCTCCCAATCTGAGCTGCGGCTCAGATTGGAATCTACCGGATCCAGTCCGTCCGAATCGGTGGTGTGGGAATCGGAGACGCTTGCCATTCGGGAGCGCTGAAAACGCGTGTGTTTGTCAAAGTGGTCGTATTGGCTGTACAGCGAGCCCGGTGGGCTTGGCTTGGTAACCTTCCGGCAACCGAGAGCTGAGTCTGGTCGCCCAGTGGAACGACCCGTCAGCCGCAGTGGTATGTTTGGGCGAGGATCGCTCCATCCAAGACATCGGCTGTGGCGACCATCTCACGAACGACGTTCTATTTCTGCGAGAGAAGCGAACGTTCTTTCGTGCAAGGCCTCCAACCGGATCTTCTGAGAGCTGCCTTCTTCTCGACCCCAATCTGTCGACGCCTGCACGGCCAACCAACCAGAGCGATCAACAAGAGCCCAGTCTGCCCCACTCATTCGCCGCACAAACGTCAATTAACCTACAACTATAGCAGAAAATCTGTCTTGGTGCGATGGAAGCCGCCTCCAATTAGGAATCGATGCCACTACTAACGGGGTGCAAGTTATCCCCCGATCAGGAACCGAGTTCTGCTCTCAGCCTTAGACACCGATGGTCGGCCTAAGGTTACAAATTCCTTGAGAACCAGGACTCCGCCACGAAAGAGACCCCGCATTTCCCGCCGTTCTCGAGCTACGCGGCGGAGAGACCCCGACCTTTGGCGAGGATGTTGCCCGATAGAATACGTAAAGCGACGGCCGTCATTATTCGGGCGTTCCGGCCGTCTCGCGGTCAATGGAGACAATTCGTGAGGCCTTCAACATGACCGGGCCGAGCAAACCGGAGGGGAGTAGCGGGCTTTCCTTACCGTAGTGCCTGACGATGGCGAAGGTCTTGCGGCCGGGTTCCGGCCGGGGTTTGCCCTTGAGGAACCACTCGGGCCACGATTCCAGATACAGGCCTTTCCATGTCGCGTCGTCGGGAAACTGCTCGTCGCCGATCAGCCGGTTGGGCCAGAGGTTGGTGACCTGGACCTCCAGTTCGTTCTGTCCCGTTTTCAGCGCGCTGGTCACGTCGACACAGAAGGGCGGCTTCCAGCAGGTTCCCAGATCGTGGCCGTTGAGCTTCAGCCGAGCGATCACTTGGACGTCGCCCAGATCGAGACGCCATCGGCCGTGCGCCAATTCCGACTCCGCAGGCCCCTGAAAGGACGTTCCATACGTTGCCGTGCCGGAAAAGTACTTGACGCCCGCGTGGTCATAATCGGTCCAGGAGATCAACGCGTCGAGCTGAATCTCTTCGGGAGCATCCCATCCGGCGGGAAAGCGAATTTGCCACGGCCCTGAGATTTGTCGCGGCGCCGGGACATCGGCAACTTCGAGAACCTGCACTTCGCCCGACGACCGCTTCAACTCGAAACGGCCGTTGCAGTAGACCTGAGCGTCCACGCGGCCGCTGTCGTTCTGCGTCAACAGAATCGGCGGATCGGAGCCGCCGACAACCGGAGCAGCCGGCTTGACGCCGACGTGGACAATGCCGCTCTTCGGAACCGGCGCACGAAACACGACGAACAGGGACTGGAGCCGATCGAAGTGGATTGGCAGCCGGACACGATCTCCGAGGTTTTCGAAGACGGCCGGTATCGAGATCTCACCGGTCTGAGGGTCCCAGATCTCCGGCCGGCGTCCGCCGACCCGGAATGTCACCGCGGCCTCGACCGCCTCGTCGGCGCCGTTGGCAACGAAGTAGATGTCGGCATCGGGCACCCGGCGATGGATGTACTGAAGACTCGCGTTCTCGGCAGGCGAGGAGTAAGCGAAGTCGGGGGGCAGGCCGTCCGCGGCGGCAATCTCTTCGAAGGTCTTGCCGCAGATCACCCGATCGGCGTCCCAAAGAGCATCCGCGACCTGGCGAACGTCGTCGTCGCACTTGGGAAAGTCCTGGTAGCTGGGGGACCGGATCGGCCTGGGGCCGATGACCTTTGCTCCAGCCTCGACGAGTTCGCGGACTCGACGGGCCAGTTCCGGCGTCATGGTCTGATCGCCGGAGAGCATCAGATAGCGGTAGCGCATGCCGGAAGGCACGATCAGCCGGCCGTGGTCGACCGACAGGCGATGGAGCAGCGTTTCGCGATCGCATCCGTCGTAGTCATAGCCGGCGGGAAGCGGTACCGCCAGGCTCGGCCGCTTGCCGAAATAGTGGGGGGCACCCTCGCCGGGGAAGTACAGAACGTCGGCCACGAACTGCCCCTGGCGGAGCATGTGCTGGCAGCGGGCCAGGTAGTCGAACCACGGGCGGCCCTGCTCCCACCAGGTGTTCATCCGATCGAGATGGATGCCCCAGGGTCCCATGGCGAAACCGGGGCGAAAGCCTTCGTAGGCCTGGTGGACGCAGTAGTGGATGACATAGTGATTGATGCCGAGGCAGAAGGCTTCGTCGCCGATCTGCTTGAGCCGGTAGGGGTGGCTCTGCCAGGTTGCGAAGGGGCCGGCGCCGGTGAACGATTCGGCCCCGGCGAGCGGCCTGCCGTAGAGGTGCGCCACCGAGGCGGCCGCCTTGCCGTCGACCCGCGGCGTGCCTTCATGGGGCCAGAATTCGCCCATGGGAAGGTCCGAGATCGCCAACAGCCCGACGGGGTTGTGGAGAAACGTCTGGCGCCCGCCGGCTTCGCTGGAGAACTGCAGCCCGTGCTCGTGACAAAGGTCTCTGACCCGCCCGAGATAGTTTTCCGCCATCATGGCCAGCAGCGTTTGACGCAGGTCCCAGAGAAACCGCTCCGAGGCTTTGTTGCTTTCAACGGCGTGTCCGGCCACCAACAGAGGATAGAACGGGGTGAGATCGTAGCCGTTCCGCTCCTCGAACGTCTGGGCCATCCCCTCGGTCCAATTCTGGATGCCGACTTCCCAACTATCGATGTGGGCGTGGCTGAAGGATCGGCCCACGTAGTCGGACGTGGTATCGATCAGCCGCTTGAGCATCCCGTTGAAGGCGGCCTCGACGCCCGACGGATGGAGCTTGTCGCATTCCAGGCCGTGGCCGCCCGCGCTGGCCGGATGGTTCTTGATACCGGTGCTGGTGTAGCCGATTCGCAGCACCGTCCAGTCGCCTGCGGGAGCCTGCCATGCAAGAGTGCCGTCTCCATCCATCGAAGCGGACAGGTTGAGCACCTGGGCCGCCGGGATCGCCGGTACTTCCTCCACAGAGACGGGACTCTCATTCGCGGCCGGACTGGGCGCAGGCGTTGTCTTTCTCTCGTCGAAGAAGCGAGAGCCGCCGCCCCATTCGCCGTAGCGGGTGAACCCGGACTTCGGCTCCCAATAGTGGACCTTGTTCGATCGCCCCAAGACGACCTCGCCCACCGAGACCTGCGGACTGTTGGCGGCGAAGGAGAGCCGGAAATGCCGCGCCGCGCAGGCGTCGAACCGGACCGTGTTGGTCGGGGCGGCCGGGTACCATTTCAAACAGACGTTGCCTACAGGCCGAAACGACCGGCCGTCGTCGGAAATCTCCAGGGTGGCCTCGGGCCGGCCGCGGCCGATATTGACCCCTTGAAGTACGAGCGTGTCTGCCGTGTAGGGTTTCTCGAAAGAAATCAACAGCGAGGGCGTTCCTCCGCCGGCCGGTTGCCAGATCGGCGTTCGAGTCTGGGGATTTCCGTCGGCGATCGCCGCGGGACGAAAATTCCCAGCCGGCGCCGAGAAGGCAACGCCAGCGGCCTTCATCTGCTCGACGAGAGACTGTTGACGCGGAAAGGCGACGACGGCCACGTCGCGGTAGAAGTCGAGGACGGTCTCCGGTTGCGAGAGCTTCTGCGAGATGCTGCGCCCGCCGGTTATGTGAGTCTCGGTCCAGACGAGTTTCTTCATCGACTTCTCGACGGGCACCCAAGGGCCGCCGCTGCCGGTGAATCCGTCGGCGTTGTTCATGTCGATCTTCATCCCCAATCGGTCCGCTTCGGCGGCCGCGTGGCGGAACAGCTTTCGGAATTCTTCCGACATGAATTCGATCGGCCCGTCGGGCGGCATCTGGCCGAGCTTGTGCTCTCCGATCTCGCCGAGTCTGACGTGCATGATCAGGCACCCGCCGATGCCCACGTCGTGCATGGCTTCCAGGTCGGCCGTGATGCCTTCGCGGGTGATGTTGCCGTTCATCCAGAACCAGTAGACCCACGGGCGAGCCGATTCAGGCGGGGTCCGGAACTCGCCGGGCAGATCGGCTCGTGCCGTCACGGCAGTGGCGAGCAGAACTACGGCAGCCAAAGACGCCCAGGTGACCCGGAATCCCTCGATCGTTCGGTGGAACATGGCGGTGCTGATCCTCAATACAAGGGGACGAAGGACTACCGACGAATCCTCATCGAGAAGACGCGAAGACATGTAGCGGAATTGGGCCGAACGCCGACGGTGGCCGGAAGATCGCGTTCAGCGGCCCTATTGTACACCCGGCGGACGCCGGGGATAGGTGAGGGAAGACGACGCCAGTGACCGACGCAACAAAGCCCGCAATATCGGCTGGACCGTGCCACGGAGCAGCCGATATAACAATGGTACGGGTCTCTTGTCATCATTTCCGGCCCCTGCGAGCCGATTCTTATGGCCGACGGAACCACGCAACCGGCAAGTTTGAGTTACGAGCGCCGCCTTGATGCGGATGGGAGGTGGGCGTTGAGCGAAGGCAGCCGCCACTTTGACGGAACCAGCGATGTTCACGTCACACTTCACCGGATTTGCACACGTCTCAACGAACTGGGAATCCCGTACGCGGTCGCCGGCGGGATGGCGCTCTTCCAGCATGGCTTCCGCCGGTTTACTGAATACGTTGACATCCTTGTCTCGCGGAAGAGCCTGAAACGGATTCACGGTGAACTCAGCGGTCTCGGCTATCTCCCCCTGTTTGAAGGAAGCAAGAACCTGCGAGACACCGCATCGGGAGTTCGCATCGAATTCCTCGTTGCCGGCGACTATCCGGGCGACGGCAAGGCAAAGGCTGTCGCCTTCCCTGATCCGGAAGGTGTAGCCGAAACGAAGGATGATATCCGCTTCCTCAATCTGCAGACGATCGTCGAGTTGAAGCTTGCTTCGGGTATGACCGGCTCGGATCGCATGAAGGACCTCGCCGACGTGCAGGAACTGATCAAGCTGCTCTCTCTCCCTGCCGATTTCGGTGAACGGCTGAGTCCCTATGTCCGATCCAAGTATCGTGAGTTGTGGGAGGCCGCCATGACCACCGATCCAGAGGTGGCGAAGAAGTACGACATGCACGATGAGTCCGAGTTTCTCGACGGCGAGGAGTCGGATAGTGAGGAGGCATAACCGCCCGCTCGGCGTTTGGAACCTCTTTCGCCTGTAGACCCGCTCGAACGATGTGGTTGCTTCTGGGACATTGAGACTTCAAACACACAAACGCGATTCCGTACTACGATGTGGCATTCATTCGCGCCCGTATCCCGCGGCTGTTCGGTTACGTTCCCCAGCCCGCCGAACGCGAGAAGACCTTTCTTTGCGACGGCTTTGTCGCCGTATTCAAGGAGTTGGAATGTGTTCCGTTCGTGTGCACCGACTACTACGGACGTTCGGGGCTTGAATTCAGCCAGCTTGCACCTGATAGCCTGAAGGTGTCAATTGCCTCGCGTTTCTGGTCGCTGTTTCTTGCAGACAGCGATGATGTCGAGGATTATGAGTTTGTCGTTGAGCAATACGGCTTCAGTCCGCGCGTGACTCTCGGTTGCCGAGACGGGGATGTCTATGCAGAGGAAGACTGATTGGACAATGCCGGTTTCCGATGCAAGCGGCCCCTGAGATGCGGTCCTTTCGGGACGGGACAACGCGGACGCCACAAACAGCAATGCAGGAGCCGGCAAGGAAGCAGATGCCGTTGAAATGGATGGCACGCTTGACGTCGCCCCTGGAGGCACCTCGCGAATCCTGCTAAGATCCTTGCTGGCGGACCGTACGGTCCGAGACAAATCCTTGCGCCGCGTTCGCGGCCCGAGTTTCATCGGAAAGAATAGCCCATGCAGGATGCCGTCGGCTTCGATAGCGACAAATACCTTCAAGAACAATCGGCTGCCATTCTTCAGCGCGCCCAGTGTTTCGGAAACAAGCTGTACCTCGAATTCGGAGGCAAACTCCTCTTCGACTACCATGCTGCCCGGGTCCTGCCGGGTTTCGATCCGAACGTGAAGATGCGGCTGTTGACGAAGCTCAAGGACAAGGCGGAGCTTCTCCTGTGCATCCACGCCGGAGCCATCGAACGGAAGAAGATGCGGGCCGACTTTGGCATCACCTACGACGCCGACGCCATGAAGCTGATCGACGATCTCCGCGAGTGGGACGTCGAACCGCGCGCCGTGGTCGTCACCCGCTTCGACGACCAGCCGGCGGCCGTGCAGTTCATCAACAAACTCGAGCGGCGGGGAATTCCCGTGTTCACCCACCGCCCCACCAAGGGCTATCCGGCCGAAGTGGATCGAATCCTCAGCGCGGAAGGCTACGGAGCCAATCCGTACATCGAAACGGAGAAGCCGCTGGTGGTCGTCACCGGTCCCGGCCCCGGCAGCGGAAAACTAGCCACCTGCCTGAGCCAGGTCTACCACGACCATCTCCACGGGATCGACTCGGGTTACGCCAAGTTCGAGACGTTTCCGATCTGGGACCTGCCGTTGCTCCATCCGGTGAACGTTGCCTACGAGGCGGCCACCGCCGATCTGCACGACGTGAATATGATCGACCCCTTCCATCTGGAAGCCTGCGGCCAGACCGCCATCAACTACAACCGCGATGTCGAGGCCTTCCCCGTCCTGCACAAGATCCTGGAGCGAATCACCGGCACCAAGCCGATGTACCGCTCCCCCACCGAAATGGGCGTCAATCGGGCGAGCGCGGGGATTGTCGACGACGAGATCGTTCAGGCGGCCGCCCGCGCCGAAGTGATCCGGCGGTATTTCCGCAGCACTTCCGAGTACGTGATGGGGTTGGCCGACGAGCGGACGGTGCAGAGGCTCGAACGCCTGATGGAAGTCCTCCACATCCGGCCCGAGGACCGCAACGTGGTCGGGCCGGCGCGGAAGGCGGCCGAGGAGGCGCAGCATGAGGGAGAAGGCCATAAGGGCGTCTACTGCGGCGCCGCCATCGAACTGCACGACGGACGGATCATCACCGGCAAGAACTCGCCGTCGATGCACGCCGCCGCTGCACTCGTGATCAACGCCGTCAAGCAACTGGCAGGCGTGCCCGCCCAGATCCACCTGCTGGCCCCGAGCATCCTCGAGTCGGTGGCCAAAATGAAGAAGGACATCCTCGGGCAGAACACGGTCAGCCTCGACCTCCAGGAGACCCTCTTTGCCCTGGGGATCAGCGTCACCGCGAATCCGACCGCCCAACTCTGCGTCGAGAAGTTGAAGCAACTCCGCGGCTGCGACGTCCATATCACCCACATTCCCACACCGGGTGACGAAACCGGCTTGCGCCGGCTCGGCGTCCATCTGACCAGCGATCCGAGCTTCACCACGAAGAACCTGTTCGTGTCGTAGACACGGCCATTCCCGCCTCGTACGATAAGGAACGCAACAAGCCCACCTACCACAAGTCCCGCCAAGTCGCGGGGCCCCTGCGAACGTTCCCGAGGAGAGAACCATGCCAAGCCTTATCTCCCGACGTGCGTCTTTTGCATTCCTGGCGATTCTCGCCACCGCTGCTGCCGTTCGTGCCGACTCCAAAGCCGAGCAAATCATGGCAGAACTGGGTGTTCACGGCGGGCTCTGCGTTCAGATCGGCGCAGAGGATGTTGACGGGGCGGGGGAACTGGCCGCCTCGGGCCGATACCTGATTCAGGTTCTCGACGCCGACGAGCGGATCGTCGACGGGGCCCGCCAGACGCTGCACGCCACCGGCTGCTACGGTCTCGTGTCCGTCGACCGTTTGCCCGGGCAGGGAATGCTGCCTTACACGGAGGACCTCGTCAACCTGATCTTCGTCACTTCGCAGCCGTCGGCCATGGTCTCGCTGGAAGAGGTCCGGCGCGTCCTCTGTCCGAACGGCGTGGTTGTGATCGGTACCGACAAGGCCACGCGAGAGCAACTCGCAACGGCAGGCTTCACCGATCTGAAACAGACGGGTGATCAGGCGGAGTGGTGTTTGGCCAGGAAGCCCCGGCCGGAGGCCATGGACGAATGGACCCACTCGCGTCATGCGTCGGACGGCAATCCGGCCTCCACCGACACGCTCGTCGCGCCGCCCCGCCGAGTGCGGTGGATCGCGGGCGCCGAGTCGGAAGTCCGCGGAATGGTCACCGCGTCGGGCCGCAACTTCTACGCCGGCGTGCTGGCCCGCGACAGCTTCAACGGGTTGCGGCTTTGGAATCGCGATATCGTGGCCCCCGGCAGTGCCGATTTCGTCATGAAGAATCTTCGCTCGGCGCCGCCCGTGGCGGGTGGCAATCGGTTGTTTGTGGTCGAACAGAAGAAACTACTGGCGCTCGACGCGGCTTCCGGCGAAGTCGTTCACGAATACGCCGCGGCGGGCGAACCGAAGGAGGTGCTGTTCGACCGCGGAACATTGATCGTGGCCACGAGCGATTCGGTGCGAGCCTTGTATGCCGATTCGGGCGACGTCCGCTGGCAACTTTCCTTCTCCGATCCGCGTCAGGTTGTGGCCGGTGACGACACCGTGGCCCTGATCCACGGACAGGCACGGCGCAACGAGGCGATCGAAGCGGTGATCGTCGATCGCGAAACCGGGCAGATCCGCTGGAAACGCAACGACCTCGAATGGCTGCCCAAGGTCGACCGTCTGGTTTACCACGGCGGGCTGGTGGCGTTTGAAGTTTCCACGTTCAACAACGACGGGCCCGAAAATGCCCTCCACCTGCTCTCGGCCGCCTCGGGAGAGGTGCAACTCGACCATCCCTTCTTCCCGGGTATGAACCATGCCCGACAGGCCCGGGCCATGTTCGTCAGCGGGAACCTCTGGCTGCTGCATGGCGGCCGAGGCGCGGGGGATGAGCGATTTCCGGTCCAGGTGTCGGCCATCGATATGAAGACCGGCAACTCGCTCGTCACTCATCCGGCCGGGTTGACCCACTGCTTCCCGCCCGTCATGACCAGCCGCTACATGATCGCCGGCGAGTTCGACCTGACCGACCTGAGCACGGGCACGGTCGACGCCAATCACATCACCAAGGCGGCCTGCGGCCCCGACGGCGGCTGGGTGCCGGCGAACGGCCTCATCTATGTGACGCCCAAACACTGCGTCTGCTGGCCCATGCTCCGCGGCTACACGGCCCTCGCGTCCGAACGTCCAGCCGGCGATATCGGCGACATGAAGGTCGATGAGATCGAGTTCCCGCTGGAAAAGGGCGCCGAGCCGCCGACAACTGCAACCACGGAAGACGACGCCCAGGACTGGCCCGTGTATCGCCACGACGCCTGGCGCAGCGGCAGCACGACCGGCCGGGCACCGGCGAAGTTCGATACGATCTGGTCTGCCGATCTCGGCCCGACCGCACCCGACGGGATCATCACCCACGACTGGGAAGAGAATATGTTTGTGAAGGGCCCAATCACCCCTCCGGCGATTGCCGGCGAGCGAGTCGTTGTGGCCCGGCCCGATGCCCACGAGGTCGTTGCCCTCGATGCCGGCTCGGGCAAGGTCGCCTGGCGATTCACGGCCGCCGGCCGGGTCGACACGACGCCCACGCTCCACAAAGGGCTGTGCCTGTTCGGGTCCAAGGCCGGCTGGGTCTACTGCCTGCGAGCCGACGACGGCCAGCTCGTCTGGCGGCTTCGGGCAGCACCGGTTGAGGAACAGATCGTCACCTACGGCCAGCTCGAATCGCCCTGGCCCGTGCCCGGCAGCGTGTTGATCGTCGACGACGTCGCCTACTTCGCGGCAGGACGCCAGTCGCTGGCCGACGGCGGGATCCTGATTTGTGCCGTCGAGCCGACCAGCGGGAAGATCCGTTGGGTGCAGCGGCTCGATAGCGTGCCCCAGACGAACTTCTACGACAGCTCCGGACTGGAGTTCGACAATTTCGATCTGCTCTACCGTGAAGGTGACAACGTGAGTATGTCGCGATGGTCGTTCGATCGCAAATCGGGTGAGATGTCGATCGATCGCTGGGCGGTTTTTGCCAAGCTCGACACGGGTGGCGGCGCCGTCATGGCCCCACGGGGCTGCTGGACTTATGCCCCGCGGCACCAGGCGAGAATCAAGTCGTACCAGCCGCTCCGTCCGCTGGCAGTCTATCGCGACAAGGCCCTGTTCGGCTCGCTGCAGGGTTCGTCCACGGTCTTCCGCCGCGATTTCAACCTGGAAGGCGGTGAACAGTTCGATACGAAGTGGATGACCGGCTGGGCCGCCAGCAGCTTGAGCCAAAAGGGCGAAATGCCCTGGCCCAACCACCGCCTGGCCGAGAAGGCCGCCTGGAAGACCGACCCGCTCGGCACCGGCAAAGACGCTCCGCCGATCCACGCGATGGCCCTTGCCGGCGACAAGCTGCTGCTGGTCGGCGGCAACGGAGAATTGCGGGTGCTCGCGGCCGGCGACGGCAGCTTGCTCCACGAGGCGAAGTTGCCCGAGCCGCTCTGGGACGGCATGGCCGTCGCTCGCGGACGCGTGTTCTATTCAACGCGGGACGGGAAGGTGTTGTGTCTTGGAGAGTAGGGCAGTCAGGCGAAAGGTGTATTCATGCGACTCGGCCTCTTCTCGGTAAGCTACGCGGGATTGTGGGGACAGCATAAACTCGATCTGGACGCCTTCATCGCCAAGGCGGCCCAGTTGGGATACGACTCGGTCATGCTCATGGGCAAGCGTCCCCACTTGAGCCCATTGGACGCAACCCCTGAGAAGATCGCCGGGGTGCAAGCAGCTCTCCAAGAGCACGGCATCGGCTGCGACGTGATCGGCGGCTACACCGATTTCGCGGGCACCGGGGCCGCTGAGGTCCCCTATCAGGAAATGCAGATTGCCTACATCGAGTCGCTGGCGGCAATCGCTTCCCAACTGGGAGCTTCGGTGGTCCGCGTCTTCTCGGCCTACGAGGTCGAGGGCCAGGCTCCCCACGCAATCTGGACGAGGGTGGTGGCCGGACTGCGGGAAGCCTGCGATCGCGCCGCGGCTCGCGGGATCACGCTGGCGCTGCAGAATCATCACGATATCGGCGTGCATTCCGACGCCCTTCTGGAACTGCTCGCCGATATCGGCCGGCCCAACTGCAAACTGGGCTTCGACGCCTGGTCGCCGGCCCTTCGTGGTGAGGATCTCTACCAGGCCGCCCGCAAGATGGCGCCGCATGTGGCGATCACGACCAACGCCGACTACATTCGCCTGCCGCGGTTCCGCTATCGCCCGGAACTGGTCAACTACGCTTCCGCCGGCCCCGACATGGTCCGGGCCGTCAAGTTCGGCGAAGGGTTCATCGACTACGCCGCATTCTTCCAAGGACTCAAGGAAGGCGGTTTCGACGGCATCGCCAACTACGAGATGTGCTCGCCGCTCCGCGGCGGCGGCGAACTGGAAAACCTGGATGCGCATGCCTCGGCTTATCTCCAGTGGATGCGCAGTCGAGGGCTCCGTTAGCGACATGTAGGTCCCGGGCGCCGCACGGGTCCTTGAGTTGCCATCTCAGCCGAGAGTGCCCCGGCAACACAACGCGAACTCACTCAACGATCGCCGTCGCTCCCCGAACCCGCCCGAACTCGTCGAAGCGAAGATCCAGGTTGCCGGCCACGTGGGTCCAGCGCTTGCGCAACGGCACCCAGGCATTCTCCGACCAGGCCTTGCCGTCGAAACGATAGCGCCGCCCGGCCTCCGCTGCCGATTCGACGGCGAAATCGTCGAGCCGGATCCGGCTGACGCTCGACATCGGGTGATCGTCGAGCGCGTAAGCCTCGATGGCGCCGCTGGCGTGGATCCTCGCCTGCCAGTCCATCCAGGCGGCCAACTGGTCGGGCTGCGAGTGCCGCCACAGCGACGTGTGATCGCAAAGCAGACCGAACACAAGGTGCTGCACCGTGGCATCGGAGGTTGCCGCCATGTGGACACGCACCGCCTTGGGTGAAACGCTATCGGGAGTGGGGTCCGGCACGCGGACGACCACGTACTGGACCGGCCGTCCGGTTGCCTTCTCATAGCGGGCTGCGCATTGGGCCGAGCGCAGGTTCTGGCTTCGCACGTGGACGACTTCATCGCCGCCCCGCCGATACTCGGGCGGCATCTCGCTGAGAAACCCGGCGTCGACGAGCGGATCCAACTCCTCCCCGTCGTCGCGGCTGTCGGCGGCCACGGCGCGAATCACGATCGATGCAAAACAGACGTCGCGGGGCAGGTCGAAAGTCGCATTGAGATCCCGGATGAGCGGCGCGTCAGGTTTGATCGAAGTCGCCCGGGTGCCGAGATAGTCGCCCCAATGGGAAGCCAGCGCCGAGCCCAAGTGCGGCGTACCGATCGTGATCAGCCGATCCACGTCGCCCCGATAGGGCACGCCGGGCAGCGCGTTCTGCAAGTAGACGCGGGCGACCAGACCGCCGGCGCTGTGGGCGACGATCCGCACTTCCTTCGCGCCCGTATACCGGCAGACCTGGCGAATCGCCTCGGCCAACTCGGCCGCTTTGTAGCCGACGCCGTCCGTGTTGGCGTACCCGGAAAACTTGAG
The DNA here is from genome assembly GCA_012719125.1 of Planctomycetaceae bacterium. Lineage (GTDB taxonomy): Bacteria > Planctomycetota > Planctomycetia > Pirellulales > Thermoguttaceae > JAAYAY01. The sequence continues at coordinate 8,401 of JAAYAY010000002.1, read as the reverse complement.
CACGAACAGCCGGGCTTCGTGAGGCGAACCGTAGCTGCCTGTCACGTCGAGATCGCCGGGCAAACAGATTTGCCCCTGGCTGGGTCGAATCGTTCCCGCAAAGGGCAGGCCGTGCGACTCGAGGTAGCCGATCATGCCCGTCCACCCGATCCGCCCGTCAGGCCGGCTGTAAGTGCTGCCCCAGGTGTTGTCGTCGGCCTGCAGGTCGTAGATCATGCCGTGGACGAGGATCACCGGCAGCGAACTGCCGGAAGTCTTCGCCTGAGCCGGCGGCGGCAGGAAAGCGGCGCTCACCGCCAGGGCGGCCGCAAAATGGAAGATGCGCATAACGATCCTCCAAGGGTGGCTGGCGCAACAGAGACGCCGCATGCTGCCAAATCCGAAACACGAAGCACGAATTTCGAAACAAACCCAAATTGGGAAATCCGAATGTCCCAGGCTGGCGGGTGGGTGGCCGCCTTGGTGAACGGCTAGTACTGCTATTGGTAGTTCGCTGCGAATTCGTTGTTCTTGCCGGTCCAATCAGCTCGCGGCAGCGAGGACATCCAGGAAAGCGGGCATAAACTCGGGCAAATCGGGCCAACCGCGAGAAGTGACGAAGTTCCCGTCGACGACGACGGCCTTGTCGAAGAACTCGGCGCCGGCCATTTCGAGATCGGGACGAATCGCGTAGTAGCAGGTCATCTTCCGCCCGGCCACCGATCCGGCAGCCCAGAGCACTTGAGGCCCGTGGCACATCGTCCCCAGGGGCAGCTTCTTGTCCATGAAGTAGCGCACGATCTTGAGCACTTCCTTCAACTGCCGCATCTCTTCGGGGCCCCGGCCGCCCGGGATGAGCATGGCGTCGTAGTCGGCCGGATTCACGTCCTTGTAGGCGATGTCGGCCTGGATGAAGTAACCCGGCTTCTCGGTGTAGTTCGAGTACTGGGGCTCGAAGTCGTGGACCACCGTCTTGACCGCCTTCACTTCAGAGGCGGCCACCACGGGGATGATCCCCTCTTCCTTGAGCCGATAGACCATGTAATAAGTTTCCATCCCCTCGCTGAACTCGCCGATGCCGACGAGTACCTTCTTGCCCTTGAGGCTGTCCTTGCGCCAGGAGGCCGCCTGAACCTGGGACGATCCAACGACTGCGACGGCCGCCGCACCAAGGGAGGCGCCCAGCATCTGACGACGGGTGACGGGACTGGGATTCAGGTTTTTCATAGTCGGCTCCTCAATCGGGTGGGAAGGGGGGTGAAGTCGAAATCACCTCGTCACTTGGCTCGCCGCTGCCAGTAGCCGGGCCTTTGCCTGCCATGGGCGACGGCGATAACTTGAATCAGTTCCCCGGTAACTCGAAAGACAATAACATAGGGGAACCGTTTCAACAGATAACGCTGAGTGCCATGCAAATAAGCTGCCATTCGCTCTGGCGAACGTTGGATTGCCTCAATCGCAACATCCAACTCGTCCATGAATCTCTCGGCAGCAGATTCGCTTCGCTGCGCGTACCACTGGTGAGCTTCACGAGCCTCAGCAATCGCGTCAGGCAAGAATTCAATCGGGAGAAGGGGCATTCTTCTCTCCCATGATTAGCCGTCGAGCTTCTGGCCACGGAATCGTGGCAATCTTGCCGCTGTCGAGGTCGTCGAGGCGGCGTTTGATCTCAGTTCCCCAAGCTGCGTCCAGGTCCTCATCGACCTGGCTATCAAGGCTCTCGATGAGCCTTGCCGCCAACTCTGCTCGCTCAGAGTCCGGCAGGTGCAATGCCGACTCGAAAAGCTGTTCTGATGTCAGTCCCATTGGATACTCTCCCAATCACCTCAATGCCGTCTTGTTATCCCGACAAGAACCGGCGATTACCGGTCCGTCTCGGGCGAACTGGTAACCAGTACATGGTTGTTCAGGTACTTCTTGGCGACGGCGATCACGTCATCCTTGCTGACGGCGTTGATCCGGTCGTCGAACGTCTTGTCGTAGTTGTAGCCCAGGCCGTAAAGGTCGTCCAGCGCAGCCTGCTGGGCCTGTGAGCCGATCGTCGTATTCTGCTGGGCGTGCAGGGCAATCACCATCTCCTTGCAGCGCTCGAATTCCTCGTCGGAAATGTCGCCGTTCTTGGCTCGATCGAGATTCTTGCGGATACGATCTGCCACCTCCCCAAGCTTGTCGGGTGCTGCCTGGGCGATGACCACGAAATAGCCGGGCGCCGGCCCCGTGATCTGCAGGGCGTGCACGTAATAGACCAGCCCTTCGCCTCGCAGTTCGTTGTGGAGCCAGCCGCCGGGATAGCTGTAGCCCGAGGTGATCGCGTCGAGCAGAACCATGGCCGCGTAGTCCTTCTCCTCGCGAACGCTCACCCCCGGATAGCCCATCATGATCATTCCGGTCGGCTTACCGGTTTTCAGGTGGCGGTCGATCGTCTTGGGAATCGCGTTTCCCCGGTCAAAACCGACCGGCTTGAAACCCGCCGCCTTGGGCAGTTTGCCGAACTTCTCGGCCACGATCTTCAGGGCCTCGTCCGGATCGATGTCGCCGAACACGGTGACCAGCATGTTCTCGGGCACGAAGAACCGGCCGTGGAAATCGCGGAGGTCGTCGACGGTGAGCGCTTCGACCGTCTCCTTCTTGCCGCCCTGCAGAACGTGGTACGGGCTGTCGGCGGGCAGATTGTCGAAGAAGAACTCGAGAATCTCCTGCTGCGGGTCGTCGCGCCGCCGCTGAATCGCACCCAGGGCAAGCGTCTTGACCTTGGCAAACTCGTCCTTGGGGAAGCTCGGCTTGGTGAAGCAGTCGGCAAAGATGCCCGCCGCCTTGGCGAAGTCGTCGCGCAGCACGGTGGCGTTGCCGAAGACCGTGCTTCGCCCGGCCTCGAAACCGATCCGCCCTCCAATCGAATCGAAGTAACTCGCAATCTCCTGGGCCGACAACTGGGCCGTGCCCTTGTCGAGCATGCCGGCCACGAGCGACGACCGGCCCGCCGTCTCGGGCGTGTCGACCAGCCCCCCGCCGATCACGAAGGCCTGGATATTGATCATCGGCAAGTGCGAAACTCGGCGCACCAGCACGCGCAATCCGTTGGGCATCTTGACGGCTTTGATTTCGCTTTCGGTCGCTGCCTTGCTCGCCTCCGCCGATTTTGGACCACCCCCCGGCGGCGCGATGACCACGCGGTTGAGCCGCTCCGGCCGGAAGTACTTCCGGGCGACGTCTCGAATCTGCTCTGCCGTCACCTGCTCGATCCCCTTGACGTATTGCTCGTCGAAAAGCGGATCTCCCGCCGATACGTAACTGCGGCCGAGACTGTCGGCCATCTGCTGAACGGTCTGCTGGCCAAACACCAGTTCGGCCGCCTTCTGCTTCTTGGCCTTTTCGAGTTCCTCCGGGCCGACCAATTCGTCGCGCAACCGGTAGACTTCCCGCAACATCTCTTCGGAGAGCTTCTCCCAGCGATCGGGAGGCGCTACCGCGAACACTCCGAACCATCCGCGAACGAAAAACGGCGTGTAGCTGGCCGACCGGATCGCCAAGGCCAATTGCTCGTCATACTTCAACCGTCGAACGAGCCGCGAACTGTCGCCCTCCGAGAGGATGTAGGCCGCCACGTCGAGGGCAAACAGATCCGGATGGGAAAGCTCGACCGTGGGCCAGGCCACGGCGACGTCGTAGGTCGAGCCGTCCATCTCGTGGATCGCCTCGCGCGGTGCCACCTGCTCGGGCTCGTCGGGCATGGCCACCGCCGTTTCCGGACCCCGCCGTACTGAGGCAAACTGTTTGGCGACTTCCGCCAGCACCTGCCTAGTATCCACGTCGCCGACGACCACGAACACCTGGTTGTTCGGCACATACCGCGCCCGGTAGAAGTCGATGATCGTCTGATTGGTGGTGCCGTTGAGAACGTCGAGGTAGCCGATGATCGGATGCCGAGCCGGATGGGTCGTGTAGATCGTCCGGCCCAACAGTTTCCACTGCACTCGGCGCCGGTCGGACTCCCCGTCGGACAGCTCGCGGCGAACGACCTTCAGCTCTCGTTCGAACTCGCTGGGCTCGAAGATGATCCGCTGCATCGAATCGGCCACCAGCTCGATGCAGGTGGCCACGTCCTTGGCCGGACAATCGATGAAGTAGGCCGTCATGTCGCTGGACGTGAAGGCGTTCGTCGCCCCGCCGAATCGATCGATGATCTGTTCGATCTCCTTCTCGGTCCGACGGCTCGTGGAGCCGCCGGCCACGACGTGTTCGAGCACATGGCTCAGGCCGGCTCCCAGATGGCGCCCCTCGAAGGCGCTTCCTGTGTTCTTCACGTAACAGCGTACGGTGGCGACCGGGGCCACATGGTTCTCCTGAACGATGACCGTCAGCCCGTTGGAAAGCGTCGCCAGCGTGATCGAATTGGGCAGCGATTGGACGCTCTCGTAATCGATCGCCCGCTCCGCCGTAGTCTCGGGCGCCTGGCCCGGCTCTGCCGCAAAGACCCCCCAGACAGACGGTACGAACCATAACAGCAGGAACGAGGCGATCATCGAAAAGCGAACGAATTCCATCGAGCGGTCCCTTCTCGGGCTGAGAACTGAGGCTTGCGGACGAGCGAAAACAACCGGCTGCCCACTCGGCCCATTCTTGCACATCCGGTGCGACCGGAACAGGGCGCATACCCCGATAGCCGGGGCACGTGGTCAGCACTGTCCCCCGGACCTGATTCGCTCGAAAGGACAGCTTGGCGCGCAAGCGGAACCTACACTTCGTAGGTGGGGTGACTAGTAGTTCTTGGAAGGGCTTCCAGAGAAGTCCAGACAGACCGTTCGATCCGTTTTGCTTCCCTGGTATGGCGATGCTTTCGTCTGACGCACCACGCATCATCGCAGCTTCCGTCGACTCGGAGACGCTGTTTTCCGGACTGGTCCGGCAAACCTCCGAGGGGCGCAAGACCGTCGACTATCTGTCGGCCGTCTCGGCCTTCGGTCGTTGCGTTGCGGCCGGACCGGAACTCGCCGTGCTCCTGCACGACGCTTGCGAACTCGCCCAGTTGGTTGCCCAGGCCGACCTGCTGATGATCGCGCAACTCACGCCCGACGCCAGGCAACTCAGCCTGCAGGTTGCTTCTTTCAACGAGAAGCGGAAAGTCTCGGTGCAAAGCCTCGATGCCATCTCGGCCGACCCGGACATCTCGATGGCCGCCTTCTCCATGCACGCGGCCGACGTGGTCCAGAGTGAGAACATCGTGACCGAATCGCGGTTCACCGACCTGCTGCTCCGGAGGCTTCAGATGGGCAGCGGCATCTTCGTGCCCCTGTGCAGCCACAATCGGGCCTTCGGCGCATTGGGCCTGGCTCGCCGGCAACCGGGATCTTACACGCGTGAAGAATCCGGTTTTGCCGCGGGCATTGCGCAGCTCCTGGCGTCGTATCTGGCACAGCGGAACGCCGAAGGGCAATTGCAGCGCCGCGAGGCGTCGATGAAAGCGACTCTCGACTCGGTCGAGAGCCTGATCCTGACCCTCGATGAGCAGGGTGTGGTCCGCGAAATGAACGCTGCGGGAATCCGGATCAGTGGCTTTCGCGTGCGGGAATTGCGCGATCGCCCGTTCTGGAACACGTTGATCGTGCCTCGAGACAGTGATCGCGTCGCGGGCGTTTTTCGCCAGAATGCCGGGCCGGGAAACCGGGCGGTGTTCGAGGCCGATCTGCTCACCAAGGAAGGCCAGCACCGGGCGGTGCAGTGGTCGCTCTGCACGGTGGAAACCGCCGGAGGCGCAGCTAAAACTTGTGTCCTCAGCGGCGTCGATCGGACCGAGCTGCGGGAACGCTGCCTGGAACTGGAAAAGTTCCGCAAGATTGCCCAAGGGGTTACGGAAGCAGCGGACCAGGTTTTGAACGAAGTGGGCCGAGAACGCCCGGTACCGGCACCCACCGGAGCGGAAAAACGCAGCAGCCCGCGACGCGAGTTCTACTACTATCAGCGCATCGCGCCCTTAAGAAACAAATGTGTTCCCTCCGATGACGAGTTCGTCAGAGTCGTCTGCTGCGACATCTCGGCCGGCGGCTTCTCTTTCCTTTCCAAGGAACCGCCCACGTTCCAGGAACTCGTGATCTCCCTCGGCACGGCCCCCCATGACCGCAAAGTCGTTGCCAAGGTGGTGCGGGTGGTCGATCGGGACATGGACGGAGAGAAGATGCACCAGGTCGGCTGCCAGTTCATCGGACGAGTGGGGGATTAGGCATCGCCACAGTCACCGCCTTGCCGACCACTACGCCGGGCAGCAGAGGTCGTGGGGTACGAAGTCCGAAAACTTGTTCGGGTGCCGATAGAGGTCTGCCATCCCGGCATGTGCGGCGAAGCATAGTAGGCCGACAGTCCAGGGGCTATATAGCCATTGATACGCGATAAGATCGCGTTGAATAGCTTCTCGCAGACGTTCCTCAGAGCCTCCGTGCCGTCGCAGCCACTGGGGCGTTATGTACTTCTTGATGTTCCACTTCTCGCGAAATGTCTTGTTGATGCCCTGCAGAGACTTCGCAAGTATGTCTTCGTCTCCGCGGGCTATACCTAGAATGAGATCGCCACGACGAGGTGGGAAGTCGACTCCCTGAAGCCGCGCCGGAAAACCGTCTGCATATTTGGCTGCACGCCTATCACCCAGCAAAGCAAACCGCAACAGGACAAACGATTGATAGCCTCGGCGGGGGATCTGCAGGGGGATAGGGTTGTGCTTGGCAAGTGATCTTGCCAGATTCCAATCCTGGGCAATCATTGCACACAATAGAGCGGCTTCTGCTGCATACGTATCGAGCCTGTAGCAGTCCAAATAGCGCAAATACGTTCCATCGCGTCGCTTTGCGACACCGAGGATATCCTTGCCAAGACCCTTCTTCATCTCCTCGATGCCGTGCGCGTCACACCAACTGACCGAGATCTCTCTCGCGACGGGGGTACTGAAATCGTACACCCCCATAAGGGCCGCATAACGACTGGCCGCGTCGCGGTAGATGGCTCGGAGTTCCGCCGCCGGCATGCCTTTGTGCCAGAAGAATACGCCCTCTTTCACTACGTGAGAGACGTAGTATTCGACGTCGGACCAGGCTTGGAATCCTGATTCTTGCTGGCTACGGACAACGGTTTGGGGCTTCTTCATGGACCGCTTCTGTTTGCGGCAGTACTCTTCCAAACCTCGAATATGCTCCTGAAGGTGATCTCCCAGCACTTCGGCAACGATCCCCATATCTCCCTCCCATCGCCTAAGACTTCGTACTGCGAAGCTCGCCGACGATCTTTCGGGCTTCGGCGGCGTTGCCCGTGATCGTCTCCCAATCCTCGGCCTGGATGATCTGGCGGGTGGCCAGCCAAGATCCGCCAATGGCGGAAACAAGCGGACTGGCGAGATAGCTGCCCATGTTCGCGGCCGTCAGACCGCCGAGCGGGATGAATCGCACGCCGAGATGACCGTACGGCGCCGCCATGCTCGTCAGATACTTCATTCCGCCGGACGGCTCGGCCGGAAAAAACTTCACGTCGCGGCAGCCGAGTTCCAGGGCGCCTTCCAGATCGCTCGGCGTGGCGACCCCCGGCGCGAAGGGGAGCCCCACCTCCTTGGCGGTTCCGACCACGCGGGGATTGAGGCCGGGCGACACGCCGAATTGGGCGTGGGCTTCGACCACCTCGCGAACCTGGGCCGGCGTGAGAATCGTGCCGATGCCGGCCAGCATCTCCGGAACCTCAGCCCGGATCGATCGCAAGGCACCGAGCGCCGCCGGAGTCCGCAAGGTCAACTCCATCACGTCGACCCCGCCGGCGACCAACGCCCGAGCGACCGGAACGGCATGCTTCACCTCGTCGATGACCAGCACGGCGACCACACCACACGACTCAATACGACCGAGAATTTCAGCAGGGATTTGCGACTTCATAGCGCTCTCGTATTGGCAACTGTTTTGACGAACCACAAACTGCGGCACATTCTAACCCCTTTTGAGAGCCGCTAACAGAACCACACATGGTGCACGCCATCGCCCGCGGGAAATTCGCCGTGTTGTCCGGGCCTCCAAGCAGCCTGCCACGAACCGGGCCCCCCGACTCCTCTCCCTGAGGGGCCGGCAGCCTCTGACCAAAACAGGCCGGGAGGTGCCACGGGGGATGAAATGCCGGTCCGCACCCACTAAACTCGATAAACTTGGACTCGACAGCCCGCGAATTCGTACCGAACGGGCTCCGTTTCCGCATCACAACCAGGAGACTTTCCCATGCAACGGCTCGTTCGATCATCCCTGTTCCTGGCCCTCGCGGCCATGGCAATTCAACCGGGTGCAGTTCTGCCACTCGATGAGAAACTGGGGAGAGCGGGTAGAATTTCGATATTTTTTGGTTTAGTGGGCAGGTCGGTAGAAATTGGCCTCATGGAAAAGAGGCGTCCTATGCGAGAATACGC
>JAAYAY010000083.1 GCA_012719125.1 Planctomycetaceae bacterium | reverse complement strand
CTTTGTTCCCCGTAGCTGTTTGGTTGACTGTTTGTGACTGTCTACCGGCCCGGCAGACACGCTTTTGGTGCAAAAGCGGCCCGCTTTGCCCAACTACCGGGACCAAAGCCCTCGGTCCCTCATCAATGTGTTTCGACGCCCGCTACTGGATTACCAGTTGCGCCCCAGCCTTCTGCGCCCGCTCCTTCGCCTCGCGATACTTCACCGCATTGCTGGCGTCAGCCTCACTAATCACATGACGACCACCCGTCGTCATCCGACCCGTCTGACCGGCTGCCCCACTCCCGGAGGCATTGCTTCCCTCAAAACAGACGGCGAGGGCCTGGGACGTCTTAAATTCGCCTACCAACTCCGCCACACCCATCAGGTCGGTGGAGTTTTGCATGTTCGTGATCCGCGGCGTTCCATCCGCGTCCACCACATCGATCTTGAAGCCACCCTGCCCGTCCGGCTTGACACGGGTACACGCCCGGACCTTGTCAAGCATGACATCCTGCCAGTCGGCAAGCACCTTGTGCGCGGCAAACGCCTTGCGTGCCTCCGACACCAGATGGCTCTGTCCGTGAGCCTGGATCGCCTTGTCTCGCTCGCCCATCAGCTTGGCGTTCTCCGCCTTGAGCGACTCCATCTGCTTGCGGTACTTGGTGTCGTACTGCTCTTCGATCGCCTTGACCTGCTGCTTGACCTTGTCGTCAAGATTCTCGGGGTCTTCCAGGTCCTTCACCTTGGCGATGGCCGCCTTGGCCTCTTCCGGGTCCACTCCCTCGAACGCCGCCAGTTGTTCGGCCTTCTTCTGGTTCTTCGCCTTGAGGTCCGCCAGGACTTTTCGCAGGCCGGCCGTGTCCTCCAAAGAGAATGTCTTGCCGTCCACCGACACGCTTTCGACGTCCAGCACGTAGAGCCCATCGGACTCCACGTAGAACTCCTTTGCCGGTCCTGTGAGAGCTTCGAAATCCTTTTGTGCCAATACTGCCTTGAGCTTCATGTCTGTCCCCTATGAATCCATTCGTCGGCAAACTACTACATGCCTCTACGTAGAGGCAAGTACAAAATCACTTTTTTTCTTCCTCGGCACGGGTAGCGGTTCGCGCGGCCTTCACCGACGTCCACAAAACCATGCCCACCGCACGCACAACGATAGGGATACGTGTCAATCGAGCGCCTCCAGTTCCTTGAGCGTCAGTATCCGCCCGCGGTCGTCCACGAAATCCCGCACTCCCAGCTTTCCCGATCGGAACAACTGGGCCTTGCGCTTGCCCAACGCCACCTCCTGTGTCTGGCGACCCTGGCCCTTGAGCCACTGGCCGTAGGTCACCTTGTCGGCCACCCTCCCATTCATCGCCGCCCGCTCGCTCGCCGGCATCTCCTTGAAGCCAAACCCCAACTCCTTCCACGACTTGCATACCGGCACCGTCGTACAGCGGCACCCGTAGTGCTGCGGCGGCCGTGGGCCATCGTGCAACCCGAACACCTGCCCATCGTAGGCCGCACACACCTCGCACGTGCGATAGTCCAGCGTACTGACCCATTGCACCGCCTTGACCACATCGGCATTGGCCCGGTAGGTCGCCTGCCGAACGTTGTTGACCACGCCGGAAACGCTCGTCCGCACCACCGATTCGATCTCTCGCCTGGATCGAGCCAGAATCCCATCGCGGTAACGATTCTTGGCCGTCCCCCGAATCCGGCGCACCATCTCGTCAATCCCCTCGCCCTCCGCCACGCCGATCATGATCTGCTGATTGACCTTGATCGCCTGGGCCTGCCCAAGCTCTTCAAACCACTCCCGGACCAGCCGGCCGTCAATCGGCCGGTTGACGACCATCTCCTTGATCGTCGGCACCGACAACGTCGTCAGGGCAATCTTCACCGGCAGCGACTTCTCGATCACCGCCGCATCCCACT
>JAAYAY010000082.1 GCA_012719125.1 Planctomycetaceae bacterium | reverse complement strand
GCGCCGCCTCGCGGTTCGTGAAGACGATCACGAAGTCGTCCGCGAACCGGATCAGCGTGGCGCCGCCCGGCAGTCGCGGTTTCACTTCCGTTTCGAACCACGTATCCAGTACGTAGTGCAGGTAGATCCTACTTTCCGCACATCTCACCATGAATATCTTGTGAATTTTCAGGACCGGTTATCTTGAAGGTCATTTGTTCCGAGGCTGGAAATGGGGTAGTAATGCGGCTTGGCTGTTTCTTTTCGCAACCGATTATTGACTTGCCGATGTGTCGAGGCAATGTCCACTTTGTAATCGGCGCAGGGGAAAAAATACTTACGTCACGGGCCATTGACGTAAGTCGAGCGGCACTCAACTTACGTCCATGGCATTTTTCGTAAGTCACATCGGGTGTTTTGTTATTTCTTGATTTTTCGTCGCGGTGGACATTTACTTGTTGTGACGAGACGCCCGTTGTGGCGACCGCTCGGCCGCGCGGAGCGACCGAAGAAGCGAATCGCAGGGCGTTCGAAGACTCACAATACGGGAGGTCCAAACCATGTCGCCCAAACGTTCCCGCTCGGCACGCGCCAAACCAAGGCCGGCGAGTGCTCCTTCCCCGCCCATGTCGCGCGCCGGTGGATTCGTGCTGCGTTCCGCCGGCGTGGGCGCCTTGCCGGTGGTAAATAGACTGCTTTGTCGCATACGCCTGGAAGAGTTCCTCAAAGACGCCTTGCCGCGCGAGGACGGCCGCACGAAACTGTCGCCCACCAAAGCACTGCTGGTTTTGCTGAGGAATCTGCTGCTTTCCCGGGAACCGATCTACGGCCTCGGCGAATGGGCGGCGCGCTATGTTCCCGATCTGATGGATTTGACCGAGAACGAAGTCGGACTGCTCAACGACGACCGCGTGGGCCGGGCCTTGGACAAGCTGTTCGCCGCCGACGTGCATTCGTTGGTTTTGAACGTGGCCACGCACGCCGTCAAGGAATTCGGACTCCGCCTGGACGAATTGCACAACGACTCGACTACGGTTTCCTTCTTCGGGGCTTATCTCGACGCGGCGCTGGAGCAGCGAGTCCTGGGAAGGCGAACGGTGGCCATCACGTTCGGCTACAGCAAGGATCACCGGCCCGACTTGAAGCAATTGCTGTTCATGCTCACGGTCACCGCCGACGGGGGGGTGCCGCTGCACTTTCGCGTGGCCAGCGGCAACGTGACCGACGATACCACGCATCGCGATACCTGGAATCTGCTCTGTCAACTGACCGGCAGGCGCGACTTTCTCTACGTGGCCGATTCGAAGCTGGCCACCCGCGATAATATGGCCTATCTCAATCAGCACCAGGGACGGTTCATTACGGTGTTGCCGAAGACGCGGGGCGAAGACGCCGCCTTTCGCGCAGCGATTTCGGCGGGACACGTCTCTTGGCGGCCTTTGTGGGAGAAAACCGACGAGGACGGCGAAATGATCGACGTCTATTCGGTCAGCGACAGGCCCGTCGGCACCGCCGAAGGCTACCGACTGGTGTGGTATCACAGCCGGCGCAAAGCCGAATTGGACGCGATCGCCCGCGCCGGACGAATCGAACGGGCCGTCAAAGGGTTGGCCGAGTTGCAAGACAAGCTCCGCTCGGCGCGGAGCCGCTATCGCCAAGAGAGCAAGGTGGCCGAGGCGGTGGCCAAAATTCTCGCCTCGTGTGGCGCCGAGGCATGGATTGCCACGGAAATCGAAGCCAGGGAATCGGAGACCTTTCACCAGGCCGGCCGCGGACGACCCGGCATGGATACCCAATATGTTAGAAAAGTACGCACGCGTCTCGATCTCGACTATCGCATCGACGACGCCCGGGTGGGCGAGGACGCCAAAAGCGACGGCGTTTTTCCCCTGATCACCAACGTGGTCGACATTTCCGAGTTGGAATTGCTGAAAACCTACAAGCGGCAACCGACCATCGAGAAGCGGTTTTCCCAGTTGAAGAGCGACTTCGAAGTGGCCCCCATGTATCTGAAGTCCGTGCATCGCATCCAAGCCTTGCTCGCGGTGTACTTCTTCGCCCTGCTGGTCGAGGCGCTGATGGAACGCGAACTCCGCGACGCCATGTCTCGCAAGGGAATCGAATCCTTGCCGCTCTACCCCGAAGGCCGTGCCTGCAAGAGACCGACCACCCGACGCGTACTCGATCTGTTCGAGTCCGTCCAGCGTCACACACTCAGTCGCGACAAGCACTCCACGGAGATATTCATTACCGATTTGACCCGCGTCCAACGCCGTCTGCTTAACCTGCTCGACCTGTCGCCGAAACAATATGGCCGATAACTTGACGCAGCCGAGAAATTCGGAAATAAACATGGCGAGATGTGCGGAAAGTAGG
>JAAYAY010000081.1 GCA_012719125.1 Planctomycetaceae bacterium | reverse complement strand
CCGTCACATCATCGAACCCGCGGGCGTAGAAGTAGAACGAACGCCTTGCTTCGGTGAACAGAGCGTAGTCAGCATAGCCGTAGAACCGGTTCTGCGTGGCGTCGGAAGCGGTCCATGCGGCCGTGTCGTCGCCCGCGGTGGAATAGGCGTAAACCTGCTGGAATCCGATCGCGGTGGTCGTTGTCTCCGTAGCCGTGCCGGCAGAGCGTTTGAAGGTGGCGAGCCCCGGTTCGACCGTCAACTCATCGTCATCGGGAGTGTCGTAGAAGTAGGCACTGTTCGCGCTGCCTCCCGACACGTCGACCGTCAGCACTTCAAAGCCCTCGACGCGGTAGGAGAAGCTCCTTGCCGAGTCGGTCAGCCGGGCATAGTCGGCGTAGCTATAGAGCCGGTTTGAGCCGCTCGAACCGGTCATGCTGACCTGGTCGCTGCCCAACCCGGCGTCGACGGTGATCGTTTCGACGCCCGTGACGTAGAGTGCGTAGGTCTGGCCGACAACGCTGGCGGAGCCCGGCTGCAGGGTGACGGTCTCGTCCTGATTGGTGCCGTAGATTGTGATCGTGTCGTTGCCGCCGCGCCCGTCGATGCGGATCGCATTGTAAACGGCGGCATCATAATGGCTCACCGAGCCGTTGATCTTGACCTGGTGATAGAATCCACCGGGCGACCCGACCCAGATGGTGATCGCATCGTTCACCGCATCGCCGCCGTAGAGATAGAGATGGTTCTCAATCGTCCAGGCGTAGTCTTCCACCTCGCCATCGTCGGCCGGGCCGGTCGGTGGGAGTGTGCCGCCCGTGTCGTAGCTGGTCAAACGCAGCCGGGCGTAGGTCAAACCGGGCACGGCCGAAAGAGGCACGTCGAGCGGGACGGTGTTGGAACCGGCAACGAGCGGCCGATCGACCGCCACCTGCTCACCCGGATCGCCCCAATCCCCGTCGGCATTGAAGTCGATCCAGGCGTTCAAGAACGACGGCCCGGAGGCCTCTACGGTGAGCGTCGTGCCCTTGATCCCGGGCGCGAGCAGCGGTGCTATGGCCACTCCGTCTTCGTCGTCGACCGTGCCGCTGGTGTCATCGCCGTCGGCGGCGACGGACGGGAATCCGTCGTTTTCCCAATCGCGACTGCTGCCCAGTGTTGGCCCGAAGGGACGGTGCCGTGCGCCGTCATTGAGCAAGAGTGTCGGATAACCCGGTTCGGGCGCATCCCCGAAGTCGAAGTCCGCTGGACCGGGAATGACGTCGAACGGATTGGTGATGCCCACGTGGCCGTTGCCGTCGTCGGCACGCAAGCGAATGTCTGTAGCCACGTCGAGCACCGTCACTTCGCCCGTCCACACGCCTGCCACAAAGGTGGCCGAACTCGGCACGATAGAAACCGGCAAAGCGAACGGAACGGTTAACCCGGCATTCTGAGCTCCCTTGGAGCGAGCCACCCACGCCAAATCATCAGCGTTGTTGTTATCACCGTTGCCCAACCGCTGCAACGACAACGAACTCGATCCCCCGAAAGCCATTCCGTCGCCCGACCATTCTGAGCCAACGGTCACAGTATGACCGTTGACGACCACACTCATCCCGGCGATCTGGGAACTCGTGTAACCCCAGACGACGAAGTCCACAACGTCGCCGGCATTGTCCACGATCATTGCCCAGCCGTTTTTCGTCGCACTTCCCCACCAGATGTTCGATCCCCAGTAATTGTCGGTGGAACTATCCGTCCGGTACATGATCTCATCTGCGACCATGAAATCGGGGAGGCTCCATGTGACGGAGTGAACTGTGCTAATGTTGCCGTATTCGGCGTCGTTCAACGCCACCACCCACCCCGATGTGTCGACCGTCCTCCCAGAAACGTTCTGAATTTCGACATAGTCCGGTGTGTCCTCATTGCATTCTGCAATCACAATCGTCGAACTTGTCCCCTCGTCCATCCAGCCGCTGAGGTCCACCGTGTCGTTGAAGCTCGTAACCGTCCATCCGTACGTGTCCGCAGCGCGGATCTGCGCCTCGAACGGCACGGTTCTCGCTTGCGGAGACGCCACCGGGTCCCACACAAAATGGTCGAGCGGGCCGGGCGTGTACTCCACGTCGTCAACGTCCACGTCCTGGCCCTGATTGCGATTATTGCCCTCGTTCGCCTCCACGACATCCGCGTCTGCATCGACAAACATGCCGAGAAAGTACTCGCCGTCCGTGCCGAACGGGTCGGGCACGGGAACCGACAAAATGACCGTGCTCTCGTAGCGCCCGGCGCTGACAAGGCCGGCCACATGGTAAGCCTCTGGTTCAGAGGGGTCGTAGCCCGGATCCGAACTGGCCAGGTTGACCAGGATGTCAGTTGCCGGGTCGATCAGCTCGTCGTCGGACAGGTAGAACTGCACGTCGAACGAACCGGCCGCCGTGTCGCCGAAATTGCGCAGCACAAACTCCACCGTGGCCGTGCCCGTCCCGTCCAGGAGATTGTCCGGCGTGACGTCGAAGCCCATCCCCACTAGATCGACTCCTGGCACGGCGTTGATCGTAGCCAGGTAGTCTTCGACTTCACCGTCCCACGCACGCCCCGTCGGCTCGTTAGCGGTGGGATCGGTACTCAGGCGGAACCTCGCGTAGGTAGTGCCGGTGTACTCGACCAACAGATGGGGGAAGGTGAGCGTCACGGTTCCGCCAACCGTTCCGTCGGGCACAACCGCCTGAACTCGCTCGGTGGCGTTATCGAACACACCGTCGGTGTTGTAGTCGATCCAGCCCGATAGCGTCGCGTCAACTCCGGTCGTGTTCGTCACGCTCACGTTAACCGTGGGCTGAGTGCCGAGCGTGAGTGTCAGATCCGTAGCCGGATCGATCAGGCCGTCCTCGTCGGCCAGTTGGTCCGTGTCGTCGGCGTCGGCACCGATACTTTGGAGTGTGCCGTCATCAACATCTACGGAGTCGCCCATGAACAGCCCGCCCACGACCGTGTGCCTCGGCCCGTTGTCGGCCCAGAGCGTCCTGTAGTCGCCGGCACCCGTGCCTGTACCGGTGTCGGGGGCGTCGCCATAGTCAAAATCGGCCGGGCCGGGAACGACGTCGAAGGAATTGGTGACTCCGGCGTGACCGTTACCGTCGGCGGCACGGAGCACCAAGTCTGTCGCTACATCGAAGATCGTCACCTCGCCCGTCCACTCGCCGCTGACAAAACTGCTGGTAACGCTGGGCGTAAGCGTACTTCCGCTCAGACTGACCGTGCCACCAAAACTCGTAACCGTCCATCCATACCTGTCCGCCGCGCGGATCTGTGCCTCGAACGGCACGGCCCGGGTTTGAGGAGACGCCACCAGATCCCACACAAAATGGTCGAGCGGTCCGGGCGTGTACTCCACGTCGTCAACGTCCACGTCCTGGCCCTGGCTGTGGTTGTTGCCTTCGTTCGCCTCCACGACATCCGCGTCTGCATCGACAAACATGCCGAGAAAGTACTCGCCGTCCGTGCCGAACGGGTCGGGCACGGGAACCGACAAAGTGACCGTGCTCTCGTAGCGCCCGGCGCTGACAAGGCCGGCCACATGGTAAGCCTCTGGTTCAGAGGGGTCGTAGCTCGGATCCGAACTGGCCAGGTTGACGAGGATGTCGGTTGCCGGGTCGATCACTTCGTCGTCGGAGAGATAGAACTGCACGTCGAACGGTCCGGCCGCCGTGTCGCCGAAATTGCGCAGCACGAACTCCACCGTGGCCGTGCCCGTCCCGTCCAGGAGATTGTCCGGAGTGACGTCGAAGCCCATCCCTAGCAAGTCGACTCCCGGCACGCCGATGATCGTCACCAGGTAGTCCTCGACCTCACCGTCCAAAGCACATCCCGTAGGTTCGCTTGCAGCTGAGTCGGTACTCAGGCGAAAGCGTGCGTAGGTGGTGCCCGTGTATTCCGTCAACAGCCTGGGAAAGGCAAGCGTCACGACTCCGCCAATCGTTCCATCGGGAACGACCGCCTGGGCTCGCTCCGTAGCGTTATCGAAGACGCCGTCATGGTTGTAGTCGATCCAGCCCGACAGAGTGGCATCCTTCCCGGTCGAATTCGATGCTGTCACGTCAACCAAAGGCTGAGTGCCGAGGGTGAGCGTCAAGTGACCCACTGGATCGATCAAGCCGTCCTCGTCGTCGGGTGTACTGCCGACATCGTCGCCGTCGGCCAAGATCCTGGGTTGTCCGTCGGGCTCCCAATCCCACTCCGTTCCCAACCTAAGCCCGGTTCTCAGGACGTGGTAGGGCCCCCCATCCGTCCCCATCGTCGCATAGGGCGCGGGAGCATCGCCCCAGTCGGCATAAACGAACTCGAGAGCCCCCATGTCGACAAGAATGCTTCCATCCCCGTTGCCATCCAAAACCCGCGGTGCTCCCTGTTGATCGATGACCAGCGGTGGGGTGAAATCGTTCGGGTCGAAACTCGGATCTCCCGCATCGACAGCCGGTGAGCCGGGCGTGAGTCGCAGGTCCCCGTAGTCGTCGTTCGCCGATTCGTCGACGCCAGATGTACTCGGATCATCGTCCCACCCGTCACCGCCGTCCGAGGGTGGACGAACGAATTGCGGATCGGCATCCAGGTTGCCCGGCCCTGTCCAGCCATCCGCAACAATACTGTAGTTCACTGTGGAAGTGCATCCGGAATTGTCGAGGATTTCGGGCCCCGTGCGTGCCGTATTCCCCCAAAGGATGCAGTTCGTCAACGTTGGAGTGCTATTGGAGAAGTTGTACATACTGCCACCATCGTGGTCGGCCGAATTGCCGCTGAAGGTGACGTTGGTCAGTGTCGGAGAGCTGGCGTCATTGTTGTAGATGCCGCCGCCGCGCCCGGCGGAGTTGCCGCTGAAGGTGACGTTGGTCAGTGTCGGCGAACTGGAGCCACCGTTGTACATGCCGGCGCCGTCGCTGGCCGAGTTGCCGCTGAATGTGATGTTGGTCAGCGTCGGAGAACCGGAGTTCTCGTTGAGCATGCCACCGCCACTGTTGTTTGGGTACGCACCGTCGGCATTACCCGCTGTGATGGTGAAGCCGTCCACGGTGGCGTCGGTCACGCCGGAGGCATAGACCACGTGATAGCTGTTCTCGCTATTGCCGCCGCTCGTGTCGTCGCCGTTCAGATCGCCCGACAACACTGTGACATGGTTCACCCAATCGCGATCGACCCGCGCGGTTTCGCCGCCGCCGAAACCTCCGTAGACGTCGACGCCGCTCTTGAGATTGAAGGCCAGCCCCCGGTTGCCGCCTGCCTCCGTGGGCCTGTAGGTCCCCTCGGCCGCCCAGACCTCGTCACCCGTGATTGCCGCGTTCAGCGCGACTTGAAGATCTGTGTAAGCATCGTCCCAACTGCTACCGTCGCCGGTACCGCCGGCATCCCAATCGACGAACAGAACACGCGAGTACTCATAAGCGCCCATGTCCGGCACGGCCAAACCATCCTGGTCCCCGTCCCGAGGTCGTTCGCGCCCGTCCAGATCCATCGCCGGCGCCCCGCTGCTTGTGCCCGTGTCGATGGCCGGCGACCCGACCCGCAGGTGCAGGTCGCCGAAATCGTCGTCTGGCGTGCCCCAAGTGCCGTCGGCTCCGGCACTGGGCGGACGCACGAACAACGGATCGGCATTTAGGTTGCCCGGGCCTGTCCAGCCTCCCGCGACAATGCTGTGGTTCACGACGGTAACGTATCCGGAAGCGTAGCGAATTTCCGCGCCGGTTGCTGCCGTGTTCCCCCAAAGAATGCAGTTGGTCAACGCTGCAAAACAGTCGAAAACGGTGCAGATGGCGCCGCCTTTTCCGCCGGCTGAGTTCCCGGTGAAGGTGACGTTGGTCAGTCTCGCAGAACATTCAGAGACGTTGTAGATGCCGCCGCCGTCGCCGCCAGCCGAGTTGCCGCTGAAGGTGACGTTGGTCAGGCTCGCAGAACATTCAGAGAAGCT
>JAAYAY010000080.1 GCA_012719125.1 Planctomycetaceae bacterium | reverse complement strand
CCCGCCCATAGTGGTCGAATGCAACTTTGGGAGTGTCGCCCATCAGCTCGGCCAAAACCTCGATGGAGCAGCCAACTCCGCCGTTCCAGAAACCCGAGAGCATCCGGTGGGCAAACGTGTGCCGACAACTGTAGGTGGAGTAATGCTTCTTGACGGGATCTTCGTCCCAGCCGAGATTCCGCTTGATAGCGAGAAATCGTGCCACGCCGCTTGTCTTCGTCCAACTGCCGCCCCGAGCGTTGCGAAAGAGTGGGATTCCTGAACCCGGCGGAGCGGTCTTTATGAGATGGCCGGTCAACTTGGCCACCTCGGGGCGAACTGGGATCCTTCGCCTCTTCTTGGTCTTTGACGAATACACCCGCCACATCATCCCGCGATCCGTTTCGAGGACTTCGTCAGCCGTCATGCGGGCCAGTTCACAGAAAGGCCGCAGCCCCGTGCGGATCGCGGCAAACAGAAATTCCTCAAACGGTTTATCTGTCGCCCGATAGATGGCCTCTTCGTCCTCCGCTGAAAGGGAATGGAGGCGAGGCCGCGCCGGCGGTTTCTTGAGACCCGTGAGCCGATGAGGAATTCCAAACTCGTCCCGGGCGTAGTTGAATGCGGTCAACACGGCGCCAATGGCATTCCTCTGGGTTACTGGAGAACGCCATGTCTCATGGCTTTCGGCCCAGAAGTACACGTGGTCCTTCCTCAAATCCGACACCGGTAGCTGGCCACAGTAGCCGCATAGGTCGTTGAGGAATCGAACGACAGCGTCGCGGTAATCTCGGCTGCGAGTGTCGTTCAGCACGGTTCGGTCGCAGTGTTCGATGAACTTCGAACAAACAGTCGCCACGATCCATGAATCCTCACTCGCTGCCGTGGCCGTAGGCCGCCACTGCCCCGAGACCTTCACACGGGCCAAGGCAAGTTCGGCCACTTGCCGATTCTCGCTGCCACGAATCCGCTTTCCCTCTTTGTCCGTCAGAGGAACTCGCCTCTTGGTGCCCGGCGGAGTGTAATACCAGCAATCGGTTTGCTTCCAGTGCCAGGCCGAACCGCGGGGCCGTCGACGTTGATTCTTCTCTGCAGCCATTGTTTGACGAAATGTCGGGTTACGCCAATCTATCTGCGGTGCTTCCCGCTTCTGCGTTTCGTATCCTTTGCCACGGCACGCTTCTTCTTCAAATGCGTCGCATGCGAAATCGAGGGCCGTTTGCGGCCGGGTTTCCTGTCCGCCGGTTTCTCTCTTGGGTTCTTGTCATTTCCCGCCCCGATGGCAGCCCACAGTGGATCTTGATAGTGTTGCCCCCATTCCCTTCCGTAGTGATCGAAAGCAACCTTGGGAGTGTCACCGATCAATTCAGCCAACGTTTCGATTGAGCAGCCAACCCCGCTTGTCCAGTATCCCGAGAGCATACGGTGGGCGTAGGTGTGGCGGCACGTGTAACAGGAGAACTTCTGCTTGACGGGGTCCTTGTCCCAGCCAAGCTTCTTTTTGACGGCAATGAACCGCGCGACGCCATTCATCCGCTTCCAGGGTCGGCCCTGGGTGTTTCGGAACAGCGGAGTACCCGAACCGGCCGGTGCTGTCTTGATGAGCCGACGCGTCAATTCGGCGACTTCCGGCCGCACGGGAATCTTCCTGGTCTTCTTCGTCTTGGACGAATAGACACGCCACATCATGCCACGGTCGGTTTCCGAAACGTCATCGGCCGTGATCGTCGCGAGTTCACAGAAGGGACGCAGGCCCGTATGAATCGCGGCAAAAAGAAAATCCTTGAAACGGGATTCGGTTGCTCCGTAGAGCGCCGTTTCTTCCTCCGGACTGAACGACTGTAAGCGAGGCTGAGACTGGGGCTTCTTGAGTCCCTTGAGCGGATTGATGATCCCATGCATGTCCTCGGCACGATTGAAGGCCGCCAAGACAATGGCTATCACGCTCCGAAGGGTTGCCGGGCTTCGCCATGTTGGATGGTCTTCAATCCACGAGTTGACGTGCGTCTTCCTGAGTTGCACAACGGGCAAAGCGCCACAATAGGAACAGAGATCGTTCAGCCAATTCACCGTGTTGTCACGATGTCCCTGACTGATCGTACCCTTGGTTAGCCCGCGTTCGCAGTACTGGATGTAATCAGAACAGACCCGCGCCACGAGCCATTCACCTTCGCCGACCGCCGACCCACTTTCGTGAGACAACCTCTCTCTGGCCAAGGCCAGTTCTGCAGCTTCCTTATTCTGTTTCCCGCGAATTCGCTCTCCGCCCTCATCAAATAGGGCAACGCGTTTCCTCGTGCCGGGCATTGTGTAATACCAGCAATCCGTCTGCCGCCAATGCCAAGCTGAACCATGCGACTGCCGTCGCTTCTTACGTCTCTTTCCCACGTCAGCCTCCCCCCAATCGCGCTAGAACAACTGTCAGCCCCGGAATCATGTTGACGCGGCACCGATCCAGCCTGATACTGAGCCGGCGTGCCACTCAGTTTGACACTTGCATACGGCAAGGAATCGAATTTCGACAGAGCCGGGATATGCCCAGGAGCGAACAACCATGCGACTTACAGGCCCCTCTCAATTACTAGGCCATTTACTACACAGAATAGCTACATTCATACTTATCACATTGACAGCCACTACGTCAATAAGTGCCGAAAAAAACCGGAAAGAATCGCAAACACGTAGTGTACCCAATATTGTCTTCATCCTTGCCGACGATCTCGGCTACGGCGACCTGGGTTGCTACGGCTGCCCGGACATTCGCACGCCGCGGCTGGACCGGCTGGCGGCCGAGGGGGTGCGGTTCACCGACGCCTACTCAAATGGCTCGGTCTGCTCGCCCACGCGGGCCGCATTCATGACCGGCCGCTACCAGCAGCGGATCGGACTGGAGTGGGCCGTCTTTTACGACGTGCCCGAAGAAGGCTTGCCGCCCCAGGAAACGTCGCTGGCGACCATGCTCCACAAGGCGGGCTACTTCACCGCCATGTCGGGCAAGTGGCACCTGGGCTACGGCGACTGGAACCCCACACGCCACGGTTTCGACCGCTTCTTCGGCATGCTCGGCGGCAACGTCCATTACTTCGAGCATTACGGTCGCTCGGGCACGCCCGACCTCTGGCTCGACGAACGGCCGATCCAACGCCCCGGATACATCACCGACCTCATCGCCGAGTATGCAGTCCGCTTCATCGGCGAAGCAGGCCAGCGGCCGTTCTTCCTCTATGTGCCCTTCAACGCACCGCATTTTCCCTTCCAGGCACCGGGAGATGCAAACCGTGAGGTCACACCCAAGAAAGACTGGCAAACCGGCGATCGGTCTGTTTATGCGGCCATGGTCGAATCACTCGACACGAACGTGGGCCGGATCGTTGATGCCATTGACGACAGGGAACTTGGCAACAACACGCTGGTTGTCTTCATGTCGGACAACGGAGGCGACGTCCATGCGAGAAACGCCCCGTTCTCCGGCGGGAAAGGCACGTTGCGTGAGGGAGGAATACGCAGCCCCTGCATCGCCCGCTGGACCGGCAGACTATCCGCGGGCAAGGAAACCCCGCAAGTTGCCGTCACCATGGACTTCAGTGCCACGTTCCTTGCCCTTGCGGGCGCAACCGCCGCCGCCGATCGGCCCCCGGACGGCATCAACCTGATGCCGGCGCTGGAACGGCGGGAACGGCCGGAGGAGCGGACGCTGTTCTGGCGGCGAGCCCTCGATCCATGGCGAAAGAACGTCGTACCCCAGCGCGCCATTCGCCAGGGACACTGGAAGTACGTGGATTACCCGGACGGCAGACAGGAACTCTTCGATCTGGCGGCCGACGCCGCCGAAACTGTCAATCTTCGCGATGCACAGCCCGAGATTGCGGCGGCCCTGCTGCGACAACTGAACAGTTGGGAGGCGCACGTCGACCCGCCGCTCTACAATCAGCGCGAAGCGGCCGAGAAGAAACGAGCGAGCCGGCTCAAGTAACCCGGCAGGAAGGGGATGCCCGATGAACCGGTTCAATCGACTCTTCCGAAGACGGCTTCTGATCGGACTCGCCGCACTTCTGCTGATAGGTGTTGCCGCGTTGGTCGTTTCGCTGACGCTCCTCAACGAAACGTGGCTCAAGAACCAGCTTGTTGCGCAGGCCCGGGAGGCCTTCGATATCGAGTTGGAGATCGAGTCCCTCGAATTCCACCCCTGGCAGGGCGAAGCAGACCTCCAGGGAGTAGCCTTCAGAATCGAGAAACCGAACCAGGATATCCACGGCAACCTGGAATCGTTCCACGTCGAACTGGCAATCTGGCCGCTGCTCTTCCGAGAAGTCGACGTCGAGAATCTCACTGTGACCGAGCCCTGCGTGACCTACGTTCTCGATCGTCCCGCCGAGCCGGAGCCGCGACCCACCTTCGACAAAGTTGCCGAGAAGGTAGTTGCCGTGCTCGACAACCTTCTGATGCGGATTCTCGAGACGTTGCTCGAAGCGTTTCGCCCGAAGGAGGGCTACGAAGTCCGCATTGCCCATCTTGAAGTTGTCGGTGGAATCGTCGATTGCACTGTGACTCGCCCTGGGCTGGAACCCGCGCAGGTGCTATTCGAAAAGGTCGATTACGCTGCCTCCGACCTGCGGCCCAGCCAGAAGAGCTTCGGAGTGTGGGGCTATGTTTCCCATGCCGACGTGAGCGCCGATCTGCGGATCGGCGATGCAAAGACCTCGCTCGAGCACAAGTTCGCCGCACTGCCGCGAGTGATCCGCATCGCCAATCTCGATCTGGCACAAGTCGATCGTCTGGGCAGCCAGAAGGACGCAATCGTCTTCAAACAAGGAACGCTGAATCTCCTCTACCAGGATCGCGGTGACCAGTTCGAAGTCAGCGCAGAATTTGCCAGCCTGCAACTTGAAGAGAACGAGGAGGCGGACCTTCCCGATTTCCTGTTCATCCCTGTCGATCATCTGATCGCGTACGTCGAAAAGAACGACGGAAATCTGACCCTACAATTCACATGCGACCGAAAAGTCGCTCGGCTCAGCGATGACCTGGAGTTCGGGATCGCCGAGCTGTGGCAAGGAATGTGGGCCGAGATTCTCAAACGCTTTCAGGCCGAAGCCGGCGAAGAACTTCAGGACTGGAAGGCAATAGGCACGAAGAAGCTCCGCGACTTCCTGCGAAACAAGGATCTGCTGCCGGAAGAGGCAAACGGTCCGTGAAACGTCCGAATCACCCCCAAGAACGGCTCGTAACCGCAAGCTTTGCCCCACACACTGCCACGTTTCGCAGCTTGTCCCTCTTGACGGAACCAGGTATTCTTGAATGAAAGGGTCCTATCTGCCTCAATCTCCACCCGACAAGGAGAGTGCCATGAGTTCCCTTGCTCGCTTCTCGCTTCCTCAATATGAACGGATGGTCGAGACCGGAGTCTTCGCCGGCCAGTTCCACCAGCGCGTCGAACTCATCCGCGGGGAGATTCGGCAGATGAATCCGATTGGTCATCCTCATACAACCGTTGTCGATTTCCTCAACGCATGGAGCTTTCGAGCGAGTCCCCTCGAGAAACTCGTCAGAATCCAGGAGACGATTCGGTTACCGGATTCCGGAAGTGCCCCGGAACCGGACGTGGTCTGGGCCGTCGAGAAAGACTACACGAACCATCCCCAAGGTTCCGATGTGCTGCTGCTCGTTGAGGTGGCCGACACAACCCTGCGAGTTGACTGCGGGGAGAAAGCCCGGCTTTACGCCGAATCGGGTGTTCCCGAATACTGGGTCGCCGACGTCGAAGGTCGCAAGTTGATCGTGCACCGCGATCCGAGCAGCGAAGGATATCGCGATACCCAGGAGTTGGCGGGCGACGAGGAGATCTCTCCGCTGTGTGATCCGAAGGCACGACTTCGCGTCGGGGATTTGTTCGCGAAGTTGTAGGGCTCGTGCTGCGAGCGCGGCTGCGCCGCTTCTGCAGCCAATTCGTTAGCCTAACTTGACTTTTTCAACGGGCTGCCGGAGGAGTACAGGGTATGACGCGGAACTACGCGGCCTTCGATATCGAGACGGCCGCCGACGTGCCGGAATCGGCAGGCAGTTGGGCGTCTTACCGGCCCTTGGGAATCACCTGTGCCGCCGTGTTTTGCCAGGACGCCTCCGAAGCCCTCGTCTGGCACGGCAAGAACACGGACGGGACCCCGGCTGCACGGATGTCGCAGCCCGAGGCCGGGCAGTTGGTCAAGCAGTTGGAGAAACTGGTTGCCGAGGGATACACGCTGCTGACCTGGAACGGGCTGGGTTTCGACTTCGACATCCTGGCCGAGGAGTCGGGCGCCGTAGGCGAATGCCGGAAGCTGGCGATCGACCACGTCGACATGATGTTCCACGTCTTCTGCGATCGCGGCTTTCCCGTCGCCTTGGACAAGGCGGCAGAAGCCCTGGCAATCAAGGGCAAACCCAAAGGCATGTCGGGCTACCTGGCGCCGCGGCTCTGGGCGGATGGTGCGCACGACAAGGTGCTCGACTATGTGGCCGAAGACGTCCGCATCGCTCGCGATATCGCTCTGGCCTGCGAAAAGGCGCACCGGTTCCGCTGGCTCACCAGCCGGGGGAAACCCTCTTCCATGCCGCTCCCCAGCGGCTGGCTGACGGTTCGCGAGGCCATGCGGTTGCCTGAGCCAGACACCTCCTGGATGACCCACCCGATCCCGCGGCGGCGGTTCACTGGCTGGCTTGGCAAGGGTTTGCGATAACGCCACGACCGGCCTATTCACGGGCTTGTCCAACCTGCGGACGTCGTCGATCTCCGCCCGCCACACTCACGTCGGGCGATAGCTCGTGTGAAGCAGTGAGTGGGACAGCGGGCCCAGCGGCTTGCCGAGGAATTCTTGGTAGATCGCCTGAACGTTGGGGTTGTCCGCAGCGCAGCGAATCGTTTGCCGTTCGTCTTTCGTGTAGAGGCCGTCGATCCGTTTCTGGCGCAGTTCGTCGTCAGGCCGCCCGTTGCCGTTCGGCTTGGGTTGCCCGCCGCCGCCGATGCAGCCGCCGGGGCAGGCCATGACTTCGATGAAGTCGTACTTGCCGTTCCCCTTGAGAATCTCGTCCAGCAACGGCCGAACGGTTCCGGTTCCGTGAACGACGGCCACGCGAAGCGGTTTGCCGTCGATTTCGAGCGACGCCTCGCGAACGCCCGCCAGTCCGCGAACCGGTTCGAAATGGAGAAGCGACTCCGGCGCCTTCGAGCCCGTCATGTAAAGCCAGACCGCACGGAGCGTCGCTTCCATCACGCCCCCGGTATTGCCGAAGATGATTCCCCCGCCGCTTCCGCGTCCCATGATCGAATCGTACTCCCCGTCCGGAAGTTCGTGGAACCGAACGCGGCTCTCGAAGATCCACTGCGCCAACTCACGGCAGGTCAGAGCGTAATCCATGTCGCGGACCGACTCGTCCTTCAGGAAGCGCCCCGACGCATTCATTTCGGGTCGCAGAACCTCGAATTTCTTGGCCGTGCAGGGCGTGCAGGCAACGTTCACGATCGACTTGGGATCGATCCCGTTC
Source organism: Planctomycetaceae bacterium (assembly GCA_012719125.1). GTDB lineage: Bacteria > Planctomycetota > Planctomycetia > Pirellulales > Thermoguttaceae > JAAYAY01. The sequence continues at coordinate 34,962 of JAAYAY010000080.1, read as the reverse complement.
TTCTTCGCAAACCAGGTCTTGATCGCGGCGCCCTGAATCATGACCGGGCTCTTCGTCGTCGACAGGTGCGGAAGAAGCGTCGGATAGAAGGCCTCCACGAAACTGACCCAGGCCGGACAGCAACTCGTGAACTGCGGAAGGGCGGCCTTCGACGATCCCTTGGCGTCGAGCCGCTTGATCAGCTCGTTGGCTTCCTCCACCACGGTCACGTCTGCCGCAAACGTCGTATCCAGAACGTAGTCAAAGCCGATTCGGCGCAGCGCCTCGACCATCTTCCCTTCGCAGTCGGCTCCCGGCTCCAGCCCGAACGATTCTCCCAGCGCCACCCGCACCGCCGGTGAAGTTGAGGCGATGAGAACCCGTCCCTTGTCTTCGGCCATCCGCCGAATGCGGGGGAAGTCGAACCGTTCCGTCATCCCGCCCCGCTTGCAGATGTTGGTGCATTGGCCGCAATGGATGCAGACGTTCTTCTCCCGGGCGACCGCCGGATCGCAATAGTGCGACACCGTCATCTGATCCGTGCATACCTCATCGCAGTGCCCGCACTTCTGGCACAGGTAATCGTGGAACAGGATGGACGGATTGTCGGGGTCGACGCGACGGGGATGGAGTTCCTCCCGTGCCGCCTTCTTGGCAGCTTTGTACTCCTTGTAGCTGGGAAAGCCTTCCAGCCCGTAAGGCGGGCCCGATTCGGAGGGAGACGCCGCCTGGGAACCCGCCGCGAGACAGGACAGGCCGCCACTGAGCAGGAAACCGGTTCCGAGAACGCCCGACTGTATCATTCTCCGCCGACTGATAGGCAACATCATCCAGATTCTCCAAATAGGCTTTGACTCTCTCGTTTACCGGCGTTCCACGGCCAAGCGGTCCACCCCACGAAGTTGGCGCAGAATCTGAGCGTACTTCAGGCGCAGACTCCAAACAAGAACGAGCGGCAATTCTAACAACACGAACGCACAGTGGCCGCGGTCATCCACAACACGATCAAAATACCGTGCGATTGATCCCCGCGCTTCTTCCCACGGATTGCTGCCTCTGCTAGCTTTGCTAATACGCTGTTCGAGTTCGCTCATGGAAGCGGACTAGCCTGCCGCTTCCGCGTTGATCCCAAGAGCCAATCAAACGACGTAAACCATTTCGTAGAAGCCGTTTACGTCATTCTGCTTGCGTCTGCTTTTCGATAAAACGAAGTCTGATCCAGGGAGGTTCCTCGTGGACTATCGAGCATTTGTTGAGGAAAAGATCTCGGAGATTCGCAAGGCCGTCGGCGACGGGATTGCCATCAACGCCCTCAGCGGCGGGGTCGATAGTTCGGTGGTCACCGTGCTCGGACACCGGGCCCTGGGCGACCGGCTCAAGACGGTCTTCATCGACAGCGCCCTGATGCGGCAGGGCGAGCCGGAGGAGGTTCGCGAGGTCTTTGCCGACATGTGCATCCCCGTCGAAATTGTCGACGCCAGGGCCGACTTCCTCGGAGCGCTCGCAGGCCTGACGGACCCCGAAGAGAAACGCAGCGCGGTCACCAACACGTTCTACCGCAAAGTCTTCGGAAACCTGGTCCGCGAAAGTGGGGCCACCTTTCTGTTTCACGGTACGATCCTCACCGATATCGAGGAGACCGTGGCGGGCATCAAGCGGCAACACAACATCCTGACCCAGTTGGGAATCGATCCCAAGCAGGAGTACGGCTATCACGTCCTCGAACCGCTGGCCGAACTCCGCAAGGACGGCGTCCGCGAGGTGGCTAAGGTGCTGGGCCTGCCGCCCAAGATCGCCGAGCGGATCCCCTTCCCGGGTCCGGCCCTTGCCACTCGGGTAGTGGGGGAGGTCACGGAAGAGCGACTTGACCTGGTTCGGGCAGCCACCGTCATCGTCGAAGAGGAACTCGCTCCCACCAAGGCCTTTCAGTACTTCGCGGTCCTCCTTGAAGACAAAGCCACCGGGATCCGCGACGGAAAGCGGGAGTTCGGCCACATCATCGTGGTTCGCTGCATCCACAGCGTCGACGCTCGGGAGGCGACCGCCGTTGAATTGCCCTGGGAAACGCTGCACCGCATCTGCGAGCGGATCGTTGCCATCAAGGGCGTGAATCGCTGCCTCTACGACCTGACCCCCAAGCCGCCCGCAACGATTGAGTACATTTGAGATCCGAATAGCCGGGAAGCCTTTCGTCCAAGTCAGGCCAATCGAACACAAGCCGGGAATGAAATGAAGGAATGATGGAATACTGGAATGGTGGAATGATGGGGTGCTAATAGCAGCACGAGAAAGCCGATCAAACGTTCCAGCTTCCCCGTCATTCCAATATTCCACCATTCCAGTCCTCCAACCTTCCCGTATCAGCCGCGCGGCGACCCCGCCCCATCCACGTGCCAAGGAGCAACCAACGTGCCCAAACGCGACGATATCCACAAGGTCATGATCATCGGTTCCGGCCCGATCGTGATCGGCCAGGCCTGCGAGTTCGACTACTCGGGCACCCAGGCCTGCAAGGCCCTCCGCAGCCTGGGATACAAGATCGTGCTGGTCAACTCGAACCCGGCCACGATCATGACCGACCCCGGCATGGCCGATATCACCTATGTGGAGCCGCTCAATCTCTCGTCGCTCTCCGACATCGTCGCCCGCGAAAAGCCCGACGCCCTGCTGCCGAACCTGGGCGGCCAGTCCGGGCTCAACCTCTCCTCCGAGTTGCACCGGGCCGGTGTGCTCGACGAGCACGGCGTGAAGGTGATCGGCGTGCAGGTCGACGCTATCCACCGCGGCGAAGATCGCCAGGCGTTCAAAGACACCATGAACAGCCTGGGCGTCGAAATGCCCCGTAGCGAGATCGCCCACACCCTCGAAGAAGCCGAAGCGATCGTCGAACAAATTGGCCTCCCCTGCATCATTCGCCCCGCCTATACCATGGGCGGCACCGGCGGCGGCCTGGTCTACAACATGGAAGAATTCCGCACCGTCGTCGAACGCGGACTTGCCGCCAGCCTCGTCACCCAGGTCCTCGTCGAAGAATCCGTGCTCGGCTGGGAAGAACTCGAACTCGAAGTCGTCCGCGACGCCAAGAATCAGATGATCACCGTCTGCTTCATCGAGAATGTCGACGCCATGGGCGTCCACACGGGCGACTCCTACTGCACGGCCCCCATGCTGACCATCGACCAGGAACTGCAACAGAAGCTGCAGAAGTACTCCTACGACATCGTCGAAGCCATCCAGGTGATCGGCGGAACGAATATCCAGTTTGCCCACGATCCCAAGACCGGCCGGGTCGTCGTCATCGAAATCAACCCGCGAACCTCGCGCTCCTCGGCCTTGGCCTCCAAGGCCACCGGATTCCCCATCGCCTACGTTTCGTCGCTGCTGGCGGGCGGTCTGACGATGGACGAAATTCCCTACTGGCGCGACGGCACCCTGGAAAAATACACGCCTTCCGGCGACTACGTGGTCGTCAAGTTCGCCCGCTGGGCCTTCGAGAAATTCGAGGGCTTGCAGGACAAGCTCGGCACCCAGATGCGGGCGGTGGGCGAAGTGATGAGCCTCGGCAAGAACTACAAAGAGGCCCTGCAGAAAGCCATCCGGTCGCTCGAAAGCGGTCGCTACGGCCTGGGGTTCGCCAAGAACTTCAACAAAAAATCGCTGAGCGAACTGATGGACATGCTGGCCGAACCGTCGTCGGAACGGCAGTTCATCATGTACGAAGCCCTCCGCAAAGGCGCCGGCGTTCAGGAACTCCACGAAAAGACCTACATCAAGCCGTGGTTCATCCAGCAAATGAAGGAGCTGGTGGAACTGGAAGAGGAGATCCTGGCCCACAAGGAGGACCTGTCCGACGAACTGCTCATCAGGGCCAAGAAAGACGGCTTCGCCGACCGGTATCTCGCCAAACTGCTGGGCGTGAAAGAAAAGGAGATTCGCCGGCGGCGCACGGCACTGGGTGCCGTCGAAGGCTGGCACGCCGTCCCGGTAAGCGGTGTGGAAAACGCAGCCTACTACTACTCGACCTACAACGCCCCCGATGCCACCGAGGTCTCACCGAATCGCAAGGTCATGGTGCTCGGCGGCGGGCCCAATCGCATCGGGCAGGGCATCGAGTTCGACTACTGCTGCGTTCATGCCGCCTTCGCCCTCCGCGACGCCGGCATCGAGTCGATCATGGTCAACTGCAACCCCGAGACCGTCTCGACCGACTACGACACCTCGAACAAGCTCTACTTCGAACCGCTCACCGTCGAAGACGTGCTCAGCATCTATGAAAAGGAACAGCCCGAAGGCGTGATCGTCCAGTTCGGCGGGCAGACTCCCTTGAACATCGCGGCCGAGCTGGCCGAAGCCGGCGTCAAGATCCTCGGCACGTCGCCCGATGCTATCGAACTGGCGGAGGATCGCGATCGTTTCCGTCAGATCATGCGCAAGCTGGGCATCCCCCAGCCCGAGTCGGGCATGGCCGCCAATCTCGATGAAGCCCTGGAGATCGCGGGGCAGATCGGCTACCCGCTGATGGTCCGGCCCTCCTTCGTCCTCGGCGGACGGGCCATGGAAGTGATCCACGACGAGGAGATGCTGCGCCGCTACGTGACGGTGGCCGTCGACGTCACGCCCGAACGCCCCATCCTCATCGACAAGTTCCTCGAAAACGCCATCGAAGTCGAGGCCGACGCCATCGCCGACGGCGAAGACGCCTTCGTGCCGGCGATCATGGAGCACATCGAGCTGGCCGGCATCCACTCGGGCGACTCGGCATGCGTGATCCCGCCCATCAGCATCGCCCCCAAGCACATCGACACAATCTACCAGTACAATCGCAAGATCGCCATCGAACTGGGCGTCGTCGGCTTGATGAACATCCAGTACGCCATCTACCAGGATACGGTCTACATCCTCGAGGCGAACCCCCGGGCCAGCCGCACGGTGCCGCTCGTCTCCAAGGTCTGCAACATCCCCATGGCCCGCATCGCCGCCCAGGTCATGCTGGGCAAGAAGCTCTCGGAACTGGGACTGGGGCGAAAGGCAATTCCCCACTTCGGCGTCAAGGAGGCCGTCTTCCCCTTCAATATGTACCACGAAGTCGATCCGGTGCTCGGTCCCGAGATGCGCAGCACGGGCGAGGTGCTGGGAATGGCCAATTCCTTCGGCCTGGCCTTCTTCAAGGCCGAGGAAGCGACAGGCACGCCGCTCCCGCTGGAAGGCACCGTGCTGATCACGGTCGCCGACCGCGACAAGGCGGCCGTGCAGGACGTGGCCCGGCGGTTCCACGAACTGGGATTCAAGATCGTGGCCACGGCCGGCACGCAGGCCTTCCTCACCGAACAGGGAATTCCGGCCGAACCGATCGCCAAGATGCGCGAAGGCCGGCCCAATATCGTCGACGCCCTGATCGACAAGCAGATCCACCTGGTCATCAACACCCCTCGCGGCAAAGCCAGCAAGGCCGACGACGCCTACATCCGCCAGATGGCCATCCGCTGCAAAGTCCCCTACGTCACCACCCTCGCCGCCGCCGTCGCCGCCGCCAAAGGCATCGACGCCTGCCGCAAGGGACGAGGACACGCCAAAAGCCTCCAAGAATATCACGCGGATATCGTCTAGCCCGCTGCCGCAGGCGAGGTCGTTCAACGATTCCAAGCGGGCGGCTGCCGCCGTGGTGCAGCCGCCCTTCGCGATGCCGCCAGACCGCCCCCTCTTCCTGCTGGAACTCGGTATCTCCCCAGGATAGGATGGAGTCGTCGCTTTCTCCAGCCCATCGAAGCCCGTCTCTTCCGTGAACGGCGATTCGGCACCTCATACCTGGCACCTGGAATCCGAGCCCGTGAAATCACTCATCTCGTGTTCTACCCTTGCACTTCTCCTGTTGCTGGCCATAACAACGCTCGCAGGACCGCCGGCCGTCGAAGGTTACAGCGATCCCGGTGCGTTCCGCGGAAAGCTCCAGTCGCTCGCCAAGTCGAAACTCGTTTCCTACTCGGCCCTCGCCCGCACGCTCGGCGGCAACGACGTGGCCCTGCTCACCGTCGGCACCGGCAAGGTCGACACAAAGCCGGCCGTCCTCCTGGTCGCCGGCGTCAACCCGACCCGGCCCGTCGACAGCGAAGTCCTGCTCCGCGTCGCCCGGCAACTCGTCAAGGCCGCCGAAACCGACGCCGAAGTCCGCGGGCTGCTCGATCGCGTCACCTTCTACGTCATCGCCCAGGCTGCGCCCGACGCCGCGGAAGCCTTCTTCTCCAAACCGCTTGAGCAACGTGAAGTCAACCTCCGCCCGATCGACGACGACATCGACGGCCAAACCGACGAGGACGGGCCCGACGATCTGAACGGCGACGGACTGATCACCGTCATGCGCGTGGAGGATGCCGCCGGCAAGTACGTCATCCATCCCGGCGACGATCGCCTGATGATCGAGGCCGACCCGAAGAAGGGCGAGCATGGCCGTTACACTCTCTACGTGGAAGGCCGCGATAACGACGGCGACGGCCGGTTGAACGAAGACCCGCCGGGCGGCGTCGCCTTCGACCGCAACTTCACTTTCAACTACCCCTACTTCAAGCCCGGCGCCGGTCCCCACCAGGTCTCCGAAATCGAAACCCGCGCAATCGCCGACTTCGCCTTCGAGCACCGGAACATCGTCCTTGTCTGGACGCTCTCCGATCGCGACAACCTCCTCGACAAGTGGAAACCCGACACGACGGCCGAAGAGAAACGAATCAAGACGACCCTGCTGGCTGCCGACGCACCCTACCTCGACAAGATCGCCAAGGCCTACGAAGAAATCCGCGGCAAAGCCAAACCGCCGAAGTCGCCGGAGAGCGGCGGCTCCTTCGTCGCGTGGGTCTACTTTCATTACGGACGTTGGTCCGTGGCGACCAGGCCGTGGTGGATTCCGAAAGATGAAAAGGAATCGGTGGAACCCAAAGACGGCAATCCTGACGACGAGGACAAAGATAAGAAAGAGGAATCGAAGAAAGACGAGCGTGGCGCCGAAGACCTGCAGGCCCTGGCCTGGTTCGAGAAGCAGGGAACCGAAGGGTTCGTCGACTGGCAAGCCCTCGAGCATCCCGATCTGGAAGGGAAGAAGGTCGAGATCGGCGGTTTCAAGCCGTTCCTGAAAGACAATCCGCCGGCTTCGATGCTCGACGACCTGGCCGGCCGCCAGTATGAATTCCTCCTGAAACTGGCCGGCATGCTGCCTCGCTTGAAGATCAGCGAACTGGCGACGGAAGCCTTGGGGGCGGATGTCTGGCGCGTGACCGCGGCCGTGGTCAATGAAGGCGTTCTGCCCACCGTCTCCGAACTGGGCCGGCTCACGCGCGAACCGCAGCTGCTCCAGATCGAGTTGAAGCTCCCCGCCGGAGTCTTCCTGGTCACCGGCCACGCCCGCCGGTCGATCGCCTCCCTGGCGGGCGAAGGCGGGCGGGCCGAACAGAAATGGCTCGTTCGCGTCGCCCCGGGCGAGACGCCGACCCTGAATGTCCGCGTCTGGAGCCCCATGGTCGGGAGCGTGACGCGGCAAATCAAGCTCGGCGAAAAGCTTCCATGAATCGGCGGCCACGGTGAGTTTCCGAATATAAGCAGGTGCATCATGAATCGACTTGGACTAACCGGGCTGCTGCTCGCGATATGCCTGACGACAAGCGTTTTCGCGGCGCCGAAACAAAAACCCTATCAGCCGATGGGAGCGCCGTCCGACCCGAAGGTGCCGGCCCAGTGGAATCGCTATCACGACTACTCGGAAGCCACGTCGCTTCTGAAGAAGATGGCGGCGGCCCACCCCGACCGGGCGCAACTCGCCAGCCTGGGCAAGTCCTATGACGGCCGCGAGATGTGGCTGTTCACCGTCACCAACCGCAAGACCGGCGACGACCGCAGCAAGCCGGCCTTCTGGATCGACGGAGGCATCCACGCCAACGAGATCCAGGGGCCTCAGGTGGCACTCTACACGGCCTGGTACCTGCTCGAGATGTACGGGCGCCACGAGGCCGTTACCCGACTGGTCGACGAGCGTACCTTCTACCTGCTGCCGATGATGAGCCCCGACTCGCGCGACGACCACATGCACCGGCCCAATACCACCAGCTCGCCCCGGGCCGGCCAGCGGCCCGTCGACGACGACCGCGACGGCCTGGTCGACGAAGACGGCCACGACGACCTGGACGGTGACGGCCACATCACCCAGATGCGCCGTCGCGATCCCAACGGCCGCTGGAAGATCCACCCCAAGTATCCCAACCTGATGATCCAGGCCGAAAAAGACGAACGCGGGGAGTACGAACTCCTTGGTGTTGAGGGCATCGACAACGACGGCGACGGGCGCGTGAATGAAGACGGCGTCGGCTTCTACGACCCCAATCGCGACTGGCCGCGGATGTGGCAGCCCGGCTACGTCCAGGGGGGCGCCTATCGCTATCCGTTCTCCCTCGGCGAGAACCGGCTGGTGGCCGACTTCGTGCTCGATCACCCCAATATCGCCGGCGCCCAGTCCTACCATAACTCGGGCGGAATGATCCTCCGCGGACCGGGTAACAGTGACGACGCGTATTCGGCAAGCGACGTGGCCGTCTACGACGCCATCGCCGCCAAGGGCACCCAGATGCTGCCGTTTTACGATTACCTCGTCTGTTCAACGGGGCTCTACGAAGTCTACGGCGGGGAGTTCGACTGGTTCTTCGGCATGCGCGGCATCTTTTCGTTCACCAACGAACTGTTCACGCGCGAGAACTACTTCCGCCGCGAGCTGACCGACCGGCAGGAAGGCGAACAGCAGTTCGACAACCTGCTGCTTCTCGGCCAGGGAACCGTCCCCTGGCACGAGGTCGATCATCCCCAGTACGGCCAGATCGAGGTCGGAGGGAAACGCAAGGAGTGGGGACGCCAGCCGCCGTCATTCCTGCTGGAAGAGGAATGCCATCGCAACATGGCTTTCACCCTCTATCACGCCGACCAGATGCCCCAGGTGGCGATCCAGTCGGTCGACGTGAAGCCCTTGGCCGGAAAACTGGTCGAGGTGACGGCCGCGGTCGTCAACGAAAAGCTGATTCCGACTCACGCCGACGCCGACTTGAAGAACAAAATCACGCCGCCCGACGTAGTCTCGATCACCGGCCGGGGATTCAAGATCGTGGCGGCGCTGCAAAGCCGCGAACCGTTCTTCCAGAACGCCGAAGAGCAGGAGAAACGCCCGGCGGAGGTCCGCGTTGCCGGCATCCCCGGCATGGGGGCGGTCTACGTGCGTTGGCTTGTCGAGGGCCCCGGACCGTATACAATCAACGTGCAGTCGGTCAAAGGTGGCAGCGCCCAGGTACAAAAGGGTAACATTTCAGCCGAGTGAAGTAGCTGGAAAGGTCGGTAGGCGGCGGACCCTCGGTCGATTACGAACACGCCCAGATTCCTGGAATCGCTCTCCCAATTCAACCCACGTTGTCCGCCTTCCGACCGCCAGTCCTGCTACTTCAGATGGCTGAATGGATACTAAAAGGAGTAATTCTTATGTCGAGGCTGGCAATCGCGATCACTTGTCTCGCTCTGCTCTGCGCGTGCGGCGATTCGTGGGCCGCTCCCGAAGGGATGAAGACTCTGGAGATCGGCCAGGCGGCGCCCGATTTCACCCTCCCCGGGGTCGACGGCAAGACCCGCTCGCTGAAGGACTTTGCCGACGCCAAAGTGCTGGTCGTCGTGTTCACCTGCAATCACTGCCCGACGGCCCAGGCCTACGAAGATCGCATCATCAAGATCCATGACGACTACCAGGATCGCGGCGTGGCCCTGGTGGCCATTTCGCCCAACGACGCCAAGGCGGTCCGCCTCGATGAATTGGGCTATACCGACGTGGGCGACTCGCTGGAGGACATGAAGTTCCGGGCGAAGGACAAGAAGTTTCCCTTCCCCTACCTGTACGACGGCGAGAACCAGAAGGTATCGGCGGCCTACGGCGTAATGGCCACCCCGCACGTGTTCATCTTCGACGCCGATCGAAAACTCCGCTACGTGGGGCGAGTCGACGACTCCGACATCCGCGAGGTCCAGTCGCACGACGCACGCAATGCCATCGACGCCCTGCTGGCCGGCAAACCGGTTCCCGTGGAGAAGACCCGCGTCTTCGGCTGCTCGACCAAGTGGTCCGACAAACGTCAAAGCGCCGTCGACTCGCTCAAGAAGTGGGACGCCGAACCCGTCTCGATCGAAACGATCGACGAGGCCGGCGTCAAGGCCCTGGCCGAGAACAAGACCGACAAGCTCCGGCTGATCAACGTCTGGGCCACCTGGTGCGGGCCGTGCGTCGGCGAACTGGAAGAACTGGTCACCATGAACCGCATGTATCGCAAGCGGCGGTTCGAGATGATCACGATCAGCCTGGACGGGCCGGATCGGCGCGACCTGGCGCTGAAGACGCTCAAGGAGTGCCACGTCTCGTCGACGAACTATCTCTTCACCGGCGACAACAAGGACAAACTCGCGGAGGCCCTCGACCCCGAATGGCCCGGGCCGGTGCCGTACACGATCCTCGTGGCACCGGGTGGAAAGGTGATCTACCGCAAGGTCGACCAGATCGATCCGCTGGAACTGAAGAAAGCGATCGTCGAACATCTGGGGCGGACTTACGCCAGTCGGTAGCAGCCCATGCCTGAATTCATACTATGACGGACGTCGAAACGCAGCCGACCGGTGATCCTGAAACCACGCCCGCTCCTTCCCGGCCCGGCAGACGGTGGATCCGGTTGATCCACGCGTCGGCCTGGATCGCGCTGGTCGGGTATGGCGTGCTCTTGCTCCAGCGAGCCCAGATTCGCCATCAACTGTCGGCCGGCGAACCGGGAATGCAGCTTGCCGACCTGGTGCGAATTCGGGAGTGGGCGCTCGATCTGGCCTCGATGACCGTCAAGACGGGCCTCTGCTTCGGCCTGCTCGGCTTTCTCGTGGCGGTGGCCCTGGCCGGCGACGACCGGCCTCGCCGCTGGGCCGCTTGGCTGGGACGAGCCTTCCTGTGGTTGCTGCCGGGGGTCGGGCTAACGGTTCTGCTTGCCCTGACCGAGACCGGACGGCTTCCCGGCTCGATTTCCGCCACGCTCTCTCTCGGCGCCTACCTGATCGGGATCTGGATCGGGCGGACCGCCTGGCGAGGCCCCTGGGCGCTGCTGCGATTGCTGCCCACCTTCGCTCTGCTGGCCCTTCTGCCGGTGACGGCCGTGGCGGCCGTCGCCTTTCTGATGATCGAGACGGAGCCGTTTGCCTTCCAACCTGCTCGCGTGACGCCGGCTGAGAAACGTCGGCTCACCGAGATTCTCAAGGAACTGCCTGTTCTGAGCGACGGATCGCGACTTCTCCGACTTTCGGAAGACGACGCCAACGCCATGCTCACCATGGCGATTGCCCAGGTGCTGCCCGAGGCCAAGGGGCGAGTGCGGCTGCAAGAGAACCTCGTGCTCGCCGATCTCTCGATCCCCGTCAGCAAGGCCGATCCTCCCAGCCGCTATGTGAACGCCCACGTCGAGTGGCACGTGGCTATCGAAGGCGGCGAGTTGGATATCCGCTGGCAGAGTTGCCGCGTGGGAAGAACGGCGATCCCTTCCTTCGTTCTCGGTGCCGGGGTGCGCCAGGCCCGGGCGATCGCGTTCCAGGATGCCGATTTGAACCGGCTCCTGAACGCCGTCGGTTCGCTTCGTGTCAAGCCCGGCTCGGCTGAGGCCGTCCTTGTGTCGCGCGGGGTGGTAAGCGACATTGTGCCGTCGCTCATGGCGCGGCTGGGTCGCGACTCCAAGGTCACGGCCAGGACCCGAGGCTACTATCAGCACCTGGTTCGCCAGTCGGAGGAGATGCCGAAGGACGAGCGGTTCGAACGGCTCATAGCGACCGCGTTCCAACTGGCGAAGGAACGTTCCAGCCAGAACGACCCGGCCCTGGAGAACCGGGCGGCCGTGCTGGCCCTGGCGATTCTGCTCGGGCACCACCGCGTGGAAAATCTGGTCGGTCCGGTCACCGATCCCGATTCGCGGCGGTTAGCCCGGCGCTATCTGCGCAACGTCACCTTGCGGGGTCGCAACGATTGGTGCCGCCATTACTTCGTCAGTGCCGCCCTGGCCCTCGTCTCCAACGAGAAGCTCACCGATCAGGCCGGACTGTTCAAGGAAGAGTCCGATTCCGCCGAGGGGGGCAGCGGATTCTCTTTCTCCGATCTGCTGGCCGACCGGGTCGGAACCACTTTCGCCCTGGCCGCCACTCGCGACCGCCAGGCGGCTCTGAAGATGCAGGACCGTCTTGCCGGCGGCTTCGACCTGGCCCTGATCTTCCCCGAGGCGGCCGATCTGCCCGAAGGCATCCCCGACGCCGAGCTGCAATCCGAATACGGCGGCGCGGGCGGCGAGCGCTACCAGGCAATGATCGCCGAGATCGAGCGGCGCCTGGCAACGTGCGCGGGGTTGACCGGCCCGTGAGGCCGGCGGATGAAGAAGTCCACCAGTCCATGCACACTCCGTGCCATGGCCCTCTGGTGCAGCCACTCCGGAGTGAACTTTCCCAACATTCCCAACTTTGCCGGTATTTCGTTGAACCCTTTTGGGGCAGAAGAGGGGAATTCTCTACGAGTCGCGTGGAGTTTCCACGGTTGAAGCGGGCGAGTTTCCAAAGAACAGGCGCAATATCCACGCCGTCGTGTTGGTTGCGCGACTTCGCGGGTTGCCTCTTTACGTTGGTCTTCCTCAGCATCGGATGAAATATCGACGATCATCGTCCCAGGTCCAACAGTCGAGCCTTTGCTTCGACCCACGGAGACACCGTCGCGCGGCCCTCTTCCAGACGTCGTTTTCGCATCTCAAGCACTTCGCGGTGCCACTCGGGCGACCGCACGTCACCTGAGTTGGCACAAAGGCTATCCCACACGGTCTCCAGCAAGCGGACCTTTTCGGCAACCGACATGGTGTCAAGCGGTATTTCAGAGGACATGGGATTCTCCTCGTATCAATCGTTTCCAGGTGGCAGCCACAACGAACAGCGTTTCATTTCTTCCTCGCGGAGCAATGGGGAAGGAAACGTCGCCAAACTAAACCGCGGGACGTCAGAAACATCGCAGTGCCATCTGGGCGCTATTGGAGATTGTATCAACATCGGCCCAGGGTTTGAAGTCGATATTCAACCACCAGGAACTTGGGATGATCGCAGGTGCGGGCAGTCCCCCACGCGCCGCAACGCCCGGAGGCCGACACGTCGATGATTGCCTGTCCGTCCTCCGACAGTTCGAGCGGACGAAATCCGCACTCATCCAGGCCGGGATTCTGCACGGCCATCTACTTCGACGCCTTCCTGGGCACAACCTTGATCCAGCCAGAAGATTCCATGATCGACCAAGTATCGTGCTCATATTCAAAGTCTGACTTGAGCCGAACCTGGATCCACGGATTGCCGTGTTCGTCAATCCGACAGACACGAGCCGGATAGCCGCGGACGATGAGCCGATCCATGAACACGATGTCGTCAGAATCGATACAGTAATCCGGCTGCGACCATTCATCCGGCCGGGAAATGAATCTGACCTTGTCGCCGAGTTTGAGGTCTTTGGGATCGGGCATGGCGGTGGGGTATGCAGCGGCTGCGATCACGCGACGGGAATGGCTGTACCCGGGTTATCTGGCCTTCTTTCGCTCCAGCTCAACGATCGCTTTGCCGTTGCTATCGATGCCCGTGATTCGCCCAGTAGGAATCAGACTGGCATCGTAGAGTTGTGGGCGATGCTGATAGTCGGCGTTCTGGCGTTTCTTTGCGATAATATCCGCGAGTTCACGCTGGAGCTTCTCGGCCGTTTCCAGATCCATTTGAGCGGTCACTGCGGTGAAGTTATGTTCGGGATCGTACAGACGCAGCATGACGCGCGTATCGGGTAGATCTCGGCCCTGAGCATCCATTCCACTCCAGCTTGTCTCTACGCTCCATCTGAATCGCGACGGGACTGCGACAACACCGTCATCGGTTGTGGTGAGCGCCCTAGTGTACAAGTAGTAGGAGTTGCTACCGGCGTTGCGTTCGGGAGAGCCAGCGAACGCAGCGGTGAATACGGCAAAAAGCACCAAAAAAGCAACAAGGACGCGTTCTCGGTTGTGGCGCATTTGTGTCTCCATACATGGGGTTGGTGTTCATGGGCCAAACAACCAGGGCGGTAACCGTGGCGCTGCCCGAAATAATCAGAATCCAGAATCTGCGTTTTCCAGGGCTCCAGTTGAGCAGCTGGGCCGACGCGGCCGTTATACGCCCCTCTTGTTCCAATCGCGAAAGATATCCGCGATCTCTCGGCTACGGTTGCTACCGAGTTGCTCACGTTCCATTGCCTCGGCGAGGCGAATGATCGCGTACCGGAACGGCACAGTGTCCGAGCCGAGATCGCCAACCTCCCAAACAGCCCCAGCGCCGCCCCAAACTTCGGCACTCTTAACCAACTTGAAAAAACCGTCCCGGTCAAATTGCCACAGCTCAATGAGTTGTGCGACGACGTTCTCCTGTCCACGGTGGCCGTGGAGGGAGAGGAGAAGTCGCAATTCCCGAAGTATGTCGAGCATGTACCGAATATCACGTCCAGGTTCACGCGGCGCGCTTACCGAACGTCCATTTGCCGTGAGCGTCTTCCGGCCTGCTCGCGTGGAACGCCTTGTCGTGTGAATCGACGCCCGAAAAATCAGGACCGTGTAACGGAGGGCCGGGTTCTTTGGGTTTACGCTTCCAGAAAGGCATGTTCGGATGGCCCCCTGTCTGTTAATGGATAACGTTCGCCGCAACCGGGCACAAATGCAAGACTCTGAGTTCAGTCGCCGCGTGAATAGGTCCGCCGGTTGACGACATCGTTATTTGCCAGATTTGCGGGCGTACGTTTCAATCCACCACGTCAAGGTGTCAGCATTGCATTGACGATCCGGAGGCACATACTCGGAAGACGCGATGATCGGATCATCCGAGAAATCGCCAGACTCGACAACACGCCAATGCAACTCGAGCTTGTCGCCATTCATCCGCAGTCTGCAGTCGGCTCGCTGCATGTCTCCGGGGTCGTGGATGTCTTCGTGATGCCACGCTTCGCATTCAATGCCATCCTCAGTCACACGAGTCTGGCACAAACGCAGTTCACTGACGAGCATGCCCGATCCAAATCGGACAATGTGCCCGGTAATGGATATGTCCGGGCCGCCGGATATCTTGGCGCCTTCTACTGGAGGGTCGAATGTGCGACCTTCCAATGTCCATTCTCCCTGATATGGCTCGAAAACCTTCTCTTTCGACGGGCCGCCGAACACGCGCTCTGTCGACGGTTCGTTGAGGCCGTCTTGCTCCCCGTCGAACGAACAGCCGCTGGTGGCCAGCGCTGTGGCAATGATAACGATCAGCAAACGTAATCGCATTGAAATGGCCTCAACCGAGCCAAGCAACCATGTTCATCGCACAACCCAGGAACTCTATCAAGGTACATCACGCATAATACCGCCCCCACCAGCGCCGCCGATTCTAGCATTCAGGCCGTGTGGGTGCAACACGTTAGGTGACCTCGGCCACTACCACCTTCCGCCCAGGATCGGTGCAAGAAACGCACAAGATCGCCCCCGGCATGCCGTGGCCATGAATCACCGCAGAGAGAGCGAAGCGGCACCGGTGGCGGTTCGGGGACTCGGCCCTGGAAACCCAAGCTACTTTCCATCGCCCCCTCAACAGACGGGTTTATGCAACACACCCCCCGCCGGGTCGCCGCAACTTGCGCATGCCGGCACTGATGTAAAAACTGGCAGAGGCAACACTTGCCGCCGCGTGCCGCGCCCGAACCGTTCTGCAACAAACGCCGACACGGCGCGAAATCCAACATGGTCGCAAAACCCACGGGCGACAGTCGCTCCTTGACAATCCCTTTGCCTTCCCAATTCCTCTGCCTGAGAGCCTATTGACGCTCCCCTGGCGACACCCGGCAGGAGTCGCCCACTGTGGGTCACTTCTGCCGGGCGCGACCTTTGTGCCCTCCAATTGCGTGACGTGCGAGCCATCCTGCCGGTTTCCCACATGACTCGGGGGCGGACCGCGAGGACCGGTGCGAGGCAAGCGGCGATGGCAGGACGGGCCGGTGTGCCGGCGACAACGGGAGCGGGCGGATGGCCGGTGCGGACAGCGCCGTCCCAAGCCCAGCCGGCGCACCTTCCGGCTGCGAGGAAAGGAACGCACCATGGGACGGGCGCTCGCACCGCCTTGACTGCAGTGATGCCGGCAGAGCGTGTTTCGAGGGCTCGGATAGTCGTGGGGAGAATTGGTCAGATTCGGGACTCGCTTCCAGGAAAGGTCAGTCGAACACAACATGGAATGGTTCTCCTCGATCGGATGGAGCTGGTTGCGGGGTTCGCAAGAAGACGGACGGGCGGCCGGGGAGATCTCGTCGAAAGACGTTGTTTTCGAGAAAATCGGGAAAAATCTCCCAGACCAGCGAGATTCGGGCGAATACTTGTCGATTCCCAGGGAGGGCCGCCGCTCCATCCGGTGTTGATTCGCCCTGCTAAAAGGCATACGATTCCCTGGTTGGGGGGGCGGCCATGACACGCCAGAAAAACGACTTACCAAATTGAGCCCATGAACGGTAAAGCCTTGCTATCGCGACGGATGTCGGCCACCGCCTATGCGGCCATGGTTATCGCCACTTCGCTCGGATCGGTGGCGGCGGCCGAAGCCCGCGAGAGCCGGGCCATCGAGTCGATCGACCGCTACTGCCGGGCAAGCTGGCGAAACGCCCGCATCGACCGGCAGGACTGGGAAGAGTGTACCCAGCAGACGTTCGTCGAACTGCTCGACCGGGTGTCGCAAGATCGATGGATCGAGGCGATCGAAAACCACGGTTCGAGCGAACGGCGGGAATTGAATCGTTCGATCTGGCGGGTGGCCCAGCGCTGGCGGCGAGCGCCGCGGCCGGGCAACGGGGTGGCGGAGATGCTGGCCCAGGCGCCGGCCAACGGCGAGCCCGGCGGCCAGCCCGGACTGGGCGACGTTCTCCAGGTCCTCTCCTCGCCCGAGGCCGGTCTATCGGCGCGGCAGCGAGAGATCATGCGGCGCTGGATCGCCGGCCATTCTGTGTCCGAGATCGCCGCCGATCTCGATCTTCCATCGGCCCGGGTAAGCGACGAGAAGTACAAGGCGATTCGCAAGCTGCGGAGTCTGCTGGCGTGAGTTGGCCGACCAGGATAGCCTTGCGAAGTCCATCGTGCGCCCCGTCCGTCATTCCCGCCCTCCGATCCGTCATTCCCGCGCAGGCGGGAATCCAGACAGTCGGCAAACGGCACTGCATTCCCGCCTTCGCGGGAATGACGTGGTGAACTGCAGAATCACACTCGCAGCGACTCAGGAGTCGCTGGGGGCGAGGGCGAGTTGCTTGAGGGCGTTCAGGGCGGCCACGACGTCGTCGCGGGAGACGTCTTCCCAACCGGTCAGCTTGTGTGCCAGGATCGCCAGCTTGAAGCACTCGACGGCCTCCTGGAGGTCGTCCGGCAGCTTGGGCAGATTCTCGAAGGGGCGAACCGGGGACGACATCGGCCCGTCGGCCGTGCCGGATTCCGGAAGCGTGTCGGCGTCGAAAGGCAGACTGTCGACGGCCGGATCGAACTCGTCGGAGTCGGCCTCGTCCTCTTCGGCGTCGAGGTCGCGGACCACGTCGAGGGAACCGTCGATGGTTGACGGGGTGTCGTCTTCGTAGGACTGGGAGTCTTCGTCGAATTCGCCGGAGACGACGTCCTCGGGGCGAGGTTTCTTGTCGGCCGGTGCGCCGATGGCTTCCCAGCGCTGGTCGCGCATCTGGGCCACCGACCAACTGTTCTGGGCGGCGCCTTCGAGCCACATCTCGGCGTCGTCCCAATCGAGCACGGCCTGGAAGTGGCTCCAGAACAGGCCGGTGTACTTGTGATAGTCGTCGCCGAAGCGGTCATAGACGCGGCGGAGACGGCCCACGTGCTGCCCGCTGACGTTGCCCACGCGTCGAGCCCAGGCTTCGTCGGAGTAGGCCTGCTGGGGCACGCCGGACTCGATCAGCGCCTGACGCCAGGCCGAGATAATGCGGCCTTTTTCCCAGTTGGTCGTGCTGATCAGCCGGTTCCAGCGTCCCAGGTACTCGGCCGACGCTTGATCGACTACCTCGTCGTCGACTTCGGCTTCTCCGTCCCATTCCGAGTCGTCGGCCTCTAACGTCTCGGTATCGATCGTCTCGTCCTGGTAGATCTCTTCTTCGGAGGCGTCGGCCTGGTCTTCTGCGGGAAAATGTTCGTCCACGGTGGTTCATCCTTGTGTCTTCAATGACCTGCAACCGGGCAATCATGCGCGGAAACGGATTCTAGCACGGGTCAAACGGTGGTGGGAACGGTCGGCCCGAAGATCGCTTGGCATGGCCGAGAGATCCGTGTTTCTCCCGGGAAACACACGGTTTTCGAGCACGCCCCTCGTTCGGCTGCCCATCTCCGGCACCCGTGGAAAAACTGTCGACAAGCGCCGCTAGTGCGTCTAAGTTGCGGCAGGATGGATACTTGGGCCGAGCGACGCGGACAAAGGCGACGGAGGCGCCCCCAGCGGCGCGGCACGAGGATTTTCCGGCCGAAAAGGCCACCGACGGTCTGCCTGGTTGGGCTGTCAGGATTCTTGCGCAGACGACAGGTTTGAGGGATGGACAGGGGTCGCCGTCTGGGGGGAGCGTGATGGGAAGCGGACGGGGCAGCGGATATCGATACTTCGCCAAAAGAGGAATGGCGGCTCTTGTGGAATTGGGTCTATTGAAACGGTAGGGCAGGACCTCATTTCCAGAAAGTCGATGAATGCAATCCTCTCGAGTCGTCGTGCCGTCGAGCCGGCTCAATGTGAAGCTGGCAGTCGTCGTGGTCGTCAGCCTGGCGCTGGGCCTGACGGCCTGGTATCTGCTCCATCGGGCCGCCGATGCGCCTTTGTATTCGCCGCCTCCCGAGCGGCAGGGGCGCAACGCGCCCTTCATCATGACGCCGGACCTGACGGTGGAGAAGATGGTGGAGGCGGCCGAACTCAAGGAGAGCGACCTGGTCTACGATCTAGGCTGCGGCGACGGGCGGATCGTGATCACCGCGGCGATGATGAGCGGCTGCCGCGGCGTGGGGTTTGACATCGACCCCCAGCGCGTGGCGGAAGCGAAGGAGAACGCCGTTCTGCACGACGTGGCCGATCGCGTGCAGATCGTCGAGCAAGACCTGTTCACCGTCGATTTGAGCCAGGCCGACGTGGCCATGATGTATCTGTTGCCCTGGATGATGAACAAGCTGCTGCCCCAGCTTCAGCAGATGAAGGACGGCTGCCGGATCGTGTCCCACGCGTTCTGGATCGACGGCGTCGAGCCCGACCGGATCATCGATCTTGTTGATTCCGAAAGCCGGCGGACCACCTCGATCTACGTCTATCGAACGCCGCTGAGGCTGAACCCGGCGATGGAAAAGGGCAAGCCGCCGGAAATGCCGGAGGGGCAGAGCGAGACGATTGTCGCTCCCGAAGCGTTGCGTCGCCCTGAAGGTAGCTGAACGGCAACGCGTCATTCCCACCCTCCCAACCCGGATTGTTCACAAACCTCTGTTGATCGCTCGTAGTACGCTGCAGGCAAACAAGCAGAGACACTGTGTATTGGGTGGCACGCTCAGAGCGTAGCGATGGGCGTGATGACCTGACCATCCACGCCCATCGCTACGCTCTGAGCGTGCTACCCACGGATAATCTGCGCTACCCGTTCAGCAACGCATTCTCGACCGCCTCCGCGATCCACTCCGCCTCCGCCTTGTTCCCAATCGAGTCGGCTACGTCGAAGTGACGCTCCTTTTCCGATCCGCCGTAGAAAACGCGCACACTGTAGTACAGATACTGCCTGGAACCGCTCTGGGCGCGGCTGGTGACCGGGATCTCGACCCGGTGGACATCCGCAGCCGGAATCGTGCGCCGCGACCAGAAACAGAGGAATCGCGACGACACGGCGATCTCGCCCGCGCCGATGCGGGTTTGCGTGCGTCCGGTGAGAAGCTGCAGCAAGATCAGCCAGAGGAGGAGGTCGAGAAGGCCGAACACGATCGGGAAGAGGATTGGGACGTCGAACATCACCATGCCCACACACACGGCCGTCCAGAAGATCGTAAAAGCGGCCAGGCTAAGGAACATGCCGACGGAGCGAACCGCGGCCGGCGGCACGTCCAATTCGAGTCTGCCCATGCCCAGTTCGCGGACACCGACCAAGGAAGAACGAGCGGCTTCTTTCATCCTTTCGGCGCGAACGGTCGGATCGACCGTCGAATGTTCGGTCACCTCTTCGCGGCTTTCCGCCGTCTGGAAGACCGGGATCTCAAATCGGGCTTGGAAGTCCAGTCCCGGCGTCGCCCCGGCCGCTTCCAGCCGCCACGAAACGTCGCTCGCCTCATCCGTCGGCCGGCAGGTGTAGGGGATCAGGAACACGACCGGCACGAGCGTCTGCTGAGTGACCTGCACGTCGGTGCGATCCACCTGATGCTCGCTCTGCCAGAGCACGTGTTCGCTGGTGGAGCGGTCGTCTCCGCTCCCCGAAGTGACCTTCTTGATACAACTGAGCTTCACCGTCACCCGCTCGTCGAAGTCGACGGGTTGGGGAATGCGAACGGCGCCGATCAGTTCGCCGCCAATGACTCCCGGCACGCTGCGCATCACCAACTCGGTGCGCCCGTACTTGAGCCAGATCAGGGTCGCCCGAACGGCAGCGATCAGCAGCCCCGCTCCGACCAGGGGAAACAGCAGCGCCAACAGCATCAGGGAGTTGCCCCCCTGCCACTCCTCGGCGATGGCAAACGGCACCGGCGCCGAGATTGCATTCCAGAATCCGGCAACGGCCCAGAGGCCGACCATGGTGGCCTTCGAGCCGGCCGGGATCACCCCGCGATCCCACTCCGGTCTCCACCGCCAGGGCTCGCCGGGATACTGCGATTCGAGCATTTCGCGTTCCCGCAGTTTGCGGCGTCCGAACCACATCATGCCGTAGCCGCCCACTCCCACTCCGCCGAACACCAGGCTGAAGATGCTCAAAAAGAACACGTGATCCCACTGTACGCCCGGGAACAGCACCGCTTCGGCAGGATTGCGGGGATTGACGTAGCAGCCAACGGGCAGGCCGGCGCGTTGGGCCTCCTGCAACAGGGCGGCCCGCTTGCGCAAGGTTCCACCGAAGCCCACCTGGTCGGTGATTCCGGCACGATCACCGGAATACGCCTGCCCGTCGAAAACGTACGTGTATCTGGCCGAGACCCGACAGCTCTTGCCGTCGTCGCCGCTGTCGACGGTGTGGGCGCCAGCGCTGAGCACCGTCGCGTCGACCGTCGTCCACCTCTGCATCTGGAGCGACGTGACGATGTGTTTTCCGATAAGGAAGGTGGTGACGCACCCTACGACAAAGAAGGGCGTCACAAACAACACGACGCAGCCGATACCCTTGTAGTTGCTGTTCTTCATAGGAGTATATCGTGGGGGGCGGACTGTACAGGAGTCAAGAGAGGCACCGGAGATGATTTCTCGGTTGCCTCTGTTCAACTCCTCTTCCATCGACGGGCTCCCGCGCCGGATTACCTCGCCGGGCCCCAGATTTCTTCAAGAAGGGTGTGCAGCTTGGGATCGTGTTCCTTCAATTCCGCCCGGACGAACGGGTAGAAGTCGTTGCGGTAGAAGTAGGCCTCGGTACCCTCGGCGAAATACTCTTTGTGGTCCGTCAAGGCGTAGTGGCGGACGTACTCACCGGTGAACAGCAGCACCCTTTCGTAGCGGCCGGCCTCTTTGGCTTCCCGGTACGCCTGGACGATCGGTGGATAGTCGAAGCGAAGCACCTGGTCGTGGTAGGCATGGGCCAGCTCGTGAAGAACGACCATGGGATGCTTGAACATCTGCTGCCGGTCGAGCAGGGCGCCGGCTCGCGGAATATGGACCTTCTTCGCCAGCCGCGGATCGTGCCCGTGCGACTTGAGCCAGTCGATATTCGGATGATACTGCATCGACTTCAGCGTGGGGTGCTCTCGTTCGATCCATATCTCGAGCTTCTGCATCTGGGCCAGCCGGGCGGGCGGCATCAGGATTGCGATCCGCTCCAGGTGATTGCCCAGCATTTGGAGTGCCCGACGGCCCTCCGTCTCGGCGTACTGGCCGTCGATCAGGGCCGGGTCGACGTGGACTGTCCAGCCTTCGATCTGCTGGACAACCGGGTCAAAGCGGATGACAGGATCGTTCGGGCCCGTCTCAGCGGTCTCTGCCGCGCTGAGTGAGCCCATCAACAAGAGGCTGCAAGGCAACCATCGGAGGATCATGGGAGTCGTCAAGGATCGATCGCCTCGATAAGCAGATGGAACGAGTTTCGCGGGGCCGAGACTTGATTCTAGAGCCTGCCGTGGAAGCTGCAAAGTGCCCCGAAGTCCGGCTCACACCTGCAATGGCGGTATCTCGATCCCCAGGTGCTTTTCCAGTTTGCCCCGCAATTGGCTTGCTACGTCCGGGAAGTCCTGTAAGACGTTCTTCGCGTGGAGCGAATCCACTGCCAGGAGTCGAAGCCTCGATGGAAATTGTAGTCGGGCTTGAAATGGTGGTAGGTGTCGACAATGAAGCCGCTGGTGACCCCGTGCCGGCCCGCGATCTCGGCGAACGTGGTGTCGCCGGGCGCCAGGGGCTGCCACTTCGACTCGGGCAGGACGCTCTTGCCGGTATGGTACACGCGCCGGCAGGGAATGGTCAGCAATGAGGTTCTTGTGCCGATCCATGGCGGTCTCGATGTGCGGCCGGTTGACTCGGATCAGCACGAACGCATCCGTGGACTGGGAATTCCCGACAGAGAGCCGGATCCAGGCGAAGAGTGGCTCGGCTCCGGTTTTCACGGGGCCGCCGCCTTTCAAGTGTGCGAATACTCCCTGGCGAAGGACGACGCCGTCCTGGCGCCGGCACGTCCAGAGAATGGGTGTGGCGTTGTTGCGCCAGCCCTGGTCACCTATCCCCCCATCGCGCGAACGGAGTTGGTAAGGTGGAGTGCTGACGCTCACGGGAGGCTCCCCGTCGCCCGACAGTAGAAACGTGAGTTGAACGCCTTGGCCGCGGGCGGGGTAGCGAACAGGTTGGGCGATCAGCGTCCCGTTATAGAGGACGTTGAAACGTAGCGGGTGATCCTTCCAGCCAATCGGAACCCAGGTGTTCTCCATTTCGGGCCACCACGCCGATGCGACCTCGACATTCGGTTCGGAATGCAAAGTATTGGGGGAAGCGAATGCGGTCACCGCGCAGAACATCGCAGCGGTTGTGAAGATGAGATACCCGACGTGATCGGCTTCCGTCTTCCGGATCATTCCGCATTCCTTGTAGCTGATCGAGTTTTGACGAACAAGTTCGATGATCGCTTTGCGGAGAATGGCAGGAGCACTTGGCGCTTTCCGGCCGAATGGCCGTTAGTGCAGAAAGAGGTTCCTCCCCTGGCACAATTCAGAAACCTCTGGCCAAGCGCTTTCTGCACCAGCGTCAATTGCCGATGAATTGCCCACCCGATCCAGGGGGCGAAGTGACCGCCGTGACCTGTTCAACAATGGGTCGCTATTTGGGACACCGCCAGAACGATCAGGATAACGCGGCCGGGAGTTGACGTTGCTGAGCGAAGCGAGCCAGCCCCGCCTATTCCGGCTCGCGTTGATCCGTTTGTTCGCCGCTCTATGTGCTGCGTTTGTTGACTACGAGGTCGAACTCATGGTAATCGCGGGAGTCAGGCAACCAACGTCTGTCAGTATCTCGAACTGCGGCCACAAAAAGCTGCCCCGCCCCGTACGCCTGCCAAATGCACTGTGCTTGCCAGAACGAATGCTCGTGAATTCCGATTCGGCGATCAAAAATCTCGCGAGCCGTATCAAGGAACACTCGGGCCCAAAACTTTTGCTCTTCAATGTCTGGGAAATCGTCTTCGATCTGAATGCCTCGCCCTGGCCAGAACTCCGTCTCGTGCAGTTGACTCATACGGTCGACGTAGCGTTCCTCGGCGGAACCTTTTGCAGTCGTGCGACCGACCTGAATTACGAAGTCGATCAACCTTGAAAACTGCATATTGTTCGTCGGAACTTCTTGGTCTTTGTAAGCGATTTGAGAAGCCATTGGATCAGGCGAACTTGTTTATAGACAGTTTCTGCCCATCACCTGTAGTCCGCACATTTGCGGCCTAACGCGCAGGCAGCGTCATCAATGGGTCCTTACTTGGGACACCGCCAGAACAATGTACCGACGGCTACTATGCCACCTGCAAATGCTCCTGCGACCGGCCAGCCAAAGTACCCCATGATCAACTCACCGAGTGCAGCGCCGACCATTAAGGCGGCAGCGAGTGCTCCGAGCGGGATCACCAAACCTGGTTCCAACAGCGAGAAGAAGAGCCCAAGACTGCACACCGGAAAGAGGATCACTATGCCAACCAAGCGAACGCCGTTCCATCTGCTCCAGATGCTGTCAGGCGCAGGAGGTGATGCGGCGGCGGAATACAGAACAGCGACTGCGCCCACTGCGATGGGCGCGGTGACCAGCAAGGATTGAACTGAGCCACCCCACCGACTGCCACGGCTCTGGGCGATACCCGCAAGAAGCATCACCAGCCACCACCCAATGGCGCAGGCCGTGAATGATAGCAGAAACGCGCGGTCCCCTGGCGAAGGCCGTTCGGCGAGTGCTCCAACACACAAAGCGACAAGAACCAACGGTATGAAGGAGAAACAAATGGCGTTGCTGATCCCCTTCAGTCGCTCCCGTTGTTCGCAGTGGACGTAGATCGCTGCCAGTCCTCCAAGGAGCACACCAGCCACAATAGACCCACTTAGGAACTTCAGAGCGAACACCGACCCGACTGACTCCCGGGCCATGATGAGCACCGTCAGCGCACACGTGCCGAACCCGAAGGCGCCTATCAAGGGGAATAGTGCAAGCCTCTTGGCGGAACTGCCCATCCTACCCATTCCTCTATCCGATGGACTTGTGTATAAGAAGTTCCTGCCTATCACCTGTAGACCGTAGATTTGCAGCCAACGCGCAAGGAGCCGACTGCCATAACTGGCATTGTCGCAAACAGTTACTGAGTTGTCACGCTCTTTTTTGCGTGAAAGGCCTTTTCTGCCTAACGCTCAACGGTCCATTCAGCCAGACCGTCTGCGGCACCGCGAAACCACGCCTGCTACCGGCCCGAAAAACCTTCGCTACTCGGGGCATGTTCGCCGTTTCCCTAAGTCCAGCAACCGTTTCCGTCGTCGTGTCCCAAGAACTCATCTTACAAATCAAAATCCCAAAAAGCGGTGTCAACGCCCTGGTTTCTGATACGGCTCGGACGTGCGGTACGCAACCGCCGCTCAGGACACATCGTCGATTCCTTGTCCACATCCCGGCCTACAATCTTATTCGCACGATCATCGCCCAGTCCGCTAGGAAGCACATCGAATGATGAAGCCCAGACACGGCGGAGCTTCCCCGCTTCCTTCAACGGGTCATTTCAGCTAGTCGATTTCGAGCAGCCTTGTGGACCTCGCTGTCGGTGGGCGAGTTTTCCAGAATCTCTTGATAGTACTCTCTCGCCTTTTCCGGTCGGACCTTGGTGAGCTTCTCGGCGTGGTTGTACTGCCGGTGGCACCATTGCAGTTTGCGGCAGCGCTCCGCGGCAGCAACGATTTCGGGATCGCGCTTCATCTCCGCGAGACGCTTCGCGGCCACTTCGGCCGACGGGGCCGGGGCTAGCTTGGAGGCGTCTTCGTACACCCAGAAGGCACAGCACAGGCGGTCTTCCTCTTCGTGCTGCCGGGCAAGCTGCAAGAGCGTCTCTGCCTCGGGTTCATTCAGCACGGCGGAGTAGTAGCGATGCCGGCGCTGCGCGGCGACGTGCGACTTCAACTCGCTTCTCACGGCGGGTACCGCACCGTACTGGTCGACGATCTGCTCGTACTGCTGGAATGCGTCGTTGATCTTCGCGGGCAGGTCGGCCGGCCACGAATCCTCGTACCTCCAGTCGCTAGCCGACATCCTGCCGGCACACTGTTCCAGGGCTTCGTCCGTCTCGGTCAGCTTCTGCCGGGCCTCGTCCGCCAAGGCCTGCAAACGCTGAAGTGCCTTGTCGTTCACCGGCGTCTTTGGCCGTGACCTGGCCAGCGAGGCGTACAACTTGGCCGCGAGGTAGATATTATCGTTCGTGTAGGCGTGTTCCGCCGCGTTCAACCGAATGGTCCCACTTTGAGCCTTCTTCCAGAGTACCTCCTGCTGAGCCATCGCCGCCGCACGCGCCGCGGCCATTCGCTTCGCAGCGGCATAATAGGGCATCGAACTCGCCCCGTAGGCAGATGACGTGCCCCGCCCCGGGGCACAACGACTGACGCCTCATCCACCTTCCGCCTGTGGCACACGAAGGGCCCCGATCAACAGCACTGCCAGTGTAGCAATCAGCCAAGACGGTTTCATGACATAGCCCCCCTGATTGAGCGGCAGACGTCCAACGGGGCGTGCACGCCAGGACCGCCCCCAAAGCTCATTGGATCATAATCTGGGACCTGTTGCCATCGGGACAAGCGAAAGACCGATTCTGGAGCCAAGCGGATGCACCGGACGCTAGAAGAGAAACGGCTTGACAGCCTGAACCAAGCGTTGCCGCTCGACGTCGTTGTGCCGAAGTTCTTCGTGACTCCAATAGCTCGTGCTATCGGTGTCACAATCATCGGCGAGAGACCTGCCGATCTCCTCAAAGCCGATCTTGAGTGCGTTCTTCAGGGCCTCAGGATTGCGTTTCGCCCCAACCACAAACACGCGAGTTTGGAACTCGGCCGGTATCTCTTTCGCAAACTGCTCTTTGCGTCCCTCGACCTGGTCGTCGAAGTCGATCAGCATGACCACGTGAGCGTCCTTGAAATCGCGCAGCTTTGGGACGTATTCCTTCACGAACGTCGCAAGCACCTTGGACCATCCCCCTGCGGGTGGAACGACCTGTATTCGTGAGTCCTTCACTTGGTGATGCAGTACGAAACCGTCCGCGATCTGCCGATCTCGATCGTCTTCCGGAATTACATAGACGTGAGGCGCGTACCTGTTCATGGTCACCCGATGATCTCATCGCGAATCAGAGCGTTGATCAAGTCACCGCTATAGTTGAAATCGGCAAGAGGCCTAACGATTGGGGGATCCAAATGCCCTTTGCGTGTCAGTATCAAGGTGGTTTCGTCGGAGAACTTGCGGATTGTCTCCGGGTGGTGTGTCGTCGCAATGAACTGGCCGCTCCGATTCGTCAACTTTCGCAAGGCCGTAATGAATTGCCCGACTTCCGAGAGCGAAAGATGACTGTCCGGTTCGTCCCACATGCAGAACACCGGCCAGCCGACCTTGTTCGCCGCAATAATGTACGCACTTAGGAAAAAGCACTTCTCTCCGTCGGCGAGGCCATTGAACTCGACCGAGAGGTTTTCTCGCGAACTCTTGTGCTCAAATGTGACGATCAACTGACTGCCGCGTTCACCGCGCGGCACATTTTCAATCGACGAGAAATCAGGGATCACCGTCTTTACGTAAGAGTCGAACTCCCCATATGCGGCGGGCTTCTGCTGGAGCAAGGCGCCCAAGCACGCCGCATAGTTCGCAGCGTCGTACTGCAACTCGATTGAGGGCTCCTCGGCAAACCCCGTCATCGCCGCCGGAACAGGCGCGATCAGAACCATCGACGCGAAGAAACTCTTCAGGTCTTGGATTGCCCGTTCGCCGGGTTGCTCGTTGACGACCGGCAGCGCGACGACGTGCCAGTCAATTCCGAATGTTGCTCCGCCCGCCAGTTGGACCTGTGCTTGCTGGCGAGTGAATACGGACACCCCATCGACCGAAAGGCTTTCATCGAGGATGCGTGGCGATCTGAAGTTCGGCGGCCATTCGAACGAAACCTCGTAACGGAACCGCCGGCCCGTCAGTGTCAGGTCCACCTCAAATCGCATGGGTCGATCCGTGCGATACCGAGTGAAGTCACTCATAGAGATGAGGCTGCCCACACGATTGGAACCGCGGCAGATTCTCTGAAACAGCGACAAGCAGTGCAAGACAGTCGACTTCCCCGATCCATTCTTGCCAAGAATCAACGCGGAGGGACGTCCGCCAAGTTCGAGCGTGAAGTTCTCGAAAGAGCGGAAGTTGTGGACGTACAGTCTTTCAATCATAAGATTCCCGTACGTGTTGGCGTTCTCGTAACTTTGCCAGCCAACGAATGACCGTCGGCGCGATCCGACCGGCCGTCGCCACTCATCGCCGGTCCTGCTGAACCCACGAACTCGTAATTATACGCTTCCCACTTCTATCCGCTAGCCCGACGGCGGGGCAGTCGCGTCCGGGCGTAGGACGACCGTCAGCGGCGGACACGGACTGACGCCTCGGATCCTGCTACAAGAGCTGATTACTCGGCGACATCCGATGTTCATTGCCTACGGACCAGTCAGCGCATTTTACGTCATCGTTGCCTCGGCCCGACACCCGGGACCCCACCAATACCTCGCCTCACGCCGCCGATTGCTGCTTGGGGTTGGGCGACGCGGGCGAAAGTCGCTCCTCCCCCAGCATGTTGCCGATCATCGTGGCGATGTCGGCCGCCGCGTCGGGATGGGCCAGCGCTCGCATCCGCTCGCTCATGGCGTCACGAGTCGAGCGGCTTCCGACCAGCGGCAGGAGCAGGGCGGCCAAGGACTGTTCGGGGTGCTCTTCCGCTTCACGTTCGTCGAGCAGGAAGCAGGCGCCGGCCGCGGCAAAGACCTCAGCGTTCCTGCGCTGGTGATCGTCGGCCGCATGGGGATAGGGAACGAGCAGGGCCGGCACGCCGCAGGCAGCCAGTTCGGCCAGGGTCGTGCCGCCGGCACGGCAGATGGCCGCATCGCTCCCGGCCAGCAGCTTGGCCACGTCGGCAATGAACGGCTGAACCACGGCATCGATCTTCAGGCGGCGGTAGATGGCCGCGGTCGCCTCGTGGTCGTCGTGCCCCGTCTGATGAACGACCCGCCAGCCGGCAAAATGCTTGCTGATCGCGGCCAGGGCGAGGGGCACATTCGTATTGAGCCAGCGGGCGCCTCGGCTTCCGCCGAGAACGACAAGTTGATGCGGCCGTTGGACGGGAGGCGGTTCGACGTCGCCAGGCGGGGCGGCAAGTTCCGTCGGCAAGGGAGGCCAGGGCGGACGGAGCCCCGATTGGCGATGGGCGCCATGGAAGGCCCGGCCGGCGGTGGACACGGCAGATTCGGCCGGGGAGTTCGTCAGGAAGGTGTCGCGGACCGGGTTCCCGGTCACCCGCCAGTGGCAATGGGGCGGCAGGTAGTGCTTCACTTCGGCGAAGGCGGAGCAGAGCACGTCGGCCCGGCGTGCCAGCCAGCGATTGGCTCGGCCGGGAACGACGTTCTGTTCCATGAGCACCAGGGGAATGCGGCGCCGCAGGGCGGCCCGGGCCATGGGCACGCTGGCGTAGCCGCCCAAACCGACGACCACGCGGACCGGGTTCTGAGCCAGGAATCGCCGCGCGGCGCGGTAGCCCGACCAGTTGATGGCGACAAACGGCAAGACGTCTCGAAGCCGGCGAGGAAGGGCCCGGCAGGGAACGGTCAGGTAGTGGAAGCCGGCCTCCTCGATCAGGCGTTTCTCTTGCTCTCGTCCCCCGCCGGCAAACACAATCCGCAGCTTCGGCAGCATGCCGGCAAGACGGCGTGCCACCGCGAGTCCCGGAAAGAGGTGACCTGCCGTACCGCCGCCTGAGAAGACGACGGTGGGCAAGTGCGTTGGCTGGCTGGGTGACGGGGTCATGGGAGGATTACGTTATGATCTGTGTTCTCGGCAGTTGCGCGGTACGGTGCGGGATGGCGGGTGGGTTCGGTGACGTTGAGCTTCAAGGCGGCCAGTCCGAGGATCGCACAGAAGGCCGAGGCGATCCAGAAGCGAACCACCACGTGCGACTCGGGCCAACCTTTCAGTTGGAAGTGGTGATGAAGGGGAGCGCAGAGGAAGATCCGCCGGCGCCGCCATTTGTAGGACCCGACCTGGAGGATGACGCTCAGGGCTTCCACGACGAACACGCCGCCGACGACCACGAGCAGGAGTTCCTGGCGGGCCACGACGGCCACCAGTCCGAGCAGGCCGCCCAGGGGAAGCGAGCCGGTGTCGCCCATGAAGACCTGGGCTGGATGACAGTTGAACCAGAGGAAACCGAGCAGTCCGCCGATCATGCCGCCGCAGAGAATGAGCATTTCGTCGGCGCCGGCTACGCGGGGGATGTGGAGGTATTCGGCCAATTCGACGTGTCCGGTGGCGTAGGCCACGACGGCCATGGCCCCGGTGGCGAAGATCAGACATCCGCCCGCCAATCCGTCGAGTCCGTCGGTCAGGTTGACGGCGTTGGACGATCCGACCATGACCAGCACGGCCAGAGGGACGAACCAGAATCCCAGGTCGGGCAGACTGCCGAGCAGGGGCAGATGCATGGGAAAGGCCTGCCCCGAACTGGATTGGTATTGCCAGACGAGGAGTGCAGCAAGGGTTGCCACGGCGGTTTGGCCCAGGAGTTTCGCCCGGGGGGACAGTCCGCGGCCGATGCCGTGCATTTTCATCAAGTCGTCGGCCGCTCCCAACCAGGTGAGGCCGAGGGCGACCACCAGGGCCGCTTGGAGGTAGCGATTGGCGAGGTCGCCGAAGACGAGCAGGCCGGTCACCAGTCCGGCCACGATGAACAGCCCGCCCATCGTCGGCGTGGCGTGTTTTTCGCGGTGGAGCCGCTGGATTTCGGCCGAATCGCTCACGTTCGGCTCGCGGAACCGCTCTCCGAGCCAACGGATAATCCGCGGACCGAGAAGCACTGCCAGGGCGAAGCTGACCATGGCGGCCAGGGATCCGCGAAAGGTGATCTTCTCAACGCTCGCGATCCACTCGGGCCGCTGGCCGAGGGTTGCGCAGGATTCGATCGAGTGAAGGAACCAGTGAAGCATGGTGGGGAGGGAAATCCGAAATGCGAAGCACCAAATACGAAACAAATTCAAAACCGGAAGGACGAACGTTCAGAACTTGTTGTGCGGCGATGTCAGTGAACCTTGTGAATCAGATCCCGCCGAGTTTGAGTCATTCTGATTTCTGATTTGGGATTTGTTTCGTATTTCGAGATTCGGATTTCGTGCTTTCTCGAGGTTCGTGATGGTTGGAGTCTCCAAACAAGCCGGGCCGCTCGGCGTTTCCGCCGGCGGCCCCCGAGCTTGGTGGTGTTTCCCTGAGCGACCGGGTCGGCGCCGCAGGCGCCGCCCGGTGCTCAGTCCCAAGCTCCATCGAGAAGCACTTGCCGCTGCGGTTGACCCAGAAACCGCGAGGTGCGACAAGGAATTGCTCCTACCCCAGGAGGGAGGGTCGCGTCAAGTTCCCGCAAACTCGACACGGTCGATGGAGCTCAAATTGGTTTGTGGTGTTTTGTTACCTCTCCGTTTTTCAAACGCGGGGCAAGCCCCGCGGCTATGGACACTGATTGTCGCCTTGCGGCTTAAGCAACTCGGCGTTGCGGGTAGGTTTGCATGGCTTGAACGATTCTTTCCATCCCCAGGGCCCGCGAGCCTTTGACGAGCACGACGTCGCCGGGCAGGATGGTCTGTCCCAAATGGGATAGTGTTTCTTCGGGTTGGCGGCATGCGAGGGAGCGGCCGGCGGTCAGTCCGGCCTCTCTTGCTCCGGCGACCACGTAGGCGGCATATTCACCGCACGCGATCAGCAAGTCGGCTCCGCATCGGCTGACGGCCTGGCCGCCCAGTTGCCGGTGCATCGCGATCGCCTCATCTCCCAGCTCCTGCATATCGCCGAGGACCACGATCCGTCGTCCTCTCGTATCGAAATCACGGACGAGTTCCAGGGCCGCCAGCATCGACGTGGGGCTGGCGTTGTAGGTATCGTTGATGATGGTTGCCGATCGCACCTGGATGACCTCGCACCGCATGGGAACGGTGCGGAAGGTGCGAAGGGCGTCGGCCGTTTCCTGCAAGGTGCATCCGAGCCGGAGCCCCACGGCCGTGGCCGCCATGGCGGCCGTCAGGTGGTGGCGTCCCCAGACGGGCACCTCGAACGAAACATCGCGGACAATATACGAAAGTGTTCCCTGGCCCAAGACCACTTCTTTGGCAATCAGGTCACAATCTCTGCCGCGGCCGACCATCACGGTGGACGCCGCCGAACGATCCCGCAGGCGTACGAGCCAGGGATCTTCTCCAAGCACGGCGTAACCGTCGGCCGGCAGGGCGTCGAGCAACTCGGCCTTGGCGTCGGCAATCTGCCGGCGGCTGCCGAATCCGCCCAGGTGGGCGTCGCCCACGTGCGTGATCACTCCGATCGTGGGGCGGCAGAGTGCGGCCAGCCGGGCGATTTCGCCGGGACCGCTGGCGCCCATCTCCAGCACCGCGAAATTGTGGTCCGGCTCCATTTGGAGCATACTCATGGGCAGGCCGATGTGATTGTTGTAGTTTCGCGGGCTGCACGTTCCGCAATATTTGCTGCTCAGAATAGTCTGGATCATCTGCCGGCAGGTCGTCTTTCCAACGCTGCCGGTGACGCCGATCACGGCGCCGCTGAATCGCCGGCGATGCCAGGCGGCCCATGCATGCAGGGCGTGCAAGGTATCCTCAACGACCAGAGTCCAACAGCCCCCGGGGGCTCGTACAGGTCTGCTCACCACCGCGCCGGCCGCGCCTCGTGCGAAGGCCTCCTCGGCATAATCGGAACCGTCCGAGCGGTCTCCTCTCAGACCCCAAAAGACGTCGCCCGGTTCCACCTGGCGACTGTCGATCACCACGCGGCCCAGGGGCGCATCGCCGTCGAAGGAGTCGCCGCACTTGACAAGGCGGGCGCCGCCGACGGCATTCTGAAGGTCGCTGAGGTTTGCCATAGGTGTTGGAGTCCAGGCTTCAGCCTGTTGTCGCTGCACGGGTGATTTGATGACAGGAGTTTCTGCGGACGGCACTCGAAGAGTGCCCGCCGCTTGGGTGTCGGCTACGTTATTGGAGATTGGCTGGTGAGCAGGGTTGGTGTTCGTAAAGCCAGGCCTTGGCCACGTCGCGATCGTCGAACGGAATCCGGCGATCGCCGATAATCTGGTAGTTCTCGTGCCCCTTTCCGGCGATGACGACGCAATCGCCCGGCCGGGCCTGTGCCAATGTCCAGCCGATCGCCTGGGCCCGGTCGAGCATGACGCGGGCCCCGCAGGGCTGATGGAAACCGTCGAGGAGGTCGCGGACGATTTGTTCAGCCGGTTCGTTTCGGGGATTGTCGTTGGTGAGCACGGCCACGTCGGCCGCTTGTTCCACGGCTCGGCCCATAAGGGGGCGTTTTTCCTGGTCGCGATTTCCGCCCGCCCCGAAGACGCAGAGGATGCGTCCCCGGACGACTTCGCGGAGGGTGCTCAACACGCCGGCGAGGGCGTCGGGCGTATGGGCGAAATCGACGAACACGCTGAAAGGCTGGCCGCACTCGATGCGCTCCAGCCGGCCGGGTACGTGATCGAGATTCTCCAGCCCGCGGACGATCGTGGGCAGGTCGATCCCGTAGGCCAGGCCCACGGCGGCGGCCACCAGGCAGTTGTAGACGTGATGGGTGCCGATCATCTTCGTGCGCACCGGGATCGTCTCGCTGCCGGCCGTGAGCAGGAACGTATGCTCGCTCACGAATCGTTCGATCTCAATGGCCGTGAGTTCGGCGGCGGCTTGCATGCCGACCGTGAGCACGGGGCTGGTCAACTCGGTCAGATAGCCGGCGGCGGTAGGATCGTCGACGTTGAGCACGGCGAAGCCTTCGCCCGCGAGCAAGCGGAAGATCTGCGATTTTGCCCGCCGGTAGGCTTCGATCGAGGGGTGGTAGTCGAGGTGGTCGCGGCGAACGTTCGTGACGCAGGCGGCGTCGAGTTCGACCCCGGCCGTGCGATTCTGGTCGAGCGCGTGGCTGGAAACCTCCATCACGGCATGGGTGCACCCGTTGATCGCCATGCGAGCCAGCCAGCGGGCCAATTCGTCGGCCGGCGGCGTGGTCAGGCCGGAGGGTCCGAATTCTTCGCCGTCGAAAACGCCCAGCGTGCCGATGAGTCCCGTGGGAAACCCGGCCGCATTGAGGATGCTGGCGATCAGGCAGGAGGTCGTCGTCTTGCCATTCGTTCCGGTGACGCCGATGACCTTCAACTGGCGGCTGGGGTATCCCGCGACGGCATGGCAAAGCTGCCCGTAGGCCTGGCGAGCGTCGGGCACGAGGACCAGGGGCGCCGCCAGAGGAGTCCGGGGGCGGCGATCGGCGACGACGGCGGCGCATCCGCGATGGATCGCCTCGTCGGCGAATTCCAGCCCGTCGTGGTCGGGGCCTGCCATGGCCACGAAGAGATCGCCCGGCTGGACGCGGCGCGAATCGCGCTCGACGGCGTCGAAGGTGACGGCGCCGGCATCTGCCGTGTCGATCTCGGGCAGCACCTCGCCTAGCCGAACGAATTGTCCCTCGCTGGGACGAACCTGCATGACGCTTGGCCTCCATGCCGGGAAGATCGGATTGGGAACCGGATCTTCACATGAGCCCCAGATGCGACGGATGCGGTGTCCTTTCCAACATCCCTCGCCTTCGGTGTCTCCCTGACACCCCCTCACTCTGCGGCGGGCCGGATTGTCGCAATTCTGCGGTTATTGTCAAGGCAGAATCTTGACCCACCGAAGCAGCCGGAAACCGACAGACCGCTGCAAGAAGGTCATACTGGCAATTCAGGCAAACACAACTGCCCGTAACAGCACCCCTCCAGCCCTATTTGCCCTCGGATTTCTCCGCTTTGGGTTCGGGGGCCGGGGCCGGCTTGGTTTCCGGCTTCGATTCCGGTTTCGCGTCGGGTTTGGCTTCCGGCTTCGGTTCAGGTTTGGCCTCAGACTTGGGAGCCGGCTTCGATTCGGCCTTCGGCTCGGGCTTGGCCTCCGGCTTCGCTTCCGGCTT
>JAAYAY010000079.1 GCA_012719125.1 Planctomycetaceae bacterium | reverse complement strand
GCATGTCCACGAGCTTGTTGTACCATGGATTTGGGGTGCGTGACTACCTTTACGTGAGGACGCAGTACGTTGGAGGAGGCGTGGTCTTTACGATTGAGCGTAGTAGGGAGACCTGTCGCTGTGCGGCATGAGGGAAGAGCCATTTTTTGTGGAGGTCAATTTGTTAACGGCCTACGGCCGATTTCCGAAAGTGCAGACCTGTTGTTTTGCGTCCCGAAAACCGTCACAATCCCGATGTGACGTACTCGACACACTGCTCTTAAAGCCGAGATTCCGACATGCATCCTTACATCAGACAACGGCCCCTCCTCCGGTTCATCGCAGGATCCGCGATCGTCCTGTTCTTCGTCTGCCCGATAAACCTGGCTGCCGGCGAGGAGGCGATACCGCTGGGCTCGGAGACGCAGATCTTTGTCGACGATCAGCTCGTTGCCCATAAAGAGGGCGTCGTCCGCCGGGCCCATGCCTGCCGGAAACTCGCCGAACCGGTGATGCGATCGCAGGAAGCCTGGGAACAGGACGGCGACGACCGGCGGATCTACACGTACGGAACCGTGCTTCGCGACGACGCGACGGGCAAACTCCGCCTCTGGTACAACCGCGGCTCGACCACCCATCTGGCAACCTCCGACGACGGCATACACTGGGAGCGGCCACGACTCGGAGTCTGCCAGTTTGCCGGATCGACGGAGAACAACATCGTTCTCTCCCTCGTGCACAGTCCCAGCATCGTCTACAACCCCGATTCCACCGATCGGAACCAGTGCTACCGGATGCTGGGCTGCGGCAGTGAGTTCGGCCGCGGCTACTACGCGGCCCATTCGCCCGACGGGATCCATTGGGAGCCCTACCCGAAGAACCCGGTGCTCCCCAGCAGCGACACCTGCACGCTCGCTTTCGATCCGAAGACGGGCGAGTATCTAGCCTTCCACAAGCGAACGCACGAACATCGCGGCCAGAAGCGTCGGCTGGTCTACCTGGCCACCAGTCGCGACATGCAGAACTGGTCCGAGCCCGAACTGGTGATGGCGCCCGACGAAATCGACGACGCCCAGGTCCGTGCCGAAGGGGGCCGCTTCGCCCAGTTCTACAACATGTCGGTCGTCCCCTACGCCGGGCAGTTCCTGGGGCTGGTGACGCACTTCCGCTACTCCGGCCCGCCCAAGCGAAAGGGCCCTCTCCAGAGCGGCGACGACGGGCCGGTCGACGTGCAGCTCGTCCACAGTCGCGACGGCCGCAAATGGGAGCGATGCGAGGACCGCTCGCCCGTCATTCCCCTCGGCCCGCATGCCTACGACGCCGGCTGCATCCTCGGCGTCACCAACGGCATGGTGACCGTGGGCGACGAACTCTGGGCCTACTACACGGCCATCACCACCACCCACGGCGGATTCATCCCCGAGAAAGAGATTTCCATCGCCCGTGCCGCCTGGCGGCTCGACGGCTTCGTGTCGCTCGACGCCGACGGCGAAAACGGAATCGTCGAAACGGTGCCGTTGAAGCCGTCCGGTTCCCGGCTGACGGTCAATGCCGACGCGTCCGGCGAGCTTCGCGTAGCCGTTCTCGACGCCGGCGGCCGCCCCCGGCCCGGCTTCACTGTCGAAGACTGCATTCCCCTGACCGGCGACTCAGTGCGGCACTCCGTCCGCTGGAAGACAGCCGAAACGCTGCCCGCCGGCCAGCCGATCGGGCTCCGGTTCCATTTGAAACGTGCCAAATTGTACAGTTACCGCATCGGCGAGTAGTCGAAACCTGCGGGCGATACGGTGTTGATTCGCTTCTGGTCGGCAGGCAATACTTGCCACTACTACGCATGACCGTCACGTGCGAAACGCACGTCGTTCCCGCGCAGGCGGAAATCCAGCAACAATTGGAGGACACGTCGATGAGAAGCAGCATGATCGCCGGAGCAGTCATCCTTGGTTTCGCGGCGATCGCCATGACGCCGTGGGCCGTCCTCGCCGCCGACACCGAGCCCGGCGCCCTGCGGATCGGTTGGGCCTCAACCAGCATAACCCCTGAGCAACCCGTCATCATGTCCGGAGGTTCCCGGGCGAGGCTCTCCACCGGCGTGATGGACCCCCTCACGGCCACGGCGCTCGTCCTGGAATCCGCCCGCGACGGCGGCACGGCGGAACAGGTCGTCCTGGTCTCCGTCGACTTGGGCTCAGTCCACGAAGACATGCTGGACCGCGTCCTGGAGATACTTGCGGAGCGGGCGCCGGAGATCGACCCCCACAAAGTCATTATCAACGGGACGCACACTCATGCCGCGGCCGAACGCCGAAAAGACCCCCGCCTGGTCGAGAAGTTCGCGGAACTCGGTATCGACGTCCCGCTCGAATGGTCGTGGTGGGGCATGGATCTGGGCGTGAAGCCCTCGCCGTCCGAATACGGCGAATTCGCCTCCGGGCGTATCGCCGATGCCATCGAGCAGGCGTGGCAGAATCGCAAACCCGGCGGGCTGAGCTTCGGTCTGGGCCATGCCGTGGTGGGACACAACCGGCTGACGGCGTACAACGACGGACGATCCAAGATGTACGGCAACACCAGTCAAGCCGACTTCAGCCACGTCGAAGGATGCGAGGACCATTCGGTTGGGCTTCTCTACACGTTTGACGCAAGCGGCCGGTTGACCGGTGTGGTGATCAACATTGCCTGCCCGGCGCAGGTGTCCGAAGGGGGGACGCTGCTCACCGCCGATTACTGGCACGAAACCCGCAACGAGCTCCACAAGCGGCTTGGCGAGTCGCTTTTCATCCTGCCGCAAATTGCCGCCGCGGGTGACCAGTCCCCCCGGGTTCTCGTCGACCGCCGGGCCGAGGAACGCATGCAGAAGATCATCGGAAGGAATCGCCGGGAGGAGATCGCCGTGCGGATTGCCGATGCCGTCACGTCCGTTCTCCCCTTCATGAAGGACCACATCGACACGAACCCAGTGCTCGTGCACCGCATGGAGCAGGTCGCGCTGACCCGACGCCGCATTACAGAAGAAGAACTGGAGAGCAAGGCACGAAAGGACTTCGAACGACTTCTGGCCCAGTATACGAAGATGCGTCGGGAACTTGAGGAAGAACCCGAGCGCAAGCAGAAGGCGAACTGGTACAAGGACATCAGCCAGGTCTATTGGCACCTGGCGAGGGCAATCCGGTTCATGGACCGTTACGAGCTGCAACACTCGGATCCCAAGTTGTCGGTTCCCGTCCACGTGGTCCGGATCGGCGACCTGGCCGTCGCCACCAATCCGCTCGAACTCTATCTCGATTACGGCATGCAGATCAAGGCTCGCAGCAAGGCCGTGCAGACGTTTACCGTCCAACTTGCCAACGGGTACTACCGATACCTCCCCACCGAGCGTTCGGTCGCACGCGGCGCCTACGGTGCCATTCCCGAAAGCAACGAGGTCGACCCGGAAGGCGGCCGCCAACTGGTCGAACGGACCCTGGAGCTGATCGACTCCCTCTGGCAGCAGTAACCCCCGAGGTGGTCGGTAATACCTGGATCCTCGAGAGTGCCCGAACCCGCCGCTCACCCTCCTGCCAGCCCAATTGCCCA
The DNA here is from genome assembly GCA_012719125.1 of Planctomycetaceae bacterium. Classification (GTDB taxonomy): domain Bacteria; phylum Planctomycetota; class Planctomycetia; order Pirellulales; family Thermoguttaceae; genus JAAYAY01. The sequence goes on along the minus strand of JAAYAY010000079.1, from coordinate 13,350 downwards.
ACAGCCCGGCAGGGAATGAGCGGTTGGCACCGTCACGGCAAAGGCGTGTTGGGTGCCACGGCGTCTTTTGGGTACGGGTTGTTGGGGCCGAACACGAGCATCTGCTCCCGGGTCTCCACCGTCGCGAACGACTCGTTGATCACGCCCTCCCGCCCGCCCCAGGGACGCTGCCCGTCCAGTTCGAGATAGCGAACGAAGAACGGGTAGGCGGCCATCCGCTTCGAAGGCCCGTAGTCGTGCGCCTCGCGCGGGAAGTGCGAGTTCTGCACCTTGTCCGCGGCCCCGTAGAGGCTGTACACGTGCTGAATGTACGGAAACTCCGTCTGCGGCACGAACTTGGTCCAATCCGCGCCGTTGGAAAGAAGCAATTGAGGTCGCGGAGCCGTCATCGCCGCGATCTCGGCGTTGTTTGTCTTGTGGTTGGGGCCCCAATGGATCGGCATTCCGCTCTCGCAGACGCAGCCGCCGAAAAAGTGGGCCGAAACCTGGCAACTCGGCACCGATACCGCCACCCGCTCGTCGACGGCCGACAGAATGAAGGTCTGCGACGCGCCGCCCGAGTTTCCCGTCATTCCGATCCGCTTGGGATCGACCCCGTCGAGCGACTGGAGGAAATCCAGCCCTCGCATGCTGTTCCATGTCTGCAGCCGCAGCACCTCGGGCGTCTTGGAGTGCGACCAGCCGGCCTCCTCCGAATCGCCGTAACCGACCATGTCGTAATGAAAGACGACCGCACCCATCCGGGCCAGCACGGCGCAGCGGATCTGCCGGCCGGGCACGAATCGCCCGCCGTGGCCGTGGGCCGAAAGCACGCCCGCATAAGGCGGCTTCATGCCCAGAGGACGATACAGCGTCCCCGTCACGTAGAACCCCGGCCAACTCTGGATGGCAACGCTCTCGGCCGAGTAGCCGTCATACTCGCGCCGATTGAAGTACTGCGGCTTCAGGGGCGTCCGCTCCGGCAGACTCGCCAACCGCATCCCCTCCAACATCCCCTGGCGAATGCGGGCTTTCCGCTTCTCCCATCCGGCCAGGTCCGAGTACGACGCCTTGAACTCTTCCAGTTCCTTTTGGGCCTCCTCGGGCGTCTGTGCATGCCCCACGCGGAGCTGGGGCCCCTCGGCCGCCTCGGCCCGGCGTGCCAGGCCGCTGAACACCGCCCCCGCACACAGCCCGCCCATGCCCTGAAGAAACGCCCGCCGCGTTGTCCCTTGCCTCCCATCGACGCGAACACTGCCGGTGGTTCGATAGGGTCGTCTCTCACGATTGTCGTGGCTCATCACAAGTGCTCCTCCAACTCCGGGGTACATGCTTCGGCAGGCCCGATCAAAACGGTCGATTCCCATGCCGGTCCGACCCCAATGGTACCTGGAGAAAGAACCGATGTCAGCCCCGAGCGGCAATCGTTTGGCTTCCAGCCACAGGCGCCGGCTCTTCTTTTCACAGCCGGCCACTTTGCGACGGGAGTTGGGTACCCAGTATCAATACCCTCATAGGCTATGTCGCCGCCACCTGCGGCACAGTCGAGGCGTTCCTCTCAAAGCACTTCCCCCGCAGCCATCCCAATCGAGCTAAGCACCTCCGTCGCAATCCGCAAATCTTCATCCTCCGCGGCCGTCAGCAGAACCGCGTCGACCGGTTGAACACCGGTCGGGTCGACAGATTTCTCTGCCAAGAAAACCACCCTTCTGAGCCAAAAGGGCCCAGGATTCTTGCGGCCAGTTTGGGAAGGTTCGGACAGTCCACTCCGCCAACCCGAATCAGCGTCAATCCGAGTCGATGAGCCTTTCCCCTGCCTTTTGTTTCTTGGGAACCCCGACGTTACAATAGATCTCATCCCACGGCCGCCGGACCGGCTCGCGTCCCGTACGTCCCCCCGCCAGGCCCTGCTTCGGAGCACTCCTGTTTCCATTCCACAAGAGGATCCTAGTCCATGTCGAATTCCCGCCAGACCACACGTCGTCGATTCCTGCAGACCATGGCCGCCGCCGGGGCGGCGAGTTTCGCCCTGCCGTCAATCCGCCGAGCCTGCGGCGCCGAGGCAGCCGGCGACCGCCCCGTATTTGCCACGATCGGCCTTCGCAATCAGGGATGGGCCATCACCTCTAAGACGTTCAAGTTCGCCGATTTCGCGGCCCTGGCCGACGTCGACTCGAAGGTGCTGGGGACCTATGTCGAGCAGACAGAGAAGAAACAAGGCAAGAAACCGGACGCTTACAAGGACTACCGAAAGGTCCTTGATCGACAAGACGTCGACGCCGTCATGGTGGCCACGCCCGACCACTGGCACACGAAGATCGTCATCGAGGCGATGCAGGCGGGCAAGGACGTCTACTGCGAAAAGCCGCTCACCCTGACGATCGACGAAGGGAAGCTGATCGAGAAAGCCGTCAAGGCAACGGGGCGTGTCTTCCAGGTCGGCACCATGCAGCGAACCGAATCCGGGCTTCGCTTCCTCCAGGCAGTCGCCCTGGTGAAGCACGGGCGCATCGGCACCGTTCAAAAGATGACCTGCGGGATCGGCGGCATGCCCGATTCGCCGGTCATTCCCGTCGCTCCCGTTCCCGAGGAACTCGACTGGGAATTCTGGCTCGGTCCGGCCCCGAAGGTTCCCTATCGCGCCCTGCCCGAAATGCGCACCGGCTACGGCGGCGGCGTGCCCCTCTACAGCAACTGCCACTACTCGTTCCGCAACTGGCACGAATACTCGGGCGGCAAGCTCACCGACTGGGGCGCCCACCACGTCGACATCGCCTGCTGGGCGATCGGCGCCGGCGACACGGGCCCCAGCAAGGTGACGCCCCTCGACTACACCCTGGCCTGCGAATACAAGGATGGATATCCGGTGGTCGACGATCGCTACAACATAGCGACCAAGTTCAGCCTTCGGGCGGCCATGCCGGGCGACGTCGAGATGATCATCACCAGCGACGGCGACAACGGCATCCTCTTCGAGGGGACGGAAGGCCGGTTCTTCGTCAACCGCGGCAAGATCACGGGAGCGCCGGTCGAGGCCCTCAAGGACAATCCGCTGCCCGAAGGTGCGCTCGAAGAGATCTACGGCGGCCCGATCAGCGAGAATCACAGCGCCAACTTCATCGAGAGCATGAAGTCGCGAAAGCAGCCCATTTCCGACGTCTGGTCGCACAACCGCATGCTCGAAATCTGCCACCTTTCCAACATCGCCATGCGTCTGGGCCGGGAACTCAACTGGGACCCGGTCAAGCGTCAGATCGTCGGCGACGACCAGGCCAACGCGTTCCTTTCACGGGAAAGCCGCAAGGGTTACGAGATCCAGGGCTGAACGGTCTTGCGTCACTCCCGCGAAGGCGGGAACCCAGTCCCATACCGTCATTCCCGCGCAGGCGGGAATCCAGTGCCGTCTGCCGAGTACATGGATTCCATTTTACGCGGGAATGACGCAGGGGACCGCCATTTCAGTCGGACCGGAACTGCCGGGCGAAGTGCAGGGCCGTGTAAATCTTCGGATCGAGCAGGACGCCGGCGGCACACCTTTGATTGAGCCAGGCCTCGGCGCCGTCCAGCGGAAGCAGGCAGACCTCGATCTCTTCGGACTCGTCGCCGCCGCCGTCGCCCACCTTGCGCACGTTCCGTGCCAGAAAGAACGTCAACATCTCATTGGTTAAGCCGGCCGACGTCGGCCCTTCGAGCAGGAACTCCAACCGCTCGGCCGCATAGCCAGTCTCCTCCAGGAGTTCCCGCCGTGCGGCCTCGCGCAGCTCTTCGTCTCGGGCGCCGTGCAAGTCGCCCGACAGCCCCATCGGCAGATCGAGCACCCGCGCGTCGAGCGGCCGGCGATACTGTTCCGTCAGCACAAGATGACCGTCGCCGGCAAGCGCGATGACGGCCACCACGCCCGTACTGTTGGTACGCTCGGCCCACTCCCATCCTTCCTGTTGCACCAGGCGCACGAACGCACCCTGCGCGAGCACTTGCTTCCCGCTCTCCCGATTCATGCATTTCCCTCAGTATCGGCCGAAGTTCTGATAGGCTTCGAACAAGGCCAGGATGTTTTCGGTGGGCGTATCGGCCTGGATGTTGTGGGCGGTGCAGAAGATGAAGCCGCCGCCCGGGCCCAGCGTCTCAACCCGCTCCCGGACTTCGCTGCGGACGTCGTCGGGCGTTCCGAAGGGCAGCGTCCGCTGAATGGAGATCGATCCGTGGAAACACAAGCGGTCGCCGAATCTCTGTTTGAGTTCCCGGCGATCCATGTCGACCACATCGGGCTGAACGGGGTTCAGGATATCCAGCCCGCAGTCGATCAGATCGGGAATGATGGCTTTGACCGAGCCGCAGGAATGGTGCGCCACCTTGCAGCCGTATTGTTTGGCCACGTCGATGAACGCCTTGAACCCGGGGCGGAGGAATCGCCGCCACATCGCGGGCGACATGAACAGTCCCTTCTGGGTGCCGAAGTCGTCGCCCATCATCAGGATGTCGATGCCGCCGCCGGCCGCCTCCAAAGTCCGCCGGGTGTATTCGAGATAGAAGGCGGCGATCTTCTCAAAGATGTAGTCGGCAATGTCCGGGGCCAGGGCCAGATCGAGCAGGATCTGGTCGATCCCCCGCACGTACATGGCCGGCTTGAGCTGCGCACAGCGGTTCATGCGGTCGCCCATGAACACGACGACCTTGCCGCTCCGCCGGGCTTCGGCGACCTGCTCGGCCACGCAGTCGTAATCGAACCAGTCGGGGTCGGCCCATTTGGTGTAGCTGCGGATCTCGTCGATCGATTGGGCCTCCTTGAGTGGAAAATCGATCACCTCCCGGTAGACGGCCGTCTGCGAGCCCGACCCTACCTCCACCCGCACCCGCGGGACGCCCCAGTGATCCTCGACGCATCCGTCCTCGCGTACCGCCGGCTCCGGCCCGATGTACTTCGGCCCCGGAACGTAGCGGAAGTCGACGTCGAGGTGCACGAGCAGCTCCTCCAGCGTCGAGAAGCCGAAATGCTCCAGCAACCGGGCATTGATCGCATCCGTGGCCCAATAGTCGATGGGGACCCGGTCGGGCTGTTCGTGATTGAGGGCAAGGGCGACTCGCTCGCGTGCGTCCATTGGGGAGGTTCCTTCACACGTGACTGACCAGACACTTTCGGGCTTCGGCCGCAGTTGCGGGATGGTGGAATACTGGAAGATGGGAAGATGGGAAGGGACCCGATCGCCCGATCTCATTCCATCATTTCACCATTCCATTCTTCGACCATTCCCAAGCTCCATCCTAATCTTCGGTTGCCTCTTGGTCTTCATGGGTTTCTCCGGAGTCTGGTCCCACCTTCCAGATCAGGCAGGTGAGCAGGGCGCCGAGGATGGCGGCAAAGCCGAAAACGACGAAGGTCAACTCGTAGCCCTGTTGTTTGCTGGCGGGGTCTTGGCCGTACCATCCGATCAGGGCCCCGGCTCCCACGCCGGCCACGGCCACGCCGACATAGCCCCACGCGTCGATGAAACCGGCGGCCCCGCCGGCTCCCGACTTTTTGCCGAAATCCTGGGCCGCGTGGCCGACCATCAGGATGTGGGGACCATAGGTGAAGAATCCTACCAGGCCGATCACCGCCACCAGGAGCCAGGTGTTGTGGGTGGGAATGAACGGGAAGACGATGGACAAACTGCCCAGTGCGAGCAGCATGACGGCGATGACCGGCGCTCGCCGCCCTCCGAAGAACCGGTCGGTGAGCCAGCCCGCCAGCAGCACGCCCGGCACTCCTCCCAAGGGAAGAACGCAGACATTCACGATCATCTTGAGCGTGCTGAGCCATGCGGCGTCGTGTCCCACCGACGCCGATTCGACCAGGTAGCCCGGCAGCCAGTTGACGAACCCGTAGCGATTCAGGTCCAGCAAAAAGAAAGTCCCGGCAATAATCCACAGATGCGGGTTGCTCACGGTCTGAATGAAGTTGCGGACGATGCTCGGTTTCGCTGCTGCGACCAATGGTGCGGCGGATTCCGGTTTGGCGTCGACGGGCGGCAGTCCCACGTCCTCCGGCCGATTGCGGATCATCAGAAAGTAGAACGCCCCGACCACGGCGAACATCACGGCCGGGACGAAGAACACGCTTCGCCAGTCAAACCCCAGTTGTTGCCCATAGCGGCTGATGAGGAGGAGGCACACCAGCCAGGTGAAGGCGTTTCCGAACAGGTAGCAGGTTCCCATGGCCCCCATGACTTTGCCGCGGACCCGCGCGGGATACCAATGGGCCATGACGCGGACCATCGACGACCATCCCATGGCCTGGAAGAATCCGTTGACGCCCCAGAAGCCAATGAAGAGCCAGAACACGAGCCTGGGGTCACCGGCGCCCGGTGGGACCGCCAGCAGCAGAACGAAGACGGCCAGATTCATGACCACGGAGCCCAGCACGCCCAGGCTGGCGACCTGCCGGCCGCCGAATCGGTCGGCGAGCTGGCCGTTGACCAACTGCCCAAACGCGTATGCCAGCCCCAGCGACGTGAACGCCCAACCGACCTCAACTTCGCTCCACTCGTATCCCTTGACCATCGTTCCCTTGACGATCGAGAGGTTGAACCGGCAGAGGTAGTAGGCGAAGTAGCTGATCCAGACGGTTCCGAAGATCCTGTACTGCCAGCGCCGGAGGTCGTCCGCAGAACCCGTCGTTCGATTGTTCATCGGTAACGTTCCCCCCGGCCAGCCAATTCGCGGTTCGTAACATCGAAGCCGTTGTTTATAGTCGAACGCCGCGGCGGACTCAAGCTGGCGAGCCGGCCATGGTTTGTTAGCAATGTATGAGGAGAGTTTCTCTTGCCCGGCAGGAATGGCATCTGGATCAAGAGGGCCGTTATGTGGTCGAGACCGTCGAAGACCGTACGATACGGTTCGACGTTCGCACCGGCGAGCCGATCGAAGGCGAGAAACCCTAGCGAGGCCTCCGGCCGCAACGTGATCCGAGATCCGAGCAGTGGTCTTGCATGATTCCTCGAAACACAGTCGCGAGAGGGCCGTCTTGTGGGGGTGGGCATTGTGGGGAACCACGAAATGCGCGAAAGGGGTGCATGGTGAGAGCCCAAGGTATTTGGACAAGGGAATGGACGACAAGGGAATTGCCAAAGATCGGGCGTTGCCGCGGCTGTGTGTACATTAGTATACACATCTGGCGGCAAAAGTCAATACAAGAATTGAACACCTGCGCGGATTTCTTTGAGTCGAATGCCGGACGAACGGTTCTGGGGCCGGCGGCCGGGGATGCAAGGTGTTTTGCACTGGATGGGGTTTTGCGCCGCCTTTGCGTTTGTTGCAGAACGGTTTGGGCACGGGGCGTGGTCGGAAGCGGCGTTGTCGGATGTGGTTACACCTATGCCGGTGATCGCAAGTTGGGGTGGCCTGGCAGGGGGTGTGTTGCATTATTCGGTGTATATCGACGTGGAGCGAGTCGATGGAAGAGCCTCAAGCCATGCTCGGCGCCCGCATATCAGCCCGACCTGAACATTCTTGGGACGCCTGTGCCGACTGACTTGACTTCTCCACGCCGCCATGCAGACTCATGGGAATGCCGCCGGGCTTGAATCCGGCGCAGGCTGGACCTGCGGCGGCCACTTTTCTCACGCAAAGGTGCCCTGCCATGTTTCGACCGCTTGCCTCAATTCTGATGTGGTGCTGCTTGCTCGGTGCTGTCGTCCCGGCGGCCGAGAAGGCCGCGAAAACGGCAGCACCGAGACCGCCCGTCCGGGCAGCCGACCTGGTTCGCGACCGCGGCGACGGCGTCGATCGCATCCCGTTGCTGCCGCCCGGCCCCGGCAATCCCCGGAACAGCGAGGGCGCGATGATCGCTCTGGCCGACGGCCGCCTGATGCTCGTCTACACCCATTTCACCGGCGGAGGGGGCGATCACTCGGCCGCGCATCTGGCGGCCAGATTCTCTTCCGACCAGGGCAAGACGTGGACGCCCGACGATGTCGTCGTCGTGCCCAACGAAGGCCAGTGGAACGTGATGTCGGTTTCGCTCCTGCGAATGGCCGACGGCCGCATCGCCCTCTTCTATCTCCGCAAGGAGTCGGCCAATGATTGCCGGCCCGTCCTGCGGTTCTCGTCGGACGAGGGCAAAACCTGGTCGGAGCCCCGCATGTGCATCGAAGACGAGGTGGGCTACTACGTGATGAACAACGACCGAGCCGTGCAGCTCAACGGCGGGCAGCTTGTCCTGCCGGTTTGCCTCCACTGCACGCCGGCCTACGAGAAACCCGACTGGGCCGGCATCTGCATGTGCTACCTCTCCGACGACTGCGGCCAGACCTGGCGGCGGAGCAAGAGCCAGCTCCAGGGAAAAACACCCGACGGCAAGAGGGTGACGACCCAGGAGCCGGGCGTCGTGGAACTCAAGGACGGGCGGCTCATGCTCTTCGCCCGCACCACCGCCGGCAGCCAGTTCGTCAGCTACTCCACGGACGGGGGCGACACGTGGTCGCCCTTCCAGCCCTCGTCACTCCAGAGTCCCTGCTCCCCCGCTTCGATCAAGCGGGTTCCCAAGACGGGCGACCTGCTGGTCGTCTGGAACAACCACGCCGGGATCGATCCGGCGTTGAAGAACAAACGCACCCCGCTCCACGCAGCTATCTCGCGCGACGAAGGCCGCACTTGGCAGCAGCCCAAGGTGCTCGAAGACAATCCCGACGGCTGGTACTGCTACATCGCCATCGCCTTCGCCGGCGATCACGTCGTCCTGGCCCACTGCTCGGGCGACACGAAGCTCGTCGGCCACCTGAGCTTCACCCAGATCACGAGATTCCCCATCGATTCTCTTTACCGATAAGCCGCGGCTGTCCGCCGGTTCGTTGCGGGCAGACTCGCCCGTGTTGGCGCCCCTGCAAACCAATCAGACTCTGGTACCTTCGGCCACGGCCCGAACCTTAAAAGTCCGCGCACCTGCTCGGCAACATGGGAGAACCCCGTCATGACCCATCCCCATCCAGGACACATCTTCGCGGCGCTGACCTCCGCGTGCTTCCTGGCACTAACCTCGTCAGTCCCGGCCGAGTCGTTCGTTTGGGAGTTCGACCACGAACGGGAGATCCTCAGCACGGCCAACTTGCCGGGGCAGAATGCGGGCGGGCGTCTCTGGGGCCGGTCCGCCTGGGACCCGTACGTGACGCTGCGCGTGCCGGCCGATGGGATCGACGCCCGGCAGTTCACCTGGCTGACCGTGCACATGTACTCCTCCGAGGAGGCGGACCAACTCGACGTGTACTACCAGAGCCCCGACAAGCGGTGGTGCCTGGGGGGCAAGTTCCCCATTGCGAAGGGCTGGGCCACCTATCGGCTGGACCTCGTGAAGAATCGTTGGCGCGAGACGGCCACCGGTGACGAATCGCGCCAGTGGGGCGGGCCGAGCCGCCGCGTGAGCACCTTGCGCATCGATCCCGGCAACCAGGCCGGTCGCTGGGTGGCGATCGATTCGGTGCGATTGGAGACCGCCGAGTCGGGTCTTGCAGAAGGCGTTACTATCGAGGCGCAGGGCGTGGCACGGGTGGCCGGCCTCGTCCTGCCCAAGACGGTCTCTGCCGGCGAGACCATCGAGGTGGCGGCGGAACTCGAAGTTGCCCCCGCCCCGGGCATGACGGCGGCCACCCTGCTGGTGCGTCTCTGCCGCGGCGACACCCTGCTCCGCCTCGTGGAGAAGCCGATCACCTTCGACCGCCCGCGGGTGGAGGTTCGCGCCCAATTGCCCACCTCGGCCTATTGGCATCCCGGTTCCGCCGTGGTCGAGGTCGACTCTTATGAACTCGACCTGGCGACGTCAAGCGAAGCGGCGACTGCCTCGATTGAGATTCAGAACGATCGGGTGGGCAAGGTGAAACCGCCGGTGGTTGAACTCCGGCCCCTGGGCGGCGATCCGGCGATCTTCGTCGACGGCAAGCCCATGGCCGGTTACGCCTTTCTGGTCGCCGGCGGGCTGCACGCCGGCTACCATCGAGAGATGGCGGCTGCGGGAGTTCATCTCTACTGCGACTGGTTCGGCACCTCCCGTGCCTCCGACCTTGGCCACGTGGCCGCCGACCGCTATGACTATGCCGAGTTCGATCGCTATTTCGCTGCGATCCTCGATGTGGACCCCGAAGCCCGCTTCATTCCCCACATCGGCGTGACCGGCGCCCGCTGGTGGCAGGAAGCGCACCCGGAAGAGATGTGCCGGTTCGCCGACGGGACGAAGGGCCCTACGTCGTTCGCCTCGCAGCTCTGGCGCCGCGAGATTGGCGAGGACCTGCACCGCCTCGTCGCCTACCTCCGCCAGGCCCCGTACGCCGACCGGATCCTGGGCTACATGTTCTATAACGGCTACACGGCCGAGTGGCAGATGTGGGGCACCTGGCAGGAATCACGCGACGACTACAGCCAGCCGGCCTTGCGGGCGTTTCGCGAGTTTCTCGCCCGTCGCTACCAGACCGACGACCGGCTCCGCACCGCCTGGCGCGATCCCCAGGCAACGCTCGCAACCGCCGAGATGCCCGGGTGGGAAAAGCGGCGGCCGGGCGGCCCCCAGGTGCTCCGCGATCCGCAAACGGAGCGTCAGGCAATCGACTACTACGAGTTCATCGCCGACATGGACGCCGACGCCTTGCTCCACGTCGCCCGCATCATGCGCCAGGCCACCCAGGGTCAGTCCTTGGTGGGCACCTATTACGGCTACCTCACCGCGCACGGGATCAACCAGCAGGACTCCGGGCACCTGGCCGCCCGCCGCGTGTTCGATTCGCCCGACATCGACTTCCTCATGAGCCCGCCCAACTACTGGTATCGCAAGCCGGGCGAAACCTCGACGTTCATGTCGGCCACCGATTCCTTCCGCCTGCGCGGCAAACTCTGGTTCGACGAGTCGGACCACCGCACCCACCTGGCCGAACCGGGCGCCGGCTACGGCCGGGCTGTCAACATGGACGAAACTCTGGGCGTGTTCTGGCGCGAGTTTGCCGAAACGCTCACCAAACGGGCGGCCGTGAGCTGGTTCGACATGGCGGGCGGCTGGTTCTCCGATCCCCAGATCGTCGCCGCCGTGGGCCGGGCGCAGCAGATTGCCCAGGAGGCTCTCAGAGCCCGCCAGCCTTTCGCGCCTGAGATTGGCGTGTTCGTCGATCCCCAGAGTTTCTATTGGATGCGCCCTACGGCGGCCAATTCGGCCCTGGTCCTCAACCAGGTGGTCACCATGCCCCAGTCGGGCGCCCCCTGGGACTTCTGCCTGCTCGACGACATCGCCGATCCGCGTCTGCCGGACTACAAGTTGTATGTGTTTCTCAACGCCTTCTATGTGGACGCGGCCCGGCGCGAGGCGATCCAGACCAGGCTGGCTCGCAACGGCGCCACCGCCCTGTTCTTCTACGCGCCCGGCGCCCTTGGTCCGGAGGGCCTGTCGCCCGCCGGCATGGAGGCCCTGACCGGCGTTCGCATCGCCCGTGACGATGAGAACCTGTTCCAAACCCAGGAACAAGGCCTCCCACGGACGGAGAACGGCGGGGTCGGCGATCGTCTTGCGAACGCCTCGAAAGAAGGCCGACCGCAGGTCGTGCTCGAGCCCGGCGATCCGCTGGCCCGAGGCCTTGAGCCCCGGCAGCCGCTGGGCGACAAAAAGCTCACGGTGGCCCCCGCGTTCTTTGCCAATGATCCCGAGGCCCGCATCGCCGCCCGGCTGGTCGAAACGGCGCGCCCGGGGCTCGTGGTGAAGAAGGCGGTGGGGTGGACGTGCATCTACTCCGCAGCCATGCCGCTCGAGCCGGGCTTGATGCGGAACATCGCCCGTTCGGCCGGCGTCCACGTCTGGATCGATAGCGACGACGCCCTCTACACCGACGGCCAATATGCAGCGATCCACGCCGCCGCGGAAGGCGTAAAAACCCTGCGCCTGCCCAGACGGTCCGATGTGGTAAACGCCCTCACCGGAGAACGCCTGGCGGCAAACGCCCGCGAGTTGAGCCTGCCCATGCGGCGCGCCCAGACGGTTCTCCTGAAACTCGAGAAACGGGAGTGAATGACGCAGGCGGCAGCATCAAGCCTCCTCGGAGTCAACTTGGTGCCGCCTCACCAGAATTTGTGGGTGAATTCCGGTGAGGAGGCAAGAATACTACTTCTACCTCGACAGCACGCCGACCCACTCGTACATGAAGTACCTTTATAAGTACCCCGAGGCCGCCTTCCCGTACGGCGATCTGGTGGATACCAGCCGCAGCCGCGACCGGCATGAATTCGAGTACGAGTTGCTCGACACCGGCGCGTTCGATCGCGATCGCTACTTCGACGTTTTCGTCCAGTACGCCGCGGCGGCGCCCGAAGACATCCTGATTCGCACATTCCTGACGATCGGGAGGATTAGATCCACCCGCCTCCCGGCTGGCCGGCTCCTGCCTCCCACTGCCCCAAAAGCCAGAGTAGTGAAGCCTCCCTCTCATCTTCTTTGCCCACCGTTTGGTGACAAGGGGAACAACGGGAAGTCGGGGTGGGGTTTGGCCGGTTTGCCGTTCAGGCGAGATGTGGTAGACTGACGCATGACGCCACCTCCGTATCAAGGTTCAGGTGGTGTTACTGACGCCTGCTTGGTGCAACGGGCAGGTGTCATTTTCGATGGCTACCGCCTGGTAGGTGTCAGAACGGGTGTCAACCAACCGAATGATTACCGAGAACGACACCAGGAGCTAGATTGCAAATCGTTGACAAATAAGGCGTTGCTGCGTTTTGGATGGGTGGCCGAGTGGTCTAAGGCGGCGGTCTTGAAAGGCAAGGTGGGGTGTTTACATAATCGCCGTTTTCTGCGGGAAACTCTATGTTTCTCGGGGTTTTCTGAAATTGCCGAGTGTAGGCACCCATAGGGTTTTCTTCCCTTTGCATCGGTTTGCGGGTGTAGTTTCTACACCGATGGGTGAAAAACCCGATATCCTGGAATTGCCACAAAGTGACTGTCTGTTTCCAAGGCGGCGTTGCCTTTCCGTTCGTTCGTGGGGCAAAAGTTTTGCGGAAGCCTACACCCTCTCGCATGCTTCACGCGGAAAGCCTGGTTTTCACGCGGTCTTGCAACAGCGGTTTGCCGGTGCTGAACACCGCCGCCCATTCCCCTCCGGTTAGCGGCATCCCGCCAGAATCGCCGAGAATGCCCCAAAAATCGCTTCGGGCTCTGGACGGCTCGTCTATCGGGCCGGGTGCTGATCGGCCACGGATGGAAGCGGTAGGCGGTCGATTCTTCAGTCCGGCTGTACTTTTGCTCTGCTGTTCTCCCGCTGATACCGAACTGCTTGCCGAGGGCGTCACGGGTTGTGCTGGGAGTGTCAATCGGTTGTGGAAATTTTTCCATAACCGATTTGTCCTTGCTCTTCCTGTCACCACCGGAGGCTTTCT
>JAAYAY010000078.1 GCA_012719125.1 Planctomycetaceae bacterium | reverse complement strand
CGATGAATGCAGTCCAGGATCTATCCTGAAAAACAAGAATCCTTGCCGTATCAAGGCATTTTTTGCAATATCACTTCTTCCCGCTGTTCGGTATGGTTAACGGCGTAGAGTGGCACACGGTGGTTGCTCCTGAGGATTGATCAAGGCCACCCGTCCAGAATCCGCTACCAGTTCCCCAGGTATTCCAGACGATCCCGCATTGCCCCATAAACGTCTTCATCCGTGAACAGGCTCGCGGCGATCATGATGCCGACCCGCCGCTGGCGTGCCGCGCTTCGATCATCGCTTCGTCATCGGCCGCCAAGTCGGCTGCGATTTCCTCCAGGTGATCGTAAGCATAGGCCAGGGCGTCGTGAACGTCGGCCGGTCTCAGCGTAGGATACTGCTGAACGATCTCTTCAACGCTCATTCCCTGGCGATAGCAGCCGAGAATGATCCCCACGCGGATTCGTGTGCCGACCACTACCGGCTGCGCGCCGCACCGTGCGGGGTCTCGTTCAATATTGCGAAAATCCAGCTTGGGCATGGCAATTGCTCCGATACGGATGGTCCGAGGGCTACGGGCCACCTCTTCATTCTACCATCCCACGACCGCCCGGTCGACGCATGCCACCCGCCCCAGGAGAACTGCAAAGTCCTCTTGTGGCAAGAAAAGTAGCAGGCACTCTCCGGCCGCCGCTGGCGGAAAATCGGGATTTCCGGCAGTTCTGCGGACGGCACGGCGGAGCGTGCCTGCTACTCTCCTTGGCGGACGGCACGGCGGAGCGCGCCTGCTACTCTCCTTGGCGGACGGCACGGCGGAGCGTGCCTGCTACTCTCCTTGGCGGACGGCACGGCGGAGCGTGCCTGCTACTATTTTGCGGACGGCACGGCGGAGCGTGCCTACTACTCTGCAGTTCCCCTGACCGGCCCCATGCGTCATTTCAGCCCCCTCAGCCGTCATTCCCGCGCAGGCGGGAATCTGGGCACTCGGCCAACAGGCATAGCTTCTCAGCCGAGCGGGAAACGACGGTCGAGCAAACGCCCCTACACCTCATTTTCCGCCGGAACCACGAACGGAGCACGGTACTCGCGGGTGAGCATGGCATCGGCGGCCGGGTTGTCGACGAACTTTTCCTTCTCCGCGTCGATCTCGATCCAGGGGCCGAGCGCGAGCGGGGTCTTCTCGATGTCGATCTGGTGATCGGCCAGGTGCTGGCGAATTTCGGCAAACGTCTCCACGACGTTTTCGTTGACGTTGAGAGCCTCCAGGGCCTTCTGGATCTCGGCGGGAGAGGCTGTCTTACCCAAGCGCTGGGAGATGTTCGCCGTGTGGACGATGGCCGTCGAGGTGTGGCCCTCGACAATCTCGGCGTTCTGTTCTTCCCGCTTGCGGCTGCGAACCGCCTGGACGAAGTTGTCGAAGTGATCCAGATTGGGGCCGCTGAGCTGCTGGATGAGCTTGCCGTCTGGATCGTAGACCGACGCACTGGTGAAGTTGCTGACCACATAGCCTTCGGTGCCCTGGATGAAGATCGCACCGCCCCGCTTGGGCGACGCGGTCTTGAGGTTGCGGACCTCCTGGACCACCGTGACCGGCCCGAAGTCGTGGATGGTGATCTGCACGCTGGGCGTCTCGGCGCAATCGTCCTCCATCCCCACCCGGCCGCCGTAGCTCATCACACCCCGCCCCAATCCCTTCAGATCGGTGATCATCCGCATGGTGTCGACGGCGTGGATACTGTTGTTGCCGAGTTCGCCGTTGCCCCAGTCCCAGAACCAGTGCCAGTCGTAATGAAACGACTTGCGCCGCAGCGGCAGTTCCATCGGCGCCGGGCCGGCCCAGAGGTTGTAGTCGATCGAGGGGGGCGCGGGATACTCGCCGGCCGGACCGATCGACTTCCTCAGCCGATAGGTGCATACGTGGGCCAGCTTCACCTGTCCCAGTTTCCCCGAACGAACATACTCGGCCGCGGCCCGGTTGGCCCCGGCGCTGCGGTGCTGGGTTCCCCCCTGGCAAATCCGGTCGTGTTTTCGCGAGACCTGCACCATCCGCCTGCCTTCGCTGACGTTGTGGCTCACCGGCTTCTCGACGTAGACGTCCTTGCCGGCCTGCATGGCCCAGATGGCGGCCAGCGAATGCCAGTGGTTCGGCGTGGCGATGGAGACGATATCGACCGATGGGTCGTCGAAGATCTTCCGCATGTCCTTGACGAACTTGGGCTTGCTCTCAAACCGCGAAGCAACTTTTGCTCCCACTTCCTCGTCCGCATCGCAGATGTAGGTGACGGCGCAGTCCTGGCGCGAGCTGAACGCCTTGGCATGGTCGCTGCCCCGGCCGCGGACGCCGATCACGGCAACGCTCAGCCGCTGGTTCGGGCTCTTGCTTTGGGGGGCCGTTTCGGCGGCCAGCGCTCCCGACGCTCCGGCCGCCATGGCCGTGGTTGCCAGAAGGCTCTCTTGAAGAAACAGTCGGCGGCTGAGACGTGACATGGGCTATTCTCCTGAAGAATTGGCGAGACAGTCGGTTCCGTTTCCAACCATGCTAGCTTCCCAGATGCCGAATGCAAGCAAACTGCGGGCTGAATCCGGTCGGCCAAAGCATGAACGTGTTGAACGACCTCCATCTCCTCGGCCGAGAGCGTCTGCAAGAACGCCCTGGGGTCGGCATACCCCCCCTCTTCGTGAGCCCGTAAGAGGATCTGCCCGTAGGTCTGCTGGAGTTCGTCAGCCTCAGCCACTTGCCGATAGCATCCCCCGGCTCGCTCCGCGTCGAACCATTCCGACCACGAGATGCTGATTTGCTCGGCGAGCGGCACATCTTCAGGAATGTCGGCGGCGGACGCGTAACCCTTGCGGCCGACTTCCGCCATAACCTCGCTGAACACGTCCTTCACGTAGTTGTCCCGCTTTCGGCAGACAGCTCGCGTCAACGGTATCGCGACTTCGCTTCGCCTTCCCACATGTCGGGGTTGCGGCCGAGGGCCTGCTTGACCGGTTCGCTTGATTCGGTGAGGGCCGTCAAGGTTGCTTCGTCGAGTTGCAGGTCGGTGGCGGCCGCGTTGGCGCGGGCCTGTTCGGGGCTGCGGACGCCCACCACGACGCTGGACACGCCGGGCTGGGCCAACAGCCAGGCCATAGCCACGTCGGTGGGTGTGCGGCCCAGTTCTTCGCCGATCCGGCACAGCCGATCGACGGCGGCGAAGGTTTGCTCCTCGCACCCTGCTTCGCCGTGGCGGGTCAGACGCCGCCGGCAGGAGAAGTGGCGCGACCGGGCTCGGCCTTCGGGCACGTCGTCGGCCGTGCGGAACTTGCCCGTCAGCAACCCGTGCTGCAGCGGGCTGTAGCAGAGCACGCCGATATCGTGCTCGATGCACTGGGGCAGGATATCGAATTCGATCATCCGGGTGATCAGGCTGTAGGGGAGCTGATTACTGACGGGCAGGCCGATCCGGAGCAGATCCTGCAAGTCGCGGTCGCCGAAATTGCTGACCGCCAGGTAGCGGATCTTGCCGGCGTCGCGCAGGTCCTCCAGGGCACGCCAGGTTTCTTCCCAGGGCACTTTGCGGCTCGGCCAATGGATCTGGTAGAGGTCGATGCGGTCGGTTTGGAGGAATTGGAGGCTCCGCTCGCAGGACGTCACGACGCCGCCGGCCGACGCGTGTTCCGGGCCGAATTTGGAGGCGATAACGGCCCGATCCCGCATTCCGCAGAGGGCCTTGCCCAGCATGGCTTCGGAGATGCCGTTGCCGTAGAGTTCGGCCGTATCGAAGAAGTTGATCCCTGCGTCGAGGGCCGCCTGAATTCCGGCGATCCCTGCGGCCTCGTCCTGGGGTCCCCAGGTCATGTCGCCCGCGAGGGCCCAGCAGCCCATGGCGACGCGTGAGACTTCGAGATCCGTGCGGGGAAGAGTCGTGTATTGCATGGAGAAACCCTCGCGTTGATTCCGGCGGGCCAATCTCGGATCAAGGATAGCCGTCTTGCGAGGGTTCTGGAAGCCAGCGGCGGAGATTCACTCGGAAAAGTCTACTGGTTCGCCGTCGGCTCGCGCGAAGACTTTGCGAAGATCGCCGATTCTCTTCGGATCGTAAATGAGCTTCCGATGCACGTAAGGAGCCCCGTCGCAGAAGGCGCTGAAGACGGCGCCTTCCAGGTGGCCGCCCAGTGCCTTGGTGGGATTCTCGGGATCGTAGTCCAGGTCGGCGGGCTTCGTCCAGGGAACGGCGTGTTCGTCGTCGACCTCGATGACGGCGATCGTGGTGCTGGTGCCGTCGGGGATGTCGCGGATGCTAATCGCCTTGTCGGGGAGACATGAGGTTTCGCTGCCGATGGGACGAACGAAGCAGGTGCGGCCTTCGCGGGCGACCTTCGAACCCGGCGTGACGTAGATGTCCGGCATCTTCTTGATCAACTTCAGGTTGTGCTCGCTGTCCCAGGGTTCGTTGAGATGGAACTGGGCGCACAGTCCCGCATAGGGATCGCCCAGATACGGGAGGAGGTGTACCCGCCAACTCAGGAGCGGCTTGCCGTTCGTGTCGTAGTTCGCTTGTCTTGGAAACGTGCGGTGCTCGTCGTGCCAGCGATGCATACCGAACACGATCTTCTGGAGTCTCTCCTTGGCAGTCTGTTCGATGGAGAGTCGCGCCAAGGGACGGGTGGTGACGCACTGAAGCACGGCCAGCAGTCCGCTCGATTTTCGCAGCGTCATTTCCAGCCGATCGCCCTGGACCTGCGGAATCAGCTTGCTGACGTGTGCAGGGTCTGTCGTGGTGTCAGGCAGATCGGAATGCGACTCCTGTTGGCTGACCAAGGCGACTGCCTTGACCAATACCTCGCGGAACCGCCTGGCCGCCTGGTGGTCGGTCGACTGGATGACCAGCCTGACCGCAGGCTCCGGTTGGAGATTGAGTTGAGCAACTGCCCAGTGGAGCCCGCGGGCAAGCACGCTGCTGGGGCCACTGCCCAGCGGTTCGGGTAGGGTCGGCAGGAGTTCTTCGAGCAGGCGCCGGTCATCGTCGCTGGGCAGCAGGAAGACCTGGACGGGGGATTCACTCGACGCGGCGATGGCCGCCGACAGATCGGGCCTGGTCGGCACCTCGTCTGCTCGAAGCCGTTGATAGGCGGCTTCGGTGCCGAGATAGAACCAGGAGGTGGCCTGGCGAGAGAGCGTCCGGGGGACCAGCTCGTCGCCGACCAGTAACGGGGCAGCCAGATCGGGAAGGGCCTTGGCGAGCGTGTCCGGCTGAAGCGTACGCGTACAGGGTGCGACCAGGTACCCGGGACAGTGCGGCATGTCGGCAAGGCTGACGACGAAGTAGACGCGGTCGATCCCGTTATCCAGCAGCGTCGAGCGTGCTTTCTCGAGGTCGTCGACCAAGGGGATGTGGCTGTAGGCCGCCATAACTTCCTCCGAGGCGACCAGATCGAACAGCGGGGCGACGTCGGCCTGTTTGAGGTCGATGCAGACGACGGCCCGGGCGAACTGGTCGAGGACCGGAGCGATCTCGGTGGCCCGCGGAGACGCCTTGTCCTCGGCCCAGGCCGCCGTAGTGGCGAGAACAATCAACGGCAACGAGAAACATGCAAGACGCATGGTCAGTACCTCCTCAGGAACGACGAGTCAACCAGTGTCGTTGTTCGCTCCGCGAACAAGCGTCACCTTGCCGAGCGAAAAGCGGTCATTCTTTGCCCGCGGCCGCGAGCCGAACTTCGTAGCGGAAAGGCCGGCCGCCGACGTACGTGGGCGGTCCGCCGATAGCGGCCGTACCGTCATGCACTTCGTATTCAAACGGTTTACCGGTCATGGGATCGACAGGAATCGGGACCGCGACTTCGTCGAGCGACTGCGGGATCGCTGCCTTTTCGCCGGCAGCATGGAGGCGCAGGGCTTCCAGAAGACGCAGCAGAGCGATCTGGCGATCCTGCCGCATCAGGGCATGCCGTCCGCCGTACACCGACGGAAACACTCTGTCGAGCGGCAGGGGCGATTGCCACACTTTGTGATCGCGGGCAATTCGACTGTCGAACTCATTGAGGCGGGAACGAGCTTCCCAGTAGGGAAGTGACACCAAGGCGAGCATCTCGTCGCGATACTCGGCGTAGACTGCCGCGGTGTGCAGCAGGATGACCTGTCCCGCGGGCATGGCGGCGACTCGTTGCGGATCCCACCCCCGTGCGATCAGGGCGGCCTTGGCGATCGGGTACCCGCGGACGAGGCGAAGGGCCATTTTCTGCTTGAATTCGGCACGCTCCGCGTCGCTGGCGCAGATGTGGATCATGTACGTGTCTGCCATCTCCTCCAGTTGACGGCGCCAGTAGTCCGGAGCCGCTATCGATTGATCCGAGTCCGTCAATTGAGGAAAGGCTGCTTCGAAGCACTGCATCTCGCCCTCGAAGATCTGGCGAGTGTTGTAGAACGGTTGCGGCAGGTAGGTCAGTGCCCAGTAAAGATTGGGGGCCCCGGGTTGCTGGATCAATTCGAGCGTGGCATCCGACATAACGCCGTTGATGGCGATACCGATCAGAGCCGGTACCAGCAGGGGCGAGTCGGCTGTGTGCCGGGCCATGGCATAACCGGCCTTGAGCGAACGAAGGGCGCCGTCGAAATCGCCGTGCGCCACGCGCCAGCGAATGTCGGCTCGGAGCATTCGGGCGAACTCCCGCTTCTCTTGAGCGTCCGGCAGCCCGGTCGCGAAACCGTCTTCCGCAACCGGGTATTGCCAATCGCACTCCTCGCACTGGCCGGCGCGCTCCAGGTTGATGAACAGGGCGTCTCCATGGTCCAGACGGGCGTGTTTCATCTCTCCGACGCGAGACAACGCCGCATCATCGGTCTCATAAATCTCGTCCCAGATCTCCTTGCTGGAAAAGTACAGAGTGTGTTCCGACTTGACCCGCCCGTAGAACACGGCCGCGTTGCCCGACCGACGTTCATACATGGTCGGCAGCAACTGGTATTGGAGAAGCGGCTTGGGTGCGGGCGCCGGATGGAGAATGATCACTGTCGGCGACTCGTCACCGGCCCCCTGCGAGGAATTCGCGTGGCCTGCAAAAGCAATCAGCAACGGCAGCCAGAGGCCTGTGGCGCGGAGCGCGACGGCTGCAATTCTTCGGGCCGGCGGGCCGAAAGGTTTGTTCACGGACATGGCGTAGGTTCCTTTCTCAGGCCACTACGATTTGGTTCGCATGCGGTGTGTGCTGCCCGGAAGCAGTAACTCCTCCAGAAGCATCTGCCGCGACTTGACGTAGGTAACAGGAGGACTCGGCGACACGGAACCGGCTGCTTCGGCCGCCCAAGCGGGATCAACACTCTTCCAGGATTGTCCCTGAGGCAATCCGCGTCCCGTAGGAAGTTGGGCAAGCAAGGTATCGAGATCGCTTGTGGGGTGGTCAGGATTTGAAGACGACGAGGTACTCTGAACGGCCTGCCGCGCCGTGGGCTTCGAGTCAGTTGAGTGGGCCAGATCGACTGCTGGACCGAACGAACGGGTGCCGCCGTCCTGACGTTCGACGACAAGTGCCACAAGCAGCACGGCCGCCACGGTCGTCATTGCGGCAAAGGCCGAAGGCCACGCCAGACGATCGCGGCCGATCCGCCGTTCCTTCAGCGCCGCCCCCCGGCCAGCCAGGTACATGACCCGATCCCGATCCAGGCGACTGGCGCCGGGACGAAAGGCGCCGAGCCGTGCTTCGAAGGCCGCTAATTCGTTGTCTCGTTCGGGGTTGTCCATGATGGGCTCACTTTCGCTCGCAATCTTGCCAGGGCTCCCTGGTAGCGCCGGTGGGCGGTGCTTTCAGAAGTGCCTGTCAGTTCGCCGATCTCGCGGAAACTCAACTCGCCCCACAGCCGGGCCAGCACGACCTCGCGTTCGTCCTCGGGGAGCGACTCCAGGGCGACCACCAGTTCCTCGCCGTCGAGGGTCTCTCCCGGGGGCGGAATGAGTATGGCGGATCGCTGCAGGGAGGCCTGTTCTTCGTGGCGTTTTCGACGCCGGCTCGCTCGGGAGGCGTTCAGTGCCCGATGGCGTACGGCCCGATAGAGCCAGGCCAGCGGATTCTCAGGCCGCCGCTGGCAGCCGGCCAACTCGATGAACGCTTCCTGAACCACGTCTTCCGGTCCGCTGCACCAGAGCGACGCATACAGTTCCAACGCGGCCGCGTGGCTGTCGATCAGTCGGCCCAGCCGCTGGGGCTCCTCGGGCTCGTTCACGTTGTGCTCATTATCGTTCACCGCAGAAAAGGCACCGCCCGAGTGCGAGTCTCCCAAGAAATGAGGACAATTTGGGAAGCCATTGTCGTGGGCGAGGCGGGAATCGGCAACGAGATTGGCAAGGCCGGCAGATCCACCCCTCTTATTTAGGGGTAGCGATTTGCTTGCCCCTTTGGCATGGCACTGAGATAATTCAAGAGTCGCCGACAGAACCACCGATTGCGTGCTCCCGTGCCCATGGGAGACTCGATCGTTCTGTCAGGGTGTCTGGCGCTGTCCGGGAAGTCTGTGCTAGCCGATTCACGGCGGGAGGACGTGGGATGTTGCGACCGACCATTCTTCTGAAGGTGGGCGTGGCTGCGTTGGTGGTCTTTCTTGCCGTGGGCGCCGAGGCGATGGGGCAGTTCTCCGATAGCCAGCGGCGGAGCACGGGGAACAAGAATCCGAATCCGCCGCGGCGGAGCCCGGGCAATTTCCCGCCCGACCAGCCCAACTACTATTCGACCTACAATCGGCAGTCGTCGAGTTCGCAGGGGCAGTCGTCGGGCGGAGCAACGGTGGTCGTGCCGAATCCCTATTACCCGGGCTGGTACTATCCGCCGGTCCCGGCGTATCGGGTTCCCGTCTACTCGCCCTACGGACGCGTCTACGTGCCGGCTCCAGGCCATTACTATGGCCCGGGGTACTACCCGTATTACTACTACCCGGGCTATGTGGTGCCGCGGTATCCGTACGCGTTCTAGCAGATCGTTGCCGCTTCTTCGGTGATCAGGTTGAGCGAGCGCAGCCTGTCGAAGAACTCGTCGTGGTGGACCGGTTTGGTGACGTAGCACTCGCAGCCTTCCCGGAACGATTGGATGCAGTGCTTCGAGTCGCGGAGGGCGGTCGTCATGACGACTTTCACGCCGTCGCGGCAGCAGATTCCGTTCTCAGCTTCCAGCTCTCGGATTGCCGACAGGGCGGCATGCCCGTCCATGCCGGGCATCATGATATCGAGGCAGATCAGGTCGTAGGGAGCGCCGTCGTCGATGGCGAGACGTACGACGTCGACCGCTTCGGAGCCGTCGTAGGCGAAGTCGCAGTCGGCAATGGGCTCCAGCATATCCCTCAGCAGTTCCCGGCAGACGCGGTCGTCGTCGACCACCAGGCAGCGCAGGCGAGGCGATTCAGGCTCGGAATTGCTCCCGGCCAATCCACTCGGCGGACTGGTGAGCGTCTCCTCCGCTTGGAGTTCAGGAACCAGGCGGCGGACTTCGATCATCAGGGTCGGTTCCTGAATGGGTTTGGGAACGTAGCATTCGCATCCTTCGGCGAAGGCTCGAATGCAGTCCTTGGGATCTTCGCTGGCGGTCAACATGAGCACCGGCACGCCGTCGCTTCCCAGGATATGCCGTTCTTTTTCGATTTTCCTGATGGCCTTGAGGGTGCTATGACCGTCCATTTCGGGCATCATGATATCCAGGCACACAAGATCATAGGGCTGGCCGCTGTCGAGGGCGATGCGATAGGCGGCAACGGCCTCGCGTCCGTCGTGTGCCAGATCGCACTGCCCGTGGCGCGAGAGGAACAGCCGAAGCAGATCGCGACAGGAAGAATCGTCGTCGACAACCAGGAATTTGACCATGCTCGCATCTCCCGTTAACACATCTGTAAGTGATTGCGACGGCTGGATTCCGTCTCATGAATTGTGCGAAGGATTCGGTCCAACCGTTCCAGGGCCGTCGTGATTCGATGCCCGTCGCCGCTCCGCGCCGCCACTTGAAGCCGCATTGCCCCGTCTGCGGCCGCCTGAGATCCTTGCTGCAGTGCCCGCCGCCTGACTGCACCGGTGTGCATCTCCATGCGGGCATAGTCGGCTGAGGCGAAAGCACGTTTCAGCTCGTCCAATTGATCCGACCAGAATGCTTCGTCGTCCGGGTCGGAGCAGATCTCCTCCCCGCCGAAGGCCGCTTCCGCCTCGAGCAACGGCTCGACGGCGATCGGCAGGTAGCGTCCAACGGTTGCGACCAGATCGGGCACATCGAAGGGTTTTGCCAGCACGCCGTTGGCTCCCGCCTCGACGACCGCCTGGCGGCGACCCGAATCGAGCCCGGTCCCCAACGCCACGATCGGAGTATCGTGTCCCCGCTCCTGCATCACGCCGCGAACGCGGCGGATCGGCTCAAGACCTTGTTCCGAAGGATCGGGAATCTCCACGAAGGCCAGGTCGTAGGTCAAAACGCTGACGGCAGCCAGCGCATCGCCGACCGACGACACTGCATCGACCAGGCAGCCGGTACGCGACAGAAACGCCTCGATCAGCACCCGCTCGGTCGCATCGGCGTCGACCGCCAGAATCCGCCGACGTCCCGTGCTGGTTGCCGCCCCGCCCTCGGCACCGGCAAGATATTGGTCCACCGGGGCCTCGACCGCCGGGTGATCGTTCGCGATGACGGTCTCAAACGGCAAGGCGACCCAGAAACTCGTCCCGTCGCCCGTGGCGCTGCGGAAACCTATCTGCCCGCCCATCAGATCGACCAGTCGCTTGGCCACGGCCAAGCCCAGTCCCAGCCCACCGAAGCAGCGGGTCGTCGATCCGTCGCCCTGGCTGAAGTCGCGGAAGACCGCTTCCTCGCGATCGGCCGCGATCCCGACTCCCGAATCGGTGACGACCGTACGCAGGTTGATCAGGTCGCCGCTCGTTTCGTCCGCGGCAAGGCGAATATTGACCTCGCCCTGTTCGGTGAACTTCACGGCGTTGCTCAGCAGGCATGCAAGGATCTGGCGGTAGCGGTACTTGTCGCCTCGCAGGAAGGTGGGGACTCCGGAAGGAATATGGCATTCCAGCCGCAGGCCTTTGTGTTCGGCGGCCGGACGATAGTGCTCGATCAGTTCGGTGGCCAGGTCTCGGACCCGGAAGGGGGTCTTCGACAGTCGGACCTCGCCCCCGCTGAGTTTCGTGAAGTCGATGATGTTGTTGATCAGATCGAGCAGAATGTTCCCGGCGCCGTGGATTTCTTCGATCTGCCGATAGTAGCGAACCGGCAATTGCTCGTTGAGCAAGAGCCGCGAGTAGCCGAGGATTGCGTTCAAGGGGGTCCGCAGCT
Organism: Planctomycetaceae bacterium; assembly: GCA_012719125.1. Taxonomy (GTDB): domain Bacteria; phylum Planctomycetota; class Planctomycetia; order Pirellulales; family Thermoguttaceae; genus JAAYAY01. The sequence goes on along the minus strand of JAAYAY010000078.1, from coordinate 3,885 downwards.
CGTGACTCACGTTGGCCAAGAACTCCTTCTTCCAACGCTCGAGTTCCTGGGCGCGGCGCTGCAGTTCGGCCTTCTGAAGGGCTATGTGTCGAGCTTCGGAATGGGCCATGCGCGACCTCACATCGGAGTACCTATTTCTACAAGGATAGGTCACCCCCTCGATGCAGGCGGCAGGATTCTTGCCCCACTACCGGGGTTGGACACGTGTAGAACGCGGCAGTTGTAGGGATTTCGCAGGCGGCCGCGGTCTATGCGGCAGAATCCGGCATCACTGCCGCCGGGAAACGCGCCGCATTCAGCGAGTCGTCGAGCCCTGAAAGCGCAGGAGCCGGTGCGAGACAGCCGTCGCCGACAGTCGTTTGTGACCGGGCAAAACCGCCCTTGTTCGCAGAACCGATAACGACGTTTGCCGGTGTGTCGTTCCTACGACGCCGGCAACAGCGGCAACAGACGCGGAGCGAAGATGATGGCCCCGACGACGACCGAACCGAGGGCGGCGACCAGGACGGCGGCAGCGGCCGTATCCAGAGAACTGCGCAGTTCTTCCCGGTATTCGCGGGTGACGGCCTTGGCCATGTTTTCCATCGCCGAGTTGAACATCTCGGCGGAGCAGACCACGGTGATACAGAGCATAAGAATGCACCACTCGGCCTGGGTTACCCGGAAACAGGTGGCCGCCACGAGCACGGCGGCAGCCACGGGAACGTGAACGAGGAAACTGTTCTGGCGAGTGACCCCCACGCCCAACCCGCGAAAGGCGTGGCGGAACTTGGTGGCCCAGGTGTGGGGGGGCTGGTTGGAAGTCGCGTTCATCGCTGGAGTCACTCCAATCCGCCGGCGCCGGCGACCGGGATTTGGGCCCCGGCAACCTGGCCCAGTCGGCTCTTGGGCAGAAACCGCGGCTCGACGGCAAATTGGACGCCGATCGAATCGCGGCTGGTATCGATGTTGAAACCGGCGCTGACGAGAAACGACTCGCCGACGCGCGTGAAGGAAAGGGTCTGGCCGATGTTGCGGTTGTCCGAGATGTCGTAGGAGGAACCGAAGGCCATGATCCACTTGTCGCTCATGCGATATGTGTGGGAGTAGGAAAGGACCGTGGAACTGAACGGCCCGTCCATGTAGTGGATTCCGGCGTAGATGCCGCCGCGGGGCGGACGGTTCAGATATCCACCCAGGCTGATCATTCGCCCCCCCTGGTCGAAGAAGTCGAAATAGCCCGACGAGAGGACGCTGACCCGGTCTCCAACGTGCCATTTCAGGTCGTAGTCGACCAGGCCGATCATCTCGCCGAAGTTGTCGTCGTCGGGCCTCGGGAAGACCGTGGCATGAGTATCGAAGGTCACCCAGTCGACGGTCCGCTCGTTGCCGGGGGCACCGCGCTTGGTTTGCCAGCGATGGCGCATCCCCAGGCGGACGAACATCAGGTCGTCGGCAATCTCCGTAGAGGGCGACGTGACCCAACTCGCCAACCCCGAACGGAGTGCGTAGGAACGTTCGTCGAATTGGGCGGGCACGGCGCCGCCGAAGGTCGTGACCGTGTAGCGGCGACGAAAAGCCTCGATCGAATTGTCGTCCAGGGGGTCATAGAGCGGCAGCAGTCCGAGGTTCTGATCCGACTCGGCGACGGCGAACTCGGCGTCGAACACGACCTTGTGTGCCAAGCCGTTCACGTTGAACAGGTGATTCTGCACCCCGGGATCGACTCGCCATACGGGGAGGCTGGCGCGAACGCCGGCTTGACCGTAGAGCCTCTGCAGATCGTCGCCGTTGACGTCCGCTCCCCAATGGGCAAACTCGCCAAGTCCGTAGGGAACGATCTTGAACGGCCCCAGTTGAAAGGGCAGGTCGACCTCGTGGCGGGTGGCGAAGCGCTCGCTTTCGACCGAGAGCGGATCGGTCGGCGAAGTGCTCTCCCAGGGGAGCCAGCGGAACAGGGCCAGGTCGGCCGGATCCTCGGGTTGCGTGGTGGTGCGAAAGCGAGCGTAGCCTGCACTGGTGTGCTCGTACCAAGTGAGACGGTCGCCCAGCAACTCCTGGCCCAGCCAGAAGTGGTCGAAGCGGGGCAGCCACTCGGTCTGGGTAACGTGGCTGTTGATGCGGGCGTCGGCCGTGATGCTCCACGCGCGATTGTCCGTCAGGCGTTTCAACTCGATCCCCGTCGTCTCGTCCTTGAGTTCGTCCCATTCGCGTTCGAAGTACTGTTCCAGGAAGTTGCGGTCGCTGATCCATCCCGCTTCGGCCGTCACTTGAAAGTCGCCGGGGAGCCGCTGGCGGTGTTGCCAGAACAGGCGATGGCGATAGTCCTTCTCGGGGTCGAGGCTGCGCCGGCCGAGGCCCAGATTGTCCAGACCGTCGTCTTCGATTCCCCAGTAGTCGACCTGGCCGGCCGTCGGGCCGGGAATGCCGAAGAAATTCCCGCGGGCGTAGGTCGCGTTGGTTCCGTGGCCCCAACCGCGCTCGCTCAGGTAGTCGAGGCTGGCCTCCCAACTCGTGCCTTCAGGCCGATTGCGCCAACCGAGAATCTGGAACATGTCCCAATCGGTGAGCACCTGGGTGCCGAAGATGCTGTCGTTCTTGACACGGACCCGCTTGAGGTAGAAGGTCGGCTCCTCCAGGTTCGTCGCCAGGACGGGCCAATAGAAGATCGGCACTTCGCGAATGAACAGGAAGTTGTTTCTGCTCGTCGTGAAGTACTCGTGATCGACCACCGGCCTGCCCGCCTCATCGAACCGGGGCAGCCCCGTGACCGGATCGATCATGGGCTCGGCAGTCTTGTCGAGGGTTACGTTGTCGACTTGGATGCGATACCCCGGACGTCCCATGCGGCTCGACGTGAGAAAGGCGTCTTCGGCGAAAAACCGGTTCTTATCCAATTGCTGGAGAATCTGGGTGCGCAAGCGGAGCCAGCCCTCGTAGCCGGGTACGGGAGTCAGCAACTCGGCGTCGAGCACGATGCCTCGTTTCCGCGTTACGTCGTAGTACATGCGATCTGCATGGATCACCGACTCGCCCTGGCGGAACACGACGTTGCCTTCGAGATAGATTTCCAGAGGAACGTTGTCGGCCTGAAGCGACTCACCCCGCTCGTTCATCTCGAATAGATTCACGGTCCAGATGACGAGCCGGTCCGCCGACACGTCGATCGCGTCGCCCAGGTCGTAGCCATGGAGTTCGACGCCCTCGAGGTCCGCCTCGCTCAGGCCGCGAACGATCATGTTCACACCCGAATCGATGATGCCGACGCTCTGGTTGGTGGCAGGATCGAAGGTCCATTGGGCCTGGCTGTTGACGTTGCCTCGCGAGAAGAAGAGGATCTGCCGGGTGCGGGAGGCGTCTCCGCCAAGTTGCCCGCGAACGACATATTCGGCCGGACGATTCCTCCGAGCAACGGCCCGGTGGAACAAGGGCGAGTCGCTGCCGGCAACCTCGGCAACGTTCTCCACTCGTACATCGACGGCCTGGTACGTCGGCAGGCGAAGAGAACAGTCCGTCTGCGTCTGCTGCACCTGCGGACGGGTCGTGTCGGGAACGATTTGCACCTCGTTGTCCACGTCGCCTTCCAGGTACACCAACACGAGATTCGGATCTTCCGATTCCTTGCCGGCTCGATGGATCCACAACACGGCCTGAGAGGCTCGGGCGTGGTAATTGCCCTGCGTGATCCGGCAGCCGCGATCGAACTGGAACACCTCGTAGCTCCCCTCCGTCCAGCGGCCGGCCTGGGTCGCTTCGATGCGGATCGGAGCGCCCGGGTCCGCCTCCGGAAGTTGCACTTCGCCGACCGCAATCGAGGTGCACGCTACGATCGCGCCGGTCAGCATCCACAGTAACCCGACGCGTAAGCGAGGAATGCGTCGCTTGTCCTCGCTTACGCGTCGGGTT
>JAAYAY010000077.1 GCA_012719125.1 Planctomycetaceae bacterium | reverse complement strand
GGCATAGCCCGCCGTCTCGATCTGCGAACCCGCCACAGTCGCTTTCGAACACGAGCCGTCCGCCTGCGCTGGTTTCCCGTCGTAGTCAAAGGCTGGCCAGGAGGCGTTCAACCGACAGGTTTGTGCCAGGCCCATAGTCGGCAGGACGTGCGCCGTCAGCAAGACGAGCAACAGCGTCAATCGCAGATGATTGGGAGAGGCCGTTGCGCACGCCGTGACCGTAATGGCCTTCTTGAACTTGTTCATGGTCGTTCTCTTTGCGCGAGTGAATCGAAAGAGCCGGGGCTTCCAGTAAACCGACTCAGCATAGGCTTGTTGACGCCTCGATTCAACAGCCTGATCATTCGTCCCGTGTCCCATGGACTAGCGTGACTCAACAGCGAGTTGCCGCGACCTCCGCCGCGCGACGTGCGAGGTCCGGGAAGTTGTCGGAATGCCCGCCGACGAGCGCGTCCCGGCCACCTGCCGGCCGCGCCCGGCCGATCTGCGGGATCTTGGCCCTCGCGACACTTCTGGCCCATTCTTGGGGCGGTTGACGAGCGCAGTTCCGCCGTTCAACATGACGATTATCGACCGGCAAGGCAATCAGTGTCGCCTTTCGCTCCGCGAAAGAACGTCCTTTCGCGGAGCGAAAGGCGACAAGACAGCGGTCTTGTTCTTGGACAGGTACTAATCGCGTTCGGTGTCATGACGGCGGGTGTCGTGCGAACCGAATAGGCCTGTTCTGCTGTATTTCCCGCGACATGCAGGCAACCCAGCGCAGCGAAGGTAGCCCTTGAAGGAGTGACCATGATCCGGAGAAGCGTTGTTTTGACGTCCTTGCTGGTCGGGGTGTGTGCCGCTTCATCGACGTCGGCCGCATCTTCCCTCGATGAAGGTTTAGTCGGGTATTGGCCGTTCACCGAAGGCCAGGGCGAGCAATCGGCGGACAAGGGGCCGTACCGGGCCCACGCCGTTCTCAACCGGGTGGGATGGGCCACCGGGGAGTTCGGCACCGCCGTCAGCATCGGCAAGCTCAACTCCAACCTAGTGATCCCGAACATCGCCGCGTTGGACGGATCGACCGAGATGACGGTGTCGGTGTGGGTCTACTGGAACGGCCTGAATGGGAAGTACCCGAACGTATTGACGGGCGGCTGGAATCCGGGCGGGTTCATGTTTGTTGTCAACGAAGACAACCTGTCGTTCCGCCTGGGGCGGCGGGGACATCGGGCCGGGAAGGTTGGCGATCAGTGGGAAGAAGGGAGCTGCGGCATGCAGCGGATTCCGCTGCGGAAATGGACGCACCTGGCAGCGACATTCAGCTTGCCGAATGTCACCACGTACATGGACGGGAAGAAGGTCGGCCAATCCGTGTGGCAGTACCCCGTTGGCTTCACCGATGCACTGGTGCTCGGGCAGTGGAACACCGAGAAGAGCCACGACGGGTTGATCGACGAGTTGCGTCTCTACAAGCGGGCGTTGACCCCGGCGGAAGTCGCACTTCTGGCCGAGCGCAAGGGGCGCGACAGCGGTGAGATCAAGGTGGTTCCCCCGGTCCAACCCCGAACGCTTGCCTCCTTTGAAACGTGGTGCGCCACGTTAACGCTTAACGAGGCCGGTTGGGTCACTTCGCTTCTGCAGAAGGCTTCAGGAAAGGAAAGACACGCCAGGGAGCTGCTGGCTGCCCCGACGCCCATGGTTGCGGTTGTCGTGGAGGGCAACCGCAACGTCGAGTGTCATAAGATGTCGGTTGACAACGGGATTCTGACGGCGGCCTTTCCGGGGCTGGACGGCCATGCCAGGCTGCGCTGCGAGTCCAAAGGCGACTACCTCAAGTTCACGACGTTGGAGGTCACCGTCCCGCGGGTCACGTCGTTCGTCTTCTTCCAGTGTGCGCCGGGTGTGAACCGGTACCGCGGCGGGTTCGCGGGGCTGGTATCCGACCACGACTCCGGCATTGCCCTGCGGGCTTTGGATTTGGAGGTCAACTGCAGCACCGCGATGAGCGCAAGCACCTCCGCCGACCTTGGCCTGACCGGGTACAGCGCGGGCCTGGCGGCAGGTCCGCGGTCCGAATTGCGCCCGATGCTGAAGGCCATGGCCACCCAGGAGGACGTGCCGCGATCGCAGCATGGCGGTCCGTGGGCGTCGGAATCGCCGCTGGCCCGCCTGTCGTACCTGTTTGTCCAAGATGCATTCACCGACACGGATTCCTGGATTGACCTGGCCCGTCGCGGCGGCTTTGGCATCCTTCACTGTCGGGAGCCGTGGTTTCGCACGTTCGGGGACTATCGACCCAACCCCAAGAACTTCCCAGGCGGCATGGACGAGATGGTGGCAGCCGCGGACCGACTGCACGCGGCAGGCCTCAAGCTAGGTCTGCACACCTTGAGCGGTTGCATTCGCACCGAATCGCCCTACATCACCCCAGTGCCTTCACAGGAACTGATTTCCCTGGCGAGCTACACCCTTGCCAGAGACTTCGGCAGAGCCGACGACACCCTGTATGTCAACGAACCGCCGGTCGACCAGCACGCGAAGGTGTTCACCTACCACGGCGCCACCAACGTGTTCCGCATCGGTACCGAGCTGGTCCAGTACACGGCGATCTCACGCGAGCCGCCGTACTGCTTCGGCAAGTGTACGCGCGGAGCCTTCGGCACCCAGGCCCAGGACCATCCGGCCGGCGTCAAGGCGGAGTTTCTCAAGCAAGTTTATCTGGCCTTTTATCCCGTTCCCGGCAGCGGCCTGATGGACAAGCTGTCCGGTGACATCGCCCGCGCGTACAACACCTGCAAGGCGGACTTCCTCTATTTCGACGGGGCGGAGGGCATGGGCGTCGGGTATCCCGACAACTGCATGCGCTGGACGACCTTCCGCAAGTTCAACCGCGACTGTCTCAACGAGGCCAGCAACTGGGGGCATCACAATTGGTGGTTCCATTCGCGCACCG
>JAAYAY010000007.1 GCA_012719125.1 Planctomycetaceae bacterium | reverse complement strand
ACGATTATCAACGCTACCCGTACGCGCTATCGAAGCCCCGAATCGTCGATCAGCTCTCCTCTGACCCCGCCACCCCCTCAACTAGCCCGTTGCAGAACCACTCGATTTATGCAACAGTTGGGTTGACTCAAGTTCAAGGCTGTCACGAAACTCATCGGCAGTGAGCTTGTCATCGGGCCAATTCTGATTGACTTCTTCCAACAACTCGTTGACCGCGGTCTCTCGCACCCGTGATTCATTCGCTTGTACGAATAGCACGACTTCCTTCGCGAACGCCACAATCGCTTCGAGTTGACTTTCGTTACCCGGGATATCAATCGCAATATCCACTTCGAGGCCCATAATGTCTACGGTACCCTCCCAGCATCCTGGCTCATCCGGCGGTACAAGCGTCCCCAGTACCGGATCGTGGATCTCATCAGAACTTGCCATAGCAGATCTTCTCTAAATGAATGAACCAGCTCTGAAGGCTGTGTACCATCAGACCTTCGGTTCTCGATCCAGGGTCGTCGTATTCTCGATCGCAGCAATCACTTCGGTATCCGAGTGCTAATATGCCATCTGTGAAATCATAATGCTAGATTCCCCGTGGCAGCGGCGATAGATGATACAAAGGGCCGGGCCGGTTCTTTTTTCCATGGAGAGGCGAATTCTTCCAAGAATCCGTGTTCCTCGAAGCTATTCTGCCGAAGGCGCTTGTGTTCATCGCAGCCGTCCCGGCAGAGAATTCCTGAATTTGTTTTGCGAATCCGCACCCTCAATCGGAAATAAGAGGGTGAGCGAGCACGGTGCTCGTCTGGACGGCTCGACAGAGATTCAGAAATTGCCTGATATCTCTTGGCGGGTACCCGCCGTCTCGCGTGGATTAGTTATGTGGAGCAATTACCACCATCTAGGAGGACGTATGGGCGAACATTCCCAATCACCCGATGATCTCTATTCGTCTGCGAAAACCCCCGCGCTCCATCAGGGAGACCTTTTCAGAACAAATGATACGCCTTCGCGTCGAGCGTGCGGCTCAAATCAGAATCCCCCGCACGCCCCAGCAGATTGTAGTAGCTGTACGGATATTTGAACACGTGCCCGATATCCACGGCGCGGTTGCTGCGATTTTCCCAGTACTCCGCGTCGGTTGGACGTGACTCGGTCGGCTGGTGATCTGGATACCGCTTGTCATCCGGTCCGGGTCCGCGGCGGGTGACAGTCACGTACTTGCGAAACGCCGTGCGGCAGCTTTCCGCCCACTGGACGTCGCCCATCGCCGCCAGTTCGACGAGCGACTGCCCGAACGTGAGCATGTGGCCCGCGAAGCCTTGCCCGAAGCCGATGAACCGATCGATTGCCGCGCTGGCTTCCTGAAGAACGAATCGCGATGCAGCGGCCGCATCGGCAAACGGGGGCGGGTCGATGTCCTCGTCCGGTTCCACGTCGCGCCAGGGCGTGAAGGAGCGGATCAACTTGCACACGCCGTCGATCCGCTCGGGTGTGGCGGCGCTGGGCAGCATGCGGAACGCCTTGATCGACAGCATGGCAAAAATCGCGTTGTGCCCCACCTGCCGCAGCACTTCTCCGCCCTCGACGAGGGCCTTGCCGATTTCGGCAACCCGGGCCGGGTCGGGCGTGGTGTCCGGAAAGGGCTTGCACAACGGCGTCGACGCCCAGTTGAGGTCGACCAGTTCTACAATTCGCCTCCTGGCCCGCTCGCTCAGATCGTTTTCGACGCACAGAAGATGCGCCGCGACCATGGCGGCACCGCGATGCCCGTCGGCGAAGTAGTCGAGTTCATGGGCCCGGGCCAAGGCATTCAGCCCGAGCAGCACCAAGCGATTGTCCGACATGTCCCGGTCCTGACCTGCTGAACGGCCGCTCAAGAGGAACCCGCCCGTCACCAGGCCGCCTGCTGCCGCCGACGTACGTTTGACAAACTCCCTGCGATCGAGGCTCATGCTCATGATACCACCTCGCCTGGTCACCACCCGTAGAATCCCGCTTCTCACTCAGCTATGCTACGCTCTGTCGCCGCGTTTTGCCGTCGCTCGGACTCGACATTTCCAGAAGGTAGTCTATCGGCTCTCGCACTACGAGGTCAATCCTCGCGGGCAAGGCTTCTCCTTCAGTCCTTGTGAAAGAGATGATGGACGAATTGCGATTCTAGAAGGGTGAACGATGAGCGTTTCAACAAGCAGTTGGGGTGAGTTGGTTCCCTGGGAGGTTGTGTCGCAGCCCCTGCTCCCTGAGGACTGGGTCACCATCTGGTGGGACTACGATTTTACGTTTCTGAACTGGTATTGTCGTGCACCCGGCAAGTATTCCGCGTTTCGAGACGGGAACCGTCTGTTCATGTCGCTGGATTCCGGAGCACCCAGCCTGGCGGGCGTGCTTGTCGAGGCCGGTGAGGATATCGCCACCTTGAAGGAGGAGTTGGATCGTGCGGTCGCACCGATCAGCGTTTGGGCAAGCCCTTTTGAATTGGAGGAGCTGGCGCACTTGCCCAAACTTGACCTGATTCGCTCGCTCAGCTTGATCCCGTCGCTCCCCGGCGACAAGATCGCATCGTTCCTGACCCACTCGATCGCCGACTTGAATCTGCTAGAGCGATTCCCCAACCTGGAGACTCTTGACCTTCAAAGAACACACACGGACGACCTTGCAATCATTGCCAAACGCCGCCGTCTGAGAGCCTTAAGGCTCGGCACGTATCGTCAGATGCTCGACCTTGCTCCCTTGGCTTCCTTGACTGAATTGCGCTCGCTTACGATAGATGCGGACGCTTCGAACATCGGGCGCATCCGCGATCTGCACAACCTTATCTCGCTGGATAGCCCGACGAACATGACAGTACGGGAAATCCAGGACTTGGCCAGCCATTGCCCGCATTTACAGCATTTGAGCTGCGCGTCGTTGACTTCCGGCGAAAGGCCTGAATTGGGCGCATTCGTGGAGTTGCGAAGCCTCACAGTATGCCAGTCCTCGTTCGTCAACCTTGCCCCGGTTGCCGAATGTCACCGCCTTGTGCGCCTCAACATGGGAACCTCCCCACAGCTTTCCAGTCTCGACGGTATTGGCCGGCTCAAGGATTTGAGAGATTTGGATGTTGAGCGGTGTTCTTCGCTCGGCGATCTGGACGCACTGGAGCAAGTCGCCGATTTGCGGAGTCTGCATGCTCCAGAAACCCTCTCCAACTTGGGGCTTCAACGTGTTGCAGAGACTTGTTCTAAGCTGCGTGCATTCAGGATCGTCGGCTCGGATTCGCTGACGGAGTTCGCTCCCTTCCAGACACTGTCGGAACTGCAGCAATTGACGATCAGCCCGTCCAACAACGGGCCAAGGAACTTGGAGTTCCTTGAAAGCATGCCGAAATTGAAGTCGCTTGCACTCTCCGCATACGAAGTATCGCTTGATCCCGGCCCACTCGCCACACTGCATGAATTGCGTCGTCTTGACCTTGAAGGGGTCCGGCGCCTTCCAGATTTTGAAGTACTTTCACGAATGGAGCATCTCCAGACACTGCGGCTCTCAGACTGCAGAATTGAGTCTTTCTCGAAGGTTGACCGGTTGAAAGGACTTACTACTCTAGCATTCTTCTGTAAGCTTCCCTCCATCGACTTCCTGGCGTCTCTTCCCAGGCTCGTTTATCTAACCTTGGGTGACACGCGGTGCAAGAAGCTGGACCTGCTCGGCGAACACAGCAGGCTCTCACACGTTACGCTGATGTCTTGCAAGGTCAAGGATATCTCGTCACTTGCCTCCTGCAACAAACTCCGTGAGCTGAACTTGGCGAGCTACGACGAACACTCCGCAATTCAGCAATTCCTGGACTGCCTGGGAGAGAATTCACGATCGTCGCGCCTTACCACGTTGCAACTGCCATGTTACGGCGACGTATTTGATATCTCCGGTCTTGGCTCGCTGAAACAGCTTCGCTCGCTTTCTCTCACTGTCACGGGCACGGTTCCAGCCATGCTGCAAGCGTTACGGCAATTGAAGATGCTGGCAATCTTCGGGCATCACGAAGCTGACGCGCTTCCACAGATGGACCGCCTGGACAACCTCATCGTACTAGATTGCTCGATGGAGGAACTTGACAGCGATGAACTTCAGCAAGTCGCGCGACTCCAGAAGCTCAGGTGTCTTCAACTGAGCGGCTGCACGTCCTTACCGGGAAACACGCCCATAGGCCAACTGACGAACCTGGAATCTCTCTCCATATCCCATTCGAGCGTGCGAGGATTGGATTTCATCCGAAAGCTCAAGAACCTCCGCTCGTTGTCGTTCGACGAGTGCGACCTGCCGTCCGATGTCGGCGTTCTGGCTGAAGCCATGGCAACAGGTGTGGACGTGGAACTGGACGACTGGGAATTGCTTGATAAGATCAAGGCACGCGCCGCTCAGTTGGGCAAGACGCCGGAATGAGACGAATCACTACAGGTTGGGCAAGAAGCGGACTGGCTGCCGGAAAGCCCCTCACCGCACATTCACACCACGCCCGCGCAAGTAGTCCTTCAGTACCGGGATATCAATCAAGCGAAAGTGAAACACCGACGCCGCCAGCAGGATCGTGGCGCCGGCCTCGACGGCGTCGTAGAAGTGCTCCAACTGGCCGGCACCGCCGGAAGCGACGATCTGGGCCGAGGTGCTCTCCTTCATGGCGCGGATCACGGGCAGATCGTAGCCGGTCTTGGCACCGTCGCCCGCCTTGCTCGTGGGCAGGATCACCGGCACGCCGAACGAATCGACCTTCTTCGCCCATTCGACCGCATCGGCGCCGGTGGCGGTCCGGCCGCCGTCGATGTAGACCTCGTAGCCCGACGGCATGGCCGGGTTCTGGTCGACGTCGATCGCCACGGTCACCTTCTGCGGCCCAAACTCTTTGACCATTTCCACGATGACTTCAGGTTTGCGAAAAGCGGCGCTGCTGGTGGAGATCTTGTCGGCCCCGGCCTCGAGCACGGCGGCGGCCGAGGCCACGTCGGAGATCCCGCCGCCCACGGTGAACGGCACCGTCGCGGCCTCCGCAACCCGCCGCACCACGTCGAGCATCGTGCCCCGGTTCTCAACCGTGGCCGTGATGTCGAGCAGCGCCAACTCGTCGGCTCCCGCCTTGCAGTAGGCCAGGGCACACTCGACGGGGTCGCCCGCATCGCAAATGTCGACAAAGTGAACGCCCTTGACCACCCGCCCGTTTCGCATATCGAGGCACGGCATGATGCTGATTGGTTGAGTCATGGTTCAAATCCTTTTCTGCGAGTGCCCCGAACGAGGTTGTGAATTGTCCCACGGTCGACCGGCAAGGATATTAGTGTCTTTGTGCTGGACTTGTGCGCATGGTGCGCGCATGTTCGTGAAGGTTAGGTTGCGGGCTTGTCCCGCCTTGGTAACTTACTTCCCGCCTTCTGTTGCACTTGAGTCAAGTTTTGGCGACTCGGCCTTGGTCTGAGGTGGAACCTCGTTAGAAAGACGACCGATTCTCCAGAGAAGACCGACGCCCGGTATTATGGCGTACAAGGAGGACGGGTAACAGCGTCCGCTCGCCGTGGATCGGGCAGATCGTCTGCTCTTTGGTTGCTTCCAAGAGTAAAACGACGCCTGCGACACCCCCTCCGCCCCGCAGAACGTGGCGATCATCTGGGACGATTTCTCGAATCGCTGAGAACGTTCCTGCCACTTTTCTTGCCAAAAGAGGGCCTTGCGGTTCCCCTGCACGTCTTCCCCTTGACCTCCCCCGATCTTGTGGTACACTTGAGAAACCAACAAGGTGCGAGACCGACACGCATTGTTGACGTGTTGCGTTCATTCAAATTCGAGTGTAGCGGCCATCTGGGAAAAGTCGACGTTTCTGAAAGACGCGTGACCCCAGGTATCTAGCTTGCGACCGCGACTGATTCTCTTGCTCCTCGTGCCGAGCTACCCCCTCCTTTGGCGAATGGTCGGCGCGCCAACCGCGCACATTCTGCTTTCCGAGGTGTCCTTCCGGCGGTTGTGATTCCGCCGATGCGGACAGTAGCTCCTTGAACAAGAGTCGTTTTCTATTCCTCGGAGCCATGCACATCCTCGGACGGCGGACCGTCCCTGCTGCAATGGTCTTCCCTTTCTGTGAAGTGAGATATTGATGAAGTTTGAAGATCTCGGCCTGGCCGAGTCGATCCTTCGCGCCGTGAAGGGCGAAGGTTACGAAACCACCACCCCCATTCAAGCCAAGGCGATCCCGCAGGTGCTCGAAGGTCGCGATTTGATCGGTTGCGCCCAGACGGGCACCGGCAAGACGGCCGCCTTCGCTCTGCCCATCCTGCACAAGCTCCAGGCGACTCGCGGGAGTCAAAGCGAGTCCAAGGGCGGTCGCCGCAACCGAGGCGCACGCAAGATTCGAGTGTTGATCCTTTCGCCCACGCGAGAATTGACCTCGCAGATTGGCGAGAGCTTCGCCGTTTACGGCCGGCACACCGGGATGCGGCACGTGGTCGTTTACGGAGGCGTCTCGCAGCGGCCCCAGGTGCAGAAATTGCAGCAAGGCGTCGACATCCTGGTCGCCACGCCCGGCCGGTTGCTCGACCTGATGGACCAGGGGCACGTCGACCTGAAGAGCGTCGAGATGCTCACCTTGGACGAAGCCGATCAGATGCTCGACATGGGATTCATCCACGACCTGCGGCGGATCATTCGCCACGTGCCCAAGCCGCGGCAGACGCTGATGTTCTCGGCCACCATGCCAGACGCAATCCGGCAGTTGGCCGCCGAATGGCTCGTCGATCCCGTCCACCTCCAGGCGGGCCCGGTGGCGACTCCGGCCGAGAAGGTCGAACAGTCGGTCTTCTTCGTGGAAAAGAAAGCCAAGCCGGGGCTGCTGGCCAGCTTCTTGAAGAAGACGCAGAACGGACGCACCCTGGTGTTCTCGCGGACCAAGCACGGGGCCGACAGTATTGTGCGCCGACTGAGCCGCAGCGGGATTCAGGCGGCTGCGATTCACGGGAACAAGAGCCAGGCGACGCGGCAGCGGGTGCTGTTGCAGTTCAAGACGAACGACCTGCCGGTGCTGGTGGCGACGGACGTTGCCGCCCGCGGGCTGGACATCGACGACGTGACGCACGTCGTCAACTACGACCTGCCCGACGTTCCGGAAATCTACGTCCACCGCATCGGCCGCACGGCTCGAGCGGGTGCAACGGGCATCGCCGTCTCGTTCTGCGGTTCGGAGGAACGGGATCAACTGCGAATGATCGAGCGTCTGATCCGGCGTTCGATTGCCGTTGAGACCCGCAATCCCGACGGTTCCGATTGCCCGCAACCGGCCCCAGCCGCTCCGACGCAGCGGCCCGCCAAAGCGAGAGGTGGGGCGAGGAAGCCGCGGCCCAAGGGCCCCGGTCGTCCAAAGTCACACCGAGCGGCGCAGGAGCGGAAGAGTGGACCGGTTGCCCGGAAGACCGCTGGTGCGAAACGGAAGCGTTATCGTACGGCGTTGTGAGCGAGATGTCTCCGGGACCGATGGATTGAGGCCACGCTGATTCGGCCTGCCGAGTCAGCGTGACGTGCCGGACGACTCGCTCGTATCCGCCTCCGCCTGGAGATCCCAGATACACACGGCAACCTGTGGATGGAATAACCCGCCCGCCAGATAGCGGCCGTCGGGTGAGAACTTCGCGTTGAGGAAGGCGACGTTCTTCTGGGCAATCTCGGCGGGGCTGTCGAACCGGCGCCAACTCTTGGCCCTCAGATCCCAGACGAGCACCGCCGCAGGGTCATTGCGACCGTGGTGCGTGGGCACGGCCAATAGGCTCCCATCGCGTGAGAAGGCGAGACTCGGCATGAGCCGACCGTTGTTTGCCAGTGTCGTCCAACGGCAACTGGGAAGTTCATAGAAGCGAATCTCGGTGGCGCGGTTCAGCATGTCGAGCGGCACGGCGAGCAACTTCTCCGTGGGCGACAGTATTGCTGGACTCACAACCGCGAACACCTTTGGCGGCTTGACGATACGCAGCGTCTCCTTGGCCGTCAGCGTATCCATGTCCCAGAACTGCACCTCGGGATTGTCCCTGGTCGTTCCCGGAGTTCCCACAACCAGGACTCTCCCCTCCTCGGCAAACTGCACTGAATTCACGCTATGGCCGATGTCCAAGTCGCCAACCTCCTTTCCCGTGGCGATCTCGACGACCTTGATCGTGCGGCGGCCGCGGGGAACGGCCAACAGCTTGCCGTCGGGCGATATGGCAATCTCTTGTACACAGATGTGGCCAGTTATCGGGCGTCCGTCCGCGTCTACCCGTTGCCCGAGCAACTCTCGCTCCGTACCGTCCGCCCAGCCGGCGGAGCCGTCCCAGAGACAAACCCGGCCGCCGTCATCGGCGTGGACGATACCCTGGCTGTCGGGCATGAAGGCGATGGCCGCGAATCCGGCATCATAGGGTTTGACGATCTTGTAGGGCTTGGTAGCGACCTTCTCCCTGGTCGCGAAGTCCCAGACGGCGATCTCCCAGTGCATTGCCGCTGCCAGCCACTTGCCGTCGGGCGAAAAGACAACAAAGGCCGTACCTGTGCTTCTCTCCCGCTCGGTCTTGTCCAGACAGACAGGCTCTCCGCTCGAGGCGATTCCCAGGAGCAGCCCGGCAATAGCTGCCCCACACAACAGAGTGCAACACAACCACCGACGTTCCGGATTGCGCATCGCTCTTCCCCCCTTCTCGAAACCAGGCGAACGGGTCCCAATATCGCCGATCGTAGCACAGGGGGTTTTTAGGGGCAAGGAAATTGCTGCGGAGGATAACTGCGCGGGGTCGGCTGGCGGGCTCACCGATAATCCGCCCCCGTCAGGCTTTCCAGCACCGATTCCTGCCAGGCTCGAAGTTCCCGCTCCAGCTTCTCGGCGATCTCCGGCTTCGACTGGATCAGGTTCTTCTCTTCGGCCGGGTCTTCGCGAACGTCGAAGAGTTCCTTGGACAACGGCTTGCCGGCCCGATCGGAAACCACCAGCTTGTAGCGATTGTCCAGAATGGCTCGGGGGCCGGTGAAGTCGTCGGCGGTGATCTGGGGATGGCGGAAGTTGTTGAAGTTCCGCGTGAACAGATTGCCCGCCTTCTTGGCAAGCGGAGTGGTGCCTTCTTGCAGCTTGGGATCGATGTAGGGTTCGGGCTTGTTCTTCGTCTCGTGCCTGGTGTCGTAGTTCCAGAAGCAGGTCGGCCGGGGACGCTCGGTCATCTTGCCCTCGATGAGCGGCTTCAGGCTGATGCCGTCCAAGGGCCGATCCAGTAAGGGCTGCCCCGCCAGGTCGCAGAGGGTGGGCAGGATGTCGCTGGTGACGGAGTTGACGTCGCTCACCCGCGGCTGCGGTATTCCCGCGGGCCACTCGATGACGCCGGGCACGCGCACGCCGCCCTCATAGACGGCCCCCTTCACGCCGCGGAAAGGCACGGTGGCGGCGCCTTCGGGCGGGGTGCCGTTGTCGCCGCAGTACCAGACGAGCGTGTTGGGCCGCAAGCCCGACTCGTCGAGAAACGTCCGCAGCTTGCCCATGGCCCGGTCCATGGCGGTAATCTCGGCGTAGCGTTCGCGCAGGACTTCGCGTTGGGGCCGCTGGGTCGGAAGCCCTGTCTCCATGCTGGTCAGCCGTACGACGCGTTCCTGATATTTCTGCGGCAGGTCGTCGTAGAGCGCCAGGTCCTTTTCCAGCCCGCTGTAAGGTTCGTGGGGTGAGCCGAACCAGACGACGGCCAGGAAACGACGTCGCTTCTCCTTTGCTTCGCGGATGAAGCGAATCGTCTCGTCGACAACGATCTCGGAACTCTCTCCCTCGAACCGCTGGGGCGGCCCGCCGTTTCGCGAGAGGAAGGGGTTCATCTCGAAGAAGTTGTCGTGCGACACCCACTGGTCGAACCCCATCGCGCCCGGATTGGTGGGCGACTCGGCCTTGACCGGCCCCAGGTGCCACTTGCCGAAATGCCCGCAGAGGTAGCCCGCCTTGCTGAGGAGTTGTGCCACGGTGACTTCTTCCGGACGGATGGACCAGCCGGCGGAGAATGTTCCGTATCGATTCGGATTCCGCCCGGTCATCACGCTGCCCCGCGTGGGCGAGCAGACGGGCGAGGCCGAGTAGAAACGGTCGAGCCGCAGGCCGGCGGCTGCCATCTCGTCGAGCACGGGCGTCTTGAGGTGGGGGTGGCCGTTGTAGGCGGTTTCGTCCCAGCCGTGGTCGTCGCCCATGCAGAGGATGAAGTTGGGGGATTGGTCGGCATGCACAGAGAGACTCATCGCAAGGCAGCCGATGACGGCAATTGCGCCGAGTCCCAATCGAAACGAGATGATCGAGCGATTCATTGCGACGCGACTCCTCGGAGGTTAGACGGTTTGAGGTATCAGATCACCATTCTAGCGGGTTTCGGAGGCCAGTTCGACCTATTCCCCTTTTGACGCACCACCGCTCGGGGTTAGAATGATTTGCGGGGGCCGCCGCCCCGGCAGTCCCTCCAGGGAGGCTGGAGGGGCCGCCAGCGCTGATTCACGAGGTCTAGCGATGAGCATGATTGCACGTCTTTCTTTGTCGCAATACGACCGGATGATCGAGCATGGCGTGTTCGATCAGGGGTCGCGGCAGCGACTGGAATTCATCCGGGGGGAGATTCGCGAGATGGCGCCGATTGGATCGCAGCATGAAGAGGTGGTCGATCGTCTGACGAGTTGGAGCGCCCGAGTGCTGCCGGAGGCGACGGTGCGACTTCGCGTTCAGAACTCGTTGGGACTTCGCGAGGTCGAGAGTGCTCCCGAGCCGGACATCGTTTGGGTGGTCCAGCGAGATTACACCCAGGCGAGGCCCACGTCGGCCGACGTGTTGCTGGTTGTCGAGGTGGCGTCGTCGAGCCTGGCCTACGACACGGGCGAAAAGGCCGACCTCTACGCTGCGGCCGGGATTGGCGACTATTGGGTGGTCGATCTCGAGAACAACCTGGTCGAGGTCCGACGCGACCCGGTGGCGGGGCGATATCGTTCGATGCAGACCTATTCGGGCGAGGACGAAATCGGCCCGCTCAAGTTGCCGGAGGCGGCGTTGCGACCTGTGATGTTGTTTGCGCGGTCGAAGGGCGATTGACGGGGTGGAGTGTCGGGAATACATGACAGGGTGTTTTTCGGAGTCTGCTGAAGCTTTTGCCTTCGTCTTCGCTGATTGCACTCACTGCCGAGGGAGTGTTTTCTTCCACGATCGCACATACTCGATACTGAACGTGGACGGCAAATCCTCCTTGTCCGGCAGGCCGAACCACTCGGGCATGGTCTCGCTGTCGAAGTTCATGTGCAGCGGCTGGTGCCAGTGGGTGTTTTCGATCTCGCGGACGACCTGGTCGTCGACGTACCACCGGATTACCTTCTCGTCCCACTCCAGCCCGTAGACGTGGTACTCGTCGGCCAGGTCGTAGGGAGCGGTCCACTTGCCCGCCTTGGACCAGTGCTTGTTCTCCGTGGGCGTGTGGAAGACGTGGACGTTCATGTGGTAGGCGTTCTTCCACTTCTCTCCCACGCCGGCGATCTCGAACACGTCGATCTCGGTCCATTCCTCCTTGGTGCTGTGATAGAACCAGAAGGCGCTCGACGCTTTGGATTTCATCGGCCGGCACTTGATCTCGAAGTAGCCGTACTTAACCAGGGCCTTGCCCTTGACGGCGGCGGTGGTGAAGGTGTGATAGCCCTCGGGCAGGCCGGGCAAGTCTTCGGCACGGGCCGTGAGGTGGAGTTTGCCGTCGCTGACGGTCACGTTGCTCTTGGAAAAGTAGCCGGGCTGACGGCCTTTCCAATTGGGGTTGTGATCGAACCACTTCGCGGCGTCGAGCGCATTGCCCTCGAATTCGTCGGTCAGCTCCGGGATCGGCTCCCACTTGCTACCGGAGGGCGGGGCGGCCTGCAGGCTCGAAGCGCCACAGGCGAAGAACAGGGCAACAGTCAGGGCGGCGGTGGAGATTGTGGATCTGGTCATGGCGGCGTATTCCGAGTCGAATTGAAGGCCAGCGGGAACGACGAAGGTGATTGTAGTGCGTGGGGTGCCGGGGTGCCAGTTTTCGGAAGAAGGTAGGTCCCGGGCGCCGCACGGGTTCTTGAAGTGGAGTAGCGTTTGGTCGTTCGAGGATCCGTGCGGCGTCCGGAACCTACCTTGTTTCTTGCATGGCTATAGTGGAACGCATACGATGAAAGGCCGGCTTGACTGACGAACCAACGAGGGCCCTGGTCATGACACACCGTTTCACCACCCGTTCGATCCTCGCCACGCTGTTGGCAATTGCGCTGGCATCGCCGTGCCTCGCCTACAATCCGCCGGTCGACAAGGCCGGGCCGCTCACGGTGACGATCGAGGGGCCGAGCGAAGTGACCGAGACGGGAGCGGCACTGCCGGTCAAGGTGGTGCTGGAGAACTCGGGCGATCAGTGGCTGGCCGGCTCGCTGCGGCTGGCGGTGATCGACCGGTGGACAGCCGACCCGGCCGGTTCGGTTTCTTTCAAACTGGAGGCGAGCGGCAAGGCGGCGCTCGATTTCAAGGTAACGGCCGGCGAGGGGACCTACTCGGGCCACTACCCGATCCACGCCTACGCCGAGGTCGAGGTGGGCGGCAAGACTCTGACGGCCCACCCGATCCTGATCCTGGAGACGAAGCTTCCGCCGGTCGTCCGCCAGCGTCCCACGCTGAGTTTCGACCCCATCGCTATGGCGGCCGATAGCGAGTTGGCGCTGTGGCGAGTGGAGACCCATCGCACGGTGGTGGCCCCCAACGGCAAGGCCGCCAGGACGATGCCGGTCGGCTGGCAAGGTTCTGAGGAAGAAAGCCGCGGCAGCACCAGCATCGGTTCGGAAACGCTGGACGGGGTGAGCAAGTCGTGCATTGCCATCCATCCGCCCTGGTCGCAGGGAAACGTGGGCACGCAGTGGATCGAGTACCCGATCACGCTCCCCAAATCGACGCCGATCCGCCTGCGATTTGCCAACGCCATGACGCCCGGCGGCCAGAGCGACGGCGTGACTTCCCGCGTGCGGGTCGCGGCCGGCGACGCTCCGGACGGAACACCCGGCGAAGTCGTCTTCGAACGTCATATCGACGCCAAGAGTTGGACGGAGGCTGAAGCCGACCTGTCGGCCTACGCGGGCAAGGCGATCCGGCTCCAACTGGAATCGCACCCCGGACCGAAGAACAACACCGGCTGGGACCGCTCCTTCTGGGCCGAGCCCCTGCTCATCGCGGGCAACGTGCCGGGGCCGGCAGCGTTTCCACCCAAGACGAGTGAAGGTTCGCTCGCCCTCGGAACGATCGCCACGACCGACAGCAACTACCAGGTTCGCCTCTGGCCCGGCTCGCGCGGGTTGCTCGATGCGGTGGTGGGGTTTGCCGGCGGCCCCAAACAAGTCTTCTTCCGCGGCTTCCAGGTCAAGGTAATGGGTGGCCGGATCGACGATACGCGATCGCCGATCCTGCTGGAACAGGTGACGCCGGAGCAATGCGAAAGCGGCACGTGCATCCGCCATCGATTCCGCAGCCGTCTGGGCACCTTTGATCTGGTCGCCCGGCTCTGGGTCGACGTCGGCGGGCTGAAGGCGGCCTTCCGCCTGGAAAACGAACCGGCGCCGCAGCCCTGGCAGGCCTGTTATCTGGAAGAAGTGGCTGTCGGGCCCTGGAGCCGGGCCATCGAACAGGTTTACGCCGGTGCGGGCAACGTGATCCGCAAGCCCGAGAGCTTCGAACTGAGCTATGACGGGCACCGGCTGTCGACCTCGTTTATCGGCATCGACTTCGAGGATGGGCCGTCGCTGCTGGAGGCTTCGGACCCGCCGCCGCTCAGGCTCAAGGTGTCGCCGAGCGAGAATCATTGCTCGCTGCACACGGCCAACGCCTGCACGCTGACCCTGATCCCGGCCGACAACGCCTTCAGCGCCGTCAAGCACTGGCGGGCGACCAACGGGCTGGCGGCCTCGGGCGGGGTGACGAAGGCGGCGGGGCGTTTTGTGTTCGACCTTTGGGGCGGACGTTATGGCGAAAGTGCCGAAGGGCTCCGCCAGGCGTTTCGCTACGGGCTGACCGACGCCATGGTTGTGTGGCACAACTGGCAGCGTTGGGGCTACGACTATCGCCTGCCCAATATCTGCCCGCCCAATCCGCAATTGGGAACGCTCGAGGAGATGCAAGACATGGTCAAGGCCTGCACGGAGGCCGGTGTGCTCTTTGCGCCCCACGACAATTACATCGACTTCTACCCCGACGCCGACGGTTTTTCGTATGAGAAGGTGATTGCGTTTCATCAGGGGGGCACGCCGGTGAAGGCGTGGATCAACGAAGGCCGCAACGCGCAGAGCTACCGCTACCGGTCCGACGCGATCGATCCGTTCCTGAAGGCCAACGTGGGTTGGATTCGCGACCATCTGGCGCCGACGGGCTACTTCATCGACGTCTGGTCGAGCGCTCCGCCCTATGCGTATTGGACGAGCGACGGGCGGTTCGTGCCTTCGACCTACACGCGGGAGAAGTGGGGCGAATTTTTCGCCTGGATCCGCGACGAGCTTGGCGACAACGCGCCGCAGATTTCTGAAAGCGGGCACGACGGACTGATCGGCCGGCTCGACGGGGCCCAGACCAACCATCTGCGGGTGGGCGAACCGATGCCGGGCGACCGGGGCTGGTGCGTGTGGAACTGGAAATGTGCCGACGCCGAACGCACTCCCTGGTTCGACGCCGCCCATCACGATCGCTTCATCCTCCACGGCGCCGGCTACAGCTCGCGCTACGAGGGCGGACTCGATAGCCGGATGCACGGGATGTATAGCGACGACTACATCTGTACGGAAGTGCTCACCGGGCATCCGGCCATGGTCTCGCGGCCCTTCGGTCGGGATGTCGTCAGGAAGTATTGGCTTACTGCGGCGGTGATGCGGGCCCTGGCCTTGCGGACGATCGAGCAGGTGACCTATGTGGGGGGCGACCTGCATCGGCAACACGTGCTGTGGTCCGGCGGCGGCGAGGTGTGGGTCAATCGGGGCGAGACCGACTGGAACATCGGCGGCAGCGTGCTGCCACCGTTCGGGTTCGTGGCGGCGATTCCGACGGACTCGGAGGCTATTGCGAAGGCCGGCATCATTCGGCACGACGAGGCGATTGTTGAGTATGCCGAGGGGCCTGACTGGAGGTACTACAACGGCCGGATGCTCGTCGACCAGACGCTGCCGGTGCGGATGCGGGTCGACGGCGTGCGGAGTGACGGCGGCAGACAGTTCATGCTCGATCTCACTTGGGAGGCCGAGGTGCCGGTTCCCGAGGGGCACCGGGCATTTCTGCACTTCTGCGATACGGGCGGCGAGATTCTCTTCCAGGCGAGCCAGCAGTCCGATCCGCTGCGGGAAGGCGAGACAGGCCGGTTCTCGGTCAAGGCGACCGGTTCGATTCCGGAGGAAGCCAAGCCGGGGCAGGAGTTTGAGTTGCTCTACGGCATCTACAGCCCCACGAGCGGCGGGCGCCTGCGGCTTGGGGGGCCGGACGTGGGCGATCAGCGGATTCGGGCGGGGCACCTGGTCGTGCAAGGTGAGGGTGAGCGGATCTCGGGCCTGGCCTGGAAGCCCTACGTGCCGAAGGCCGATCCGTATCTGGAGCGCTGGAACGTGGACGCCCGGCCGGTCGATTTCGGCGGGATCAAGACGGCCGGCGGCTGTCGCATCCACCGTGAAGGCACAAGCCTGATCGTCACGCTGCTCCCCGGCGAACGGGCGCCGGCCTTCGACGTGGAGATCCGGTGGGACAAGTGGTCGCAAGGCCTTGCGGCGCCGACGCGTGTCGAGGCGCTCGGCGACGACGGGAAGACGATCTCGACGGAGCCGATTTCGATCGCCGACGGCACCGTGAAGGTGAGCTGCCGGGCCGGTGTGTTTGCGTATCGATTGAGTCGACATGAGTAGTAGGAGGAACGCCGGTTGGCGGTTTGTGGCGACCGGCTATGAAAAAAGTGCTGCGAAATGTTTGCGGGCTGGTTTGTCGGTTGTTGCACTTATCGATCGATTGCTCCATCGAACAACGCGAGCTATTGTGTTGTGGGATAGTGGTTTATGGCGTCGTCGAGTTCGCAGAATCATTTTGACTACCATGCAAAAGAGGGGAGTCGGCGATTGTATGTGTTCTTGCTAAGTGTTTGTCGTGCTGGGAGTTGCGGCGACGGTCAGGGTGGTCGATGATGAGGTGGTGAGAAATGATGGAGCACAATCTGGCCTGGCGGGTGGACAGTTCGGGGAAGAAGGGGGAACACTCATCGACGCTGATCTTGTGTGATGGGCAGTTGGTCAACGGGGAACGAATTCTGCCAATATCTCGGCTGAGGGGCAGTCTACAGCGGGGGGCATGTTGCCTAGGTTCGCTGCTCCATTGTTTGCATTGATGTGCGCGATTTTCAGGTACTTTTGGCTCGCAAGAGGGGGGCGGTGATTGGGGTAAGTGTCTTGGGGGGCGTTGTGAATGGGCAGCTTTATTGAGTATACAGATTTACAGTACTTTGTCAAGAGGAAAATTGAACAGGGGGCATCAGGGGGAGCAGAGAAGGGCGTTTGCCTGCTACTTTGCGGTTCTCGTTCAAACCTCATCCACCACGACCAGTTTGCCCGCCGTACGCAGCCGGTCGGCGAGCAACGGGACGATCTTGGATCGCGTGAGGATACCGCGTTGCCGGAAGGCGACGTCGTCGGTGGCGGCATTGTGTGCCGTGCCGAGCGTCATGTTGACGCGGTCGGCGACGTTCAGGAGCGAGCAGAGTTCGGTCACGCCGCTTTCTTCCTTGAAACGGGCGATGTCTTCGTCGAGGAGGTTGAAGACCTGGTTCAGGGTGACGGCCCCTTCGGTCACCAGGTCGATGCCGTCGATGCCGTAGCGGGGCGGGGCGATGAGGGACTGGGGAGCCCGTTCGAGGCGGACCGTTTTGCCGAGGTGCCGGGCGACGACCTCGGCCGTCTTGCCGCCGCAGACGACCTTGAAGCCTTCTGATTGGAGGAAACGTGCCACGACCTCGTCGTCGGCCTGGCGATTGGCGGGGGGGCCGGTGAGGAGATTGACGACGATTCCCGCTCGGCAGCGAGCCAGGGCGACGGTGCAGTCGTCGCCGCCGCGGGTCCAGAGTCGCCGGGCCTCGCGGTGAACGCAGTCGGGGATTTCGTCATGGCCAGCGCCCTGGCGGAGGCAGTTGCTCACGTAGCCGGCCACGCCGCCAGTCTGCCAGCCGTGGGGCAGAGACGAGCCGATTCCGGCCTGGGTGATGCCGTCGGTCATCATGAGCAGCGACTCGGTGGTATCCAGAGAGCATTGGCTCTCGTCGACCAGGGTGCCGGCCAGTTCGAGAGGACGGCTGACGACCGGTTCGGCCCGCTGGCGCCCGACGACCAGCGGCAGCGGGGCTTCGTAGGCGAGGATGGTGGCGTTTCCGTTGCCGAGGATTCTCGCGATGGAGAAGGCCGTGTAGGGTTTGCTGATATCGCGCCACCGCTCCATGGTCTCGACCACCAGGTGAACGGCGCGGCGGAGGGAGAAACCGAGGCGCAGGAGTTCGAGCAGTCGGGTGGCGCACATCCGGGCGGCAATGTGGGCATGGGGGCCCGAGCCGATGCCGTCGGCGCAGACGAGGGTGGTTCCGGCGGCCGTTCGTTCGCACAGGAACACGTCGCCGCACAGGCTGCCGGCTCGCTTGGGGCTCTGCCTCAGCTCGGTTTCGACATGCAAGTATCCTGAGGTCATGAATAGGCGTTCTTCCAGGACGTGGCCATGGAGTCTTCGTCCTGTTCCTGTTGCTCGGCCAGGAGCATGAGGCGATCGAGGAGGGCTTCGCCCCGGGCGGTGTTTTCGCCGAGGGCCGTGGCGACCGTCTCGGCCAGGTGCATCTGCTGGTTGAGCAGTTCCCGGGCCTGCAGGACGGTTTGCACCCGCAACTCGTCGAGCTTTGTCTGGCTGGACTGGGTATTGGTCACGTTCACGAAGATACCCACGTACTGTTTGTCCTCGGGGAGCGGATAGTGGACCTGGTGACAGACCATGTCGTACTTCTTGTGCGTGACGGTCCGTTCGACCAACTGTTCCTGGCCGGCGGCCAGCCGTTCGAACGGTTCGGGGTCCATGAGGTGGGCAATGGGTCGCCCGCAGACGGTGTCGCTGCAGCGGAAGTAGCGTCGGAAGGCGGGGTTCATGCCGAGGATTTGGAGATGCTGGTCGAGGATGACGATCCCGTTGGGGCTGGTTTCGATGATCCGGTCGACCCGTTGCTCGGCCAGGCGTTTCATGTAAGGGAGGCACATTTCCGGTTCGGCCAGCCCGCGAATGACGGCAATGGCTTTCTCGCGGCAGGTCGAGTAGCCGCAGGCGCCGCAGTTGAGTTGATTCTCCTCGGCGGCCTTGCCGGTCATATTGAGCACGTTCCGGATTGCCTCTTCGCTGATCTCCCGGGTTTCGATCAAGGAGTCGCGCCGGAAGGCGGTGGCGAGATCGGCGGCACCGGGTTGTTCATTCGGCCGTTCGTCCGCTTTTCGAGCGTAGTCGAGCACGCGTTTGCGGCGGGAAAAGCTGTTTCTGTCGGTATCCATGGCCGGTCCGCCGACGCAGCCGCGAGTGCAGAACAGCGGTTCGATCACGGTCGGCTGAGCGGTATCGTCGAGGAAGTCCAGGGCGTCGGTCATCTCGTCGAATCCGCTGACGCAGAGGACGCGAGCGTCGAGGACGTCGGTGGACCAGCCCATGGTTCGGACGTAGCCGCCTTCGAGGGGAAAGAGTTGGGCTTCGCCGGCCGGTTTCTCGTCGAACTCGCTCTCTTCGCAGGCGGCCAGGTCGACGCCTTCTGCCTCCAGCCAGCGGCGGAGTTCAGCAAAGGTGAGCACGCAGTCGACCGCGCCGCGGTGTTCGGGCCGCTCGGCCTCGGCTTTTTTGGCCACGCAAGGGCCGATGAACACGACCGCGACCGGTTCGCCCAGGGTGCGACGGATGTGGCGAGCGTGGGCGATCATGGGCGACACGACGGGGATCAGGTTGTCGACGAGTTGGGGGCGATAACGTTCGACGTAGGAGACGACGGCGGGGCAGGCCGTGCAGACGTGGCTGCGGTTCGACCGCCGGTGGACGATCTCTGCGGTGGCCTTGGCGACGTGCGCCGCTCCGATCGCCGTTTCGCCGACGTAGCCGAAGCCGAGCCGCCGGAGGGCGGCCACGAGCCGCCCGTGCTGCCAGGCGGGAAAGGCCGCGGCGAAGGACGGGGCCAGGCTGACCGCTGCGCGACCGCCGTCGCGAACGAGGCGCCGGGCGATTTCGACGTCGTCGCGAACCGACTTGGCGCCCTGGGGGCACTCGCGCACACAGGTTCCGCAGGCGATGCAGCGCGACGGCTCGACGTAGGCCTGCCCGTCCTGCATGCGGACCGCCTTGACGGGACACATCCGCACGCACCGGTAGCAGTCGCGGCACTGGGCCTTGTTCGTGTAGACGACGTGCTGGGTGGTGGCTTGGACGTTGCTGATCATGACGAGCGGTTCCAAATCCGAAATCCGAAGCACGAAATACGAAACAAATGCAAAACCGGAAACTCGAATAATTCAAACAGGCTAAGGCCAACGGTTTCTGTCATTGGTATTTCGGTGATTCGGATTTGTTTCGGATTTCGTGCTTCGTATTTCGTGTTTCCCTGCTACTTTGCAGAGGCGCCGGCCAACTGCTCCTGGATGGCGTTCCACGCTTTTTCGAGATCGCAGTGATGAATCAACTCGTTGCCGATCCTTACGCTCGGTCCGCGGTCGCACTTCTCGAAGCAGAAGGTGGCTTCGACGTCGACCTGGTCCTGGAGTCCTTCGGCCTGGATGCGCCGGATGAGCCGTTCGAGCAGGGCCTGGGAGCCGCGGACGAAGCAGCTTGTGCCGACACAGACGGAGACGGCCAGTTTGCTGGGTCGGTTCTCGTCCTGGAAAACGAGGGTTTGGCCGCAGATGCGCCGCCGGCTGTGGTATTTGGTGTGGAGGAGTTCGTGAGCGGTGGGTCCGCCGATTTCGCCCAGTTCGCGCTGGTAGCATTCGGCCACCAGGTGGTTGTCCTGCGACTTGTGCAACTGGAGCATGCGGTCGGCTTCGTAGAGGCCCTTGGCACGCTGCCAGCGGACCTCGACGTCCTTGGTCACCGGCTGGCCGGCCCCGCCGACGCAGCCCCCCGGGCAGGCCATGACCTCAATGAGATCGTACTCGCACTGACCGGCTCGGATCTGCTCGGCCAGTTTGCGGGCGTTGGCCAGGCCGTGGACGACGGCAAGCCGCAGCCGGGTGGCGCCGACGGACACGGTGGCCTGGCGGCGGCCTTTCTGGCCCCGGACCTCCTCGAACTCGACGCTGTCGAGTTTCACGCCGCGGAGTTTCTCGACGGCACAGCGGAGCACGGCCTCGGTGACGCCGCCGGTGGTGCCGAAGATGACGCCGGCCCCGGTCTTGAAGCCCAGGGGCATATCGAGCGATTGTGGTTCGAGCTGCTCGAATCGGAGCCCGGCCTCCTTGATCATTCGGGCGAGCTCCTGGGTGGTGAGCACATGGTCGACGTCGGGCCGTCCGTCCCTGGCGAACTTGGAGAGCTTGGCTTCGTATTTTTTGGCCGTGCAGGGCATGATCGACACGACGACGAGGTTTTCCGGCGCGACGTTGAGTTGTTTCGGCAAGGTGCGTCTGGCTACGGCGCCGAACATCTGCTGGGGCGATTTGCAGCTCGACAGGTTCGGCAGCAGTTCGGGGTAGAACTGTTCGGCGAACTTGACCCAGCCCGGGCAGCAAGAGGTGAACTGCGGCAGCCGTTCGCCGCGGGTGAAGCGGTCGAGGAACTCGTTGGCTTCTTCCAGCACGGTGAGGTCGGCCGAGAAACAGGTGTCGTAGACCTGGTCGAAGCCGAGGGCCTTCATGGCGGCGGCGATCCGGCCGATTTCGATGCTGCCCGGCTTGCCGCCGAACTCTTCGCCGAGGGCGACGCGGACGGCCGGGGCGATCTGGGCGACCACGATCTTGCCGGGGTCCTCGAGGGCTCGCCAGACCTCGTCCGTTTCGAGCTTGGGCGTGAGGGCCCCGGTCGGGCAGACGGCGGCGCAGAGGCCGCAGTTGACGCATTCCACGTCGCTCAGGTTGCCGTTGAAGGCGGGCGCCACGCAGGCCATCGCGCCGCGATAGGCGAAGTCGATGGCGCCGACGCTCTGCACTTCGCTGCACGCCCGAACGCAGTCGCCGCAGAGGATGCACTTGTTCGGATCGCGAACGAGCGAGGGGGAAGAGCGGTCGACGGGCATGGGCTGGTGGGTCCGTTTGAAGCGAATCTCGTTGACTCCCAGGCGGTGGGCCAAAGCCTGGAGTTCGCAGCTTGCGCTCTTGGGGCAGGCCGTGCACTGCTGATCGTGGTTGGCCAGCAGAAGCTCCAGGGAGATGCGGCGCATGCGGCGGATTTCTTCGCTGTGGGTCCGCACCACCATGCCGGGTTCGGGCGTGGTGGAACAACTGGCAACGATCCCGCGGCCTTCGATTTCGACCAGGCAGAGGCGGCAGGCGCCGTAGATGCTGAGTTCCGAATGGTAGCAGAAGGTGGGGATCTCGATGCCGGCCTTGCGGGCCACTTCGAGGACGTTTCGCTCGCCTTCGATGGGAATCTCTTGGCGGTCGATGGTGAGGGTGGGATGGCTGATCATGGGAGAACCCGGTGAGATGACGTTGTGTGGTGATGGATCGCGTTGCGTCGCCAAGTCCGAAATGCGAAGCACGAAATCCGAAACAAATCCGAATGACGAAGCACAAACTTGCGGCTCATCCGCCTGACGCGTATGTTGCTCTGAAAGAGGTCTATCCTGATCTCGCGGAGGTGCGACGCGAACGGGATGGAACGGTGCGTTTTTCAAGGCATGACTCGGGTGTCCAACGGTGCTTGTCAGCGAGTGCCAGACCTGGTAACCCTCGTCTGCCCGGTGAAACGGAGTCGGGCTCTGCTGGCGAGCAACCCGACAAGGGATAACCGGGCCGAGGGTGCGCCAACGGCGTTACCGGCTCCCGGCAGGTTCGCTTGCCGGGGGCACCTCTTCCTTGCCATTGGACACCCGAGTCATGCCTTGAAAAACGCAGGCTTCCACTTCCTTCGCGCCGACCGCACAAGAGCGATAGCTTTCATCTTCACCATACGCTTCGAGCGGATGAGCACAAACTTGCTTCCAGACTGCGATGGTAGCGCGATTCGGCTTGCCGGCGTCGCCCGTCGCGCGTCTGGATTCCCGCCTTCGCGGGAATGACGAGCGTCACACGCCGACGACGGCGCCGAACCGGCAGACTTGAGCACAGACGCCGCACTTGATGCACTTCGCCGGATCGATCGTATGGGGTTGTTTCTTCTCGCCGCTAATGGCGCCGACGGGGCACTTCTTGGCACAGACCGTGCAGCCTTTGCAGCGGTCGGCGAGGATCTCCGGCTTGAGGAGCGCTTTGCAGCGTCCGGCGGGGCAGCGCTTGTCGATCACGTGCGCGCGGATCTCGGAGCCGAAATGCCGCAAGGTGGCCAGGACGGGATTGGGAGCCGTTTTGCCCAGGCCGCAAAGGGAACTCTTCCCCACGGCCGTGGCAACTTGTTCCAGCAGTTCGAGAGTCTGGGTCTCGCCGCGTCCCTCGATGATGTCGTCGAGGAGGGCCAGCATCTGCTTGGTGCCTTCGCGGCAGGGCACGCATTTTCCGCAGGACTCGTTTTGCGTGAACTGCATGAAGAAGCGAGCCATCTGAACCATGCAGGTCTGCTGGTTCATGACCACGAGCCCGCCGGAGCCGACCATGGCGCCGGCGCCGCGGAGCGAGTCGAAATCGAGGGGCAGGTCGAGGTGCTTTTCGGTGAGGCATCCGCCCGACGGCCCGCCGATCTGGACGGCCTTGAAGGCGTCGGGGGCAAGCCTTCCGCGATCGTCGAGCACACCGCCTCCAATGTCGAACACGATCTTGCGGAGGGTAACGCCGAAGGGGACTTCGATCAGGCCCGTGTTGGCGACATGGCCGGTGAGGGCGAAGGTTTTTGTGCCGGGCGAGCCCTCGGTTCCCAGTTCGCGGTACTTTTCTGCGGAGTGCAGCAGAATAAGCGGGACGCTGGCGAGTGTTTCGACGTTGTTGATGACGGTCGGCTTGCCCCACAGCCCGCTCTGGGCCGGGAAGGGCGGCTTGGGCCGGGGCATGCCCCGCTGGCCTTCGATCGAGGCGATCAGCGCGGTTTCTTCGCCGCAGACGAACGCTCCGGCGCCTTCCATCACGTTCAGCCGGAACGAACAGCCAGAGCCGAACAGGTCGTCGCCGAGCAGGCCCAAGGCCTCGGCGTCGGCGACCGCCTTGCGGATGCGCTGGACGGCGAGCGGGTATTCGAGACGCACGTAGACGTAACCTTCGTCGGCGCCGATGGCGCGGGCGGCGATGGTCATGCCTTCGATCACGGCGTGAGGGTTGCCTTCCATGACGCTGCGGTCCATGAAGGCGCCGGGGTCGCCTTCGTCGGCGTTGCAGATGACGTATTTCTTCTCACCCGGCTGGGCCAGGGTGAGTTGCCATTTCCTGCCGGTGGGGAACCCGCCG
The DNA here is from genome assembly GCA_012719125.1 of Planctomycetaceae bacterium. Lineage (GTDB taxonomy): Bacteria > Planctomycetota > Planctomycetia > Pirellulales > Thermoguttaceae > JAAYAY01. Next base: position 83,440 of record JAAYAY010000007.1, on the reverse strand, counting down.
CCGCCGCGGCCTCGGAGCCCGGCCCGGGCCACTTCGTCGCAGACCGCTTCGGGGCTCATTTCGCACAGGGCCTTGCGGGCCGCTTCGTAGCCTCCGGCGTGGATGTATTCGTGGACGTTTTCGGGATCGAGCAGGCCGCAAGGCTTGAGCACCGTCCGTTGCTGGAGCTTGTAGAAGGGGATCTCGTGGTGCCCGCGGTGGTGCTGGCCGGAACCGGGTTCGACGTAGAGCAGACGCTCAACGACTTCGCCTTGCTGAAGGGTCAGCTCGACGATATCGTCGACGTCGCCCAGTTGCACCCGGGTATAGAGAATGCCGTCGGGTTCGATGGTGACGAGGGGCCCCATCTGGCAGAATCCCTGGCAGCCGCTTCGCGACAGGTGGACATCGTGGACGTGGTCGTCCTGGAGTTCGACCGTGGTGACGGTATCGAGGCCGACGGCGCGGAGTTTCTCTTCGAGAACGCGATGAACCTGAAGGGATCCGTTGGCGACGCAACCCGTTCCGGCACAGATGATGATGCGTCGAGCGATGCGATCGGCTGCATGGCCGTAGCGGGCGGCAACGTCGGGGAGCGAGACCGTTTTGACGGGGGGCGACGGGTGAGCTGGAGTCATTGGGCAGTCTCCTTTTCGAGGATCCGATCGACGACGGCGAGGGCTTTCTCGGGGGTCATCTCGCCGTGGACTTCGTCGTTGACGACCATCACCGGGGCCAGCCCGCAGGCGCCCAGGCAGGAGACGGTCTCGACGGTGAAGAGCATGTCGTCGGTAGTGTTGCGAGCGGCGTTGACCCCGAGGCGGCCGTAGAGGGCTTCGAGGATACCGTGCGATCGCTTCACGTGGCAGGCCGTGCCGTCGCATAGGCGGATCACGTACTTGCCCTTGGGCTCCAGAGTGAAGTGGGCGTAGAAGGTGGCCACGCCGAACACCTTGGCCGGAGGGATTCCCAGCGAAGTGGCAACAAAGGTGAGCACTTCCTCGGGCAAGTAGCGGTACTCGTCTTGAACCTGCTGAAGGATGGGAATCAGCTTCGACGGGTCGTTCCGGTGCCGGCCGAGAATGTCGCAGACCTTGGCGAAGTGGCGGATTGGCGCCGGGGTTTCTATTGAATCAATCGTGTGAGACACGTTGACGGTCTCCTCTCAGGTTCCGAAGGTTTGTCGCTGCGAATGATCTTGGAGTCTTGGTTAGGGATTTGTGCGTGTGGTGCGCACGTTCTCGTGAAGGTTCAACCGCGGGCCTGCCCCGCTTTAGGCCAGAATCTCGTGGAGGATGTGCTCAGCGAGGGCCTCGACGGCGGCCGGGTCGAGTTTCGGCATGGCCGGATTGCCGGGCAGCGATTGGATCGCCAGTACGGTGACGTTCTCGGCTTCGACGCCGACGAACTCGGTCAGGCTGCCGTGCCGGTAGCGGGCCATGGAGCCGGGGATTCGCGACATGTCCGCAGTCATCAACACGACGACGCGCTGGTTGCCGGCCGCTTCGCGGAGCACCCGGGTGGGAGTCAACTTGAGATCGCCCAGCCCCGTTTCGAGGGGCAGCAGCCGCTCCAGCAACTTGCTGCGCAGGGCCAGGCCGAGTCCGACTTCACGCAGGATGAGTCCGTTGGGCGCGAGCAGGGTCACGCGAGTTCCGGCAACGATGTCGACGTGGAGAGCGCTGATGGGGAGGTTCTGCGAACTGGGCACCGGCGCTTCCGTCTTCTGTTTTGCCGGCAGGCGGTAGCACGAATCGACGATATCGAGGATCTCGGCATCTTCCAGCGGGAGAACCGCATAGTAGAAGAGGCGGTGGGTCCGGTAGGCGTCCTGTTGCGGGATGCCGGACGGGGCTACGACGACGACCTTCGTCTCCGGCACCTCGGCAAGCACGCGTCCGACCAGCTCCGGTCCGTTGTTTCCACAGGAGGCAGCATCCAGCAGGATCGCTCCGGCCGTTCTGGCGGCTTCCAGGAGGGCGTCGATCTGAGAAGGCTTCACGTCGCAGACGGCGCACCCGATTCCGCGGAGCTTATCGCGATAGAACGCCCGGAATTCCTGGTTATCGGTGACTGCCAGGATTTCGCGTTTCTGCAGGCGAGCTTCCTCGGCGTCGAGGCGAGTGGGGGCGATCTTGGCGACCCAACCGAGCCCGCAGGCGTGGCTCCACAGCAAGTCGGGGTTGTTCTGCAATTCGGAGTTGACGTCGAGGACGATGCCGGTGACGGGCGAGGAAATGACCGTCGTCGCGCCTTCGGCATTATGCACGGCAAACAGGGGCAGTCCCTGGTGGACGGTATCGCCGACTCTGGGCAGATGGATTTCGACGGCGGTATTCTTATTCCTTGGCACCACACCGCCGACACGCACGGCCATTCGGTCGCCCAGATGGGCCCAGGCTCGTCCTTGGAACAGGAGACCGTCGGGCTGATTTTCCTCGGCGTCGGCCGCCGCGTTTTCGGATCCGGCTTCCTCATCGACCGGCTCCTCCGTGCGAAGCAGGCCGCGGACGGCCGTGGTGATCTGCTCGGGCGTGAAGGGTTTGATCACGTAGTCGGAGGCCCCGAGCCGAACGGCCGAGGCGGCGTTCTGGATGCTCGGGTAGCCGGTCATCAGAATGACGGGCGTGTCGGGCCTTGCCGCCCGCAGGTGTTCGAGGAATCGAATCCCGTCCATGTTCGGCATCTTCACGTCGAGCAGGATGGCCGAGTAGTCGTTCTTGGTGGCGAGTTTGAGCGCTTCTGTTGCGTCGTTGCTTCCTTCGACGCGGAATCCCTGACGGGAGAAGATGCGCTCGCAACCATCGCAGTAGACCTGTTCGTCATCGACGACGAGGAGGGTAGGATCGCTGATCATGAGTTGGACTCCCTGCTGAGCGGCAAATGAGTGAGAGGATTTGTTTCAGTCGAAAACGGGCGTGAAGACCCAAGCGATTGAACTCGCCGCAGATGGTCGTTTGCAAACCGCGTGCCAGATCGAACGCCGCCTGCGATCGCCAACTCAATGCCCAAGAAAGGAGGTATTGGCTGGGGCGCAACGCGACAAATCCGTCAGAAGAGGACGTGCCTCAGGCGAGAAGAGGTGTCCTGGTGGCGCCGACACTGTTCTTATGGTTCGGACAGTCTCAACCGGCAAGACACAGAAGAGTCGTTGTTCGCTCCGCGAACAAGCGGCTTTTCGCGGAGCGAAAGGCGACGATGGTCACTCGTCCCCGTCGCTGTCGGCCGCGTGGAGGCCGTACTTCTTCATCAGCGAGTGGAAATTCGTGCGGCGCATTCCCACGTTTTCGGCGGCCTTGGTCACGTTGCCGTGGGCGCGGCCGAGGGCCTCGTTCAGGTAGCGAATCTCGAGATCGCGAACGGCCGCTTCCCGCATTTCCTGCTTGAACTGCTTGAAATCCTCCCAGGCCTCGGGGAGGGTCGTCACCGTGGCGAGGGATTCCGTCTGACGGATTTCGCGTGGGAGATGGCGCAGTTCGACCCGATCGGAGTCGCAGAGCACGGCGATTCGTTCCACGATGTTTCGCAGTTCGCGGACGTTGCCCGGCCAGCGATAGCTTTCCATGTGCTGCATGGCTTCGGGAGTGAAGCTGCGCACCTGGGTCAGAGACTTTTCCACGAACTGGTTAAGGAAGTGGGCCACCAGCATGGGAATGTCGCCCTGGCGATCCCGGAGCGGCGGCAGGTCGATGGGCACCACGTTCAGCCGGTAGAAGAGGTCTTCGCGGAATTCCCCCTCGGCGACCATTTCGGAGAGGCTGCGATTGGTGGCGGCGATCAGGCGGATGTCGATATCGCTTTCCGCCGTGTCGCCCACTTTCTTGACCCGCCGCGTTTCCAGCACTCGCAACAGTTTGCCCTGCGTTTCCAGGGTGATGTTTGCCACTTCATCGAGAAACAGGGTCCCCTTGTGGGCAGCTTCGAACAGGCCCTGCTTCGTGGAGATTGCCCCTGAGAACGAGCCTTTGACATGGCCGAACAGTTCGCTTTCCAGCAGGGTTGGAGCCAGGGTGCTGCAATCGCAAGCGAGCAGCGAGCGATCGCCTCGTTTGCTGAGGCGGTGCAGGGCACTGACGATCATCTCCTTGCCGGTGCCGCTCTCGCCGGTGATGAGGACCGTCGCGTCGCTGGGTGCGACACGGCGGATGAGCGCAAACACCTTCTGCATCCGCGCGCTCTCGCCCACGATCCCCTCGAAACCCTTCTGGACGCCCAGTTCCTGACGCAACGAAGCGATCTGGCGGATCATGGCCGAGCGGTTCGCCACCTTTTCCAGCACCATAAGGAGTTCGGGCGGAGAGAAGGGTTTGCTCAAGTAGTCGGCCGCACCGGCCTTCATGACCTCGACGGCCGACTCCACGGTGGAGTAGGCCGTCATGATCACCACCTCGGTCGAGACGCCCGCGGACCGCATTCGCTTGAGGATTTCGAGCCCAGTGACCTTGGGCATCATCAGGTCGAGGAACACCACGTCGTAGTTGCCGCTGAGGGCCTCCTGCAGGCCCAGTTCGGGATCGGCACAGGCGCGTACCCGGTGCCCGTGGCGCGACAGGGCTCGAGAGCAGCTCTCGGCAATGGCCGCCTCATCGTCGATCACCAGCACCTGCTGAACCACTCCGTTGGAGGTCTCATTTGAGGGCAAATCGCTGTTCATGCTCGCTCCGTGTTCTCGGTCCGGACTGGAGGATCCAAGCAGCACACTCTCTTCGTCCGGCGGACTGCGGGGGGACTGTCCCAATTTTTGTGGCGGAACGCCACAAAAATGGGACTGTCCCCTTCCGGTAATACCGCAGACACAAAACTCGCTACAAACCCGCCAGCGACCGTGAGGCGTCCAGCAAGTTTGGACGGTGTCTAATGTAATTGTACACTCGAAACGGGCGATGGCCAGTTCAGCGGGAACCTGTGTCCGGAGAACTGACAGGCGGCCTTAACTGTTTGTCTGACAGTCATTTGCATTGATCTGAGACTGTCTGAGACGACCAGAATTCCCATCCAACAGTATCGACGCGATATCGATTTCTGTCGTGGCATGTTTGTTGCAAAGCTCATGATCCGTTCTCCGTCCCAGTGACGAGCGAACCGTGTGCCGCGGTCAGACAGTTCCTTAAACCGGCCGCGTCGTACGCCCTCCCAGGACTTTGTGCCCTGCCGCAAGCGGGCACCCTTCCGAGAGAAGACGGAATCATGCCTAGCGGGTATGTCACCACAATCCGAGAACGCTGCCGGATGTGCTACACCTGCATCCGCGAGTGTCCGGCCAAGGCGATCCGCGTCAAGGACGGCCAGGCCGAGGTGATTCCCGATCGCTGCATCTGCTGCGGCAACTGCCTGCGTGTCTGCTCCCAGCAAGCCAAGCAGTATCCCGACTCGGTCGGCGAGGTGGAGAGGCTTCTTGCGGAGAGCGACCGAGTGATCGCCTGTCTGGCCCCAAGTTTTCCGGCCGAGTTTCACGAAATCGGCGAAGGGCTCTTGGTGGGCATGGTTCGGAAGCTGGGTTTCGACCTCGTGTGTGAAGTGTCGTTCGGCGCCGACCTGGTCGCACGGCGGTATCGCCACTTGCTGGAGGCCGAGAGCCCCCAGCGTTACATTGCCACGAGTTGCCCGGCGGTCGTCGCCTACATTGAGCGGTTCTATCCGCACCTCGTACCGTCGTTGCTGCCGGTGGTTTCTCCGATGGTGGCGACCGCCCGCGCCGTCCGCCGCCTCTACGGCGAAGACGTGGCGGTCGTCTTCATCGGTCCCTGCGTGGGGAAGAAGATGGAGGCCGATTCGAGTTTGCTGGCCGGCGACGTGGATGCCGTTCTCACCTTCGGCGAGTTGCACCGCATGTTTCGCAGCCGGGGGATCGAAGCCGAGAGCGTGCGCGAGAGCGACTTCGATCCGCCCCACGGCGGCCTGGGAGGCCTGTTGCCGATCGGCCGCGGAATGCTTCAGGCTGCCGACCTGCCCGAGGACCTCAAATCGGGCAATATCGTGGCGGTCGAGGGACACAGCCACGTGCGAGAGGCGGTCAAGGAGTTTTCGGCGGGCGATCTCGGGGCCCGGCTTCTCGAAGCTCTCTGCTGCGAGGGCTGCATCATGGGAGCAGGAATTGAGAACCATCTACCGTTGTTCAATCGCCGCCGCCGCGTGCGGGAATACGTCTGCCGGAGAGAGAAGCACACCGACCGCGACGCCTGGCAATCGCTCGTTGAGCAGATGGACGATCTCGACCTTTCGCGCACGTTCACGGTCGAGGATCAGCGGACTCCCGCTCCGGCGGCGGAACAGATCCGCGATATTCTCGCGGGCATGGGCAAGTACCGGTTGGAAGACGAACTCAACTGCGGGGCGTGCGGCTATGACACTTGCCGCGAGCACGCGGTGGCCATCCATCAGGGGTTGGCCGAGAACGCCATGTGCCTGCCCCACATGATCGAAAAGCTCCGCCGCGCCCTCGAACAGGTGGAACAGTCGAATCAGCGGCTGGCCAGCGCCCAGGAAGCGCTGGCCCAGTCGGAGAAGCTGGCCAGCGTGGGCCAACTGGCCGCCGGCGTGGCCCACGAGGTCAACAACCCGCTCGGCGCGGTGCTCATGTATTCCCACTTGATGCGCGACGAATGCCCCCAGGACTCGCCGCTGCTGGCCGACATTGAGCTGATCATCGAGCAGGCGGGGCGATGCAAAAAGATCGTCGCCGGCCTGCTCGACTTCGCCCGGCAGAACAAGGTCGCCCGCGAGCCCACCAATCTGCACGAACTGGTGCAGCGTGCCGTTCGCGCCATCCCCGTGCCCGCCGAAACGCGCATCGAAATCCGCCAACTCAGCGATTCGCCTGCTGCCGACGTCGACCAGGACCAGATCGTGCAAGTGCTGAACAACCTGGTCGGCAACGCCGTCGACGCCATGCAAGGACGGGGAACGATACGTATCGACCTGAATGGGAACGAAAAAGGTGCCACGCTCCAGGTTCGCGATACGGGCGACGGCATTCCCGAAGAGAACCTCAAAAAGATCTTCGAACCGTTCTTCACCACCAAACGACTCGGCGAGGGGACCGGCCTGGGACTGGCCGTGACGTACGGCATCGTCAAGATGCACGGCGGCGACATCCGGGTGGAATCCAACGCCGATCCCGCCCAAGGTCCCACCGGTACCACCTTCACCGTAACCCTCCCGCGACTCCGCTAGATATTCCAGCAGCCATGATTACGCGACGCGTCCTCATTACCGACAGCGACCCGCACATGCAGGCCTTTTCACGCATCGGGGCAACGACAACTGACATCGGCCGGCGGCGCTGCCGCCCGGATTGAACAGGCAACTCTAAGAGGAAATTGTTATGCTACGACAGCTTGTCACGGATCCACCGTCTTCCTGGAAAGAGTCGCAAGTCGTCATCGGCCGCAAAACCTCCCCGCGAGCCGCAACCTACAGGCGGCCAAAGCCGGAGGGCAAACCCGCGGTCTGGAAGACGATCCAAATCCGCAAGGGACTCGATCTACCCATCGCCGGCGTTCCGGACCAGACGATTCACCAGGGACCTGCGATCACGCAGGTCGCCCTGCTGCCGTCCGACTACTCTTTCGTCAAGCCGCGGCTGGCGGTCGAAGAGGGAGAAGCCGTGAGGGCCGGGCAAACGCTGCTTGTGGATCGGCGGCGACCGGAGATCCGCTTCGTTGCGCCGGTTGCCGGGCGGGTGGCGGCGATCCATCGCGGCGCCAAGCGCGTCCTGCAGTCGATCGTTCTGGAACTCGGCGACAACGGCGCCCAGTCGTTCCCCCGTTTTCGGCCCAATGAACTGGCCGATCTTACCGCGGAGGCCGTCAAGGCGAATCTGCTCCAGTCGGGGCTCTGGACGGCCCTTCGCCAGCGGCCGTTCGGCATGATTCCCTCGCCGGGGACGCGGCTCTCATCGATTTTCGTCACCGCCATCGACACCCAGCCCCTGGCCGCCGATCCCACGGTCGTCATCGGCCAGCGTCGCGACGAATTCCGCAACGGACTCAGGGTACTTTCGCAACTCGGGGAGAAGGGCGTCTTCCTCTGCAAGGCGCCGGGCGAGGCTCTGCCGGGCATGGAGCTCCAGCGGGTCAAGACGGTCGAGTTCAGCGGTCCTCACCCCGCGGGTTTGCCGGGAACGCACATCCACTTCCTCGACCCGGCCGGCCGCAACAAGGCCGTCGGCTACGTGAATTATCAAGACGTGATCGAGATCGGGCACCTGTTCACCACGGGGCGTCTCGATCCGAGCCGAGTGATCTCGATCGCCGGACCCAGCGTTCGCCGCCCGCGTCTCGTGCGCACCTTGCTCGGAGCCAGCGTCGCCGAGTTGGCCGAGGGCGAGTTGTCCGGCGCGCCGGCCCGGGTGATTTCGGGGTCGGTTCTGGGAGGACGCCGGGCGGAGGGGCCGTTCGGTTATCTCGGGCGCTACCATCTCCAGGTATCCGCCATTCCAGCCGGCGGCGAGCGCGAGTTCTTCGGCTGGGTCGCTCCGGGATTCCGCAAGTTCTCGGTGAAGAACGTCTTCGCCTCGAGCCTGTTGAAGCCGCGTCTTCGCCCCTTCTCCGCCTCGCTGTTCGGCGGGCACCGGGCGCTCATGCCGATCGGCAGCTTCGAACGGGTCATGCCTCTCGACATGCTGCCCTACTTCCTTCTCAGGGCCCTGGCCGTCGAAGACGTCGAGCAGGCCGAAGCGCTGGGCTGCCTGGAACTCGACGAAGAGGACCTGGCGCTCTGCACGTTCGTCTGTCCGGGCAAAGGCGACTACGGGACGCTGCTGCGAAAGAACCTGGAGACGATTGAAAGGGAAGGCTGATGCGACCGATACGCTTCCTGCTGGATCGGACCGAGCCGCTGTTTCGCCAGGGCAAACCGCTGGGCCGGCTCTATCCGGTCTACGAAGTCATCGACACGTTCTTCTACACGCCCGGCGAGGTGGCCGAGGGAAGTTGCCATGTGCGCGACTCCATCGACTTCAAACGGGCCATGTCGGTGGTCCTCGTCGCCCTGGTCCCGTGTGTCGTCATGGCGATGTACAACACCGGGTATCAGGCCCACCGGGCCATGACCGAGATGGGTATCACCCAGGTTCCCGGTTGGCGAGGCGCCGTTCTCGGCGCGGTCGCACCGTGGGGCGTCTCCGGCTCCCTTCTCGGCAACCTGGTTCACGGAGCCCTCTATTTCCTGCCCATTTACGCGGTCACCATGGCCGTCGGCCTGGGCTGGGAGATCCTGTTTGCCGTCCTGCGGAAGCACGAAGTGAATGAGGGTTTCTTTGTTACGGGGCTGATTTTCCCCTTGACCTTGCCCGCCTCGATACCGCTCTGGCAGGTCGCCGTGGGAATCTCGTTTGGCGTCGTCATCGCCAAGGAGATCTTCGGCGGCACGGGGCGAAACTTCCTCAATCCGGCCCTGGCGGCCAGGGCGTTCCTGTTTTTCGCCTACCCGGCTCAGATCTCGGGCGACTCGGTGTGGGTTGCCGTCGACGGTTTCTCCGGAGCGACTCCCCTGGCGCTGGCGGCGTCGGGTGGACTGGAGGCCGTCGCCGCATCCACGACCTGGTTCTCGGCGATGATCGGAACGATTCCCGGCTCGATGGGTGAAACCTCGGCGATCGCCTGCTTGATCGGTGCGGCCGTTATGCTGACCGCGGGCATCGGCTCCTGGCGGATCATGGCCAGCATGCTGGGCGGTGCCATGGCGGTGGCCACGTTGATGTACGTCGTAGGCAGCCCTACCAACCCGGCTTTCAGCATCCCGCCCCATTGGCATCTGGCATTGGGCGGCCTCGCCTTCGGGCTCGTGTTCATGGCGACCGATCCGGTCACCGCGGCCATGACGGGCACGGGGCAAGTGCTCTACGGGCTGCTGATCGGAGCGATCGTCATCCTCGTCCGCGTAATCAACCCCGCGTTCCCCGAGGGCACGATGCTGGCCATCCTTTTGGGCAACGTCTGCGCTCCCCTGCTCGACTACTACGTCGTGCGGGCCAACATTCGCAGGAGGGTCCTTCGCCATGCATAAGGAATCACCGATTCGCGTTCTGGCGATCGCCGCACTGGTTTGCGCGGTCTGCTCCATCTTCGTTTCGGCCGCGGCGGTAGGCCTGCGGCCGCAGCAACAGGCCAACAAGCTCCGCGACACGCAGCGTTACATTCTGCAAACGGCGGGGCTCTACGAGCCGGGAAGCGAAGGTGACCTGGCGGCGCTCTTCCAACAGATCGAAGGACGAGTGATCGATCTGGAGACCGGAGAGTTCGTCGAAGGCGTCACGCCGGACGATCTGGAAAAGCAGGGGGCGAAGAACGAAGCGATGAAGATCGCCGCAGAGAGCGATATTGCCGGACTAGGGGAAAAGCCGGCCCGGCGAGCGATCTATTTCGTGCGGGAAGGCAACCGCCTGGAGCGTCTGATCCTGCCCGTTGAGGGGAAGGGGCTGTGGTCGACCATGCACGGCTTCGTCGCCCTGGGGCCCGACCTGGCCACGATCAAGACCTTCTGCATCTACGACCACGCCGAAACGCCCGGTCTGGGCGGCGAGGTCAGCAGCCCCAAGTGGCTGGCCCTATGGGACGAAAAGACTGCGATCGACGCCGAAGGCCGCCCGATCCTCGAAGTCGTCAAGGGAGCCGTCGACCCGCGAAGTCCGAATGCCGACCATCAGATCGACGGACTTTCGGGAGCGACCCTGACCGGCCGGGGCGTCACCAATCTGGTTCATTTCTGGCTCGGCGAGCAGGGCTACGGTCCGCTGCTCGACCGACTGCGCGAGGGAGGCGACCATGTCGAAGGCATCTGAAACCCTGCTGGATCCGATTCTGCAGCGCAATCCGATCGGCGCGCAAATCCTCGGCATTTGCTCGGCCCTGGCGGTCACGACCAAGCTCTCGACGGCGATCACCATGGCGGTGGCCGTCACGTTCGTGCTCGTCTGGTCGAACGGCCTGCTCAGCGCGATTCGCCGGTTCATTCCATCATCGATCCGCATGATCGTGCAAATGACGATCATTGCGTCGCTGGTGATCGTGGTCGATCAATTCCTCAAGGCCTATGCCTACGATCTCAGCAAACAACTGTCGGTCTACGTGGGACTGATCATCACCAACTGCATCCTGATGGGGCGGGCCGAAGCCTTCGCCATGAAGAACGGCGTCGGCCTGAGCATTCTCGACGGGCTGGGCAACGGCCTCGGATACAGCCTTGTCCTGTTGGCGGTGGGGGGCGTTCGCGAACTCATCGGTTCGGGCACCCTGCTGGGATACACCGTGTTGCCGACCACCGCCGCCGGCGGCTGGTACGCCACGAACGGCCTGTTCCTGCTTTCTCCCAGCGCCTTCTTCCTGATCGGCCTGTTGGTCTGGGCGTTGGAGTATCGTCGTCATTCCGCCATGGCGAAAGGGCGTTGACATGTTCGAACACTATCTCAGTATCTTCCTCCGATCCGTCTTCACCGAGAATATGGCCCTGGCCTTCTTCCTGGGCATGTGCACCTACGTGGCCGTGTCGAAGCGGGTGGAAACAGCGACGGGCCTGGGCATCGCCGTGATCGTGGTGCAGACGATCACCCTGCCGGTGAACAACCTGATCTACCACTACGTTCTCAAGGAAGGAGCCCTGGCCTGGGCCGGCTATCCCGATCTCGATCTGAGCTTCCTCGTGCTGATCTGCTCGATCGGCGTGATCGCCGCGATCGTCCAGGTGCTCGAAATGGTCCTCGATCGTTTCTTCCCGGCCCTCTACAACAGCCTCGGCATCTTCCTGCCCCTGATCACTGTCAACTGCGCGATCCTCGGCGGTTCGCTTTTCATGGTCGAACGGCAATACAACGCGGCCGAAAGCCTGGTTTTCGGTTTCGGCTCCGGAGTCGGCTGGGCGCTGGCCATCATGATCCTGGCCGCGGTCCGCGAGAAACTGCGCTACAGCAATGTGCCGCGAGGCCTCGAGGGCCTGGGCATCACCTTCATCACCGTCGGCCTGATCGCCATGGCGTTCATGGCGTTCTCGGGGATCGAATTGTAGCAGAGATGCAGAGAACCGAACCGCAGACGTTGAAGCACGAAATCCGAAACACGAAATACGAAACAAATTCAAAATGAGAAATGCCAAGGTTCAAGAACCGTACTTCGTCATCGGGCTAGGTCGTTTGAGACATTTCGGTTTGTGATTTCGGATTTGTTTCGGATTTCGAGATTCGGGTTTCGTATTTTTTTCTAGGGAGCGCTGCCATGTCCCTCGAGGTCCTCACCGGCGTCGTCATGTTCACGATCATCGTGCTCGCGCTCGTGGTCGTCATTCTCACTGCTCGATCTCTGCTGGTGCCCAGCGGCGAAGTGAAGGTGCGGATCAACGGCGACGACGACAAGACGGTCACCGTCGCGCCCGGCGGAAAGCTGCTGACAACATTGGCGGCCAAGAACGTGTTCCTGCCGTCGGCCTGCGGGGGACAGGGAACCTGCGGCCAATGCAAATGCAGGGTGCTCGAAGGGGGCGGCGACATTCTGCCCACCGAGCGCGACTTCATGACCCGCAAGGAGGCTCGCGACGGCATGCGCCTCGCTTGCCAGGTGCCCGTCAAACAGGACATGGCGATCGAAGTCCCGGCCGAGATCCTGGAGGTGAAACGCTGGGAGTGCACGGTCCGCTCGAACCGCAACGTGGCCACCTTCATCAAGGAACTGGTTCTGGAACTGCCGCCCGGCGAGGAGGTGGCCTTCAAGGCCGGCGGCTACATTCAGATCGAGTGCCCCCCCTATTCGCTCAAGTACGACGAGTTCGACATCCCGGAGCAATTCCGCGGCGACTGGGATCGCTACAACCTCTGGCGATACACGTCGAAGGTGAACCAAGTCACCACCCGGGCCTATTCCATGGCCAACTATCCGGAAGAGAAGGGACTGATCAAGCTCAACGTGCGGATTGCCACGCCGCCGCCGGGCAAGGACGGTATCCCACCCGGCGTCATGTCGTCGTTCATTTTCAACCTCAAGCCGGGCGACAAGGTCAACGTGTTCGGCCCCTACGGCGAGTTCTTCATCCGGGAGACCGGCGCGGAGATGATCTACATCGGCGGCGGCGCCGGCATGGCCCCCTTGCGGTCCCACATTTTCGAACTGCTCAAGCACCGCAACTCCGGCCGCAAGATCTCCTACTGGTACGGTGCGAGGAGTCTCCGCGAGGTCTTCTACGCCGACCAGTTCGAGCAGCTACAGGAGGCTCACTCTAACTTCCGCTGGAACCTGGCCCTCTCGGATCCCCTGCCCGAGGATAACTGGGGCGGTCCGACGGGCTTCATTCACAACGTGCTCTACGAGGAGTACCTGAAGAACCACCCCGCCCCCGAGGAATGCGAATACTATTTCTGCGGCCCGCCGCAAATGAGCCGGGCCGTCGTCAATCTGCTCGACAATCTGGGCGTGGAGAAAGACAACATTTTCTTCGACGATTTCGGAGCTTGAGTGAGGTCACCTTTTTCCGCCCAACTCCGGAGGTGTAACCATGCGGATCATCGGACCATTCCTAGTCCTTGCGATCGCCGGCACCGGCCTGCTGTTCGGGCTGAATCGAACTCCCGTCGACAGCAAGACCCGGCCGGCAGACGCTGGGGCGTTCTCCGGCGCCACCATGGGTACCACCTACTCCGTCAAGGTTGCCGGGCTCTCGACGGCAGCGAACCGCGACCGGCTCGCGGCGGAGATTCAAGGGCAGCTTGATCGCATCAACCGTCTCATGTCGACGTACGATCCGGACTCCGAACTCTCGCGCTTCAATGCAAGCGATTCGGGCCAGTGGTTTCCGGTTTCACCGGAGACCGCCCGGGTCGTTGCCGAAGCGATCCGCGTGGGCGATCTCAGCGGCGGGGCCCTGGACGTGACCGTGGGACCGATCGTCGATCTGTGGAGTTTCGGGCCCGAGGCCCGGCCCCAAGGCGTCCTTCCGACCGGCGAAGAAATCACTGCCGCCATGTCGACCGTCGGTTACACCCGGCTCGAGGTGCGGCACGATCCGCCGGCCCTGCGTAAGCCGTCACCGGCCTGCCGCGTCGATCTGTCGTCCTTGGCCAAGGGCTTCGCGGTCGACCAGGTGGTAGAGAGGCTGGAGGAACTCGGCATCGACCGCTATATGGTCGAGGTGGGGGGCGAAATCCGCACGGCCGGGCTGAATTCGAGCGGCAATCCCTGGCAGATCGCCGTGGAACTGCCGACCACTGAGGGACGAGGTATCCAGCGGGTGGTTCCATTGGATGGGCGCGCCATGGCCACGTCGGGCGACTATCGCAACTACTTCGAGCAGGACGGCGTTCGTTTTTGCCATATCATCGACCCACGCGCCGGGCGGCCCGTCAGCCACCGGCTGGCCTCGGTGAGCGTTCTGGCCGACAACTGCATGCGGGCCGACGCGCTGGCCACCGCCCTGTTCGTCCTTGGGCCGGAAGAGGGGCTTCAACTGGCCGCCGAACACAGTATCCCCGCCCTGTTTCTGGTTCGTACAGATCGAGGTTTCGCAGAATACCCAATATCCCATTTCCCGGTTTCCCCGCCATGACCTTCCTTGCCACAATTGCCGTATTCGCCGGTACCCTCGCCGTCATCTGGGTGTGTAACCACCGCAGGGGGGGGCGGCACGAATGCTCGTGCAGTCGCTCTCGCAGCGTGTTGGCCGACTACGAACGCCGACACTCTTCTTCCGCTAGCTGCCCCAACCGGCCGACTCTCATTTCGACGGACATGATCGCACGGAATTGACCGCCGGAAACGAAAATGCAACCGGCAGTTGTCGCGGCCCTCTTGTCCTCGCCACCGGTCCGCGCCAGAATCGATCTTGTCCCTCGTCTGGCTTCCGGCTATCCTCCCCCGACCGTTGAATCGAGCGCGAGTGAATCCCTTTCGAGACGCCAACGCAAGTAATCCGGTTTGTTGCAGCCAAGCGAAGGCTTGGTCTGAGGATTCGGGCGTGGCAACGGGAGGCGACTCGCGGCGCGAGGTAACGTCTCGGGGCCGGCTCTTGGCGGCGACAACGGCCGGATACCTCCTGGTGCCGTTGGTCATTGCCTGTTTGTTGGAGCCCGACCCGCGAGGCCACGGAACGCACCAGCAGTTGGGATTTCCGCCTTGTACGCTGGTTGCCCTGTGCGGGATTCGTTGTCCGACCTGTGGAATGACAACCTCCTGGGCGGCCGTAGTTCGAGGCCGGCTGCGGGACGGACTGGCCGCCAACGTGGGCGGGGTCCTGCTCGCCTTCGCCGCAATGGGTTCGGTGATCGGCCTGTCGGCGACGGCCATTACTGGGCGGCGTCCCGGATGGTTTCCCGGCACGAACGGATTTGCCCGGGGAGGAATGGTGATTGCCGCCGTCACGTTGATCGATTGGGTGATTAGAGTCTCGTTTCTTTAGAGTCCACAGTGGTGCCACGGATTGTGGATATCCGTGCCCCGGGGGGCTCTCACGTCGTTAGGATCTCTTAGGCCATCGGACGGCACGAGGAAGATCATGGAAGATCGGTCCCGGTTTCGACACGCCCGCACCTATCTGGCGGCCACGCTCCTGTTGACCCTCGTCGCTGCCGCCGGCTGCCAGGCTTCGCTGGCAACGGCCATGTGGCTCATCAAAGGGCCCAACATCCCGGCCGAGTTCAATCAGATGGAAGAGAAGAAGGTGGCCGTCGTCTGCCGAGCCCTCGACTTCTCCAATTTCAACTATGCGAACGTCCCCAAGGAGCTTTCTCGTCAAGTGTCGGCAATGCTCGCCACGAACGGACGGAAGATCCAGGTCATCGACCAACGCAAAGTCGACGAATGGATGGATAACAACATGTGGGACGAGTACCAGGAAGTCGGCAAAGCGCTTGACGCCGATCTGGTACTTGGCCTCGACCTCGAACAGTTCAGCATCTACGAGAGCCAGACCCTCTATCGCGGCAAAGCAAACGTGACGATGAAGCTTTACGACTGCGAAACCGGCAAGCTGCTCGTCGACAAGGCGTTGCCCCAGACGGTCTATCCGCCCAACGCGGCCAAGCCGACCTCCGACCTCCAGGAATCGGCTTTCCGCCGCGAATTCCTGGTCAACCTTGCTGATGAAATCGGACGCCACTTCTATCCCCACGATCCGCGGGCCGATTTCGCCGCCGATGCCGCCGCCTTCCAACGGGAAACATCGCTCTAGTTCGCGTCGGAAGCAACATCCTGGCGTCTATTCAGTGAGTTGCCGCTGTCGAGCGCCGCGCGGCGGCCATAACTCAAAGGCATAGCATTGTTTGCGCCCTGCGCGCGATTCTCCTGCCGAGCATGACGGGGATAGCCGAGTTTTCGTTGACTCGTGTTCTAACTCGTTATAGGATTTAATTATAGGAACGTCGCTGCGATTCCATCCGGCAGGCAGCAATCGGCGGTTCTCGCTCACCGAAAAACCGGGCGAATCCGTCGCCCCCGCTGCTAAGGTCCTTGGAATCGGAGTCTGGCCGGTTGGATTGACCTCGTGACGCGATCGTGGTTGGAGGCGAACCGAGCATGTGCTTGACCAAGAAAACGAATGCCGTGTGGAGTGGAAACCGGGTCCTCATCTTGGCGGTTGCCTTGCTTGCGATAGGCCAGGCTCTGCTTGAGGCGGCCCCCCGCCCTCAACAGCCGAAGCCGCCGGCGGTACAACCTACCCAACCCCGGCCGACACAGCCTACCCAACCCCGACCGGCACAACCGGCGCCTGCCGGCCAGCGCCGTGAGAAGATCCCGCCCCCCGAAGAAATCAGCGGTTCGCAACTGCAGACGCGCGACGGCGTCCAACTTTCGGCCACCTTCTTCCCGGGCATGAAAGAAAAGGATTCGGTGCCCGTCTTGTTGCTCCACAATTGGAAGTCGAGCCGCAAGGAGTTTGCGGTATTGGCTCCTGAGCTGCAAAAGATCGGCTGCGCGGTGCTTGTCCCGGATCTGCGTGGCCACGGGTCGAGTACGAAGCAGATGGTCTACTCGAGGAAAGGCCTTCAGGAGAGGGAACTCGATGCGGCGAAGTTCAAGAAGCCCGATTTTTTGAACATCCGCGTCAACGACATGGCCGCACTCCGCGGTTTCCTGGTCAAGAAGAACAACGCCGGGGAACTGAACCTGAACAAGCTGGTCGTCGTGGGCTCGGAAATGGGGGCTACCATTGCCGTGCTCTGGGCCGCCTACGACTGGAGCATTCCCAACTACGAACATGCCGGAATCAAGCAGAGCCAGGACGTCAAGGCCTTGGTGCTCATCTCCCCCGAGTTGGACTACAAGGGCCTCGATATGTCGAAGATCGTGAACGCTCCCGGGGCGGTCCGCGATCGGTTATCGGTGATGCTGCTGGTGGGCGGCGAGGACACAGGGAGACTCAAGGACGCCCAGACGATCGAGTCGAGACTTGTTACGAATCGGTCCCAGCCCGAGGCGCTCCCGGAACGCAAGGTGCTTCTCGTGCCGCCGCTGCCCACCAAGATGCAGGCCGAGCAGTTGCTCAACTTCCGGGATTTCCCCATTCCCAAGATGATCTGTCACTTCATCGAGACCCAGGTCATCAAGGACGAGCCTGATGCCGTCTGGATGGAGCACAAATAGCCAACTCGGCCTCAACGCCGGCCGCACCCGGCGCTACTTGGCATAGCTCTGCAGGGCGGCCGTATCGCCAAGTTCCAGCAGCAGCCGCTGCATGCCTTCCAGATTCTCGCGAAGGACCAGTTCGATATCCTCGCCGCTGGTGTGGCCCAGGATTCCGATCGGTCCCCGATAGCCGCTCTCGAGGATCGTCCGCATCATCGCTTTCTCGTGCTCCCCTTTGCCCAAGCGGACGATCTTGGGATCGGCCCCGTCGTTCATGCCGTTGAGATTGAGACAGAGCAGGTAGGGCTTCATCGCAGCGAGGCATTCGGCGAAGTCCTGGATGTGCTCGTGGCCGTGATGGAAGTTGTAGACGATCCCCACGTGGTCGGCCTTGGCGTTCTGGCGGAGCCATTGGCAGACGGCCACGAGGTTCTTCGGTTCGCCGCCCCAGCCGCCGTGGTTGTAGAGCCCGAAGCGGCAGCCCATCTTGCCGGCCTGCTCAACCAGCGGCAGGACCGCCTTACCCGCAGCCTCCACCATGGCTTCTCCCGTCTCCGCCTTGGGGCTGGGGGCGGTCATCCAGATCTGCGGCCGGATGCCGTACTTCTCGATCAGCGGCGCCATGGCGGGGTGCCAGCTCCAGAAGGCGAAGTAGTCGAGCCCGTGCCGCTTGTAGGCGAGAATTTCCTCTTCAAACGTGGGCACATGCTCCTGGCGCCAGTCGTAGGCGACCTTTTTGATTCCAAGCCGCTGGAGCATCTCCGCCCGGGCCTCCGGACTGCGCTTGCTGGCATCAAAGGGCACGATGCACCAGGCGACGAGGTTGTCTTTGGCGAACACGCTCGCAGGTTCCTTTGCCTCGTCCGCTGCAGTGGGACATGCGATCATGCTCAGCAGGAACAAAGAGGACATCATGGAGGCACTCAGAACGCTCACCGTTGTCTGAGATCGCGCGTATTTCATGGGATTTGCTTTCTATGTTGTATGGGCAGGGACTTGTCGATAGCGACTTCGGGGAGATGAGACGTGGTCAGAACCCGTTCACCTCGCCTACTTTATGGCTTGTCGCCGGGCCCCGGTCTATAGTCAAAGCCGCGAGTTCCGGGACATTTACGGCGTGTTCATTGTCCGGGAACAACCGATTCGAGTGGGGCCGGAGTTGGTGCTCACCGTGGACCTGTACCGAATTCTGTGCTCGTGATGCTGCGGGAAGGGGACAGTCCCATTTTTGTGGCATCCTGCCACAAAAATCGGGACAGTCCCCTCACCACCGTTGGCAGACTTGCGAAGACGGACGCGGGGGACTATGATCTCCATTGACGCTAACTGGTCATATGAGTATATGAGTCCTGCTGGAGGGCGAGAACGCGCTCATGGTTACCGCTGAGATTCTACCCATTGCTCCCCGCGAAACCGTGGTGGATGCGATTGTGCAGGCCTTGGTTCAGTACATCGCCGAGAATCGACTCCAGGCCGGCGACCGCCTACCTTCCGAACGTGCCCTGGTCGAGATGCTCGGGGCCAGCCGTCTGCCGATCCGCGAGGCGCTTTCGGTGCTCAAAGGGTTGGGGATCGTCGAGGCCCGGCACGGCAAGGGATTCTTCGTGAAGCGTCTGGATCCGGCGGCCTTGTTCGGAATGCTGTCGCCACTGCTTCGAATTCAAGCTGCCATGGATCAACAGCACTTGCTGCACGCAAGGCTGACGCTGGAAATGGAGATCGCCGCCCTGGCTGCGGAGCATCGTAGCAACCAAGACCTCGATGTCCTCGCCGAGGAACTCGACGCCATGCGAGAATCCGTTCGTGACAGATCGGCGTACGTTGCTCACGACAAGGCGTTTCATCGAGAACTTGCCCGGGCGGCCGGCAATCCCGTATTCGGCGCGTTCATGGCGACAATCACCGATCTCCTGGCAGAGCTTCAC
Organism: Planctomycetaceae bacterium; assembly: GCA_012719125.1. GTDB lineage: Bacteria > Planctomycetota > Planctomycetia > Pirellulales > Thermoguttaceae > JAAYAY01. The sequence continues at coordinate 63,996 of JAAYAY010000007.1, read as the reverse complement.
GACCGGTTCCGCGACAATCTCGCTTTTCGGCAGGAAGCCGTCCGAGAACACGAGACGATCGTTCGAACCGTTCGAGAAGCAAACCCCGAAGCGGCGCGAGAGGCGATGCATCATCACCTCACCTGCGCCATGAGACGACTCTGAAGGCGGCAGCAACGACAAGTATCCCGACTGGCTATCAACACAGAGGTTGGACAGCGTTTCTGAAAGGACACGGAGATGATCCGAAGTTTGTTTCTGACCCTGTTGGCGGCAGCTTCTGTGAGTGCCGGCGAAATGACCGTCCGTCCGGACGCGCCGAATGAAGTCGCCTTCCCGCCCACGGAAGCCCGCTTCGTTCGCTTCGTCATCCACGGTTCGGTCCGCAACCAGCCGTGCATCGACGAGTTGGAGGTTTTCGCACCCGACAGTCAGGAGAACCTGGCCCAGGCGTCCGCAGGGGCCAAGGCGACCGCGTCGTCGTGCCTGCCGGGCTATCCGATCCACCAGATTCCGCATCTGAACGACGGGCGCTACGGCAACAGCTTCAGTTGGATTGCCGCCGGGGCAACGGAAGAATGGGCCCAGATCGAACTGGCCGACGAGCACACCGTCGATCGGGTCGTGTTCTCCCGCGATCGGCAGGGGCAATACAAGGACCGGCTGGCGGTCCAGTTCGAAGTGCTGGTGTCGCTCGACGGCGAGAAGTGGACCTCGGCCCGAGCGGTGAAGGCGGTGGCCGCCGGCATCCCGGCACCGAAACCTGCGGAACCGGCCTCGCCGCAAAGCGTGGGTCCGCTCGATACGTCGGACGGGAAGCTGGCGTCGCTGCTGGCTGCCGGGGACCTGCTTCCGTATGCCTTCCTGTGCGAAGCCCGAACCTGCTCACGAATCGACCCTTCGGACCCGATCGATCGGGTGCTGCGACAGTTTGAAGAGATGATCAATCGGCTTGCCTCGCAGGGAATCGACACCAGGCGGGAACGCGAGGAACTGGCCGAACTGCGACAGCAAACGAACCGGCCGGCGGAGGAGATATTCCTGGCGGCTCGGGCGGCCAAACGGCGGCTCATGTTCCGCGATCCCAACCTGGAGCCTCTGCAGCAGATCCTGTTCGTCCATCGCCACCCGTTCCTGCCGTCGCATAACTACAGCGTGATTCTCGACGCCCAGGGCCCTCCCGGCGGCGCGATCTGCCGGCTGGAGATCCCCTGGCTCGACGGCCGCCTGGCCCCGGAACACAAGCAGCTCGTTCGCCTGTTCGACGCCGGTGAAGGCGTGCCGCGAAACCCCGTGGCGAGTTTCGATGCCCAGAAGATCTACTTCGCCCATCAGAAGGCCAAGGGCGACTACTTCCGCCTGATGGTGATGAACGACGACGGCAGCGACTTGCAGCAACTGACCGGCGGGCCGTTTCACGACTACTTCCCTTGCCCGCTGCCCGACGGCGGACTGGCCTTCATTTCAACGCGGTGCCGGGCACGGTTCCTCTGCTGGCGGCCCCAGGCCTTCGTGCTGTTCCGCATGGACGCTGACGGCGCCAACATCCGGCCGCTCTCCCACGCCAACCTGAGCGAGTGGACGCCCTCGCTGATGCACGACGGGCGGATCCTCTGGATGCGTTCCGAGTATCTCGACAAAGGCGCCGATTTCGGACACACCCTCTGGGCGATCCGGCCCGACGGGACCCATCCGGAACTGATCTTCGGCAACAACACGATCAACTGCTATGCCAACGGGCACCAGGTTCCCGATACCAACGAACTCTGCTGCACGCTGGTCGCGCATGGCGGCGACCTGAACGGCCCGATCGCCCTGATCGATCCGTCGAAGGGGCGCTTCAATCCCGACGCGATTCGCAGCATCACGCCCGACATGCCGTTCTATACCCATATGAACTGGCCACGGCGCGAGTGTTTCCGCGACCCGGTGCCGATCAGCCGCGACTACGTGCTTTGCAGCCACGCCCCGGACGACCGCTTCGGGCTCTACGTGATCGATCGCTACGGCAACCGCGAACTGCTCCACATGGATCCCCAGATCGGCGCCATGTGCCCGACGCTGTTTCGGCCCGTCGATCCGCCGCCGGCCTTTCCGCCGTTCCCGGAGAAGCCGACGGAGATGGGGAGGTTCACCGTCGCCGACGTCTACCAAGGTCTCGCTCCCCATGTCGAACCTGGGAGAGTGAAGTATCTCCGCGTCTGCCAGGAGCTTCGGGCGGACCTGCTCGAAGTGCCGGGCGGCTACCAGGCCGACCACGAACCGTTTCAGGACTGGTACGCCACGCCGACCCACAAGGTGCGAGGTCCCAACGGCTGGCCGAGCTACGTGGCCAAGGCGGTTCTGGGCCTGGCCAAGGTGGAAGACGACGGTTCGGCCAGCTTTCTGGCTCCTGCCGGCAAGGTGCTCTATTTCCAGGCCCTGGATGAGAACTACAACGAGGTGCAGCGGATGCGGAGCGTGGTGCAGGTCCAACCGGGCGAGATGCGCAGTTGCGTAGGGTGCCATGAGAACCGCTTGTCGGCGCCGCCCGTGCGCCAGGCAGTTGCGTTGCGCCGCCAGCCGCAGCCGCTCGAGCCGCCCCCCTGGGGCGCGGGTCCGTTTGCCTACGAGCGGATCGTTCAGCCCGTCTGGGACGCGAAGTGCGTGAGTTGCCACGACCAGAAGGACAAGCAAGGCTTCGATCTGACGGCCACCTGCGACGCCAACGGCGTGCCGGCCTCCTTCCGCTCCCTGATCGCCGGCGGCTGGGTCCACTACTTCGACTACACCTGGGGACAGGAACACCACAAGGCCGATCCGCTCACCTTCGGCACGCTGAAGAGCAAGCTCTGGGAAGTGCTCGACAAGGGGCACTACGATGTGGAGCTGACCGTGGAAGAGAAGCGGCGGATCAAGTGCTGGACCGACCTGAACTGCCCCCTCTGGCCCGACTACCAGTTCCGCGAGAATCGGTTGGCCCGCACGGAGAACCGCTGACGGCCTGTCATTCCCATCGTCCATCGTTCGGCAGAAGGAGACCTCGTCGTGAGCCGCCTGGAAGATGAAGCAACGAAGCAAGGCAATCTGCTGCGAGACAAAGGCGATTTTGATGGAGCGATCGCTGCGTACACCGAGGCCATTCGTCTGCATCCACAAAACGCTCAGCCGTACTCCGGCCGGGGCCAGGCTTACTTGCGAAAAGGCGAAGTCGATAAGGCCATCGCCGACTGTAACAGGGCCATAGAGCTTGATCCGATGATGGCCGAGGCATATTGCTGTCGGGCTGATTCCCATGGGAGGAACGGCGACTTCGACAAGGCTGTCGCCGACTGCACCGAGGCCATTCGCCTCGACCCGCAGCGAGCCGAGGCATACTGCACGGAGGCGATTCATCTCGACGCGCACCGAGCCGAGGCATACTTTGCCCGAGGATTGGTCTACGCGAAGAAGAGCGAATTCGACAAGGCGATTGTGGATTTCACGGAGTCCGTTCGGCTCGATCTACGACATGCCGAAGTCTATTGTGGGCGGGGCTATGCTTATCATAAGAAGGGTGAGTTCGACAAGGCCATCGCTGACTACGATGAGGCCGTTCGCCTCGATCCGAAACAAGCCATAACGTACTGCAATCGTGGCTTGAGCTACGTCAAGAAGGGTGGCTACGACAAGGCGATTGCTGACTTCACCGAGGCCGTTCGACTCAGCCCGAAGGATGCCGAGGCGTACTACAACCGTGGTTGCACCTACGGCAAAAAGGGTGACCACGACAAGGCCATTGCCGACTATACGGAGGCCGTCAGACTCAACCTGAAACAAGCCGTGGTGTATTACGGACGGGGTTGCTGCTACGCGGAGAAAGGCGACCACGACAAGGCGATTGCTGACTACGGCGAGGCCGTCACACTCAACCCCGAGTATGCCGAGGCGTACTACAACCGTGGCTGCGCCTACGTCGAAAAAGGTGACCACGACAAAGCGATCAACGACTTTACAGCGGCGATTCGGATCAATCCGAAAAATGGGTACGTATTCTATTCTCGCGGGTATTCGTACTTCCAGAAAGGCGACCGAGCCCAAGCCGACGCTGATCTCGCCCAAGCCGAGAAATTGGGATACAAAGCGAAGCCTGGCAGGGAGGCACACCGCCAGTGAGTCACGTTGCCTTCTTGGCATAGTCTGGGCCTCGCCCTAATGACCTCTTCCTTTCCTGGTCTACTTCACCTTATCCAACTTCAGGTAGTCGAGGCCGAACATGTGCCGTTTCTTCGCCGCTTCATTGGCGCCGACAATTTCGACTTCGAGACGGTTGATCCCCTTCTTCAAGTCGAATGTGCCAACCTCCAGGGCATCGGTCGCCACGCCCACGTTGTAGCGATCCAGTTCCTTGCTCGCCTGGCCGGCCAGCGTCATGCGGACGATCCCGTAATCGATCGCCTTGGTTAGGTCGGCGGTCAGCTTGTACCGTCCGGCTTCCTCGACGGGCACCTCCAACACGAGCCGATCGCCGGGCTTCGCGTCGATCCACCAGAGTTGGGCGTTGCCGCTCCAGTTGTGCGCCTCGGAGGTCTGGACCTTCGTCTCGCCTCCCGTCTTCTCGACGATCTTCAGTTCTTCGCCCTCCAGGGCCCCCGGCACCAGGCGAATCTCGACGACGTCGCTCCGCTTCTTGGCGACGGGCAGTGCCGCCGTTTCCGGATCGGGTTTCACGCTGCACGTCGCTCCCGGACGGCCGTACCAGAACACGGCCGGGGCGAAGTTCATGTTCGTGTTGCGCCAGTGCCACAACTCCATGTCGAATTGGATCGACTTGGTGAAGGGCAGGGCGTCGAGATTGCGATAGCGGCTGTTGACGGAGAATCCGCCCGCCTTGTTCCCTTGCCCGCAGGGCTGGGCGTGGAAGGGCGACTGGAAATACTCGGGCCGACACCAGGCGTAGCCGTAGTAGTCCTCCGTGCCCGTGCCGATGTGGGAGGGGAACTTCTCGCCGTCGATGAAGATCTTCTCGTCGCCCTCGCCCCACCAGGCGGCCGTGCCGTTGAACAGGGTCAGCGTGTCGCCGACGATCTTGCCTTCGCCCTTGACGGTGACGTAGTTGACGTCGAAGGCGCCGTTGCCGGTCTGGTCCTTGTCGGGACCCGTGTCAACCTTGGTCAACTGGCGCCAGTTGGCGTAGAAGTGCATGCTGCGATCGGTCCAGTCGTAAACGGAGCCCTGGGCCTGCGACGTAATGGTGACGGGCTGATCGCCGAGATTCTGCACGCTCACCAGGCACGACTTCTTGTGAGGCATGACCCAGTAGCAAGTCATGGTGCCGTCCTCACTCACGTTTGTGGACCAACTGCGGTAGGCGTGGACCTGATAGCCCGTGCCGAAAAAGTCGCCCACCGGGCACCAGATCGTCTGCTCGCCGTCGAACTCCGCGATCAGAACGGTCGAACGCAACGCCTGCTCCAAGTCGTCGGCAGCCAAACGGATCGAAATCCTGCGGACGGCGCCGGCCCCCTCGCCCTGCCGGTAGATGCTGAACGGTTCCGACTTGGGTGGCAGTTTGACACCGGGGACCTCGATCGTCCCCAACGGCGGTGTGTCGCCCAACTCGGCTTCGACCAACTTCTTGCCTACCGATACGATCAAGGGCTTGAGTTCCTCGAGCTGCTCGCGCGCGAACGACTTGACCTTCGTACCTGGTTCGTAAGTCCGGTAGTTGATCTGGTAGTAGAGGGCTTCGCCCTTCTGGGCGCCAAAGTCGACAATGGCGTCGCTCTCGTAGGTGATCTTGCAGCCGGACTGGTAAGGAATCGGCAGGTAGAGGTTGTGCCCGCGGCGTCCGTATTCCGTGTCGGGCGAAACCGACTCGCTCAGCGGCGTTCCGATCAACTTGCCGCCGCTGATGATATCGGCGACGGGGCCTTCGATGGCCGGCTCGGCCTTTCCGTCGAGATAGACTCGCAGTGTGCCGTTGCTGAAGTCTTTGAGGCCGCCACCCTCCTTGCGGGCGCCGTGCCACGTGCCCCAAAAGCGGACGATTGCTCCGGCGCCCTCGGCGTCGAGCATGACGTATTCCTTGCGCCCGCCGTTCTCCTCGACGCGGACAAACTGGCTGCGGTCCCAATTGGCAAACCAGCCGTCCTTGCCCACGCCGACGGTGTCGCGATCGTAGCTGCTGAACTGCCGGCAGATGTAGTGGGGCGAGGGGACTTCGGCCAGGCGCTCGCGGTCGACCATGTCGTTCAAGAGCGATTCCAGGCTGACCTGCTCGGCCGCCGGGGCCGGCAGGGCAAGCAATGTCGCCATGACACAGAGAAGGCTAGGGATGATTCGCATGGTTGAGGTCCTTGGTTGTTGATGTCTGCCGGGTGTCACTCGTCATTCTTCGTCCGGTGTTTTCATGACGGCCTCGAGTCGCAATCCCCGGATCTGCATTTCCACGTCGATCGGTCCGGTGACTTCCCAGCCGGTGTTCATGCCGCCGAGGCGGTAGTCGGCCGGATTGTGGGAGTCCTTAAGGTAGCCTCGTTGCCAGGCCGTTTCCAGCCCTTCACGGACCAGCGGCAGCAAGTCCCGCTCGATCGTGACCCATTGGCGGTCGTGGGCGGATTGGGTGGTGTACTTATCGCCGCCGGGATTGAAGATGAACTTGCCCGTGGCGGGTTTGCGGTCGGATCCCACGTCCGTCGCCTTGTGGGCCTTGGGAATGCGGTATCGCGTGTCGTACATGGGCACGCCGAACCAGTAGTAGTCGCCGAAGCCGGGTGACTGGCGGTTCCGATTCTGCACGGTGATATAGAACACGAACTGGGCCGTGTGACGCCGGGGTGTGAAACCCTCGGGTTGGGATACTCTTTCTTCCACCAGGCGATACTGGACGAACAGCGGCAGAGCCTCCAACTCCTTGATGGAAGGATTGGCCGCCAGTTTGCGCTCGGCCAGCAGGTGCGACCAGGGATCGCCCGGCTTGGGAGCTTTGCCTTCGTACTCGATTGTGCCCAGGAGACCGAAGGCGACATCGGCGTCGCTGCCCAAGGGGAAGAACGTGACCGACTTGGCCCCGTCCGCAAAACGGATTGCCCCATCCGGCATCCGTTGCGGCTCGGTTTCCGCAAGAGTGAACCGGCTGTGCCATTGGGCCAGGCCCCAAACCGGTTCGGGAGCATCCTTGTTCGGACGAAGGCTACCTTCCTTAACGTGCGAACCCGGCGTGGGCGACCAGACCGTGAAACCGCGTTCGAACCGCGTGTCGTCGAGCAGCGCAATCGTAGACTCCGTCTGCTCAGCGGCCCCCACAACTCCCAGGGCCGAAAGAAGGCATACCATGGCCACGACAGTTCTTACCGACATTCCATCATTCCATCCTTCCCACTTGCACCGCGGCCGATTCGATCGCGGGACTGTCCCGATATCCGCGATGCTACGGCTCCTGTTTCAACTCGATGCCTGCTTCCTTCAGATCCGCCAGTACCCGTGGCGCCATCCGGTAGTACATCGAGAATCCCTTGCCGTAGGAACTCCCTCCAGCACCTCGTGGCAAGGCTTCGGTGAGCACACGCCGAAACCGATCGTCTTTGGTCCACAGATACGCTCGGGCGATGCCTTCCGCCATGAGCGGTGTGGTACCGGTGCGGTAGCTGCCAGCAGGACACGAGGTGTAGCGAAAGCCCATGGCTTCGTCGCTATAGGTCTCGTCGAGCAGGTAGTGGGCGCCGCGAATGATCGATTCCTTGACCCGTTCGTCGCCCGTGACGTCGTGGTAGTACTTCATGCCCGAGAGCAGTACGGCGATCATGAATCCGGCGTTGCCCTGGTGCCGGACCTCGCAGTTGCAGTGCCCCGGCACCATGGCCCGGACCCAGCCGCCTTCCTGATAGGGCTTGCGATCGCCGAGTTGGTGCTCGGGCAAGGGGCGCGGCAGCTTGTCCTGCAATTCGAGTACGGTTTCAACCACCACTCGGGCGGCGTTCAGGTAGTAGGGGTCGCTCGTCGAGTGGTAGGCCGAGCAGAGCATGATCAGGTGCCAGCCGGGAGTGCGAGTGCTGGAGAAGTCGTAAGGCCGGCCGAGTTCCGCGCGGATGAAGTAGTCGGCCACGGCCCGGCCGGTTTCCAGGGAGCGGCGATCGCCGGTGAGGAAGTAGTGGGCGAAATGGCCTTCGGTCCAGGCGTGGCTGACGCTGAACCCGCCGCTCGGAAAACCGAGGGAGCCTTCCACTGGTTTGTCGTAGTAGTTGCCCACATGGCACATCTGGTGCACGTAGACGCCGCCGAGCCGGTTCGGATCTTCGTTCCAGTGGATCGTGTCGACGTCGCGATTGTGCAATTCGGTCTGGCAGCCGAGATAGAACGCCCGCGGATCGCCCGAACGGATGTACTCGAGGAAGAAGGCGTATTGGGTGTCGTACTCGACGTTGCCCCAGTTGGTGCCCCGCTCGCCGTACCAGTCGCCGTAGTTGAGCAGGCCGAAGTCGTGCTGCCGCTCGCGGTACTGCACGTAGCCGTCGAGGTTCTTGTCGATGGCCTGTTCGTAGAGCGGGAAAGACTCGGTGTCGCGCGGGGCGACGCTGTAGAACACCCTGCTGTCGCAGATCCACTTGGGCGGCACCGTGAGCAGGAGCGGCTCCTGGAACAGCCGGCAGGTCGGCTCCCGCTTCTCGCCCGGCTCGAAACAGAGCAGCAAATCGTGGGTCTTCGCCACGCCCTGCTTGAGCTTGTAGCAGCCGTCGAGCAGGTAGTAGTAGAGGTGGTGCCCTTCCTTTTCGAAGGGGAACTGGTCGTAGTAACCCTTCTTGAAGGGCGGGCAGAGTTCGATATTCAGTCCCTGATCGTCAAACGAAAAACCTTTCGGATAGTTCTGCCAGGCGTCGCGGACGGCGACGGCGCAGGAATTGTCGTTTGGCGGAATCAGCGAGCCGACCAGCCGGGCGTCTTCCACTTTCTCGCCGCCGGCGGCCGGAACCAGCAGCCGCTGGTCGGTTTGCTGGCGGATTGAAGATGCCGGATCGAGTTCCAGTTCGCGTTCTCCGGCCACGGCCGCACGCCACGAAGCGGTTTGCTTGCCGACCGGAACCTGATAGTTCAGCCTGCGGATCGTCGTGAACCGATCCGGGCCGTCGACGACCAGCGTGTGGTGGACGCGGAGGAAGGCCGCGTTGCGATAGGCCTCGATCCGTTTCTCGATGAGGAACAGTTCGTCGCCGTCCTTGTCGATCAGCGGGGCGACCGTCTTGACGACCGCCCGGATGGGCCCGCGTTCTTCCACGGTGATTTCGGCCTTGCCCCCCGCCGTGCGATAGACGTTCCCCTCGGTGTCCTCCGCCACGGTCTGATAGACGCCCGAATGGTTGATGTTGCCGCCGGCGTCGACGGAGAAACGCAGCTTGCCTGTGTCGATCTGGAGGCCCTTGTCAGATTCGACGACCATCAGCGGCTGCGAAACGGCAGCCCTTTTCACGGCACGACCATACTCCAGACGATACTCCGACTTCGACTTGGCCGGCACATCGGCTGCGAAGTTCAGCAGGAGCCATTTGACGCTGCCGTCGGGCCAGCGGGCCACGGTCTGGACTTGAAGGGGGATATCTGTTCCGCCGGCAACTAGCCGTACCATACCGGCATCGCCCAACTGGCCTTGCGGAATCGGCACGCCGCCGCAGATGGGCCACGACTCGGCCGCAATGGGATACGGATTATCGACCACGAGTGGGATGGCCACCACAGTCGTTTCGCACGGCGGTTCGGGGCAGGCCGTCAGGAACTCAGTCGGCTCGCCCGCGAAAGACTCTCCCTCGGGCCCCTCGCCGATTGCCCGGGCCGTGTAGGTCGTGCCCGCGTCGAGTCCTTCGAGAACAACGCGATGGATGAGGCAGGGCGGGCCCTGTTCGACGTCTTGCGGCTCCTTTCCCATCGCATTCCATTTCAGCCGCGTGAGACAGGGCCACGAGGTGGTCCAGGACAGCGTTACACGACCTGGTTGCTCCGGGTTGACCTTGGCGATCATGTTCTCGACTTCCAGCGGCAGCGCCCGCGGCTCCGGTGGATCGGCCAGGAAGATCACATAAGCAATGCCGTGCTTTCCGCCGGAACCGGCCGCTTTCAGTTCAACCGTTTCGCCGCCGGCAAAGTCGACGGCGTCGTGGAGCCAGTAGAGCCAGGTGCGGCGGGTTCCCAAGCGGGCGACCGCCACGCCGCGGATCTTGTCTCCTACCGAAATGACCACCCGTTCATCGGCCGCGTCGTCGTACATGATGAACCCCACATGGTACCGTCCGGCCTTGGGGACCTTCGTGCGGGCGACCGCTCCCGGGGCATTCATCGCAACATAGGGCCACTTGCGTGTGGCGAACTGGTCGATCTCGTAGCCGTCGAGTTCGAGCTGGTTGTAGGGCACCACGATGTTTCTCTCGTCGGCCAGGGCGCGCTGCAGCGTCTCCGTTCCGAAGGTAGCATCGACCCGATAATTCGACTTGTGATCTAACGGCCGCAAGATCTTTTTCCCCGTCCGGATCGGCATCCCACGGACGTCGATCTTGCTGCTCGAATCGGACATCCGGGGGCTGTCGCCCGAACCGGTCGAAGTGTGGCAGAGCATGTAGAGTCCGAAGCGGATGCCGCTAGCGTCTCGGGCGAGGTCGATGTCGCACGAGAGCAACACCTGGTTCCCATGGACGACGTACGTCAGCGGCGGGCCGGAAGTGGAGCTGCCGTCGGCGGTGTAGGCGGTGATTCGCGGCGAACCGCCGGCCACGGTGACCATGTAGTCGGTCCCGTGGTTCGGCGCCCCCGGTGAACTTTTGCGCCCCGTCGACTCGTCGGCGTCGGCGTCGACATAGAGGTGAAAAACGGTGTCCTCAGGGCGGGCGGGCTCGGCGACCGTCCAGCGCCAGAGGCAACGATCCTCGGCCACATGGCCGAACTCGACGGTCAGCACGTCCTTGGTGCCGTCGTAGCTCGGTTTGGCCCGATTGGTTTCCGATTCCAGGCCGTCGTCGATCACGACTTGCAGCCCGTCGGGCCGGCCGGGATCGGTGCCGAGCGCCGCTTCGTGCTGGTCGGAGATCGCGTCGCCGTCGCGATCGGCGGCCCGGGCCGTTGCGGACAGAACGAGCAACAACGCAAGCAGGACGATCCGACCAACTACTGACCTACGCATCGAGTCACCTCCTGTCCGTGATTTTCTGAGCATCGTCGGCCAAGCGTTGCCAGCGTGTCGTTATACGACCCGAGGGAACCGGATGCAATTCCCGACAGGTGGGTGACTGTTGCCGACTATGGCAACAAAGCGAGAACGCAATGGCCACGGTAATCACCACGCCTCCCCGCCAATACTTGTCCCTTCTCGGCGAATGACATATAAACGCAAACGGCACAGGAAGGAACCACAACGCCCGGGATTGTTTCGAGCCTTCGATACTTCGATTTTGGGTTTGTTTCGGATTTCGTGCTTCGCATTTCGAGTTTCAAAGATGACCGCACGGTGCGCATCTTGTGACTGAAAACTCCAAAAGGGGGGCCCCCCATGCTCGCGGTCTGGATCCTCATCGGTGTGTTTGTCGTCGGCCTCGTCCTGGTCGTGGTCGTCGTCGGCATGTACAACAAGCTCGTGACCCTGCGCAATCGCTACAAGAACGCCTTTGCCCAGATCGACGTCCAACTCAAGCGCCGCTACGACCTCATTCCCAACCTGGTCGAAACGGCCAAGGGCTACCTGAAGCACGAGCGCGAAACGCTGGAAGCGGTGATCGCCGCTCGCAACCAGGCCGCCTCGGCCGGGCAGGCCGCGGCAGCCAATCCGGGCGACCCCTCCGCCATGCGATCTCTGGGCAGCGCCGAAGGCGCCTTGAGCAGCGCACTGGGCCGGCTGTTCGCCGTGGTCGAGGCCTATCCCGACCTCAAGGCCAACCAGAACATGATGGCCCTCCAGGAAGAGCTCACGTCGACCGAGAACAAGATCGCCTTCTCGCGTCAGGCCTACAACGACGCGGTCACCTACTACAACACCCAGCGCGAGTTGTTCCCCACCGTGATCATCGCGGGCATGTTCAACTTCCAGGCGGCCAACCTGTTCGAGATCGAAGAGGCCCAGGAACGCGAAGCACCCAAGGTTTCCTTCTGAACCAGCATGAGTACCGGCTTCTTCGAACAGCAGGATGTTGCCAAACGCAGAACCGGCCTGTTGGTCTTTCTGTTCTGCGTTGCGGTCGTCGCCATCGTGCTGGCCGTCTATACCGTGGTCGCCCTGGTCAACGTCAGTTTCGGTCTCATGCAGCCCGACGTCCCCCATGGCCAGGCCGGACCGGTGCCCTTCTGGAATCCGCAACTCTTCGGCGTCGTGACCTTGGCCACCGTGGCGGTGATTGCCCTGGGCAGCCTCTACAAGATCTCCGAACTCTCCGCGGGCGGCGAAGCCGTGGCTCTCATGTTGGGCGGACGCCGAGTCCATCCGCTCACCAAGGATTTTGCCGAGCGGCAACTGCTCAACGTCGTCGAAGAAATGGCACTGGCGTCGGGGGTGCCGGTACCGCCCGTCTACGTGCTCGACGCCGAAGACGGGATCAACGCATTTGCGGCCGGCCATCGACCGGGCGACGCCGTCATCGGCGTCTCACGGGGTTCGCTCGATTATCTCGATCGCGATGAGCTGCAGGGGGTGATGGCCCACGAGTTCAGCCACATCCTCAACGGCGACATGCGTCTCGATCTCCGGCTCGTCGGGGTCCTGCACGGTATTCTCATTCTGGCCGTGATCGGCTACTACATTCTCCGCAGCGGCGTCCACTCCGGCGGCTCCGGCAAGAAAGGTGGTGCAGGGGCAATTCTCCTGGTTGCCCTCGGCCTGATGATCATCGGCGGGGTGGGGTTGTTCTTCGGCCGGCTGATCAAGTCGGCCGTTTCGCGGCAGCGCGAGTATCTGGCCGACGCTTCGGCCGTTCAATTCACTCGCTATCCTGCTGGAATCGCAGGGGCCTTGAAGAAGATCGGCGGGTTGTCTCGCGGGTCGCGGATCAACGACGCCCATGCCGGCGAGGTGAGCCACATGTTCTTCGGCGAGGCAGTCTCGGCGCTGGGGCTGAGCTGGTTGGGCACCCATCCGCCGTTGGCCGACCGCATTCGGCGCATCGATCCCAGCTTCGACGGCCGCTTCCCCAAGGTCAAGGCGAGGGTGGGGCGAGAACCGGCCAAGGAGAAAGTCGAACAGGCTGGCAAGCGGCACGCCTTGGGACAAACGATGGGTCGGGCCATCCCGGGAGCCGTCCTGCCTGGGGCCGCCGGCATACCGCTGGCGGCGTTGGCCATTCCCGGGCTCGAACAGATCCTCTATGCGGCAGCCATACTCGAAAGCATGCCGCAACCCGTCACCCATGCCGTCCGCGAGCCGTACGGCGCTCGGGCTGTTGTCTATTGCCTGCTGTTGGGCAATGACGAGCCGACCAGAAACAAGCAGCTTGGCGTGCTCCGGGAGCGGGCCGAGCCACAATCCTATGAAGAAACAGTCCGCCTGACAGCCCTGGTTCGCCAGTTGGCGGCCGACGCCCGCATCCCCCTGGCCGATATGGCGATTCCTGCTCTGAAGGAGCTTGCGCCGAGCCAGTACGACAGGTTTTGCGAGATCGTGGAGGCCTTGGTCCGGGCCGACAACAGGATCGAGTTGTTCGAATACGCCCTTCAGAAGATGCTTCTCTCCACTCTCGACGTTCACTTCGGACGCCGCAAGCCGACTCGGACCCAGTTCTACGCGTTGGGCCAGTTGGGCGGACCGCTGTCGATTGTGTTGGGGACACTCGCCCACGCGGGGAACAAGGATCCCGAACTGGCCGGGACCGCCTATCGAAATGCCATGCAGTTCCTGGATCGATCCGAGCCGATTCCCTCCCGTTCCGAGTGCTCACTTCGAGCCTTCGACGACGCCCTCACCCAACTGGCGGCAACGTCCCTGAAACTGAAACAGAGGATTCTGGATGCCTGCCAGTTGTGCATCGTAGCCGACGAGAAGGTCACCACCCGCGAGCGAGAGCTTGTTCGGGTGGTCGCGGCGGTGTTGGAGTGCGCCGTTCCCCTTACCCCTCCAGCAGGTGGGTAGCGTCTGAAGCTCTTTCGCGAAAGCCTCGGGTGGCCGGAAAATCTTTCCTGGTCTTCTTAGTTTTGCTAATCGGCACGCTTTTTCTTGTTTTTGCCGTTGCCATAACCGGCAAACTTTGAGTAATGCTCAAGATCCAAAAAGTCGGTGCCGATAACGCTATCGATAAATCAACCACGGGCAGCCCGAGTGCAAGGATGCGCTGGGGTAACAACCGCAAGAAGGAACGTGCGATGAGTGATTACGAACCGTTCGAACCAACGCAAGGAGATCCCTGGTCGACTGAGCCCGTCGGTGATGCTCCGCAGCGGAGGCGGGCCCCGGATCCCGGCAGCTTCCCGGACGACACTCAGGTTCTGGCACGGATGCCGCACGTGGACGACGAGCCCTCCTCCGACTATTACCGTCGCCATGGACGCTCCTCCGGCAGCAGCCATCGGCGACATCGCAGTTCTCAAGCCCGTCCGGGCATTCCCGCGCCTGTCTGGATCGTGGTCGGAATGGGCCTGGTGGTTTTGATCGCGAGCCCCTTTCTCATGTCGCGCAACTCGGGCGACGAAGCATCGCTAGAGATGCCGTCGCCGGACGCGGATCTGGCGCCCACATGGTCGCCGGGCGACGCCAACTCGCAATGGCAGCAGCCCGGCGTGTGGTCTCCCGAGCCAACCGCTACGGCAACGGCGGAACCGACGGCGCCTGTCGGCTTGAATCCGACGAGCGACTGGGTCGGTGCTCCGGCAAATGCCCCGTATGGCTACAATGCCAACATGGCGGCTCCGATGGCCGTCGATCAACAGGCCGCCAATTTGGGTGCAGGAATGAGCGCCGATCCGTCGGGACGCCCTGTCCCGGCGACTCCCGGCGTCGGCTGGGACACGAGCATTGCTCCGATGGCGGCGAATCACTCTGGAGGGCCGGTTTATGATGACGGTGCGAGACTCTCCCCACCAGGCTATCCGGTGACTGCCGGCTCGCCGCCGACAGGCTGGACGGATCGTGCCGCTGCTCCCGGCGCACCGTCCGCTTCCTCCTACGACGCAATGCAGCCCGGGCCGAATGCCAGCCCCTGGGATCAGTCGCCCAACACACCGTCCCTGGCCACTCCCCAGCCCGAAAAGGTCATGCCGGGCTACGGGACCTATCCGTCTGTGCAGACGAATCCGTACGTAGAGAGCGCGTCCGCTCCGGCGCCCTATGTTGTGGACAATCCCTACGCCGGAGCCGCCGCCCCCCCGGCGACACCTCAGCAATACCCGGGCGGCGCGCCGAATTATCCCGTAGCCGGTCAATCCTCGGCATCACTCTATCCGACCGTCGGCTATCCGCAGACGGCGATGTCGCCACAACCACCCTCGCCGACCTACTCGCAGCCGGCGGCGAGCCCGTCGGCCTATTCCACCCAACCGGTCGCGTCGCCCCCGGTCTACTCGCCGACGAATCCCTATGCTCCTCAGACGGCGCCTGCCCCGCCGGCCAGGCAACCTTACTATGGGGCGGGAGCCTCTGCCGACGCATCCCAGCGAAGTGTTGCACGACTGAACGGTACCATTCAGGAACCTGCTGCCAGAAACGCCTACGATGACCGCGCTCGACCAAGCTATTATTAAGGCTTATTTGCGACAGGGGGGGGCGTCGAGTTCAGATGAAGTCGAGTCGAACGAGTCTGCTTGTCTGAACGATGCCCCGCCGAAGGTCGTTTGCGCGTTACAGACCGAACCGGCCCGGCCGCGCGGACACCAGTTCCCCGGCGTGCAACTGCCGTTGCCGTCCGTTCCTTTGGAAACGCTCGGCTTTTCCTCGCTGGCATTTCTCGATGAGATCGCCAAGGCGATGGAGTGTCCCGGCTCAGCGGCCGTTGCGGCCGGCCAAGTCAACCTGCCTGACGCCAACCGCTTTCCCCGCCAAGAGCGAACCCCGGTTGCGTCCGACGTTCCCCTTCCTCGCAGAGCTTTTGAGCCGATGCTGCGAGTGGACGCGATCTCCTGGCCCCGTCCAAGCCGCCGGCTTCGGCAGGTGGCCGGCCGACAGATTGAACACCTGGCCGATACGATTCGCAAAGCTGCCGCGGCAGGCGGCAAAGTCATTGGCATTGCCGGGTACTCTTGCGGTGAGGGGTGTACGACGGTCCTGCTGGCAGTTGCTTTGCGGCTCGTCGAACTGGGTGAGAAGACGCTTCTACTGGACGGCGATCTCGTCAGGCCCAAGTTGGCCGAGCAGCTTGCTTTAGCGAACGACTTGGGGTGGCGCGATGTGGCTGCCGGTTCCGTATCGTTGGAGGAGGCCGTCACCCAATCCGATTCCGAAAGTCTCGCCCTGTTGCCTTATTGCGGCCAGATGACTCCCGTGGACGGCCCCGCGCCCTCCGAGGAATCCGTGTCGGCCCTGCTGAACCGGCTCCGCAGCCATTACGACGTTCTCCTCGTCGACCTGGGGGCTGCACTGACCAACGGCAGGGCAGGCGGAGTTTTGGCCGAGAAGCTCGCAGCGCGACTGGACTCGGTGGTCGCCGTGCACAACGTTCAGTCGACCTCGCCCTCTCATCTGGCCATGCTTCGGCAACATTTCAGACGGCTTGGAATCAGAGAGAGGGGCATCGTTGAGAATTTTGTCGACGAAGGGGTGGCGTGAGAGAATCGCCAGCCTGGCGTCTTCTTCTACAGCGAAGGAAATGGGCCTCTCCGGCGATAACCATCCCAGTTCCCCTCCCAGGTACCCATGTACGAGTCCTACTGGCAGCTCGATGCGAAACCATTTGAAGCGGGATGTGACCCGAGGTACTTCTTTCCCGGAGAAGCGCACCAGGCTGCACTGCTGAAACTGCGCTACGCCGTCGAGAATCGGCGAGGCGGGGCCGTGCTTGCGGGCGCGTCGGGGGTCGGCAAGACGCTCCTTGTCGAGTTCCTGAAGACGACCTTGGACAGTGCCGTGACGCCGATGGTTCACTTGGTCTTTCCACGCATGGAGCCGGAGGAACTGCTCGCCTACCTGGCCGACGAACTTCAAGGCGTGGAACCGTCGGGCGGAACGCCGGCAACTCATCAGTCCGTCCGGCGGATTCGCGACTTCCTCGCGAAGAATGCGGAACGGGGGCGTCATGCGTTGGTGCTCATCGACGAGGCTCATCTGATCGACGATGCCGCCCGGCTCGAAACGCTTCGGATGCTGCTGAATTTCGAGTGTGACGGGCGCCCGACAATCACCTTGCTGTTGGTCGGGCAGCCCGGCCTCTTGACTGCATTGGAGCGGACTCCGCAACTCGAGGAACGCCTCGACGTTAAATGTCTGCTGCGGCCTTTCGCGCCGGCCGAGACGGCGGCGTACGTTGAGCACCGGCTTCGAGTCGCCGGGGCGGGAAAATCGGTGTTTGCCGACGAAGCCTTGGAGATCGTCCACGAGTTCTCGAGGGGGGTGCCTCGCCGTATCAACCGGTTGTGCGATTTGGCCCTGTTGATCGGCTATGCCGAAGAACTCGATTCCATCTCGCCGGCTCATCTCCAGTCGGTTCAGCAGGAATTGGTCACGGTGACCTGCGAGTGACCCGGCCGGTTCCACCAGCCCTGCCGGCCACCGGCCGGCTGTGGGAGACACGGCAGGCCGCGGGAACGGCAAGCCCGACGACCGTCCCATTCATTCACCGAAGGCTCGCCGTTTTTGAGCCCAGCTTGAGCCGGCTCCAAAAGGCGTTATCATGTTAGTTGGCGACCGGCCCCCGTATCGGGGAGAAGTCGCCGCACGGCACGGTAACGAGCCAGTTTGTTTCGGACTCTTCCCCGGGCTGCACGCGATCCCCTGGTTGAGGTGTCGGGTTTATGACGATGGTCCTTGTGGTTGACGATTCGGCGATTGACCGGCGGCTGGTCGGGGGCCTGCTCAGTAAGGGCTCCGACTGGCAGATCGAGTATGCGGCCGACGGCGCCGAGGCCCTCGAACATGCCCAGAAGTCGCTTCCGGATCTGATCGTCACCGATCTGCACATGCCGCGAATGGACGGGCTGGAACTCGTTCGCGCCATGCGCCAGCGGCACGCCGGGGTGCCGGTCATCCTGATGACCGCTTACGGGAGCGAGGCCTTTGCCGTGGAGGCGTTGGAACAGGGGGCCGCCAGCTACGTTCCCAAGTCGCAGTTGGCCGACAAGCTCTGTGAGACGGTCCGCGAGATTCTGGCTCGGGCCAGCGCGCACCGAGATTATGAGAAACTGCTCAGTTGCCTTAACCGAAGCGAGTTCACGTTCTTCGTTGAGCTGGGTAACGACGCATCGCTGATCGATCCGATGGTCGACCTGGTGCAACAGACGGTGGCCCGGGCCAGACTGTGCGATTCGGGCGGACAGTTGCGAATTGGAGTGGCGCTGCGAGAAGCGTTGCTCAATGCCCTGCTGCACGGGAATCTCGAAATCCCGCTCGATCACATGGATGATGCCCGGGAACAACTGCTGCGCCAGCGCGATCTGCCGATCCGCCCCGACAAGCCGGACCAGCGGGCATTTGTCGATCGGCGTATATTCGTGAACGTTCGCATTTCGACGGAAGAAGCCCGATTTGTGATTCGCGACGAAGGGCCGGGATTCGACGTTTCGGCTGTGCCGAGTTCCTGGGAGCCTGGAGGGCTGGAACAACAGGGGTCTCGCAGCCTGTCCTTAATTCGGGCATTTATGGACGAAGTGATCTACAACGAGGCCGGCAATGAAGTGACTCTCGTCAAACGCAAAGAAGAGAAGACCAAGGAGCTGCCCGAGGGGATCGACGTTTGAGAGACTTGTGGTGTTGGGCGAACGAACGTCGACCCACGCGGAACAGAACGAGAAGAAGTACGATCGGCAATTACCGATGAATCCACGCCCCGCCGAGCGCGAATACTCTGTGGAACACGCTGCCCTCAGCGATGTGGGGCTGTGCCGTTCCAATAATCAGGATTCCTTCGTCGTGGCCCATGCCGAAGACGCAGGCCCCGATCAGACGCCGGGGCATTTGCTCGTCGTGGCCGACGGCATGGGGGCGCACGCCGCAGGCGAGGTTGCCAGCCGCGTCGCCGCCGAGACCGTGCTGAGCGTCTACCGTGCCCATTCGAACGGGATGCCCGAGGACGCCCTGCGCGACGCCATCCGGCAGGCCAACTCCGAAATCTACCGCCAAGGCCTCGAATCGGACGAACTGCGGGGCATGGGAACGACGGTCAGCGCCTTGGTGTTGCTGCCCGAGGAGGCCGTGGTCGGACACGTCGGCGACAGCCGGATCTACCGGCTCCGCGGAAACGAACTCCAGCAACTGACCTTCGACCATAGCCTCGTGTGGGAGATCTGTGCGGCCGAAAACGTGATGGAGTCGGAGGTGCCTGCCTTCGTTCCGCGAAACATCATCACGCGCAGCGTGGGGCCCACTCCGGAAGTCCAGGTCGACGTCGAAGGGCCTTTCTCCCTCCGGACGGGTGACGTGTTCCTGCTTTGCAGCGACGGGCTTTCAGGCCAGATTGAGGACGAGGAGATCGGCACGATCCTCCACTGCTTTGATCCGAGCGACGCCGCGGAGATCCTCGTCGATCTCGCCAATCTGCGCGGCAGCCCGGATAACGTGACCCTGATCGTCGCGCGGGTCAACCGGTGGCAGGCCGCCGGCAGCCCCAAGACCACATCGACGATCGTCTCGCACCAGGCCTCACTCGCCGCCAGGATCTTCCGAACCGTTTTGGTGACGGCAGGGCTCTTTGGTCTCGGATGGCTGATCCGCGGTCCCCAATTGGCTATCACCGCCTCCCTTATCGGTGGAGTGCTGGCGGGCATTTGGAGCTTTCGCAGGGGCCGCCCCGCCGCTCCTGCCACAAGCGGGGATCGCATCCGGCAACGACTCGGAAAGGCGCCTTACACGACCTGCGATTGCACGCTGAACGATCAGTCGTCCAAGTGCATGGCCAGGGCCGTGCAAGAGATTCGCGACGTTGCCATCAATCGACTTTGGCAGGTCGATTGGGATCGCTTTGAAGAATTGTCGAAGAAGGCACAGACGGCGTCTGAGCAGAGCGATTTCGCCGGAAGCGTGCAGGTTTACGGCGAGTTGATCCGGTTCTTCATGACGCAGTTCCGAAAGACGCTGGTGAGCGAGGAATAAGGCAGCCCGATCGAATCTGCCGAATGTAGGGGTAATTCTGCCTGCTTCTTCCAAACGCCGCTGCCAAGTGGGCACAATCTCCTTTGGGCCCCTTTCGAGAATTCCTATGAGCTACGTTTGTGTTGAAAGGACTGTGCGGTCTGCCCTTCACTGGGGGCACTGAAATCAGTCCCGGCGTTCCGGGCCGCCAACTCAGTTCTCTCGTGTTGCGGTCCTCGTAACCATCACTCTGCTGAAAGATCTGGGTATGTCGTCGGGCAGGATACGCGTCTTGGTCGTGGATGATTCGGCGCTGATACGCCGTATGATCAGCGACTACATTTCGGATGTTCCGGATATGGAAGTCGTGGCAACCGCCTCGGACGGCCACAAAGCCGTGGAGATGTGCCGCAAGTACAGACCGGACGTTGTCACCTTGGACATCCAAATGCCCAAGATGGACGGGCTGGCCACGCTTGGCGCCCTTCTCGAACAGAATCCTGTTCCTGTCATCATGGTGAGCGCCCTGACTCAGGCCGGCGCCGACGTGACTCTCGACGCCCTGGAGCGCGGTGCTCTCGACTATGTGGCGAAACCCGAGCGCGGAGCCGAAGTCGAAAAGGCCTTGGGTTCCGATCTGATTCGCAAGATCCGTTCGGCGGCAGGTGCCGATGTCCATCGCGTTCTGGGAATACGGCGAGCTCGCAAGCAACGAGTTGCCGACCAGGCTGTCGCTTCTCGAGCCGTGCCGAGTTCCGTCGTCGCGGCCGGTGCCGAGGGCCTTGCCGACAAGTGCATCGCCATCGCCATTTCCACCGGAGGGCCCCCGGCTCTTGCCTCGCTGTTCGAGACTCTGCGGCCGCCGTTGCCCCCGATCGTCGTCGTCCAGCACATGCCTGCCAGCTTCACCGGCCCTTTGTCCCGGCGTCTCAACGGGCTTTCCATGCTGTCGATCAAGGAGGCGGCGACGGGAGACATCCTGCGACCGAACCACGTGCTCATTGCCAGTGGGGGCTGCCATCTCGAACTGCGAAGCCGGGGCCGACTCGTCAAAGCTCACCTTTGGGACGGCGAGCCTGTCAGCGGCCACAAACCTTCGGCCGACGTGATGATGAACTCGGCTGCCGACATCTACGGTCCGAACTGCATGGGCATCATCATGACCGGCATGGGACGGGACGGCGCGGGAGGCTGCGCCCGTATCCGCGCAAAAGGAGGCTTCGTACTCGGACAGGATGAGGCCACTTCCGACGTGTACGGAATGAACAAGGTCGCCTTCGTCGAAGGCAACGTAGACCGCCAATTCAGCCTCAACGATGCGGCCACGATCATCACGCGAGAGGTCGCACGACTCTGGTGCCGACAACCGGCCCGCGTTTAACATGACGCGTGGCGCCCGCTCACTCGGGGGGGCTGCGGCTGGTAACGATTCCGCGAGAATGGTAATCTAAGAAATAGGGTCGGCCTCATGCGACGAGGCTCGGGTAACCGGGGGCGTGCTCTTCCCATTGGGCTCACTTGCTCAGCGTTGTTCCTTTTCGATCCCGATTCGTCGATCGAGGATTGAACCGGTAGCGTATTCGTCCACTTGCCTTCCTCCAGAAGCACCGGGCTTCCTATGCCCAAGCTCACCGCAGAGAAGTTTCTCGAACTGGTGGCCAAGAGCAAACTGGTTGGCGACGACCGGTGGAACCGATTCCTGGTCGACCTTGAGGATCGCGCTGCTTCCCAGTCGGAGGCGGAGTCCGAAGCGGAAGGGGCCGCAGAGCTGCGGACACGCGAACTGGCGGACCGGCTCGTCGACCAAGGCCTTCTGACCCGATGGCAGGCCGACAAGTTGTTGAAGGGATGCTACAAGGGGTTCATCGTCGGCAAGTACAAGATGCTGGGCCATCTTGGGACGGGCGGCATGAGCAACGTATACCTTGCCGAACACCTCCTCATGCACCGCCGCGTGGCCATCAAGGTTCTCCCCAAGGCTCGGGGCGCCGACAAGGAATCGTCGTATCTTGAACGATTTCACCGGGAGGCCCAAGCCATCGCCTCCCTCGATCACGTCAATATCGTCCGCGCCTACGATATCGACAACGAGGGCGATACGCACTATCTGGTGATGGAATACATCGACGGGCTCGATCTCAACATCATCGTGCGCGATTCGGGGCCGCTCGACTATATCACCGCCGCTCGATACATCCGCCAAGCGGCGCGAGGGCTCCACTACGCCCACTCGGTCGGCCTCATCCACCGCGACGTCAAGCCGGCCAATCTCCTGGTCGATTCCAACGGCGTGGTCAAGATCCTGGATCTCGGTCTGGCGCGGTTCGTCGCCGAGCAGGAGCAGACGTCGCTTACGGTGGCCTACGACGAGAACGTGCTGGGAACGGCCGACTACCTGGCGCCGGAGCAAGCCGTCGACAGCCATGGCGTCGATGCCCGTGCCGACATCTACGGTCTGGGCTGCTCGCTCTACTACTTGCTGACCGGCCACCCGCCGTTCACCGAGGGCACATTAACGCAGCGGCTCATGGCGCATCAGAAGGACCCGCCCCCCAGCATCTACAAGGATCGTCAGGATGCGCCGTCGGGCCTGGTCGACATCTGCATGCGGATGATGGCCAAGAAGCCGGGCCACCGATATCGCGATTGCCAGGAAGTGGCACGCGTCTTAGGGGATTGGCTGGTCGAACAGGGAGCCGGCGACGAACCGGAGCCCGGCGGTTCTACCGACGTCGGCAGTTCTTCCACCCGGTTGCTGATGGCCGCCGCCATTGCGACCGCCGACGCGGTGGCGCCTGCCGACGGCGGGTCGTCGCGAATTCGCCGCGCCAGGGCTATCGGCGAGCCTCGCCCGGCCGCGCCCACCGCCAGCCCGCTCCATGCCCCGGCCAGGCCCGCTCCGTTTCTTCCCACGGCTGAGCCTCTCGATCTGGAACTGGCCCTCGACCAGGAATCGGCCACCGAGGGCTTGCCGGTGGCCAGGGCTTGGGCCCAGGACACGAAAGTCCCCATTCGAACCTCGATCGAACGAACTCCCGCAGGCAAGCCTCGCGAGGAGACCAAGCCTGCCACGACGAAGACTCCCGTTCAGCAGCCGGAACGGCACAAGCTGCCGGTCTGGGTGTGGATCGCACTCGGATCGTGCGCCGTGGTCATTCTGCTTCTCGTGATCAAGATCGTGGCGGGTTGACCTGCATCATGCATGGACTTCACGCACGACGCGTGCGTCGTTCCCACGCAGGCCGGCTTCTCTCCCGGAGTCTCACAACCCGGTTCAATTCGCGGCCGCCGACTCGATCCTCACGCGGCAGCGGCTCCCGGGAGCGGGCTCAATCTTCTTGCCGACTGCCTCGGCTACGCGGCGGATCAAGTCCATTGCCTCGCCGAACTGTTCGAAGGTGAGCGACTGGAATCCGTCGGAGAGTGCCCTCTCGGGATTGGGATGGACCTCGAGAATCAGCCCGTCCGCCCCGGCTGCCACGGCGGCCGCGGCGGTTCGCGGGACCAGGCTCGAATGGCCGGTGCCGTGACTCGGATCGACGATGATCGGCAAATGGGTCCGTTCGTGCAGATAGGGCACGGAGGCCACCGGCAGCGTGAAACGGGTGTGCGTCTCGAATGTGCGAATGCCGCGTTCGCAGAGCATGACGTTCTGGTTGCCCGCATTGAGAATATACTCGGATGCCAGCAACAATTCGTCCAACGTGGCCGAGGCGCCCCGCTTGAGCAACACCGGCTTATTGACCACTCCGACGGCTTCCAGCAACGGGTAGTTCTGCATATTCCTCGCGCCGATCTGGAGGACGTCGGCGTATTTGGCTACCAGGGGAACGTCGGCGGGGCCGATGACCTCCGTGACGATGGGCAGCCCCGTCTCGGCCCGAGCGGCCGCCAGGATCTTCAGCCCTTCCTCTTTCAATCCCTGGAAACTGTAGGGGCTCGTCCGCGGCTTGAACGCTCCGCCTCGAAGAGCCGTGGCGCCGGCGGCCTTGACCGCCCGAGCGGTCGACAGCGTTTGCTCCTCGCTTTCCACCGAACATGGCCCGGCGATAATGCCCAAATGGCAGTTGCCGACTGAGAGGGAGCCCGTGCGCACGACGGTCCGTTCCCGCTTGACTTCCAGACTGGCGACCTTGTAGGGCGCCAGGATGGGCACGACCTCGGCCACGCCGGGGCCGCTTTCCAGGGATTGCCGGTGTTCGTCTCGCTTGTCGCCGATGGCGGCAATCACGGTCCGTTCGGTACCGTGAATCACGTGGGACTTGAGTCCCAGTTCTTCCACTCGCTGGATCATGTGCTCGATCTGCTCCTTGGTTGCACCCGGTTTCATTACGACAATCATGGCAGCACCTTCTTTCCTGATTCTGCGTGTTCACAACAAAAAAAGCCCTGAGATCGGGGAGCCGAGTCTCAGGGCTTTTGGTGTTCTGTCAGTCGTTAGGAACTGAATCTACAAACCACCTCCGGTCCCGCGACCCGGCGGGCAAAAATAAAACCAGAAATAGGTGGCGTAGGTTCGGTTCATAATCACTTCTTCGGCCAGTTGCGGGGGTCAAATCGACCCCTCTTCAGCTATTTTGCCGGCCGGAGGGAAAAAAGCAAGCCCAAAACCGGAAAATGTGTGACACTTTCGCCATGGGAAGTGGCTGGGTGGCCCGTTCCGGCCGGTTGAGGAAGTCAGTCTTTCGCCTTCCCCGAGGCGGCCTTCCGCTCGGCTCGCAGGTCGTCGAGCCATCGTTCCACTGCCGCATGGGCCCGCTGCGTGTGGAAGACAATCAAGCAGCGGGAAGGTTCGTCGAACACGACGTCTCCGCTGCCGCCACCGGCCCGCCAGCCGCCGGCTTCCACCTCACCGCACAGGCGAGCGATCAGGGTCGCGGCGGTCAGGTCCGCGTTCAACAGATCGGCGACCGGATAAAACTCCCGTTCAAAATGGGCGTCGGCCGCCGCTCGCGTCGTCACTTCCACGGTTCGCTCGTCGATCACTCGGTAGTCCAACTCGAGGGGCGTTAGCAACCGCTCCAGAGCTTCCGACAGCGGGACCTGGGCCACCGAGAAAGTCGTCGGCAAATCAGGCGACTTGCCTTCCTTCGCCAACGCCAGCCAATTGACAGCGATCAGCAGTTCGGACCGCTGCTCGAGCTCTCCGAGAATTCGGTCGATCGACGCCGGGCGAAAGAAGTTGACGCTCACGGGCGCACTCAGACGCGAAGCCGCCCGGTCGCGCCGCGTTGCCACCGGAAACTGTGCCGCCGGCCTGCCGCTTCGCGGCGACAGCCCGCGAGACACCCGAAGCCGCTCGCAGAAAACGAGCACTTCGAGATGAACGGCCTCGGTCTGCGTAATCTCCAGGGCCTGGTCTTTCACCTGAACCGTGCCCTGGTCGCCCGCGGCCTGCCACGTGGCCGGGGCAATCAACCGCGGCAACCATGCGGCCAGGTCAGAAGCCGACGTGATCCCGGGTACCATCAAATCCGTCACGGAATACGAGACGGTTCGCGGCAGTTCCGACACCTGCCCCGCGCCCGTCACCCACACCTGATCGTCGCGAACGACCGGCTTGAGGCCGCAGGATGCCAGGATCCGGTCCAGGGCCGCACCCACTGTCGATTCGGTCAGATGCTGGCTGACCGGCCGGTCGAGCGGGACGCCCAAGGCCGACATGGTGTCGACGTCCGTGGTCACCAGCAACGAGCCGAAACGTTCGACGGCCCGAATTGCCTGGTTGAGCGGAACGTTGGTCATCACGATCCCGGGCAACGGCTTCTGCAGCCGCTCCGAAATATCGAGCACATTCTCTGGGGTAGTTTCTGATTGAGCGACAGGCTCTTCGGAGACGCTCGGCGCCGGAATTTCGTCTGCCGGCGTCTTGTCATCTGGCGGGATGGTATCGGACGGCGGAGCCGGCTGCGGTTCCACTCGCACCGGCTGCTCGGCCTGGTTGTGTTCGGTCAACGCCCCGTGCAACCCCGCTCGATGCCAATCGGCCCGTATCGCCGCACGGCTCTCGACAGCCGCGGCAGTCCAGGCCGACGAGTTATCTCCGAAGTCGGCTCGCAACCAGACGCAACGGCCGGCCGCTTCCAGGTGCGAACTTGCCAGCGCCGCCGCGGCCCCGTCGAGGGCCAGCCGATACGCATCAGCCGAGTCGCCCGGAATCTCCCCTGCCTTGATCGAATCCGGCAGACCCTCGATTCGTGACGCAATTGCCGATTTGGCCTGGGGAATCCACTGCTCCAAGGCCACTCGAACCTTGTCGGCGACCGTCTCGCCTTCGCACAGGAAGCCCAGTTCCGCCAGCGCCAGGTCGTCGCGATCGAAACAGAACGAAACGGCCGAAGGCAAACTCCAGATCAGGTGCCAGGCATCGCGGCCCTGAGGCCAGGTGTCGAACCATTCGGAGGGCATGGGCCAACCCGCCTGCTCCGCCGCCCGCAGCTCCAAGGCAACCGAGAAGTCGGCATCGGGCGTCGTTTCCTTCAACAAAGCTTCGAGCACTCCGAGCTTGGCCCGCCGCTGACCCCGCTCGGCCAACTGCCGCAAGTTCCCTTCCTCGCCCGTCACGAAAGTCCGTTCGTCGAGCACCGCAAACGCCCGGGGCCAGGCGGGACGATCCAATTGCCGGATCTCAATTTCGCCGGCCTGCTGGCCTGTGGAGGTACCCGCCGAACGCAACGACCCGGTGCTCTGACCCTCGGCCAGGGTCACAACCACGATTCCGGTCTCCGACCAGGCCGACAAATCGGCTGTGCTCCACAGCACGCGTTGCACGGCGTTCGGTTGCAGCCCGAACCCCTGAAACAACTCTGCCATGATCGCCCGGTTCAAGGGAGGCACTGCCTTCATTAGCGGTCCAAGTTGGCCCGCCGCTTCAGCACCGGCAATCTCGATGCGTATCACGAGTTGCGGTGAATCGGGGATCCAGCGATCGTCAATCTCGGTCGCCGGCGATGGAACCGGCTGGCCCGTGTCGGAGCGGGGAGACTCGGACACCTGCGGATCGTCATTCGGCCGCGGTTCGGAATCATTTGAACTGAAAAAGAGTACCCAGGCGCCCAGCAGTACCACAGCACTGGCTGCTGAAACAGATCCCCACAGCAGCCAACGCCTGGTGGCCGCTTCGGCCGGGGCGACCCACTGGGTCGGGGGCAGCGGGGGAATCGCCTCCGGCGTCACGATCTCGGCGGGTTGCTGAATCGGCGGTGCTTCCAGTTCGGGGAATCCCTTCGCTTCCGGCGGCTGCTTGGGCAAGCCTTCTAAGGGCGGCGGTGACGCGGCCGGGGGCGGTTCCGATCCCGCTGCAGTCGCCGCTGAGGCCGCAATGCCCGCTGCCGCGGCATCGGCGATCCTCCTGGCCTGCGTCTTCTTCACTTGGGCCTGCGGCGGTGCCGGGGCCGGTTCTTTGGGTTTCTTCTGGACCGGTTCAGCGAAGGAAGGCGTCTGCCAGCCCGGCGGCGGCGTGATCTGCACCATGCTCTCGCATTTTGGGCAGTTGACGATCGCGCCCACAATCGACGGATCGCGCACGTTGAGCCGCGCTTCGCAGGTCGTGCAGGTGATCGTAAAAAGTACTCGGTCCACTACCATTCGGCCTTCCGTTCCCACACCAACCCGAAGCGCGAGCGAGGGCATGCGACTCATTCTCCCAGTACCCAGCGGGGCGGCATGGGCGCAGGGATTCTCCATCCCAATTGTAGGTTGCTTCCAGCGAAAACCGCCAGTATTTGGCCGGGAACAGCCGGAAATATCGGAGTTCCCGGCTTGTCCTGGCAGAATCGTTCTGTCGCTGCAACAACTCGAAACGCATTGGAGAACTGAAACGGAGGGTCGACGGTCCTCGCTTGCGCTTCGGGTTGGTGTGAGATGGCTGTCCTCGCTTGCGATTCGATGGGCATGGAGGTCGATGCCGGCACGACCAGCAGCCACCGGTAACCCCGGCGGGGGAAAGGCGACCACCCCTTGGCTTTGCGAGTCTGATCGAAACAATACATTGACGGTCCAACCGCGCGGTTCCATACTAAAGACTCCCGCCTTCGTGGAACTCGTTCCCCCCTCCCGCGCTTTCGCCTGCTCACCCGGAATGTGCCGGGCTCCGGACCACCCCGGTCCGGGAAGTCGGACGAAGCCAATCCGAAAAAAACCTCCCAAGAGAAGGGCACTGCTATGTTGCGACGAGCCCCGGTGCTGCTGTTGTGGCTGGGCCTGCTGATTTCGGTTTTCACCGTTGCCCGGGCAGACGACCATGCTGCGAAGCGACACGTCATCGTGATGATTGCCGACGGCTCCGGGTTCAACTCGTTCCGTGCCGCCAGCATGTACCAGGGCAAGTGGGACTCGGCCGAAGGACGCGGCATGCAAGTCTATGACGGCCCGAACTGGACCAAGCTGGCGGCCCAGACGTTTCCGCTGAACACGTCGAAGACGCCGCTGGGAACCAACCGGCAGGATCCGGCCCTGGTTTACGACCCGGCCAAGGCCTGGGACCCTGCTACCGGCTACAAATGGCTGGACTCCGGCTACACCGACTCGGCCGCGGCCGGCACGGCCCTGTCGACGGGTGTGAAGACCTACAACTACTCGATCAATTGGAGCGATCTCAACCAGCCCATCGAGCCGACCATGTCGGAACTGGCCAAGTCGGTGGGGCTGGCCGCCGGTGTGGTCACCTCGGTCGAGTGGTCGCACGCCACGCCTGCGGCTTTCAGCAACGCCCATTCCGCCGAACGGGACGCCTATGAGAAGATCGCCCAACAGATGCTTCAGGGCGGCGTGCTCGACGTGATCATGGGGGCGGGCAACCCCGACTTCGACAACGACGGCAAGCCCTGGAAGCCCACCAGGCCCAAGAAAACCGAGGCCCAGATTGCCGCGGAGACGGCCAAGGGAATCACCGGCGAGATCGCCGCGGACCGGGAATACAAGTACGTGGGTGGCGGAGAAACCTGGCTGGCGATCGAAGCGGCCCGCAAGACCCCCGGCGGCCTCTACCTGGGCTTCCGGCCCGTATCCACCAAGGCCGAATTCGAGGCCCTCTGTGAGGGAGACGTGCCAGAAAAGGTCCTGGGGACAGCCCAGGCAGCAACCACGCTGCAACAGGCGCGAGCCAAGATCGGCGACAAGCATCCCGACGAAGACACGCCGTTGAACTCCGACGTTCCCACACTCGTCACTATGACGCGGGGAGCGCTCAACGTGCTGAGCCGCAAACCCAACGGATTCTTCCTCATGATCGAAGGCGGAGCCGTCGACTGGGCCAACCACAACAATATGCCCGGCCGCACCATCCAGGAACAGATCGATTTCCACCTGGCAATTGACACAGTCGTCGAGTGGGTTGAAACGCACAGCAACTGGGATGAGACTCTGGTCGTCATCACCTCCGACCACGAGACCGGCGTGCTTTGGGGACCGCAGTCGGACAAGCAACCGTTCCAGCCGCTGGTCGACAACGGCCCCGGCAAGATCCCCGGTCTGATGTACCACTCCAAGAAGCACAGCAACAGCCTGGTGCCCGTGTTCGCGCGCGGCGTCGGGGCAGAGAGCCTGAACGCTCTGGCCGTCGGAGACGATCCGGTGTTCGGCCCGTATATCGACAACACCTCGATCACCAAGATTCTGCGAGCAGCCGTCGAGTCGGCTGCCGCCCAACCGATGCTCACCGGCAGTGCGACCGAGTCCGCCCGGCCCGTGTCCGCCCACTGATTGTATTCCTTCACCCCCTCCCACCTGGAGAACACCATGGTCCGCCACCTATTGCCACTGGCCCTGCTCTGCTTTGCTCTCCCCGCCTTCGCTGCCGAGCCCCAGAAGGCCCCTGCCGAACCGGAAGGCATGAAATCGCTCTTCAACGGCAAAGACCTTACCGGCTGGGACGGCGATCCGCGGTTGTGGTCGGTCAAAGACGGTGCGATTCGCGGCCAGACGACCGAAGAAACCAAGGCCAACGGCAATACCTTCCTGATCTGCAAAGAAGGCCCCTTCAAGGACTTCGATCTGCGGCTCACCTTCCGCGTCTCCACTGAGAACAACTCGGGCATCCAGTACCGCTCAAAGCACTTCACCGAGAATCCCAAGAACCCGTGGGTCGTTCGCGGCTACCAACACGAGATCCGCAACTCCGACACGCCTCCCAGCGTCTCCGGCTTCATCTATGAAGAGGGCGGCAAGCGCGGCCGCATGTGCCTGGTGGGCGAGAAGGCCGTCTGGGGCGAAGACGGCGAAAAGAAGATCGTCGATACGCTGATCACCCCCGAAGAGTATGCTGATCTCTTCAAGGTGGACCGCTGGAACGAGGTTGTCATCATCGCCAAAGGCCCGCACCTCCAGCACTATCTCAACGGCCGGCTCATCCTCGACTGCACCGACAACCACCCCGAGCGGTCGCTTCGCGAAGGCATCATCGCCCTTCAACTCCACGCCGGCGCCCCCATGTGGGCGGAGTACAAGAACATCCGCATCAAGGAACTGGAGTAGCTGCTGCTTTGCCCGTGAGTCGCACTTGTCGAGTGCCCAGTGGGTCGCACTTGCCGAGTGCAACTCTGAACTACTCGTGATCCTCAAGCATTCAGCGACGTTGCACAGTACTCGCCGTCACGAGCGATCGCGAAGAGTGACACCCGGCAGGAGTCACCCACTTACTCCTTCGGCAGCGCCGGCCCCAACTGTCGAATCATCGATTCGAGAAACTTGGCCAGCTTGTCCGAAGCCAGCAGGGCGTCTTCTTTCAGTTGGAACATGTCCTTGATGCTGCCCGGGCGGTTCATGATCGACCCAACCACCGCGCCCGCCTTGCGCACCACGGTCTTCTGACGCATCAGGCGATCCACGTCTTTGGGCAACTCGTCGTCGACCCCGTCGCTGATGATCCGCACCGCGATCAGCGGCACCTTGTCGCGGCGGCAGACTGCCGCCACGGCAAACGTCTCCATGTCGACGGCCAGGGCGCCATGCTGCTTACCCAACTCGCGTTTCTCGCTGGCCAGGCGGATGATGCGGTCGGCGGTGAGAAGGCTGCCGGCATGCACGCCGGGCGTGGCGGCCAGGGCCGACGGGTCGACCTTCAGGTCGAGGGAAAGACTCTGCCCGTCCTGGTAGACGACCCGGTCGACCATAAGGATATCGTGTTTCTTGAGCGTCTCGTCGAGCCCACCGGCGAATCCGGCCGAGAAGACCCAGTCGGGCTGGTGGGCCGCGATCAGGGCCGCCGTCGCACGGGCCGCTGCCTCGCAACCGGGCCCCGACTGCACGATCGCCACACGCCGCGAAGCCAACCGGCCGCGGCGTACGACGATCCCGGGACTGCGGATCGTGACCACGTCCGTCATCAAGTCTTCCAGTCCCCCCGCCTCGATCCCCAGGGCGAACACGACGCCGACGTCGCACTTCCGCAGCTCCGGATCCTCGGCCTGACGCTCGGCTTCTTTCAAGTGCTCGTCGACCGATTCGCGCGCAGCCTTGACGACGGTCTCGCGCATCTTCTGCTGCGCAAGAGAGCCAAGCCATTGACGAAGGATGTGTCGGAGAACCATGGAACCCGCTTCGACGCCGTGTGACTGCGCAGGACAGGCGGCTTATGTCATCTGCCAGACTGCCATTTTCAGCACGTCGCGGAAGCTCTTCTCCGACGACAGGACCGCCGCGGTCTCGAAACCGCAATGGACCAGGCAGTGCTCGCAGCGCGGATCGCCGCCAGGACCAAGTCTATCCCAATCGGTCTGGGAGAGCAATTCGGCGAAGGTGTCGTAGTGCCGGTCGGTGATCAGATAGCAGGGCCCCTTCCAGCCGCGGACGTTGTAGGTCGGGTTCGACCAGGCCGCACAGGGAAGCTCGCGGCCGCCACAGAGAAAGTCCAGGTAGAGAGGCGACGTCACCAGCTTGAACGAGCCCAGTAACTGCCGGGCCTGCCGGAA
Organism: Planctomycetaceae bacterium; assembly: GCA_012719125.1. GTDB lineage: Bacteria > Planctomycetota > Planctomycetia > Pirellulales > Thermoguttaceae > JAAYAY01. Next base: position 31,980 of record JAAYAY010000007.1, on the reverse strand, counting down.
CTTGGCGTGAATCTCGTCGCGTTGCATGAAGATGTCGGCCGCGCCGTCAGGGTTCTCGGCCGCGACGGCCTCGTAGCCGTAGGCCGGCGAAACCATGAACCCGTCGACCTTGAGTTCCGTGAGGTATTGGAACAGGACGGCCAGTTCGTGGACGTCGGTTTCCTTGTAGACCGTGGTGTTGGTGTAGACCAGAAACCCGGCCTTTTTGGCCGCCTCGATTCCCGCGACCGCCTTGGCAAACACGCCCTGGCGGCAGGTGATCGCGTCGTGGGTGGCTTCCATCCCGTCGAGGTGGACGTTAATGAACATCCGGCTGCTCGGGCGGAACAGCCCGATCTTCTCGGCGAGTTGCGTGCCGTTCGTGCACAGGTAGATGTGCTTCTTCCGCTCGATGAGCCGCTCGACGATCTCGCCGATCTCGGGATGGATCAGCGGTTCGCCGCCGCAGACGCTCACGATCGGCGCCCCGCATTCCTCGGCGGCCGCCAGGCACTGGTCAACCGAGAGCCGCTGCTTCATGGTTTCGGTGTATTCGCGGATCCGCCCGCACCCGGCGCATTTGAGATTGCAGGCATGCAGCGGTTCGAGCATCAGCACCATGGGAAACCGCTTCCGCCCGGTGAGCTTCTGCCGCATCAGGTAAGCAGTCATCGATCGCGTCAGAGAAAGCGGAAATCGCATGGGTCGACTCCTGTAGGTACCGGGCGCCGCACGGTTCCTGCATCTGTTTTGAGAATTCCGATTGCCGATTTGTTTCGGATTTCGTGCTTCGTGTTTTGAATTTCCCCATACGGTGCGACTCGGTGCCGACGTAACGGATCAGACCGCCTCCGCAGCGCAGGTCGCTTCCCGCGTCTCCTCTTCGTCCCAGAGGACGCGAAGGGCGGGGGCCGGCGCGGCGACGTCGGGCTGGCTGTCGGCCGCCGAGACCGCCCAGCGGGCGAGCGCTATCAGCGGGAAGTACATGGGATAGTAGTGGTAACGCATGTAGAACACCTGCGGGAAGCCCGTGCCGGTGAATTCGGGTTCGTCCCATGTGCCGTCGTCCTGTTGGCGATCGACCAGGAACTGAATGCCGCGCCGCACGGCCGGATGCTCTGTCAGTCCGGCAGCCAGCAGGCCGAGCACGGCCCAGGCCGTCTGGGAAGCCGTCGCGGGCCCCTGGCCGCGGAGCGTAGGATCGGCGTAGGTTTCAGGGGTCTCGCCCCAGCCACCGCCGGCCTGCTGATGGGCCAGCAGCCAGTTGACGCCCGCTCGAATGGCCGGATCGTCCGGCGGCACGCCGACCGCCACCATGCCGGTGATGACCTGCCAGGTTCCGTAAATGTAGTTGACTCCCCAACGGCCGAACCAGCTCCCGTCGGGCTCCTGGGTGCTGCGGATGTATTGAACGGCCCTGGCGACGGCCGGATGCTCCTGGTTGTAGCCCAACTGCCCGAGCGCTTCGAGCACGCGGCCGCTCAGGTCCGGCGTGCTGGGATCGATCATTGCGTTGTGATCGGCGAAGGGCACGTGGCAGAGGAACTCACTGTCGTTGTTGCGGTCGAAAGCGCCCCAGCCCCCGTCGCGATTCTGCATGGCCAACATCCAGCGAACGCCGCGATCGATCGCCTGGGTCGTCCGGTTCATCCTGTCGACGGAGCAGCCCGTCTCGGCAACACACTCTGCATTCTCCTCGTCGACGAGCCGCAAGCTCGGCGGCAGGCGGTCGTCGGGCGACCCCTCGGAGAACTGGCTCTTGAGGACCATCAGGACCATGGCCGTGTCGTCGTTGTCGGGATAGTAGGCGTTGTTGTGCTCGAAGCACCAGCCTCCCGGCTCGGCCGCGACCGTCTCGGACCAGTCGCCCGGCTGGCGGACCTGCTTGTTGAGGAGCCACTCGACGCCGCGGGCGACGGCCGGATCCTTCGGGGTGAGCCCGCCGGCAAGCAGGGCCCGCAGGGTGATGGCGGTATCCCAGACCGGCGACTTGCAGGGCTGGATGCGGCAGTTCTCGCCGCCCTCGTCGGTCAGCACCAGGTCGTTGAGCTGTTTCCAGCACTCCTGCATCTCGGGGCTGTCCTCGGCGTAGCCCAGCACGTCGAGCGCGATCAGGCTCCAGACAATGGGCGGGTAGATGGCGCCCAGGCCGTCGCTGTTCTCAAAGCGTTCGACGACCCATCTCGTGGCGGCCTGAATGGCCCGTTTCCGCATCGGCAGCAGGTGCCGGCGGCGGAGGAACTTGAATGCACTGTTGACCGCGAGAAAAAACTGGTCCCAACTGAACAGTCCCTTGCCGGCCACTTTGCCTGGGCATCGCAGCTCCGGCCAGTCTTCCGGGGCCTTGATGAACAGCTCGCGGATGCCGTATCGGACGTCGAGTTCACGCGTCGGCCGCATCGCCGAAATAATCGACAACGGTGCGATGATCGTTCGCGACCAGGAACTCACCGCGTAGAGGTTCACCGGGAACCACTTGGGCAGGAACATCACCTCGGGTGGGACCTCGGGGCACTGGTCGAAGGGGATCTGGCCCAGGATTGCCAGGTAGAAACGTGTGAAGCTGTTGACGGCGTCGGCGCCGCCGTGGGCGAGAATGGCCGCGCGCGCCCGCTGCATATACTCGGCGCCTGGATCGTGGCCGGTCAGCTTGAGAGCGAAGTAGGCCTTCACGCTGCCGCTGATCTCGACGCCGCCGCCCGGATACATGGCCCAGCCGCCTTCCGGCCGCTGGGTGTCGACCAGACGCTCGGCGGCACGCTTGGCCAGGTCCGACTGCTCGCGGCCGAAATAGGCCAGGAGCAGGATGGTTTCACTCTGGAGAATGGAGTCGCCTTCGAGCTCGGCGACCCAGTGCCCTTCGGGTTTCTGCTCCCCCAGGAACCAGCGCCGCGTGCGGAAGATCGAGCGGCGAACGGCTTTGGCCAGAGAATTGCCGGCCGGAAGGGGAGTGGAAGAAGGAAGAAAATGCCTTGCCCGACCATCCGTAGACGGGCAAGGTTGCGTACGGTGGTACTTCATCGGAGTTCTTTGTTCCTTGAACTCGTGGAGCGGGTCGTCCCTGACACGCTTGTCGCGGGAGGCAATCTCCCGCGTCGAATAACCTATTCGATCACTTCGCGATCGACAAGCCCACTGCCGCCCAGTTCCGACAAAAACCCTCAGAGGAGTGCTAGCACTGCTGGCGCGCTCGATTGACCGGCCAACGCCAAGAACCTGATTCTGTCTCTAACCTCCAGCGTCTTCGACTCAGGAACATCCCGACTACTTCTTCACAGCTCATAGCTCAAAGCTCACCACCCGATACACCTGATTCACCGACCCCTCCAACTCCTTCGGCGGCGGAACCCACTCGAGCACGCCCTCCCTGACAAGTTGCTCGAAGACTTCGGGCCGGACGAAATCCCAGTTGCCGTAGCCCGTGTCGCGATAGCGTGCGATCTCACTCCACGAGACATAGACATGCGAAACATTGCGAGCCTTCAGCTCGGCGCTGATTTCGTCTGCCGGGCGCAGGCGGCCCGAGACCGGATCACGCACGATCGATTCGAACACCGAATCGTCCAGCCAGGCGTTATACAGAATGGGAACCTCCAGATCGAAAACCTGGGCCTCGCCCACCAGCAGGAGAGTCCCGTCAACGTGTTCGTTCAAGTACGTGTGCCACGGATTGAGGCGGTCGGGAGATGTCCGCAACTTGGCATACGGAACGAAGAACCGCGTGTAAACGCAGGGCGGCACCGCCACCGTCACGAAACTGCAGACGAGGCTGAAGACGAACAGCACCAACAGTGAATATTGCCAAAGCCGATCCCGGCACCACGTCGCTCCCACGCCTGCCAGAATCGCGGCGATCGGCAAGGCCGGCATCCAGAAGCGATCGATCCGCAACGCAAACATCCACCAGGCCGCGATGAGGAACAGGAAATACAGACCGAAACCCAAGACCAGGCGAGACTGCCTCTTCACGAAGGCCAACGCCGCCATAGGGATCAGGATCGGGCTGAGCCAGTCGCTGCCGATCAACACCCGCCACGCGTCGGCACTCAAGGCTGAGAAGGTGAAGCCCGCGGGCTTGTGGACCAGCCTCCACATCTGGCTCTTCTCGGCCGTCAGTGTCCTGCCGCCGAATAACCCGTACAGCAGCGGATAGACCGGATTGCCGGCAAGAACCCAGTTCTTCGCCAACCACAATCCGCATCCGGCTGCCACCGCCCCGGCAAACACAACCGGTGCCGCCCACTGCGGCCGCCGCCGGCCCTCGCGATCGCGACGGTTCCAGGATATCCAAAGCAGCCAGGCGCCGAGCGGCGCGACGACGAACAGCAGCCCCGGGTACTTGCAGGCCACCGCCGCACCCGCCAGGTAGCCAGGCAAGATCCAACTGGTCGCCGTTGAGTCTTGGTCCTCCTTCGCGATCAGCATCGCGTAGAGGGTGGCGAACAGGTAGAGTGCCGCGGCTGCTTCGATGAATCCGAAAGTGCAGATGTTGGCCACCAGAGGAATGGACAGGTAGAACACCGCTGCCAGGATCCCCGCGGCCGGCGTGAACAAACGCTGCCCGGCTGCCAGGAGGCCGAGGGCCGTCAACGGAGCGCACAGGGCAAGAATCGCCTTTCCCACCAGGGCGCCCATCCACCAGTCGCCGAGCAGAACCATACCCAGGAGAGCGTGCATTTCCGCGCCCATGGCCATGTTGCCGTAGACGTTGTGAGGCAGGAATTCCACGCGCCCGGCCTGGTAGAACTCTTTGGGTGCTTGCAGGTGGTATTCGCGCACGTCGAACTCGTTCGGAGGCAACAATCCGCCCAGCAGAATCAGCACGGCAAATACGCCGCCTACCCACAGCCAACGGGAATTGAGCCAGCTCAACTCGCTCTGAGGCGGCTCCCATGCCCCTGGCAAACTGCACCCCTTCGTGCGATCTTGCCGGCGAACGCACCAGCCAAACCCGACGGCAACAACGATCGCGGGCGCGATGAACCAGAGCCGGTTGTGCAACCCGCCGAACAACCCGACTGCCAGCGTGTAGGTCGACACCAGGTTCAACCCGACCGAAGCGGCGAAGAAGCACTGCTCCAGAACCGTCAGCTTGGCGTCGACTCGCAACGCCACCAGCCCCAGATAGCCCAACATGCCGGCCACTGCAAGAATCGCCAGGCTGACGGCCAGCGGCAGCAACCGGTCGAGGAGCAGCAAATCCGACGGCGAGTCGAGCCACAGCCCGACCATCTCGTCGGGCAGCAGGAGCCATTGAGCCACCCAGCCGCCGCGAGTGAACCGGTGCCCCGAGGCCCAGTCCAGCGGACACGCGAGAAACAGGATCACGTAGACAGCCAACCCCGCGAGAATCGCAAAAGGCAGCACCCTCCGGCCGCCGCCGTCTCCCGTCTTCTCGTTTCCGGACCTCTTGACCATCATTCCATCGTTCGCAGCCGATTTGGCAACTTGTCCGCCGGAGGCTAAACTTGTTCTCTTGGCACAGGAGTGTACTCGCGAAGTTCCATTGTAACCCGAGCATCGTCGCGGAGTGAGGACCAGGGAAAAATGGCCGTTTCATCCAAGCTTCAAGGGATTTTTACTCCCAACATGGTTCCCCTGGACCACGAAGGGAAGATCGACGAGAGCGGCCTGCGAGCCTACGTCGACTGGCTCATCGAAAGGGGCGTCCACGGGCTGTATCCCAACGGATCGACCGGCGAGTTCACCCGCTTCACTCCCGCAGAGCGGCGGCGGATCATCGAGATCATCGTCGACCAGGCGGCCGGACGGGTCCCCATTCTCGCCGGCGCCGCCGAGGCAAATGTTCGTGAGACAATCGCCGCCTGCGAGTACTACCACGGTCTGGGTGTCCGTGCGGTGGCCATTGTGTCCCCCTATTACTACCGCCTCAGTCCCGACAACGTCTACGCCTACTTTCGCGAAATCGCTCGCAACACGCCGGTCGACGTGACCCTCTACAACATCCCCATGTTCGCTTCGCCCATCGACCTGCCGACCATCCAGCGGCTTAGCGAAGAGTGCGAGCGGATCGTGGCGATCAAGGACTCGTCGGGCGACGTGGGCCAGATGATGCGGATGATCGAGGCGATCCGGCCGAACCGTCCCGACTTCAGTTTCATGACCGGCTGGGACGCCGTGCTCATGCCGATGCTGATGATCGGCGCCGATGGCGGCACGAACGTGACCAGCGGCGTCGCACCGGAGCTGACGAAGAAGCTCTATGAAGCGGCCACGACCGGCAAGGTGGAAGAGGCCCGGCGGCTCCAGTACCTCGTCCGCCAGATCTTCGACAAGCTCTTGTTCGGCGCCGACTTCCCCGAAGCCTGCCGCGTGGCCATCGAGCTTCGCGGCCTGAAGATGGGCCCCACCCGCCAGCCGCTTTCGGAGGATCACAAGAAGACCCTGGCCGAACTGGAACCGCAACTCTGTACCCTCTTCGCAGCCGCGGGCGTGGAGTGCGACGGCGGCACGGTCGGAACCCTGTCGGCCAAAGAAATCGGCCGCGTGGTGGCCTCGGTGCTCGAAACCTTTCAGGCCCAAGGCCGGTTCTGAGGCAAGAAAGGTGGCAGGCACGCTCCGCCGTGCAGTCCGCAGACAAGGTAGCAGGCACGCTCCGCCGTGCCGTCCGCCAAGGTTTCTATGGACGTCCGAGGCTTGTTTTGCGCGCAGCGCTCACTTCCGTCTCGACCGTGGTGACGATTGCCTGGCTATTGAGATTCGCGGTGAAACCTACCCATGGACTCCGCCCCTTTTGGAGTGCGATGACATGTCATCGCTTTTCTTCAGCGGGGACGCCTTCTCTGGGCGACGCCGCACCTGCTCCACCAGCCCCACAGAAAGAAAGCGGCGACAAGTCGCACGTACTCCATGCCTTTCGCCTCGGGTCAAACGCTTGTCCGGCCTGGCTCCTTCTGGTAGGATCACCGTCACCACATGGCGGCGACGCGGGGAAGTTCATCATGGGCGTTCGACTCACTCTCGACGATTTCAATTCCGACACGGAGCCGATCGACCTGGACGGCCGGTGGCAGTCGTATCGTACTTTCTGGGCGGCCGTGCTGCGAAGTGCCAACGACGATCTTGCCGACGTCATCCACTTCCGCCTCGACCGTGGCGACGATTGTCTTGCCCTTGAGATTCGCGGCGAAATCTATCCATTGACTCCACCGCCTGCCGAGTGGCGTCCCTTCTTCCTCTCGGCCGCTCGCAGAATGGCCGCCGGAGGGCTTGTCCGTTCCATGGCACGCACGCTCTGGCGAAGGCTGCGCAGATCTGACTACCTTGGTACGATCTCGCTGGAATCGCCAGTCGGCATCGAGAACTGGCGAGTCGAGGCTGTACCGGACGGTCTGATCATGAAACACCTTGAGAAGGGCGAAACCGAGGTCCGGGCGCGCGACGCGAAATACGAACGCCTGGCGAGAAAGTGGAGCGACGCCGTTCATGCTTCTCGCACGGCAAAGGCCAACGTCATCGCGCGGAAGATCGTCAACCTGTTCGAACCGGTTATCGGGAAAGCCTCCGCTCCGAGTCTTGCCATGTCCGTGATCGCCCAGGAATGTGAGGGAAGGGCCGACTGGCACGGCGCGGAGGTTGCGTATCTGCAGAGTCTGGCGTTGGAGGAACCGGGGATCGGGACCTACTCGGCACATTCCTATCTGTCGGGCCTGTACCATCTCCTGGGACGGGAAGAAAAAGGCGTGGAACATCGCCGTCTCGCCACCGTGGCCGCCCGTGACGCCGATGGCGTCATTCTGTTGATGGCCTTGCTGGCGGAGGCCGATGATCACCTGCGCCGCGAGGACATCGTTGCAGCCAGCGCGTTGCTTCCGGAGATCTTCCGTGCGTTGGAGGAGACCGGCCCGACGCTCCCCCAATTCCGTGCAAGAGCCCTGAGGATCCAGGCCGCTTGTCATCTTGCGTCAGGCGATCGGGAAGCAGCGGCGGCAGACCTGGAACGGGCCACCGACCTGCTCGAATCCGCCAATCGATCTTGCGATCTTGACGCAGGGCCGCGCTGCGGGGTGGAATCGGACTTGGCCCAATGCTGGAAGCTCCAAGCACGTCTTGAGAGTCTCCGAGGCGATTTCGATGGCGCCGCCCGGTCGTGGGCCAAGGCGATTGATTCTGCCCGCCGCGTCGCATCGGGCATGAATAGCGTTTATAGTAAGAGATTCCTTGCTGTCACACTCGTGGACGCCGCCGACTCGTTCGAATTGTCCGGCCATCGCGACCGCGCCTCCGAGTTCCGCCTCGAAGCTCAGCAGATTCGAGACGCATTGCGATTGCCACCTATGGAGTGCGGATGACTCGTCGTCGCTTTGCCTCAACAGGGACGCCTTCTTTGGGCAACGTGGCACCTGCTCCAGCGGCCCCACTGAAAGAAAGCGGCGACAAGTCGCACGTACTCCAAAGATGCTTGCCCGAGCCACCGCCGATAGGCTACCATACCGGCGACGGTCAGCATTGTCTCTGGTTTGTCGAGGAGGCGCCGAGCAAGAAGGAATTGCAGAAGAACGGGAAGATCTACAACGCACGTCACGTGGTTCTTGCTGAAAGGGATGAATGCCATGTCCGACACTTCTGTTTCAAGGCGGCGTTTTATGGGCACTTCGGCGGCCGTCGGGGCCGCGGCGATGGTTTCGGCACGAGCCGGTGGGGCCGAAACGACGTCGAGCCCCAACGGCAAGATCCATCTCGGGATCATCGGCACCAACGGCATGGGCCGGGGGAATCTGAATAACTGCGCCAAGCACGCCGACGTGGTGGTGACGGCCGTCTGCGACGTGTGGGACGTTCGGCGGAAGCCGGTGCTTGCCCAGTTCCCGCAGGCGAAGGAGTACACCGACTACCGCGAATTGTTGGCCGACAAGGGGGTCGACGCGGTGATCATCGCCACGCCGCCCCACTGGCACGCCCTCGTCGCCATCGACGCCGCCCGGGCCGGCAAGCACATTTACCTGCAGAAGCCGATGACGCTTCACTTGGGTGAGAGTCTGGCCGTGAAGAACGCGGTCAAACGCCATAACGTAATCTGCCAGGTCGGCACCCAGATTCACGCGGGCGAGAACTACCGCCGCGTGGTCGAGAAGATCCGCGCCGGGCATATCGGCGAGGTGAGCGTAGCCCGAACGTTCAACGTGACGAACCAGGGGCCGGAGGGCATCGGCAAGGTGACCGACACCATGGTGCCGGAGGGGCTCGACTGGAACATGTGGCTCGGCCCAGGCCCGCAGCGCCCCTACAACGCACTGCTGGCGGCCAACTCCTACAACCACTGTTCCTTCATGGCCTACAGCGGCGGCTGGACGCCCGGCATGGCGCCCCACATCATCGATCTGCCGATCTGGGCCCTGGCAACCGGTTACCCCACCATGGTCGCCTGCTCGGGCGGCCGCTACATCATCGACGACGACGGCGATGCTCCCGACGTCCAGGAGATGGTGTTCCAGTATCCGAACCTGACGATCACCTGGTCGATGTCGATGATCAACAGCTTCGCCTATGACTTCGGCAGCGGGAAGCCGGCTCGGCGCCTGGGCATCTACTTCTTCGGCTCGAAGGGCACTTTGTGGTCCAACTACACCAACCACGAAGTTGTGCCCGAAGGGGACTATTTCGATCCGAATGTCTTGCCCGGCGCCGACGACACGATCGCCCCGTCGCCCGGCCACGAGTTCGAGTGGATCGAATGCATCAAGGCGGGAACCCAGCCGAGTTGCTCCCCCGAGTACCACTGCCGGGTCGACATTCCGCTCGTCCTGGGTAATCTGTCCTATCGCCTGGGGCGGTCCATCAAGTTCGATCCGAAGACGCTCGCGATCGTCGGCGACGATGAGGCCGCCAGGCTGGCCGTTCCGGAATACCGGGAGCCCTGGAAGTTCCCGAAGGAGTACCTTGGGTAGTCGAAACTGCGACACTGTGTCGTCAATCGGATGTCACTGGCCCGATCCTGGGTTCGGGGCCAAACCCGTGCGAACGACTTCCCATATGCCGTATCTCTTTGCAAAACAACGAGTTAGCAATTAAACTGCAGGAATCGCGTGTTTGTTCGGTCCACGGTTTGCGTAAAATGTTCAATGGAGGACCGGCTCCATCGAGGGGCCTTCGTCCGTTGAACGATCACACCTTCCTTGCCAGAGGTCCTGCGATGGAACGAACAACAAGAATACGCAAGCTGAATTGGCCGCTGGCCATCGCGCTGGCCATTGCCTGGACGGTGATCGCGACCCCCGGCTTCGCCCAGCGACACGGTCGTGAGGGTCGGGGCACAGTGCCTGGCAATGCTTCACCGCACGACTCGGGCCGGTCCTTCAGCCGGGGATCGAGTGGCGGGCCAGGCGCCTCCCGCGGAGGTCCGGCATTGAACGCTCCGAGCCATCGGCCTTCCTCGCCGAACCTGAGCAGGGGGCCTGCCGCGAGTGGAACCAGCCGGTCCGCCAGCAGGTTTGGCTCGCCGGCGGGCGATCCATCGCGAGGACCGTCGGTCAGCCGAAACAGCGGCCCGCCTTCGCTGGGCGGCGGCACTCCTTCTATCAAAGGGAGCAGCCCGTCGCGAGTTCTCGATCTGTCGAAGAGCTTGGATCGGTTTTCGCCCAGTAGCCGAATCCCGTCGCCGGACAAGGATACGAGCCGGCTCTCGGCGCGAAGCAGCCGGACTCCGGCCGGTTCGTCCTCGATGCGAACCTCGCCTCCTCCAAGCAGCCAGCCTCCCACAATTAATCGCAACGACGTCTCGGCCCGGGTCAAGAGTCTGCTGGAGGCCCGCGGCATAGCTGCCCCGAGCAAGTCGATTACCGGACCGAACAGTCGCACCTTGCCGCCTCTCAAACACGACGGTCCTTCCGAGCGAAAGGCCCTCTCGCCGCTCAGGGACGCGCCGCGCCCCGATATCAATCCCTCCGTGGGAATCTTCAGGCCGCGAACCGACTCACTTGCGGGTCCCAAGCCTCCGATCGGCCCGCCCCATGATCGTGATGGGCACAGCAGAGGAGGTCCCGGCGACTCGCGCCATGATCGCGACGACCACGGCGACAGGCACTTCGGCGGTCCGAGCCATCGCAACCCGTTCCACGGCGGCATCGATCACCGCGGTCCGCCCCACGGCACCCCGCGGCACGACTATCGCATGCATGGCACGCTCGATCGCCATTCGCACTACCCGGGTTACTACTCCTACGGGCGTTACGGCTACGGCTATCGCGGCTCGTCCTTCAGCATTTACCTCGGTTCGTCCCTCTACAACTACCCAAGCTACACTTACTACGAACCCTACTACTACAGCGTGCCCTACTATGTCCCGTATACCGTGCCCGTGCCGTATGTCGTGGAGGAAGTGGTGGAGGGCGCGGCCGTCGAACCGTCGCCGGCCGTAACGGCCCCCATGGTCGAGAACGGTGCGGTGATTCCGGCCGCCGAAAATGCCGCAGAGTTCCAACTGCAGGCCGAACGGGCCTTCCAAGAGCACCGCTATGACGACGCGGCCCGGCTCTCCAACCATGCCATCGTCGAAGACAACCAGAACGGCAAGCTCCACCTGTTCGCCTCGCAGACGTTCTTCGCCCTGGAAGATTACGCCTCGGCCGCCGCGGCCGTTCAGCAGGCCGCCTCGCTGCTGGATCGCAGCCAGTGGGGGTTTGTCGTCGAGAACTACCAGGAGTTCTATCGGGGCGAAGACTATGTGACGCAAATGGCGAAGCTCGACGAGTACATCGCCAAGAACCCGGATGCGGCCCACGCGTACTTCCTGCGAGGTTATCACTTCCTCTTCCTGGGCCACAAGGAGGCCGCCCGCGACGACCTGGCCAAGGCGTTCGCACTGGAAAACCGCGATCTTCTAGCGGCCGAACTACTCAAGATGGCCGGCGGCACGGTGCCCGAACCCGCAGTCGTTCCGCCGCAAGCAGAGATCATCCTGCCTCCACCGGGCGAACAGGCAAAGCCCGATACCGATTCCTGAGTGCCGTAGGGTGTTGATCTTTCCGCCTGCCAACGAAACACGTTAGACTGTGGCGCAATAGATTCGCGTCCCACGTGTTTGCGCAGGCGGTGAACAGCATGCCCAACGGATCGCCTCTCGTGATCGGAATCGACGTCGGTACGGGGGGCGTCCGGGCGCTGGCCGCCACCATGGACGGCGAGGTCGCGGCGACTCAAGCCGCCGATTTCCCGGTCACGCCGGAGCACCTGCCGGAGGGGCACCACGAGCAGGACCCGGAGATGTGGTGGCAGACCGCTTGCCGGGCCCTGGGGCGTCTGGCGGATCAACTCAAACAGTCGGGCACCTCGCCCGACGTCTTGCAGGGCGTCGCCGTCGACGGCACGTCGGGGACGCTGGCCGCTCTTGATGCCGCGGGGCGCCCCGTCCGACCGGCCTTGATGTACAACGATCTTCGCGGAGCGGACCAGGCCGAAAGGCTCAACGAACTGGCCTCGGATTTCCTCGCCAAGCGTGGATACTCGTTCAACGCTTCCTTCTCAGCGGCCAAGATTCTCTACCTGCAGGAGAACGAACCCCAGACGTTCGAACGCACAGCCCGCTTCGTTCACCAGGCCGACTTCGTAGTCACCCGCTTGACCGGCGAACCGGTCGTGACCGACTTCAACAACGCCCTGAAGACGGGCTACGATCTGCTCGAAGATCGCTGGCCAGGCTGGCTCGACCTCGACCTGGGAATTGGCGATCGGTTACCGCCCGTGGTCGAACCGGGGACCCGAATCGGCCGGATCTCGCCCACCGCCGCCGAGCAGACGGGGTTGCCTGCCGGACTGGCCGTCATGGCGGGAACGACCGACGGGGTGGCGGCCTGTCTCGCCTCCGGGTTGCAGAAGCCCGGCGACTACAACACAAGCTTGGGAACGACGCTGGTTTTCAAGGGCTTGAGCGATAGAATATCGATAGCCCCCGGGGGCTTGGTCTACAGCCACAGACTCCCTGGGGGACGCTGGTTACCGGGGGCGGCGAGCAATACGGGTGCGGAATGGATCGGACGCTGGTTTGGCGATACGGACCTCGTCGCCATGGACGCACGGGCGGCCGACCTCATCCCGTTTGCCCCGGTCGCCTATCCCCTGGCACGACGGGGCGAGCGATTTCCGTTCGTACGCAGCCAGGCAGAGGGATTCTTTGTCCGAGAGGCCGATTCCAGCCTCCAGCGATATGCGGCCTGTTTGTTGGGCACCGCCCTGGTTGAGCGATTATGCTATGAGGTGTTGGACGCAGTCACCGAAGAATCGGCAGGAGCGATTTATGCCACTGGCGGGGGAAGTCGGAGCGGTCTTTGGAATCAGTGTCGGGCGGACGTGACCGAGCGTGTCGTTCATCGGCCCCAACGTGCTGAGTCGGCATTCGGCAGTGGCGTGCTTGTCGCGTCGAGCGTCCTGGGCGAACCGCTCGAACGGGTAATTCACAGAATGGTCCATATCGAAACGTCGTTTTTCCCAAATGTCAGCCGGGCGGGGCTCTATCGGGAACGATTTGAGGAATTCGGCAACGAACTGCGAAGACGAGGTTACCTTTGAGCGTCTACAAGCCCTGCGACATTCGTGGTCACGTCCCAACGGATCTGAACGAAGATCTCTATCGCTCCTGGGGTAGATCGCTCGGTCTCATGCAGCCCGGACCATGCAAATTCGTGATCGGGGGCGACGTACGTTTCTCGACCCCGGGTTTCCTGGCCGCCTTGTCGGACGGACTGGCATCGGTGGGGGCCGACGTGGTCGATCTTGGTTTCCTGCCCACCCCTATGGTGTATTACGCCAAACGGCGACTCCGGGCCGACGGCTGCGCGATCGTCACGGCCTCGCACAATCCGGCCGACCACAACGGTCTGAAATGGATGGTAGGCGACTGGCCGCCCACGGCCGAACAGGTGGAATGCCTGCGCCGCGACGCTGAAGCCGGCAGCGGTCAGGAAGCAGCGGTGGCCCGCGGCAGTCGCCGTGAGTTGGACATCTCCTACGACTATGTCGCCTGGTTGCAGGAGACCTGGTTCGACGGCCGGAACGCGGAGACCACCATCGTCCTCGATCCTATGCACGGGTGCTGGTCGCGCCGGGCGCGGCGCTATTTGCAGGCCGTCTATCCTCGCGTGGTGCTGGCGACGATTCGGGATGAAGCCGACCCGGTGTTCTTCGGTGAGATACCCGATTGTTCCCGTCCGGATCGGATCGAGAAGCTTTGCGAGGCGGTCGAGCACCACCGGGCTCACCTCGGCCTGGCATTCGACGGGGACGGCGATCGGATCGCGCTGGTCGACGATCAGGGCGTTGCCCTGACGGCCGAAGAGGCTACCTGGATCTTGCTGGGCAGCTTCGGCGAAGGTCTGGCCGATGAGAAGTTCATCTACGACCTGAAGTTCTCCGACTGCCTGCCGCGGCGGGCCGAAGAACTCGGCGCCGAGCCCATCGGAGAGCGGAGCGGCCACGCCTTCATCCGCGATCGCATGCTCCAATCGGATGCCGTATTTGGAGCGGAGATCAGCGGCCACTACTTCTTCCGCGCCTTGGGCGGGGGCGACGACGGATTGTTTGCCGCCTGCTGGATCATCGACTACCTGGCCCAATGTGGCCGTTCTCTTTCCCAGTTACGGCAAAGTTGCCCGCCCGTCTACTTGACCCCGGATCTGCGGATTCCCGTTCAGCCCGATGAAGGCCAGGCGGTGATCAAGAGCGTGCGGAGCAAGTGGGCCGACTTTCCTCAGCACTCGATCGACGGCATTCGCGTCGAGTTCCCCGATGGTTGGGCCCTGGTGCGGCATTCCGTCACCGAACCGGCCCTGACCTTCCGCTTCGAGTCGCGAGACGACGAGCAGCTCACCCTCCTCGTGAAACGATTTTGCGACGCCCTGCCCGGTCTGGGCGACGATCTCTGGTTCGAATTTGAACTGTCGGCGGGGGAACGGTAGTTTCGCCTTCGGATGTGCGGACGAGTCGCTCATAGCCGTGCGGGCTTGCCCCGCCTTGGTGGTGGTGACGCAAAACCTTCGCATGACGATACGCTGAAATCTTATGGCGCGCGGTTTAACGCACCATGCGTCGTCACACGGCAAATGACCTTGCCTCACCACACCATCTGCCGCCCCGCTTTGATCTCCAACAGAGGCACGCTCTGATTCGGCAATGCCAGTTCGCCCGCCGACACGGTGAGTGTGCCTGCAGGGACCAGCCCCATGAAAGGTCTCCCATGCACGACCCGGACATCGAAGACCACCTGATCGGGATTCTCCTCGGCACGGCCGTGGGCGATGCCTTGGGGCTGCCTTGCGAGAACCTCTCGCCGCGCCGACGGCGCACGTTGTTCCCCGGCCCGGCTCGCCATCGGCTGCTGTTCGGACGCGGCATGATCAGCGATGACACGGAGCAGACCTTATTCGTCGCTCAGTCGTTGCTGAAACATGCGGACGACGCGGCCGCCTTTCAACGCGACCTGGCGAAACGCCTGCGCAACTGGTTTCTTGCCTTGCCGGCCGGGCTCGGCAAAGCGACGCTCCGAGCCTGCCTGAAGCTCTGTTTGGGCTGGCCGGCCGGTCGCAGTGGAGTCCGTTCGGCCGGCAACGGTGCGGCCATGCGAGCGGCCCTGATCGGTGGCTACTTCCACAACGAACCGGAAGATCTCGAACGGTTCGTGCGGGCAGCTTCAGAGATCACGCACTGCGATCCTCGGGCGATCGTCGGGGCACTCGCAGTGGCGCACGTTTCGGCGTGGACGGCCGAACGTTCAAACGCGGAGATGCCTGAAGCTGCCGAAGTTTGCGATCGCCTGAAGACCATCGCCCCCGGCGACGCGGAATGGCAACGGCTTGTCGCAACAATTCAGCAGGCCCACGCCCACGGCCGAAGCGTGCAGGAGTTTGCCGCCGAGTTGGGTTTGGAGCACGGAGTGACCGGCTACGTCTACCACACGGTTCCCGTGGCCGTCTATGCCTGGCTTCGTCACTACGGCGACTTCCGGGCAACCGTTGAGGCCGCCCTCGACTGCGGGGGCGATACCGATACGGTCGGCGCGATCGCCGGTGCACTCGCAGGAGCTACGTGCGGTGCGAGCGGAATTCCTGCCGAATGGATCGATCCGATCTGCGACTGGCCGCGGTCGGTGGCGGTGCTTCGGGAGGCGGGGCGTCGATTGGCAGCACAGAGACGAAGCGGCTCCGGTCCGGGGCCGGTGGCCTACTTCTGGCCCGCAGTCTTACTGCGAAACCTGTTCTTCCTGGTGGTTGTGCTCTTACACGGATTCCGCCGGTTGGGACCGCCCTTTTGACGTCGAGTGTTCCTGCCGCCCAGGTCGTCAGCGACCGAGCGGCAAATAGTAGCTGGGCGGTGCGACGCTTCAGAGCCGGTCTGCCGGCGACGAGTTGCCTGTGGAGACGGTCCTCGACTGTCATTCGATAGTGAATGGGAGGCTTTGGTCAAACTCTCTGCGTTCCTCTTCGGACATGCTGTCTCGCAGTGCGCGAAGCGTGTAACCGCCGATCAGTTTTCGGTCCTCAACGTACATCCAGTCGGAAATCTGGTCCTTTGCGACGCTGATCTCGTCGCCAATCTTCACCGTCGTCACGCTGACGGGTTCGTTATTGATTGTGCCAAAGAACCTGCTACGTTCGTAGCGGACGGGCAGAACCCATATGTGTTCAACTTCATCACCGCTCTTCACGGGCAGTTTCACAGAGAACGCAGATTGTGTCGGCTTCGGCCCGTCGAGGACGGCGATGAACTGATCGACGGTTGATCGGGCCTGGTCAATCGCCGCCACCATTCTCGGATCATCGTCTTCGACGTACGTTACCGGTGGTTGTCCCTGCCGCTCGACCGTAGTACCCGCGCCGTGCTCGTTGCTTCCACAGCCAAAGGCGATCAGCATGCCGACCAGAAGCATTGCACCATTCCCACCGATTTGTCTGGCATTCATTGTGTGCTCCCTACCTGCGTTCTTTTCGAACTTTGCCACCTGGCCCATCACTTGGGGTCTTTATCCGAGTTGTAGGGTGTGTCTTGACGCACCATGCACGAACTACGCCTGTGACGCCACGAACACAATAGCCAGCACAACCGCGATCAACGGGATGACGACGACCGCACCTGCCAACATGATGTTGCCAAGTCCGCGCCACGCCGAGCGGAACCCTTGTACTTCTGCAATGGTGTTGCAGAGCAATACGAATCCCCAGACTGCCAGAACAAACTCGGCCAGCACAATACCAAGAAACGGAATCAACAACGCCGGCTGCGAGTTGAGCCTTGGAGTCTCCTCCGTGAACATGTCGGAACCAAACAGTAGGATCTGCGGAATCCACAGCAACAGTGCAAAAACAGAAGGCACCGACGCCCACGCGATCGCGGTCTTGATGTGTTCCCGACGCGCCAAACCTCCGATCCAGGTACCCGATAATCGGATCAAATGGGATCCAATCCAGAGACTCAACAGGCCTCCCAACGGGCCGAAGACACACGCGATTGCGATAATCGCAGCCACCGGCAGAACATCGCCAACGTTGCGCATCGACGCTCGATCGAGCGCTTCTCCGATTCCGGCAAGGCACACCAGAAGCAGCACGTGGAGTTCGGGGTTCACTGCGATGATCTGTCGAACGGTCTGCCGAGGACGCGTCCAGATCGTCCAAAAGGGTTTGAATTCACCTTCGTCAACGATGGATGGTAACGGCTCATCGGACATGGAAAACGGGGTAGCGTAAGGATTGCCACCTTCGTCGAATCGGTCGTCGTGCTGCATGTGCGTGTCCTTTCAAAACACGGGCCCGCTTTTGTCCAGTTGTCGTTTCGTGCCGATCATAGGTCGGATTCTACCAGGCGATACCCGCAGTGTCACGTTCAATCCTGCGTTGCAGGCAGTCTCCACCCAGGACTCGTCGCGTCTGCGGGCCGACCCGCTCCCCATTCCCACCTCCGCCGCCAACGTCTGCGCGGAGACAGGGGAGGACGGCACCAATTCGGCTGGTGCGCCGAAACAGAGAGCGGAGAGGAGCGATCGGGCCGAGTGGTGTTACACTGGGTTTCTGACCCTGCCGATCGCCACCCGTGCGCGGGCCACCGACACAAGGTCGGCGGCGACTTCGATTTCCTCTGGGAATCGTGAAGGGCCGTTTAGCGGCCATTGTCGCAGGCCTCGCACACCTATCCCAACTTCTCACGCCACCCCCCCACCAGACGGATAGTGCAAAGTTTCTCCGCGGACGAGAATGGGCGTCGAGTACCGAGAACCTGCTTGGGCGCCGGACGCGAGCAGGGCTTGAGCGGTGAGACAGACGTTCAAACGAGCTTGGACTCGTTCCAGGCTCACAACGAGTGGGAAGGGTCGGGTGAAGGCATTCCTCCAACGCGTGCTGGTGCTGGGAGCCGCTCTGTTCCCGGCACGGCTAGTCCTCTTTCTTGGGTTGTTCGCGTGGCATCTCCAGGTCACGGTGGATTCGCGCTGCGTGTTCTTTGCCCAGAACGACCTGTTCCTCTGGAACTACCGCTTCTTCCGCGACTTCCTCCTGACCGCCGGGGGCTTGGCAGGGTGGCTGGGAGAACTCGTTCTTCAGGCATGCCACTTCGGCTGGCCCGGCGCTCTGGCGCTCACTGCCGTCGTGTGGCTGGTCCTGATCGCGACCAAGGGGTTCATGAAGACCGTTTCTCCCTCGGGTACGGGCGCGATGTGGACGGCGCCGGCCATCGTTCTGGTCGCGGTGCACAGCCGCTACGATTACCCATTCTCGATCACGATTGGTGCGGCGCTTGCGATGGCCGCGGCGCTGGGCTACGTCCGGGCCGCCGACCGCTGGGGCGGGTGGCGGGTGCTCTGGTTTGCTGCTCTTTGCGCCCTGGTCTATTACGCGGCGGGGGCTGCATTCTACGTGTTTGCATTCTGCACGTTGATCTACGAATTCTACCGCCCCGGCAGCCGGTGGGCGAAACTGGGCCTGATTGCGGGAGCGACCGCAGCCCGATTCGCCGTGGAGCGTGTCCTCGACTCCTTTGAACCTGGCTCGTTCTATCTGCACATCCCGGCCGCCGCTGCTTTTGCCGAAGAGCGATCCCTCAACGCGGTTGTCGTGGCGGTGTATGCCTCCTTTCCGTTGGGCGCCCTGTTGCTGGCCGACCGTGCGGCCCAGCGGCGCCGGAAGAAGTCCGGCGACCCGCCCCCGAGCACCGTCGCCGACGCACCCCGTGAATTGACGAAATCGGGTGGAAGGCTCCGCTGGATGGCCGGAACCGTGCTTCTCATCGTCGCGGCAATCGTGGCCGGAAGGATTGCCGCACGCCCGAATATCAGAACGGTTCTGACGCTGCACGAATGTGCCGACGGGGAGCGTTGGGACGAAGTGCTGCGTCTGGGAACTCGCGTCCCGGCCGATTTGTACTCCGCGTACGTAGTCCACGACGTCAATCTGGCGCTCTATCACACGGACCGAATGACGACGGATATGTTCTCCTATCGCCAGTTCGGCTCCCCCTTCGTGTTGGAGTGGAAACCTGGTCCGTGCACACTCTCAATGCTTGATCTTGACGCGCTCACCATGCGGAAGCTCGGCGACCTCCATCTGCGACTGGGCCGCATGAACGACGCGGAGTACTATGCTCACGAAAGCTACGTCCGGCATCCGTCCGCAAAGTGCCTGCGGCTCCTGGCAAAGACCGCGATGGCCAAGCATGAGGTGGAACAGGCCCGGTTGTTCCTGTCCGTCCTTCGCGACGACCTCGTCTACGGCTCCTGGGCGGCGGATTGGCTCACGCGCCTTCAACGGGCGCCGAGTTTGACCGGCGACACGGAAATCGACAGGATCCGTTCGCTGAGACTTGCAGAAGAGGATATCTACCAGACCGCCACGTTCATCCCCAACACCATTATCGCCGGAAGGGACGTCTCCACGCCGGATCAGATTGCCAGCCTCCTGCGGCAGAACCCGCAGAATCGCATGGCCTTTGAGTATCTGATGGCCGTGTACCTGGTGAATACGGATGTTGCCGCCGCTGCCGCGTTGCTGCCGAAGGCAGCCGATTTCTCCTATCCCGGTACCCCGCCCGTGTACGAAGAGGCGGCAATGGTCTCCGCTCGGGCCAACAGGAGCAAGCTGGACACCGCCGACGGCAAGGTCGCGGTGAACGGTTGTGTGATTAGCGAGCAGATTCTGGACAGGATCCATCGGTTCGACGAGGCCAAGGCCTCCGGCCATCTGGATCGCGAAGAGATTTCCCGGCTCGCCGGAGAACTTGGGCTGGCGTATTTTCAATTCTACTATGGTCGCAGGGGAGACTGACTGTGCGGGGACGCCGCAGACTAGTGATGGTGGCAGGGCTGGCGGCAGGGCTCTTGGCTGTGACGGCCTGGTGGGGCTCGTACGGCCGCGACGTGCCTGGCGAATCGACTCCGGCGACGCGCCCTCCTCATCTCCGTCCGGACTACCGTGGAATTGTCATTCCACCGAACATTGCGCCCCTGAACTTCGTCGTCGACGAACCGGGAATCGCTTACTGCGCGCGGATCGCAGGGGCTGAAGGACCACCGATTGTGGTCCATTCAGGCGACGGAAGCGTGGAGATCCCGCCGGGACCGTGGAAAACGCTGTTGGCGCAGAACCGCGGCAAGCCGCTCAGCGTGGAGACCTACGTCAGGGACCGGGGGCGCGGCTGGCAGCGTTTTGAGGCGTTCCAGTGGGACGTCGCCGAAGAGGAGATCGACCCGTACCTGGTCTATCGGATACTGGACGCCGTTTACGACTGCTACAAATACGTCGGCATCTACCAGCACAACCTGGAGTCCCATGCCGAAACTCCGCTTCTGTTCAACTCCGAATTCAATCGCGGTTGTGTGAACTGTCACAGCTTCTTGAACAACCGCCCGGAGTCGTTCCTGGTACACTCGCGGCCGGGTCCCGACGAGTCGATTGCCGCGGGTCCGATCCTGGTCCGCGACGGCAAGGCCGCCCGGGTGAA
Organism: Planctomycetaceae bacterium; assembly: GCA_012719125.1. Lineage (GTDB taxonomy): Bacteria > Planctomycetota > Planctomycetia > Pirellulales > Thermoguttaceae > JAAYAY01. The sequence goes on along the minus strand of JAAYAY010000007.1, from coordinate 11,067 downwards.
AACTCGCACCGCGGCAATACCCCGGGTCGCCTTCGTCACTTCGTGGCATCCCAGCGGCGACCTGGCTGCGTTCTGCGTCAACTGGTTCGGGCAGTTCATGCGCGGTACCGGGGCGGAGATCCGCGAGGTGGTCGATCTGGACTCCGACGTGGAGATTGTCGACTTCCGCTCGGGCGAAGTCTCGAACAGCCCCGGCATCGCCGACCCCGACCGGCTGGAGACCTTCCCCTGCTGGTCGCCGGACGGAAAGCACCTTTTCTTCTCCAGTGCTCCGCGCCTCTGGGAGAAAACGGACTTCGCACCACTGAAGGACTACGGGAAGGCGAAGTATGACCTCATGCGCATCTCCTACGATGTCGCCTCCAACACGTGGGGAGAGCCGGAATTGCTTCTGGCCGCTGCGGAGACGGGCAAGAGCGTCCTCCAGCCCCGGGCTTCGCCCGACGGGCGGTACCTGCTGTTCTGTATGTGCGACCACGGCCCGTTTCCCGCGTTTCAGGAAGACAGCGATCTGTACCTCATGGACCTTGCCGATCGGAGCTATCGGCGATTGGAGAAGGCCAACAGCCCGCGGTCGGAGTCGTGGCACTCCTGGTCGAGCAACTCGCGATGGGTTGTGTTCAGCAGCAGGCGGGATATCGGCATCGTCGCACGGCCTCACATCTGCTACATCGACGGCTCAGGGCAGGATCACAAGGCATTTGTGTTGCCCCAGCACGATCCCCGGTTCTACGACACGAGCCTGAACACCTACAACCTCCCCGAACTGATTACCGGCCCCGTCACAGTTCCCAAGCAGGAACTCATCGACGCCCTCCGCACGCCGGCCCCCGACGCCGAGTTCATGCCTCCCCGATGGTCGGGCTTCGAAGAAGAAGCAGCAGCCTCCGAGTGAGCTTCGCGGGGAGTGCCGCGAGGCAGCAGGCCGGGCGAGGTTGAGGCGGAGGTGATGGCATTAACGGGAGTGGGATGGTATACATCATGGCCGGAGACCCGGAATTGTCACCTCTTTTCCAATTGGCTGTGCCATGAACCAAACGGTGCGGATGGCCTCGCTGTTGCGATGGACGGTCGTGGCGATGCACACGGCGCTGGTCGTCTCCGTATACTCTTGTCAGGTCTTGCCAAATGCCACCAGGAGTGAGCGCGAGTGGATTCTTGTTGTCGAAGTGCTGGTCGCGCTGGCCGACCTTCCCGCCACGCTTCTGGCTCGCTTCACTGCGGGCGTGTTCCTGACGAACTACCCGATAATCGAAGCAGCATGGGTGGTCACGATACTTGTTCTCTTGGGCGGCCTGCAGTGGTACCTGATTGCAGGCCTCCTGGCTCGCATGACTTGCGGATTTCACAGGAGCGTACCCGTCGTGTCGGTGCGTTTCGGCTTCGCGTTTGTTGTGAGCCTTCTTCTTGTCGGTGGCTGCGGGATCATCCCTTGGAAGCCGCACCTGGCCCGGGTGTTCCACCCGCGGATCAAGGGCCCGTATGAGCCGCCGCCCATCGCCTTTATCGGCGAGTCGACCGACCTTCGACAGTCGGTCGTCGTTCCCACGTTGGATACGCCCATGCCCAAAGACATGAATGTCATTTGGTGTGGCACGTTTCAACTTGCCTGGAACCGCCTCGCAAAAGACATTCTCGGGCAGCCACCCGACGTTAAGGGGGCCGAAGCGGTCGCGTCGCGGCTCAACCAGGCGAAATTCGGGGAGGACGATTTGCCGCTCGGCTCTTACCTGGCCCTGGCAGGATTTGCCAAGGACGGCATTGCGGACGAGGTCGAATCGAAAATGGCGAGGATGTTCCAGAAAGCCGTTGAGATCGACCCGATGGACCCGAACGACATCCTTGCCTACGCTTACCTGGAAGCCAGCGCGGACTTCACCGTACCCTTCTTCGACGGCAGCGAAGCATTCCGCTTTCGAGATTCCTCGGGAAAGGAAGTGGAAGTCACTTCGTTCGGTATCGAGGAGAAGCATGAGTCGGCACATGAAGAGTTGCGGGACCAGGTTGACGTGCTTTATTGTCGTTGCTTGGAAACGGGTGCTGAACAGCCTGAAGAGTTCGTGATAGATCTGTGCCGATGTTCGTCACCCAACCAGATCGTGGTTGCCTGCATCCCGCCGAAGGCGACGCTGGCAGAGACCCTTGACGACATGGAAGCGAAGGTGCTGGGGTGTGCGCGGCAGCCTGATGCAGAGTCTGACTCAAGTCTCGGGATAAACGACGTATTGTGTGTCCCTAATCTGAATTGGGAGGTGCGACACCGATTCGCGGAACTCGAAGGAAGCGACAAGCAGTTTCTGAACGCGGGATTCAGTGACTATTTCATCATCAAGGCGATGCAGACCGTTCGCTTCAGGCTGGATCGCAGTGGTGCCGCGTTGGCCTCGGAGGCGCAGGTGACTTGTGCATCTGGACCACTTCATTACGTCTTCGACCGCCCGTTCATGATCGTCATGAAGAAGCGAGATGCGGCACGACCCTTCTTAGTGATGTGGGTCGACAACGCCGAACTACTCTCAAAGCCCTGACATACCGGTCCACGCTGAGGGGCGACAGTCGGGCAAACCCGTTCCACCGCCCAGATACCGACCGGTGATCTACGAAGGCGGTTAGCCGCCGGAGACCTCTGCGCGATGATCCGGCCTACTTCACTCCCGTCACCTGGGCGTCGAACACGCGAACTTTCTCCCAGTTTGCGGAGTACTTCTGGATGAAGGCTGCGTGGTCTTCGTGGATCTGGTAGGCTTCGTGGGCGGCCTGGTCGGTGAAGACGACGTGGAGGGCGACGTCGAAGTCGCGGTCGTTCACCGGCCGCTGCATCTCCTCGGCCCGGGCGCCGGCGGCGAAGAAGACAATGCCGGGGACCGGGGCCAGGTACTTGTGGCAACCGTCGATCAGTTCGGTGACGGCCGGCTGACTCTTGTCCTTGAGTGTGAAGTAGACGCAGTGTCCGAACATGCTCCTGCTATCCTTTCGCTGACGTGTCGCTCGACGCAGACTGGGCTGCCGCTGATTCCACCGCTTCCGCTTCCACCGGTTCGGCATCGACGCGATCTTTGTCTTTCTTGCGATCGTAGGCGGGAGGACCGATCAGGGCCTCGATTTCGTGTTCGTCGAGTTCCTCGTCGCGGTCGAGGGCCTTGGCCAGCGTTTCGAGCTTGTCGCGGTGCTCGGTCAGGACTTCCATGGCCCGGGCAAAGGCTTCGTTCAGAATTCGCCCGATCTCCTCGTCGATCACCTGGGCGGTGTGCTCGCTGTATTCCCGCGGCTCGGCCATCTCCTTGCCGAGGAACGGATGGTGCTCGCCGTTGCGGTAGGCAACCGGTCCGAGCCGCTCGCTCATGCCCCAGTGGGTGACCATTCGGCGGGCCAGCCCGGTGGCTCGTTTCAGGTCGTCTTCGCAGCCAGCCGTGTACTGGTCGAACTGGAGTTTCTCCGCCGCCCGGCCGCCGAGAATGAAGGCCAACCGAGTGTGGATGTCGTGGGCCGAGATGTTGTAACGGTCTTCTTCCGGAAGGACCTGGGTGGCGCCCAGGGCTCGACCGCGGGGGATGATGGTGACTTTGTGGACGGGATCGGAACCCTTCACCAGCCAGGACAGGAGCACATGGCCGGCTTCGTGATAGGCCGTCATCAACTTCTCTTCGCCGGTGAGCAGATCTTCTCGCTTCGAGCCCATGAGGATCTTGTCGCGAGCATATTCGAAGTCGCTCATGTCGACGGCGTCTTTGCCCTCGCGGGTCGCCCACAGGGCGGCCTCGTTGACGAGGTTGCGAATGTCGGCGCCCGTGAGCCCGACGGTGGCGGCGGCGAGCCGTTCCAGATCGACGTCGTTGGCCAGCGGCACCTCGCGGGAATGGACCTTGAAAATCGCCACGCGCCCTTTCAACGTGGGACGATCCACCGTGATGTGCCGATCGAACCGACCCGGCCGGAGCAGGGCAGGGTCGAGCACGTCGGGGCGGTTGGTGGCCGCCATGACGATGACGGACTCCGACTGGGTGAACCCGTCCATCTCCCCCAGGATCTGGTTGAGGGTCTGCTCGCGTTCGTCATGTCCGCCGCCAAGGCCGGTACCGCGGTGGCGTCCGACGGCGTCGATTTCGTCGATGAACAGGATGGCGGGGGCGCTCTCCTTGGCGGTGGAGAACAGATCGCGCACGCGGCTGGCGCCGACACCGACGAACATCTGGATGAACTCGGAGCCGTTGATGGAGAAGAAGGGCACCTTGGCTTCGCCCGCCACGGCGCGCCCGAGAAGCGTCTTGCCGGTACCTGGCGGGCCGACAAGCAGGACGCCCTTGGGCACTCGCCCGCCCAGACGCTGGAACTTGGCCGGATTCTTCAGGTACTCGACGACTTCTTCCAGGTCGTTCTTGACCGATTCAAGTCCGGCCACGTCTTCGAAGGTGACGGGCTTGTCGCCACCCTGGTAGCGGCGAGCCGGGCTCTTGCCGAAGCCCGTAAGCATGCCGCTCGACATGGCCTGGGTCCGGCGGATCATGATCCAGATGCCCACGAACAGGGCCACAGTGACCAGCAGCGAGACCCACAGCAGGGCGGCCGAGGTGTCGGTCGGTTCCTCGGCCGAGTACTTGTCGCCCAAGGCCTTGTAGAGCTTGTTGTCGAACTCGGGGTCCTCGAGCACAAAGATGGGGATCTTGGTGAAGAACTCCTTCTGGAGTTTCTTGCCGGGTTTGTCGGCCTTGGGATCGATGGGCGGTTCTTTGAACTTGCCGGAGATTTCCATGCCCTTGGCGTGGGCCTCGGCAATGTTGCCGCCGCCTTCCTCCAATTGGGCGCGAAACATCCCCCAGGTGATCTCCGATCGACGCGACTGGCCATCGAAAAACGCGATCAAGATGACGACGATTGCCGCCACCAGCAGCAGCCACATCGACGTGGTGGGCGGGCGCCGACTCGAAACTGGTCGCTGGGGCGCCGCTTTTCCCTCGTCTGGCTTCTTGGCCATAAGTGATTTCTTTCCAATAGGTTCGGGTCGAGTGGCCGTCGGTCCACGGTCGGCGCGCAACCGGATGCAGAGTCCAGGATTCCGGGCGGTTGCATCACGACTGGATGACGTCCCTGGCGACTGGAAGACCATCAACTCTTCATTCTACCGAATCTGGTCGGAGGATTCGACCCGGGGCTGTAGCTAGAATGGGGGGCAGAAGAGGGCAGACGCGGATTCTGCGAAGCACGGTTGACAATAGGGCGTCTAAGAGAATCCGAGTCGGCTGGCCTGATCTTGTTCGCGCCGGACGGCCTCAATGGATATATCCCGGGCGGCGGCTATCTCTTCCACGGACAGGCCGGCCTGGAGCATGCGCCATGTCCAGTAGCAACTTGGGTGGCGCGATGCGGCGTCGACGGTCGTCGCTGGCGCTGCGGCAGGGGGCTGCACTGTCTGGTCCACCGTCCTCGTTTGCGCTTCGGGTTGGTGTGTGGGAGTCTCTGCGATGAGTTCCAGGAGTTCGTGGCCGTATTGATCCAATTTTCGCTGACCGATGCCGGTGATTTCCAGGAGGGCGTCGCGAGTGCGGGGTTGAGCGGCGGCCAGTTCTTCGAGGGTGCGATTGCTCAGGATCAGGTAGAGAGGCTGGCCGGTGAGGGAGCCTTTCTGTTTGCGCCATATTTTCAGCCGGTCGAGGAGTTGAGGATCGACATCGAGCGGCTCCGGTTCCGCGTCGATCGGCGAGGGCGGTGGCGATTGGTCTCTGCGGATCTTGGCCAGAATCTCGGGGGGGAGCGGCAGGACGCCTTCGAATTCTCGCTGCCCGCGCATGAGTTCGGCGCCGGCCTCGGTGAGTTCGAGGACGGGGCGGTACTGGTCGAGGTCGACCTGGGCGAGGTGGCCGGTGGTGACAAGCGCGTCCAGGAGGGCGACGACTTCGGTTTGAGTGAGATGCTCGAGCAAGCCGAATGTGCTCAGTTGATCGAGGCCGAGCTTGGTGATTTTGGCGGCCTTGGACCCGCACAGCATCTGGCCGACCAGGTTCTTGCCGCAGCGGAAGCGTTGCTGCACGCGAGCGACGCCGCTCAGGGCGATTCGTATGGTCTTGACCGCTTCGTCGTTCAACTCGGCGGTAACGGGCGCTGCGCCGCCGCGGCCGAGGCGCCGGCAATTATCGCAGTGGCCGCAGTCGTGCCCGTCGGTTTCGCCGAAGTATTGCAGGATGGCCTGTTGGCGGCAGGAGGCGTTGAGGGCGAACTGGATGATCCGGTTGAGTTTCTCGTATTCGGCCGCCTTTCGTTTCTCGATCGTCTCGAAGTCGATTTCCAGTTGATCGAAGGGCGTTTCGCGATCGAGCATGCGGATGGCCCGTCCGCGAAAGGGGGGCACGTAGTCGAAGGCGTCGAGTTCATTCAGTTCGCGCAAGGCCGTGGCGATCGACAGATGCTCCAAACCGGTGAGACGCTGCAACTCGACGGGCTCGAAGGCAACGCTTTCCCCGCGGCGACCGCCGACGATCTGCTCGACGGCACGCAGGACGGTACGGCGGACGTTGGCCCGCTTGGGGAGCAGGTCGACGAGCGTGGGCAGATTGCTGTCGAGACGGACGGTCGCCCGGTTGTCGGAGGCGACAAGGCGGCGGAGGACGCCGGCCGATTCGAGCAACTGCTCGCAGGTCCCGACGCCGTCGGCGCCGATGGGGAGAGCCAGACGTTCTTTGATTTCCTGTTGAGTGAGTTCGATCGGGTCGGCGTCGACGGAGGCGAGGTATTCGTAGACGAGTTCGACGTTTTCCGGGCCGGGGTAGGCGCTTTCGATAAACCATTCCTGGATGTAGCGATCAGAGGCGTTGTAGAGGAGCAGGCATTGGGAGGGGAGCCCGTCCCGTCCGGCTCGTCCTGCTTCCTGGTAATAGCCTTCGAGCGTGCCGGGCAGATTGTAGTGGACCACGAAGCGCACGTCCGGTTTGTCGATTCCCATGCCGAAGGCGGTGGTGGCGACGATGATCTCGACCTGGCCGCGCATGAACGCCTCTTGGGCCGCCTTGCGGGGTTCGGGCAGCAGGCCGGCGTGGTAGGCGATCACCTTACGCCGGAGCCGCTTGCCCAGGATTTCAGCCACTTCCTCGGTGCGCCGGCGAGTCGACGCGTAGATGATTCCGGAGCCCGGCGTTTCTTCGAGGAACTCGACGAGGCGATCCATCCTCTCTCGCTCGCCGCTGGTCTTGGTGACGCGATAGAAGAGGTTTTCGCGGGCGAAGCCCCGAATGAACGTCTCCGGCTCGCGGAGTTTGAGCTGCTCAATGATGTCGCGGCGGACGTCGGCGGTGGCCGTCGCCGTTAGCGCGATGGTCGGCGGATTGCCCAGCACCTCGCGAAAATGGCCCAGCCGGGCGTAATCGGGGCGGAAGTCGTGCCCCCATTGGCTGATGCAGTGGGCCTCATCGACGGCCAGCAGCCGCAAGCCCGCAGCGCGCACGGCCTCCAGAAACCGGGGGCTGCGGAATCGCTCGGGTACGGCGTAGACCATCTTGACCTGGCCCGCCGCGACCGCCTGCAACCGCGCATTCTGCTCGTCGGGCGAAAGACTGCTGTTGATGAAGGTGACCGGCAGGTCGAGTTTGCGCAATTGGTCGACCTGGTCCTTCATCAACGCGATAAGCGGCGACACGACCACCGTAAGGCCGTCGAGAACCAGGGCCGGCAACTGGTAGCAGAGACTCTTTCCCCCGCCCGTCGGCATCACGCACAGACAATCGCGCCCCTCGACGACGGTGCGGATGACCTCTTCCTGACCCGGCCGAAAGCCCGAAAGCCGGAAGCGGGCCAGGTGGGATTCGAGTTGCAGTGGGCCTTCAGCCATGAGCAGTGAGCAGTAGGCACCGGGCGCTGCACGGTACCTTGAAGTGGTATGTTTCTGGCAGCTTCAGGAACCGTGCGGCGCCCGGTACCTACATAGTTTTCTGACGCACTACGGAGTGAATGTGGTTTGGAGTTCGACGAGGGTCTTGGCGACTTCGGCGGTGGAACTGAAAACGTCTTCCTCGCGAAAAACGGAGATCATGTCCTTTTGGACGAGAGCCCAGGCCTGCGCCAACGCCGTACACTCCGGACCGAGCTGTTTGGGACTGGTTTTGGCGACGATCTTGGCGTTGAGATCTCTGCACGAAGTGCAGAAGCCCCGGCTCCTGTTGGCGGCCGAGGTGATCCGGCTGCGCACGTGACTCGGGTATTTGCCGGACGACTGTGCGGTCGATTCCAGGCTGCGCTCCAGGGCGTGGGCCAGATACTCCAGCCGGGAACTGCGTTGCCGGGCCAGTTCCCAGTCGATCGCGGGCGGGATCCCCAGAAGTTGCCGAAGCGCAGACATCGATTGCTCGATCTCGGTCAGCGTGTGGTGCACCTCGGGCGACTTGGCGGAAGCGAAGCAGTCCGAAAACCCGGGCCAGGCCGCGTCGAGATCCCAATAGGCCTTGGCCAGGTCGTCGAGGCTGTTCTTGCCCTCGGCGCAGAGAATGAAGTATTCGCAGAGTCCGTAGAACTCGCCGGCGATGGGAAGGACCTGCCGGGCGGGCGGCAGGTCGATGAGGTCCTCGAGCGAGACGGTGTCGTAGAGCGTGTCGATGTGGCCCTGCAGCACCTGGGCCATGTAGATCGTGTGCGCACGATCGGTCTCGTACGGGATCCACAGCAACTCGTGAATGACCCGATCGCTCTGCCACACGCGGCGGACCGTTCGTTGGACGTAGCGGTTATCGACAGGGCGAAGTGCGGCCACGAGCGCGCTCCACTCGGTGCGGAACTTCTTGTACGCTTCCTGGATCACGTCGTGCGCCGCGCCGCCGGAAACGGCCTCGGCCGTTTCGCCCGCCCCTTGCTGAGCCTGCCGGCACAGTGTCGTCAACCGGCTCTTCTCGGGTGAGGGGGGCAGGTCGGACTGCAGATCGTCGGCCAGGTTCTGGAGGTCGACGAGCAGGGCGGCGGTTTGGCGGACGAGGGATGGAACGTCCAACTGCGGCTGGACCTCGAGCAGCCGGCAGAGCCGCTGATCGTGAGCGTTCAGCGAACCGACAAGGTCGGAGGCTCTTCGGCTCAGGTTACGGATCTGCTGAATGCGATAGGCCAGGATGCGCCAGTCCCGATTGATCAGGCCGTAGTCCTGGGCGATGGGCGCGAGGTCGAACAGAGGAGACTGGCGATACTTTCCGGCCACGGCCGAGGCGGCATGGTGTATCTTGGCCGTTTCGCCGATCAACGGACCGACCGGCTCGGCCCGCGACCAGTCGGCCTGCAGAGCGTTGAGAAGCTCGCGCGATTCGGAGGCGAACGCATCCAATTCCGTGCGGACTTCGGCGAGCTTCGACGGTGGGCGGAGCGGAGGAGCCGGCGGGGGAACCGGCGGCGGCGGCTGCCGGGGCGGAAGCTGCGAATCGATCAGCGTCTGCAGCAGACCCTCCACGAATTGGCGCCGCCGCGCCTGGTCGGTCTGCTGCGCGACGGCGGTGTCGGCGACCCACGAAATGAGAATCGCCCCCGCCAAGGTCCAAAGCACGCCGCTTGGTGCCCTCCGTCTCCAAACTGCCCCGATCATCGCCAGCCTCCCTTCGATTCTTGGTACGTGGAAGAAGCAGGGTTTGAGTCAAGTCGTGCGGCACTCGCTGCCAGAGACGATTCTACCGACTTCTCTCGTGTCCGCGAAGTGGCGTGAAACCGGGCGCCGGTGCATGTCAGTCTTCCCGTGGGTTCAGGGCGAGTGCCGATCGCCCCGCCGGTTGCGGTACTCGCGAGGGCTGAGGCCCCTTTCTCGGCGGAAGAAGCGAGCGAAATTCTTCTCGTCGGGGAATTGCAGGGTGGCGGCGATCTGGGCTACGGGGGCGGCGGTCTCGAGCAGGAGCCGGGCTGCCCGGGCGGCACGGACGCCCCGAATGTACTCGGAGACGCATCGTCCAGTGGCTCGGGCGAACCGGTCGTAGAGGGCTCTGCGCGACAGCGACGTTGCCCCGACCACGTCGGCGACCGACAAGGGGCGTCCGGCGTTCTGCTGAATGAAACGAATGGCGCCTACGATCTCGCGGTCGTCGAGAGCGACAATATCGGACGAGCTGCGCCGCACGACGCCCGTCGGCTCGATCAAGACATCCGGGGTTTCCTTACAGCCCGTCATTTGCCGGGCGAGGTTCTCGGCGGCCGTGTATCCGCCGCGGGATGTTGCCATGGCGACGCTCGACAAGGGCGGAAAGGTGAGATCGCAAATCATTTCATCGTCGCCGACGCTCACCAACGCCACGTCGTCGGGGATCCGGCGATCGGCCAGCGAGCAGGCTTCAATGACACACAGACAGTGATCATCGCTGCAGACCATCAACCCCAGCGGCCTGGGCAGAGATCGCAACCAGGCGACCATGTGGCGACGTTCCCGTGACCAGGCGAATTGCCGAGCCTTGTGAGGCGGATCGTAGCAGTGGACCTCCAAGCCAATCTCGGCAATCCGGCGGCAGAAGCCGTCGCGGCGGCCTCGGGACCAGACGAAAATGGGGTCCATGCCGCAGTAGGCGAAATGCCGCAGGCCGCAGTCGATCAGATGCTCGGCGCCCAACCGCCCGATCCGATCGTCGTTGCTGCGGATGTTTGCATAGCCGGGAATTGTCCGCTGAGAAGGGGAGATCACGATGGGCAAACCGAGATCGAGGACGGCGTCCATGTTCCTCTGTTCGCGAAGAATAAGCCCGTCGGGTGACCAATCCTTGAGGGCCCGGATCGACAGTTGGCGTCCACCGGCGACGGACGGGATGTCGCGGTAGAAGTGCCAGGGGCCGTGGAGAGCGGAGTATTTGGCGATTCCGTGAATGAGACCTCGTTCGTAAGAACGCGAGCTTCCCATCAGCAGAGCGACACGGGGAGTGTGTGACATGGGCGGGGCTTTCGTATCGGATGCTTGAAGATCGCTGCGTCAGAGCGTTTCGACGAAACAGTTGTCATTGTGCAACACTCGTTTAACCTTATTTTCCGCTACCCTGTGTCGTTTGCAACGGGTGCGTGGCGGAGGCGGTCAGTTAGGGGGCCTTGGGAGGCGGCGGCTGAGAAGTTGTGCGGGGGTGGAGAGGCTCAAGCGTT